>JAFAER010000018.1 GCA_023423895.1 Pseudomonadota bacterium
CCGTCGCTCTTCATGCGCTGGAGTCCAACGGTGCAGACAGAGTCGCCGAAGGCCTGCCCCGGACCGCGATTGCGCGAGAGATCGACGCGCGTGTATTCGTACTCGCCGCGCGTACCGATCGGCTTGAAGTCGGTGAGCATGCCGCCCGCGCACTCGAGCCAGACATCCTTGAATGCACCGCCGGCATCCTTCGCGCGGACGATCGTGAGCGCGGTCTCCTGGTACGACGGGTCGGCGAAGAAGCTGTAGGCGTTGAGGTACTGCTTCGCGGGCACGACGTTGACGAACTCCGGATCGCCGCGACCGCCCATCTGCTTCTTCCCGAGAAAGTCGGACCCGGTGACCGCCGCCCCGCCTCCGGCCATCATGGCCGCGAGATAGAAGGGGTGCTCTGCATCCTGACTCCGAACGACGAACGCCTCGCCGGTGCCGGACCAGAATGTGACCACCTCGCCGGCAGAGAGCTCCAGCGGCGCGCCGGGCGGCACCACGGGGTCATAGTCGAGACGCGTCTCATTTCGCGCGGCCACGATGCGGTAGGGCATCGGCTCGTGCTCGTCACCGAGGCGCGGGCGGTAGCCGACGCCGACGTATTCGGAGCCCCACTGCGCGAAGGGCGGCAGTTGCTGGAGTGCGAAGTCACATGCGGTTCGGCTCGACGGAACGAACATGCATTCGTGGCCGCCGAAGATGCTCGTCGGCTTGTTCGACGTGACGATGCTTCCCGAGAGCTCGTCGGACTGGTTGATCTGGAGGAGCTGACCGCGACTCAAACGGGCGGTCACGGGCACGTTCGCTGCACCGCCGATGAATCCGTCGCCGTCCTGGATCGCGCGCTTCGGAAGGATTGTGATCTCCGTCTCGTCCTCCGACGCAACGATCTGGGCGGCCGGGCCGCCGTTGTGGTTGTTGAACGCCGTGCTCATCTGCTCCCACGCGTTCATGAGCACGTGCTCCGTGCCCCACGAAGCGACGGGAAGAAGCAGCGTCGCCGACGCCACGTGGCTGTCGCTACCGCTGTACGGGTAGATCGCCGCCGCGCTCACGGGAGCCGATGTGGCGATGCGGAAGGACGATCCGAACCCGGTGCCCTCGGGGAGCGGGTCGGCGGTGGTGGCAGGCGTCACCGCATCCGGGCACGAGGTTCCTCCTTCGCCGGTGACCGTCTGCGGGGTGGGCCCCGAGACGAAGAGGACGGCGCTGTCGCCGGGCTCGATCGTGCCGGCAAGCGGCGTCCACGTCGAGTCGGGGCCCGCGTTGAGGCGGAAGAGGGCCTTCGAGATGTCGAGCCTCTCGCCCTTCAGCTCGAGCGAGACCTCGATCGGCTTCGCAGCGGTGTTGACCAGGTACGCGGCGTAGCAGCCCTGCCCGTAGCCCTTGGTGAAGCGCGCCGGCTGGAGGAAGAACTCGCAGCCGTTGGAGCTCCGATCGGCGGCGGCCGCGGCGCATGGCTCCTGACACGAGCCCGCGCCACAGGCGAGCTCGGGCGGGCATGTCTCCACGATACTCCCGGTGCACGTCTCGACGACGGAGCGGCCGTCGAGCGAGCACTGCAGCGGGCAGACGACACCGGAGGACGCATCGCGTCCGAAGCCGTCGTCGCCGGTCGAATCGAAGCCGCCATCGCGGCTCTCGCATGCAAGCACGACGCTCGCGGCGATAGCGACCGAGCCGAGGACGAATGCGACGGCGGTGGGCGAATGACGGATCATGGCAGAAGGACCTCTTGCGGCACGAGGCTCGGCTCCTTGATGGCACCGTTGCCGAGCTGTCCGGTGACGTTGTCGCCCCAGCAGAAGACCCTCCCGTCTACGAGGAGGGCGCACGTCGTTCGCGCAGAGGCGCGGACGATCGAGGCGGGGCTGGGAAGCCCGCTGACCTTGACGGGCTCGAGGGCCCATTCGCGCGTGCCGTCCCCGACCTGCCCGTGCGTGTTGTTCCCCCAGCAGTAGACGTCGCCGGACACTCCGACCGCGCAGGCGCGCTGCGGGATGGAGGCGTTGCCGATGCTCGAGTGGGTCGCGATGTCCACGACCGGCTCGGGCGTGGGCACCGCCTGCGGGAGCGCGCGGGACAGCGCCGTCCCCGGCAAGCCGCTGATACTTCCCCAGCAATACGCGATGCCGTGCGCGACCGCGCAGGCGTTGTCGTGGCCGACGTCGATGGCGGAGACGCCCGTGAGCTCGACTTCCTGCGGATACGGATCGGGGAAGAGCGACGACTCCCGGCCGAGCGGAGGATTGGCGCCCCAGCTCAGGAGCGTCCCATCCGCGCGCAGCACGAGCGACGCGTAGCCAACGGCAATCTTCTTGATCGGCGCGCCCTCGGGCAGCGGCTGCGGCGCGGGCGTGCGCGGTTCCGTCGGGTTCTCTCCGAGCTCGGGGACGGCGACCTGGGCATACTGGTTCATCCCCCAGCAAACCACCTTGCCGTCGGTCACCGCGCACGCGACGCCGTGGGAGGTCAGGTAGCGCGAGACGCTGATCATCGTCGCGGGCGGGATGTCGAGCTCGATGGGCGTCGTCTGCTTCGTCATCGCGGCGGTCGTCGAGCGAAGGTACGGGCCCATCCCCCAGCACCACGTGGAGCCGGCTGCGTCGATCGCGCAGTTGTGCTCGAGGAACACAATGTCACTCAGTCCCTCGACCCGTTCGGGCGTGGCGCTTCCTGGCACCGGCCCGGTCGGCCCACGACCGAGCTCGCCGTCGGCGTTCTGTCCCCAGCACGCGACGGACCGATCCTGGAGGAGCGCGCAGAAGCCGGCCGTGAGCGGGCGGGCGCCGTTCGTCGTGGCGATCGACGTTGCGCACCGATCGGACGCGCAGACGACCGGGCGAGCTCCGGCGTCGGAGGTCGCGGCGTCCTGCCGCGGAGCCTTCGGCGGTCCTGCGTCTACCGGCGCGTCGGCGAAGCCGCCGTCGTCAGGCACGCCGGCTTCCTCGAGCTCGCCTTCATGACCGAGCACCACGTCCGACTCGCTCGAGCAATGCGCGAGCCCCGCGCTGCCGAGAATGAGGAGCGGCACGGCGAAGATGCCGCGACTGCGCTCAGGGGGTCGACTTGACGTACGCACGGTATCTCCCAACGGCCCAGAGGTTCTCATTCGAGGTTCCGCGAAGGCGCTCCAGCGGCTCGGTGTTTGGCGCTCCGTTGATCACGAGCGTCGAGTAGTCGAAGGATCCCGCGTCACTGCTCCAGAGCGAGGTCGCGCGCATCACGCCGCCGCCCGCGCCTACGGCCCGATGGGCGACGATCCACAGATCATCCATCGACGTCCCCCACGGTGACGTCAGCTGAACACCGAACTTCGGGGCCGCGCTCGTTCGCTTGACCTGCACCACGCCGTCGGCGAGAGCGATCATGACGAGCTCGTTGACCGCGCCACCTGTAACCGTCGTCGTTCCGACGAGACTGTTGGCCGCCGGTGCGTGGACGGTCGAGAGCGCGCCGCCGAGCATCGCGACGTCTGGCTTCGGCGTGCAGCCGGGCCCGGCCGTCGGCACGCCGTCGATCACGGTGGCGTAGCCGTCCTGCGATTTCCGCAGCGCGACGACACATCGAGCGGACGCTGTCTTGCCGCGCTGCCCGACGAACCACATGTCGTCGGGGCCCGTCCCCGCGATCGCTCCGAAGACGGCGGGGTTCGCCGGGTCTCCGTCGACGTAGTCCTGCACCCAGGGGCTCGCCTCGTCGCCGCCGTCGCTCTCGGCACCCGCGTCCGGCGCGAGAGCGCCCCGGTTCAACCGAAACACGTTCCCGCACGCGACGGCGTAGACGTCATCGCGACCGGAGCCCCCGATGGTGGCGGTGGTGTCCATGGCAGGGCATCGGATGAACGTGCGTGTCCAGTCCCATCGCACTTCCGGCGAAGGCGGACGCGTCCCACGCATGATGATCGCGCCGAACGCGCCGCCCGTGAGCCCCGACAGGTCCGAGATCAGGACGAAGACCTCGTCTTCGTCGGGCGCCCAGACCGCGCGCACGTTGGTCGTGTTCGAGAAGTCGTTTCCCTTGTCGATGAACCTCCAGCCGTTGGCCGCGTCCCATTCGAGGAACTTGGTCCCAAGAGACTCCGACGACCCCACCGCGAAGGCGCGCTGTCCGACGGCCCAGACGTCCTTGAAGAAGAAGCCGTCAGCAGGCGCCTCCGTGATGCACCATCCCGCGACGCTGCAGCGCTCGACGACCCCTAGCCCGTCCGGGAGCGAGGCGTCACGAGGTGGTGTCGACGCCTCGTCGAGGGTGACGCCACCGCCGTCCTCCGTCGGATCGATCGGTGTCGTCGTGTCGACTTCTCCCGAAGCGGAGCACGCAAACGCGGCACCGAGCAGGCCCGCCACGGCACCGGCGCGACCGAGCGAGACCTTCATGGCTTTCCTCCAAGCGAAAGGATGACGCCGTCGCCCCCGACCCAGACGTGTCCGGGGGCCGACGTCCAGACAGTGCAGAGGTCGGGGAGGCGATCGCCCAGACCACGAACGTCGACGAGCGACCATGTCACTCCGTCGTAGTGAAGGACCGTCGCGTGATCCCCGACGGCCCAGACGTCGGTCTTCGAGGTCCCCCACACGGCGTGAAGATCTTCCGTGGTCGGGACGTCTTCGACCACGTCCCACGCGACCTCCCCGCCGGTGTAGTGGCGGATCGTGCCCGCGCCTCCGACGGCCCAGACGTCGGTCGGCGAGGCCGCCCACACGCCGTTCAGGCCTGCCCACGTCCGGCTGTTGAGCGCACGGACCGTCGGGGTCTCGCTCTGCGCGCCGGTGATGTGGAACGTCGCGCCCTTGACGCCGACCGCCCAGAGATCGTCGGCGTTGCTGCCGTGGATGTCCTGCATCTGCACGCACCCGAGAGCTGCGCACGCGCCCGGAGGAAGGACGACCGCGAACTCCACGTTCCGGCCGCCGTCTCCCTCGAGGACACGCGCGCGCCAGAGGCCGTTCTTCTGGCTCGGCGAGGTAGAGCTGGTGCCCTCGACGATGGTCCCCCACGCCCACTCCGCATCCGCCGGGGCGAACAGCGACGTGATCGGGCGGATGGTCCCCTGCACGATCGCGGCAGGGAGGACTGGCTCCTTCGCTCGGATCCAACCCGTCGGCGATGGGGTCGCGCCGTCGGCAGGGATCAGGTCGGCGCCGTGCGCATACCCGATCGGGGGCGTCGCCATGGCGATCTCCCCGGCATCGAGCAGCCACAACGCCGACAGAGACTCGACCGCGCCGGTCTGAGCGCGCGACCACGACGTGCCGTCGAAGTGAGCAGCAGCCCCTCGCGCACCGACGGCCCAGACGTCGTTCGCCGAACGGCCGCGGATCACCCGGATGCGCGTCCGGAGATCGAGCGGGCCGCCCACCGCCGAGGGCTCGAACGGTCCGTTCGGGCAGAGGCTCTCCGGCAGGCATGGATCGGCTGCGCCCGCATCCGCGATTTCGCCCCCGTCGCCATCGGACGGCGACGCGTCGGCGCCCGGCAGCGGGGAGGGATGGTCGGTCGGCTGGAGCGAAGGGTCCTCGTCCGTCGCGCAGGCGAGCGCCGTGACGGCGACCGTGAGCGCGCTGCCCGCAATGAACGTCCTCATCGCGCTTCCTCGCCTTCGCCGCACGCGTGAACCGCGCACTGGCCACCGATGCACGGCTGGCCGGCGAGCGCATCACACTCGTTCCCGCAGGCGCCGCAGTGGCGCTGGTCGGAGCTCAAGTTGACCTCACAGCCGTCCGACGGATCTCCGTTGCAGTCGCCCCAGCCCTGCCGGCAGCTCGTCGTGCACGAGCCGTAGTTGCACGTCGCGACGTTGTTCTCGTTCACGCCGAGCAGAAGGCACGAGCTGAAGCACGCGCCGCAGTGGGAAGGATTGGTCGCGAGGTCCACGCAGCTCGAGCCGCACAGCGTTTGGCCGGGCGGGCAGAGGCACTGAATGCCGCTCGGGCGCTGCACACAGGCCTGCCCGGGCAGGCAGGCGGCGCCGCACGCGCCACAGTTGTCGTCGGTGACCAGCGAGGTCTCGCAGCCGTTCGACTGAACCTGATCGCAGTCCGCGTACGGCTCCAGGCACTTGAGGTGCCCGCACTCGGACTCGCTACAGCCGTAATACGCGTTCGCGGGAGGCGGGCCCGCGTCACCGCCGTCGGCCGGGTTGCAGACGTTGCCACAGCCTCCACAGTTCCGGTCCGCGGTCGCGGGGTCGACGCACTGGTTCCCGCAATAGATCTTGCCGTCGTCGCAGCCGCACTTCCCGACACCCGACGTCTTGTCGAAGATGCACGGTCGCGCCGGATCGGGGCAGCGGTCGCCACACCCGTTGCAGTTGTCGTTGGTGCCTAGCGTGACCTCGCAGTCATCGTCGAGGATGCCGTTGCAGTCGGCGGTGAACACGCTGTTCTCGGCCCTGCAGCGGAACGTGCACTCTCCGGCGACGCAGTCGAAGATCGCGTTGCCGCTGCCCTTGCACTCGAGCCCGCACGCCCCGCAGTTCAGCGGGTCGGTCATGAGGTTGACGTCGCACGGATACTGCGACTTCGGGCAGGCCGTGTACGGCAGCGGACAACTGGTGGTCGGACAGTATTCGGTCAGCGTCTGCGGCGGCGCGGCAGCGTCCTTCTGCGAGAACTCGGGAGGCCGGACGGCGGCGTCTTCGAGATCCGGAAGGTTCATCACGTCGCGGTTCGAACAGCCCCCGCCGACGAGCGGGAACGCAAACGCCGCCGCGGCGATCGCGGCGATGATGGATCGGCGGAGCATGGCTCTCCTCAGGGTCGGGACGGGGAAAGAATCGAGCGGAGCCGCGCCGCGTAGGGGCTGTCGGGCCACGACGCGAGGTACGCTCTCGCGCGCTCTTGCGCCTTGTCGTGATGTCCCTCGGCGACGAGGATCTCGATCTCGAGGAAGCGCGCCTCGCTTGCGAGGAGTTGCTTCGGGAACGTGCGTTCGTAGGTCGTGAGGTTGGCGCGCGCATCGGCGACGCGATGTCGAGCGATCGCCGCGCTGACACGCTCGAGCGCGCGAACCTCTTCCATCAGGCGATCCGAGTCGTCGCTCGCGGGCGTCGGGACGGACGTCACGGACGTGGCCGGCGCGCTCGGTTTGGCCTCGGCATTCGACGCCGACGGCAGCAGCGCAACAGGAACGGCTTCCGTCGAGGGCTCTGCGACGGCCGTCGGCGGGGCCGGTACTTCTCGAACGCTCACGGCTGGAGCCTGAACGAACGTGGGCGCAGGCTCTTCCGCGCGCGACAGCACGAATGTGCCGGCGGCGAGCAGCGCCACCGTTGCAAGCAGCATCGGCTTCGCGGCGACGAGCCGGCCCTTCGAAGGCGCGGCGGGCGCGGCGGGTTCCGACGAGGCGCTGTCCGCTGCTGTTCGTGTCGCCGCGTGCACGATCTCGGCGAGGCGAGCTTTGTCGAGCCCGTCATCGGAGGCGGACGCGAGAAGGCCGCGCGTGAACGGGAAGGCGCTGTCGTCTTCGAGAAGTCGGCGAGGATCCGTCATGGTGTTCGCCCCTGTCGCGCGAGCTGCGCGTGAAGCTCGCGCGCGCGGCGATCGAACTGTTCGCGCGCGCGGTGGAGACGCGAGCTGACCGTGCCCGGAGGCAGGTCGAGGAGTTTGGCGATCTCGAGCGTCGTCATCTCTTCGAGCTCGAAGAGCGTGAAGACGGCGCGCATCTCGACGCTCATCGTGTCGAGCACCGCGTCGAGGGTGGCGCGTGCTTCTCTCCGCTCGACGAGCTCCTCGGGGCTCGGCCCCTTGTCGACGTCGATGCTCGAACTCTCGAGAGGCTCGTCCGAGAGGCGATTCCGTGCGCGTTTGTCGACCCGCCGGGCGTTGGATGCGATGCGCATGGCCGTGCCGTACAGGAATGCTCGCTCCGCACCGGTGGGCACCGCATTCATCCTTCGGGACGCGACCACGAAGACCTCCTGGACGGCGTCGTCCAGATCAATCTCTGGTACGCCGAGACGCCGGAGCGAGCGCGCCAGAAACGGCGCCTGCTCCAGAAAGAGCTCCGTGAGCGACGGAGCGCTTTCTCGAGCAGCGCTCGCCGGCGCCTGGGCGGGCTCCGGCGAGGCGACCTCGAGGTCACGAAGATTCGACACCGCCGCCATCCAAGAAGGAACAGTGTACGGAGTCGACCGGTTTCATCCCTTCGCGGATGACTTTTTGTTCGCCGGGGATAAACGTCGTCAGAACGCCCGGATGAGCACCACCGCGCCGAGGCGCACACCCGCGCTGTGTGCGAGCTCGACCGTTGGTCCCGAGCGAAGGTGGACCTCTTCGCGTTCGAGCGGAATCGCGACCGCCGCGTCGACGCCGAGCGAGAGGAGCTTCGGGAGGAGCTCGACCTCCGCGCGGAGCATCGGGCCGACAGCAAGCCACGGGCGATCTGGCGCGGTCGGTCGCGTGACCACGAACGGCCGCACTTGCAAGATTCCACCCTCGACGAGCGCGCACACGCGCACGCTCGCGTTCGCGAAGGTGAGCGGCAGGCGCAGCGCGCAGCCCGAGACCGCGAGGGCGCGGAGTTGAACGTGCACACGCGCCGATGGCGGCAGCACCTGCGAACGACTCGCGCCCCAGAAGAGGCCCACCCGTACGCTGGGGGATAGACCGACTGCGTCGGAGGCGAGGTCGGCGGAGGGATGGGCGCTTCCGATCACGGGCTCTGCGATGCCGGTGGCGAGGACCGCTCCCGAGCCGAACGCGAGATGAAGAGACGGTCGCGCCGGGCCATTCTGCACCGGCGTCAGAGGACGCTGCTCACGACGCGCGTTCGCCGTCGGAGCGGGCGTCTTCTCGGGAGCTTCGAGCGGTTGCTCGCTCGGAGCGTCTGCCGCGGGCGGTGGCGTCTCGACCGCATCCGGCGGGGCAGGGCGCAGTTCGTGAGGACCGGCCGAGCCGAGCTCGGGATCCACGGCGATCGAGACGAAGAAGACGAACGCCGCGACGACGTCCGAGCAGCGCGCGTTCGTGATCTCCCGGCGTGCGCGTTCTTCCCCTCGTACGATGACGAGCGTCCCGACGAACCGATCGCCGCGGCGCTGGATGTCGACCGAGAATCTGCGCCCACCCGAGGGCCCGGCCGTGAAGCGAGCGCGCTGCGTCCGCGCGAGCACGCCCTCCACGAACGCGTGCTCGTCGGGACACCCTCGCGGGACGCGGTACTCGAGCTGAGCCGTCTCGACGTCGAGGCTTTGCGGATCTCTCGCGTATGCCGGCGATCCGCCCAGCAATAGCGCGAAGGCGAACGCAACCGTAGCAGCCAGACGCACGACCCGCGAAGGCTACCATGGTGACATCCGCACGTCGCCCAGGCCTGCGCCTAGACGACGTGAGCGGAATGCTCGTGAGCGAGCGCTCTTCGACGCCATGCAGACGACCTCCGACTTCGCCAATGAGCGCTGCGAGATCTTCGACTTCACATTCGACAGTAGATCCGGCCGCAACGGCTCGTAGGTGTCGAGAAAGCGGTGCCAGGACGTTCGTACCGAGTCGCCGAGATCTGCCATGGAGGGTTCCTGCAGGGTAAGACCGGCGAGGGGCCCGAATGGCTACGGCGCGGCGAGGTCGGCGAGCTTCTTCTTCGCCAGGGTCATCGGACGAGGATCTCGCCGTGCCGGCCTTGGAGCAGAATGATTCGCGCGTACGGGGTAGCGAACGAGATGCGAGTCCGAGAGGCTCGTCGGCGTCAGCGGGCGGCGCAGGTCTTCGCGACGAGGACGTTGCTTTCGGTCGCCGCGGCGAGGATCTCGCTGCCGGAGGGGTCGTGGGCGAGGGCGACCTTGCCAGTGACCTTGGCACCGGCTGGGAGCTCGACGGGCGTGACCTCGGCTGCGCCGCCAGCGAGGCCAACGCGCGCGCGGAACAGGTTGCCTTCCGTCGCGTACGCCGCCACGAGGTGCGTCGACGTTGCGCCGAACCCCCAGCTGGTGATGCTCTCGGCGTCGAGCGGGGTCTCGGCCAGCTGCGCGCCGAATTCGGCGCTGCGTACCGCGAAGCGCGCCTTGCCGCCTCCCACGGCGAAGACGCCCACGCTTCCGTTGCTCTCGGCCACGCCGCAGCCGACGTCCTCGTGGAACGTCCTCTTCGACTCGGTGGCGATCGTGCCGATCGAGTTCGCGCTGCCGCTGAGGCCCCAGCGCTCCACCACGATTTTGCCCTGTGACACGAAGCAGAGCGCCGAGCCCGTGCTCGCGCCGGAGAGGGCGCGCGGTCCGCCTGCGAACGAGATGGACGACTCCATCACGTTTGCGTCGCTCCACGAGTCGCGTCCGTCGCGCGAGAGGCCGTCGAGCGCGTTCCCCTCCGCGAAGAGCACGGCCGCGCCCTGGTCACCCTCGTCACGGAACGCCACGGGGTATGTCGTCGCCATGGCGAGCTTGATGCCGGTGTCCTTCGCATCGAAGGACGGTGAACATGCGGTCTTCACCGTCGCGTCGTCCCGCCCGCCCACACCCCACACGACGCACGCACCGCCATCGGGACGCGCCGAGATGGCCGCGTTCGTTGTTCCCGTCGCCTCGAGCACGCGCCGCGTGCCACCGACCTCGTGCACCGCGAGCACGCCGTCCTTGCCCTTGAGGAGGAGCCAGGTCGCGTCGCGTCCCGCCGCTACGTCGACGAGGACGTCATCGGACTCGACGGGCGTCGGCGCGAAATCGCTCGAGACGCACGCGCCATTGCCACTCCCGTTTCCATTTCCACTCCCGTTCCCATTCCCGTTTCCGTTGCTCCCGTCGGGGGAGGGACCACCGGGCGTTGCGTCTTCGGACGACGAGCAACCGAGCGCACCGAGCGCGTAGAGGACGAGGACCACGGAGACGAAGGGCGCGAACGACGATCGACGCATGGGCGAGCTCCAAGGAAAGGGTCGAAGAACGGAAGGGCAACGTGCTGCCAGTCCCCTGTAGACGTCGCGAGGCGGAGCACATTCACGGCAACCGGCCCGTAGCTCGCTTCCGCGTCACTCCATCGTCACGAAGATGGCGTCGACTTGGATCCGTTCAGTCGACGCGTTTGCACGAGCCGAGCCGCGAAGCGCGCTACGCATGGCCGCTCTATCTTCGTGACATGCGACACGAAATCCGCTGGCTCCGCGTCTGGGTCTCAGTGCTCGTCGTCACGTTGGTACTCGCCTGTTCGAGCGTCGCGTCGGCGTTCGATGTCCCGTCCCATCGAGGGGCGGTCACCGATACCGCGGGTGTCCTCTCGGCCGAGGACGAGGACTACCTGGAACATCGGATCGCACGCTACGAGGCGCGATCCGGGAACGAGCTCGGGGTGCTCGTCGTGCCGTCGCTCGATGGTGAAAGCATCGAGGACGTCGCCTACCAGACGTTCAATCGCTGGGGCGTCGGCAAGAAGGGCATCGACAACGGAGTGCTGCTCGTCATCGCGGTCGCCGAGCACCGGACGCGCATCGAGACCGGCAAGGGGATCGGCCACACGACGCATCCGAGAACGCCGAGGTCTCGTCGTTCTCCACGACGTCGTTGCATCACGACGTTCCGACAGTCACGACATCGTTCGCGTCGGTCGACACGAGCAGCAGCTTCTCCGGCGGCGGCGACTTCGGCGGTGGCTCTTCGGAGGCGGCGGCGCGAGCGGGAGCTGGTGAAGCGCCTCGTTCGAGGTGTCAGGCGAACGAAGGTGTCGCTACTCGCCAGTCATCCCGAGCTCGACGTCGACAGGCGCCGGTACCGGTTGGACGTGACCGTCTCCGGGTGGAGCCTTGTCGCCGTGAGCTGGCTTACGCCGCGAGAAGAGCCGCTCGACGAGGACGAAGAGCGCCGGGATGAGGAAGATGCCGACGATCGTCGCGGCGAGCATGCCGGAGACGACGACGGTCCCGAGCGTCCGCCTCGCGCTCGCGCCTGCTCCGGCGGCCCCCCAGAGCGGGAGGCAGCCGAAGACGAAGGCGAGCGACGTCATGAGGATCGGCCGGAGGCGGAGCCTCGCGCCCTCGAGCGCAGCGTCGATGATCGATCGGCCGTTATCGAGCTCGAGCTTCGCGAACTCGACGATGAGGATCGCGTTCTTCGCGGTCAGGCCGATGAGCATGACGAGACCGATCTGCGCGTAGACGTTGTTGTCGAACTGGCGCGAGAGCAGCCCCAGGAACGCGCCGAGGACGGCGACCGGCACGCTGAGAAGGACGCTGAACGGCAGCGACCAGCTCTCGTAGAGCGCGGCGAGAATCAGGAACACGAACACGAGCGACAGGCCGAGGATCTTCGCCGAGCTGCCGGCTGCCATCTTCTCCTGGTACGAGAGCGCGTTCCATTCGTAGCCCATCTCCGGCGGGAGGACCTCCTTCGCCACTTCCTCGAGCGCGGCGAGCGCTTGGCCGGAGCTGTAGCCCGGCGCCGGGCCGCCGCTGATCTCGACGGAGCGATACAGGTTGAAGCGGACGGTGAACTCCGGGCCCGACGTGTTCTTGACCGTGACGATCGACGAGAGCGGCACCATCTCGCCCCGGTTGTTGCGGACGTAGAACTTCTTGATGTCGTCGGCGTTCGTCCGGTAGCTCGAGTCGGCCTGGAGGAAGACCTTCCACTGGCGACCGAAGCGGCTGAAGTCGTTGACGTACGACCCGCCGAGGAACGTCTGGAGCGTCGCGTAGACGTCGGCGAGCGCGACGCCCTGCTTGAGGGCCTTGTCCTTGTCGACGTCGGCGAAGAGCTGCGGGACCGCCGGCGAGAAGTTCGGCCGAACGTTGGCGAGCTCCGGACGCTTGCTCGCCGCGGCGACGAACTTGGCGACGTTCTCCGATAGGAACTCGACCGAGCCGCCGCTCCGATCCTGGAGCATCATGCTGAAGCCCCCTTGCGCGCTGATGCCTGGGATGGCGGGCGGCGAGATGGCGAAGATGCGCGCCTCGGGGATGTTCGAGAAGGCGATGTTGAGGTTCCTGATGATCGCCGCGGCGGAGAGGTCCGGGGACTTCCGCTGCTCCCACGGCTCGAACGCGAAGAAGATCGTGCCGCTGTAGCTCGAGGCGGTGCGTGTCAGCAGGCTGAACCCGGCGACGCCGTTGGCGTAGCGAATTCCAGGCTGCTTCTGGATCACCTCGTTGATCTTCTCGTAGACGGCCTTCGTGCGCTGCATCGAGGCGCCCTCGGGCAGCTGCACGGCGATGACGCCGTAGCCCTGATCCTCCTCCGGCACGAAGCCCGTCGGGAGCTTCTTGCCGAGGACCTGGGCGCCGAAGGTGATCACGCCGAGGAGCGCGAGCGGGATGGCGAGCTTGCGGACGAGGAGCCGGTTGATGCCGACGTAGCCGTCCGTCGCCTTGCCGAAGGCGCGGTTGAACGCACGCCCGGCGGCGCCGAAGATCCCCTTCGACGGCCCGCGCGGCTTCAGCAGCATCGCGCAGAGCGCGGGGCTCAGCGTGAGCGCATTGAAGGCCGAGATGAGGACCGAGATCGCGATCGTGAGCGCGAACTGCTGGTACAGGCGGCCCGTGATGCCGCTCATGAAGGCGACGGGGATGAAGACGGCCGCGAGGATGAGCGCGATCGCGACGACGGGCCCGGTGACCTCCTTCATCGCCTTCGAGGTCGCCTCGCGCGGGCTCAGGCCGTGCTCGATGTGGTGCTCGACGGCCTCGACCACGACGATCGCGTCGTCGACGACGAGACCGATCGCGAGCACGAGCCCGAAGAGCGACAGCGTGTTCACGGAGAACCCGAGCAGCGGGAACGCCGCGAACGCGCCGATGAGCGAGACGGGGACCGTGAGCAGCGGGATGAGCGTCGCGCGCCAGCTCTGGAGGAAGATGAACACCACGAGCACGACGAGGACGATCGCCTCGATGAGCGTGTGGATGATCTCCTCGATGCCCGCGTTGACGGACGCCGTCGTGTCGAGCGTGACCTTGTATTCGATCCCGGGCGGGAAGCGCTTCGCGAGCTCCTCCATCCGCTGGCGCACCGTCGCGGCCACCTCGAGCGAGTTCGAGCCCGGCGCCTGGAAGACGGCAACGACCGCCGCGGGCTTGCCGTTCAGCGTGCCGTACTGCTGGTAGGTGAGCGCTCCGAGCTCGACGGTGGCGACGTCTTTCACGCGCACCGCCGAGCCGTCCGCGTTCTGGCGGATGACGACGTCCTCGAACTCTCCGGGCTCGACGAGGCGGCCCTGAGCGCGGACGGTGTACGTCAGCTCCTGCCCGGGCGGCGCAGGCTCGGCGCCCACCTGGCCGGCGGGGTTGACGATGTTCTGCGTGCGGAGCGCGCTCTGGACGTCGCTCGCGTTGATGCCGAGGCGCGCGAGCACGTCCGGCTTCAGCCAGATGCGCATCGCATACTCGGAGGAGCCGAGGTTGCGGATGTCGCCGACGCCCTTCACGCGGAGGAGCGCGTCGTTGATGTTGATGAGCGAGTAGTTCGCGAGGAACGTCGGGTCGTATCGCCCGTCCGGAGACGAGAGCGTGATGACCATCAGCGGGAACGCGAGCGACTTCTTGATCGTGACGCCGAAGTTCTTCACGTCCTGCGGCAAGAACGGCTGCGCCTGCGCGAACCGGTTGTTGACGAGGACGTTGGCGACGTCGATGTCCGTGCCGACGTCGAAGGTCACGACCTGGTTCATCGTGCCGTCGTTCGCGTTCGTCGACTGCACGTAGAGCATGCGGTCGGCGCCGTTGACCTGCTGCTCGATCGGCGTCGCGACGGCCTGCTCGATCGTCTGGGCGTCGGCGCCCGTGTACGTCGTCGTGACGTTGATCTGCGGCGGGAGGATCTGCGGGAACTGCGCGATGGGCAGCCCGAGCAGCGCGACGACCCCGATGAGGACAGTGACGATGGCGATGACCATCGCCACGATCGGGCGGCGGATGAAGAACTCCGACATGACGGCCTCGAGTCTTTCGAGAGAATCAGTGGTTGGGGGCAGCGGCCTTCTCGGCCGGAGCACCCTGCGAGGACGAAGCGCCGGGCGCGGCTCCCGAGGTCGTCGTCGTCATCGACGAGGACGACGGCGAAGGAGGCGGCGGCGCAGGCTGGGGATTCACGGTCGCGCCGTCGCTGATCTTCTGAACTCCCTCGACGACGACCTTCTCGCCCTCGGTGACGCCCGAGCGAACGACACGCTGCCCTTGCCCGGCGATCGGGCCGAGCTCGACGCGCCGGAGCTGCACCTTGTTGTCGGCGCCGACGACGCCGATCGAATAGGAGCCCTGAACGGAGACGAGCGCGCGCTCGGGGACGACGACGGCGTCCTTGCCGCCCTCGCGCCGGGGCATCTTCACGCGCGCGTATTGTCCAGGGCGAAGACGCAGATCCGGGTTCGGGAAGAGCGCCTGCATCATGATCGTCCCGGTCGTTGCGTCGACCTGGCGGTTCGCCGTGACGACCACGCCGCGGTGCGGATACACCGAGCCGTCCGCGAGCATGAGCACGACGCCGGGATCGCCGCCCTCGGCGGGGTCGCCTTTGTCGAGCTTCGCGAACTGCGCTTTCGCCCAGGCGACGTCGCGCTCCTGGAGGTTCTTCAGCGCGTCCGGCGACTGCACGTAGTCGAGCTCGCTCAGCGGGAAGTTCACGCGCACGGGGTCGAGTTGCGAGACGGTGGTGAGGAGCGTGGGGCCGTCCTGCCCGACGAGGTTGCCCGTGCGTACCGTGGCGAGCCCGGCAATTCCGGACACCGGCGCGCGGAGCTGCGTGTACGAGAGATTGAGCTCGGCCTGCCGCAGCGCCGCGCGTGCTGCTTCGACCTGCCCGCGTGCATCCGCGTCGCCCGCCTGCGCGTTCTCGACCTCTTGCTTGCTGACCGCGCCGGTCGACCCGAGCGCGGCGAAGCGATCGAGCTGAGCCGTGTTGTGCGTGAGGTTCGCCTGGGCGCGTGCGAGGTTCGCCTTCGCCGATTGAAGCGCGGCGACGTACTCCGACGAGTCGATCGTGAAGAGCAGCTGCCCCTCCTTCACGAACGCGCCGTCCTTGTAGTTCTGAGATTGGAGGTAGCCGCGGACGCGCGCACGGATGTCCGCGTTCACGTATCCGTCGAGCGTGCCGACCGACTCGATCTCGAGCGTGACGTCCCGTCGAGCGACGGGCGCGACGAGGACGGTCGGCGGGGGCGGCGGCGCCGCGCTCTTGGGCGCTTCGCTGCAGGCCGAGAGAGAGAGAAGCAGGAGCCCCGACAGCGATCGGAGAGACTTCGAACCTCGCATGATGTGATGACGCCTTCTCGCCGAGTCCCCCCGCAAAGTTGATGTCGTGTGCCGAGCGCTGGAGGCACGTGTGCGGGCTGAGATGACGAGTGAGGGCGTTCAGTCGCGAAGCTGCGCGCAAAATCTTCCGGACGCGCAGGTGACGCGGGAGTGTTCGACTCTGCGCTCGTGCACGAGCTACGGGCCAGCATCGCCACGGGCCGCCTCGTGCGCGGAATCCAACGCCTCGTCCGTCTCGAGGGCTCGGCGCGACGAGCTTGCGAGGCGTTCGCGAACCTCGTCCGTCGCTGCGTCATCGATTCGTTGTTGAGGTTGTCGCTAGGCGACGGCGCGCCACCCGCGTTGTGCATCACGCCCCCGCGCTGCCTTCAGGGCATCCGCTGTTGCTCACGGAGCCAATCGACGATGATCCGGGTGACGAGAGACATCCGGTCGCGGTCCGCGCCGGTGAGCCACGCGAGCGGACCGCGAGGAGTCGGCCCTGCTCGATGTGGATCCAGGCCAGCTTGTCGATCGTTCGGGTGCGTTCGGGCGACGTCGGATGATTCACGCGTGCGACTCTAACGCTTCGCCGAGGCGTAGGATGCGGAGGATGAGAACCGGAAGCTGTCTGTGCGGCGCCGTGCGGCTCGAGGTGTCGGGCGAGCCCACGCGCTCGGGTACGGCACGAGGACTGGCTCCGGCCGCTCGGCGTCGACGAGCTCCCGGGCGACCGTCCGTGAACGCGCGCTGACGATTTCCCGAGACGGACACCAGGAGAACGACCGACATGATCTTCGCCGACATCTACATCACCCCCGTGCAAGCCGACCGCAAGGCGGCCTATCTCGACTTCTCCAAGAAGGTCGCCGCCGTCTACCGGGAGCACGGCGCGCTTCGCGTGGTCGACTGCTGGCAGGCGGAGGACGAGGGCGAGCAGGCCGACTTCCATGCCGCCGGCGCGCGGGAGGAGTACGCAAACGGAGCGCCGCTGCCCGACTTCCGCCGCGCGGCCGGCGCGCGACCGGGCGAGACCGTCGTCGTCTCGTGGGTCGAATGGCCGAGCCGCGAGGCGCGCGACAAGGGCCTGGCGGCGGCGACGGCCGATCCGCGCATCCAGCCCCAGCCCGGCGAGGAAGCGATCTTCGACGGGCGCAGGCTGATCGCGGGCGGCTTCTCGATGGAGCTCGATGGCTGAGAGCGGCTGCGGCGCGACACGACCGACGGTTGCGTTCTCACGGACTCCGGCTCGATCGGCGAGCTGCGGGCGCGAGCGCGAGCATCCCGAGGAAAAGGACGTCGAGCTGCGGTGCCGGGTCGTGCCCTGGCCCGGAGAGCGAAGCTCCATGCAGGAGATCGACGAGCGCATCCCGGCACGTACGCTGATCCCGCGCGGAGAGGCCGAGCGGCGCGATCGCCTCGAAGAAGTGCTCGTCGAACGGCGCTGACACGCGGCCCGCCTCGGTCACGAAGAGAAGGAGCTCGCGTGAGCGGTGAAGCGTGCGGAGGTATGCGCGTGCGAGTGCGCGCAGACGTGCGCGCCAGTCTCCCGTCGCGGGCATGCGCGGCCGGATCGCCGCGAAGGAACGTTCCGCCGCTGCGCCGAGGAGCGCGTCCTTGTCCGAGAAGTAGTGGTACATCGCCATGGGGTCGACCCCGAGGCGCCGCGCCAGCGCCCGCATCGTGAAGGCCCGTAGCCCCGCCTCGGCGAGCAGCGCCAGCGCCGCATCGAGGATGTGATCTCGCGAGAGCTTCGGCTGGTTCGCGCGCGGGCGTCCACGGGTTTGCGCTTTCATCTGGTTAATTCTACACTGTAGAAATCACATGCGCTGCTCGGTCTTCATCGCTACAAGTGTGGACGGCTTCGTTGCGGGCCCTAACGACGAGCTCGACTGGCTCGCGAGCGTCGAGAGGCCAGGCGAGGACTACGGCTACAAGGCCTTCATCGACACCGTCGACGTCCTCGTCATGGGACGCCGCACCTACGAGGTCGTGCTCGGCTTCCCGGAGTGGCGCTACGAGGGGACGCGCGTCTTCGTCCTGTCCAAGTCCCTGAAGGAAAGCGATATGCGCCACGGCGCCGAGGTCTTCGCCGGCTCCCCGAGCGAGCTCGTCGCAAAGCTCCGCGCCGAGGGCCTGAAGCGCGCGTACATCGATGGCGCGGCCGTCATCCGCTCCTTCCTCGCAGCGAGGCTCGTGGACGACCTCACGATCTCGGTCATTCCCGTCATCCTCGGTCGCGGCATCCGCCTCTTCGGCGACGACCTTCCCCGGCTCGATCTCGTCGTCCAGGAGAGCCGCGCATTCCCGAGCGGCCTCGTGCAGACGCTCTACCTCGGAAACGTCCACCCAGCCTGATTCACCGGATGGTGCCGACGGCGGGTGCCGCCCCGATCGCGCCAGTCCCGCGTGCAGCGTTACGGATTGGCGATTCCAGAAGGCGCCGACTTCTTCGCGACGATGAGGTACTTCTGCCCGTCGTCGCAGGACGCGCGTCCGGCAGGTAGAGGAGCGCCGAACGATCGACCGCATAACCGCGCGCGCTCCTCGGCGGTCATGTCGGGATCGCGCAGGAGGATCGACGGGTCTCTCGCGCGGCGCCTGCAGGCGCGACCTCGTCGTCCTCGCCGGTTCCCCTGGATCAGGGCGTGAACACCACGTCCCGGAAGTAGTTCGCGCTCGACCAACTGCTTGTCGGACGGGCAGCCACCGGGCCGAAGACCCCGTTGTTCCCGACGACGCTGCGGAGGTTGCCGTTCGAGATCCGCGAGGCGAGGCCGTTCGTGGTCGCGACGTAGTAGCTGCTGCCCGTGTTCACCGAGACCGTGTACTCGGTGTTCGCGGCGATCGAGAGCGGCGTGCTCAGTCGCGCTTCTTGCCAGCCCGACGCGGTCTCTGTCGTGAACGTCGCCTGTGCGAGCCGCTGACCCGTGGACGACCAGATCGTGCCGACGTGGGTGCCGCGCTCGGATGGCGCCTTGTAGAAGCGAACCGCCGTGATCTTGCCGGCGATCGTCGCGGTGAAGCGCATCCCGAGCTCGTAGTTCACCGTCGCGCCGTCCGTCAGATTGACCTGCGCGGGCGTCTGGGTCGTGAACAGAGTCTGGGCCGTTCCGGTCGGAGGCGGCTGGGGCGGCGGGGTCGTCGTCGTGGGCTGGGGCGGGGGCGGGTCCGATCCTGCCGATCCGAACGCGAGCGCGCCGGCGTTCGGACCATCGGCCCACGTGTTGTTGATGGCCTTGTTCCCGTAGCTGCCCCATGCGGGCGCGGCCGCCATCGGACCGTAGTAGCCGCCGTTCGGCCACCATTGCGTCGAGATGCGGTTGCCGCTGAAGACCATGTTCTGCACGGTGTTCGCCGCGGTGCCTGGGTTCTGACCGCCGTAGAAGGCGTAGCCGCCTCCGGCGACGAAGTTGTCGCGAACCTGGTAACCAATCGAGCCGTCCGCGTTGACACCGGTTCCGGGCGCGAGATCGCCGATGTACTGCCAGAAGCCGATCGCTTCGGTTTGCCGGACGGGGCGCCCCGCTTCGTCGGGGTTCTGCAGCAGCACTTTGTTCCGAAGCGCGAGGACGTTCTGGTGTCCGCCGTGGAACTTGATCCCGTTCAAGTGGTACGCGCCGCCCGCTTCGTCCGGCGGCCCCGCCTCGCCGTAGTAGAACGTGACCTTCTCGACGAAGTTCTCTACGACCTGCGGTCCCGTCGAGTTCAAGACCATGCCAGTCGCGGTATACGAGATGTAGTTCCGGTAGAAGACGGCGTCCGTCGAGCTGTCCGTGACCTGGAACGTAACGACGTTCCGCTGACTGTCGGCCGGGCCGAGCCCGCCGGCGTCGTTGTGCATCATCCAGATCTTCGTCCGGCTGTTCATGTAGACGTTGATGAACCCGGGCGCGGTGCCCGGCCCCCGCCAGCGACAGCCGCGAAAGACGACGCCCGGATACTTCGGCGAGGCGCCGTTGCTGTCGCCATAGACGATCGTGCCCGACGCCCCGAAGTCGTTGAACTGGACGACCACCGCGCCCGCCGGCACATCGAAGCCGTCGATCTTCATGCCCCCCGCGGGGACGATGCCGCCGTGGTTGTTCGGGTCGTTGTTGTAGACGTAGGGCTGGTTGGGCACCCACGACGGAAGCGCCTGTCCGGGCCAGCTGCCGAAACGATCCGTCTGCCAGTTGGCGGTCACACGGCGTAGCTGGCTCGTCGATACGCCGAGCCCTTCGGGGCCGACGAGCGCTCGCGTGAGCTGGGAGCCATGGGTGAGCCCCGACGAGAGCGCACCCTCGCTCGACGCCATGCCCTCCTCGTTCGCGGGCGAGACACACCCGAGAAGGACGGTCGCGGCGATCAACGCATGGCCGAAGGTTCGAGGCACGCGTGTAAAGCGGGTCGTCTGCTCTGCGTTTCGTTTCGACATGGGTCCTCCGTTACGGCCGGTCTGAAATCGGTCACACGAGCGGCTCTCCGCGGTGCGCTCGCGTCGCCGCCCCGGGAGGGGGGCGGCCCTTCCACGAGCGATGACAGAGCAAACGGCGTTCCGTGCGCGAAAGTCTCGAAAGAGCGGCGCTTCGAGGTCTGGGACCGGACGAGCGTCTCCGTGCGGAGACGCTCGTGTATCAGGCGCTTTACACGCCTACTTCGGTCCGTCTTTGCCGCGATCGAGGCCGATGCGGTCCATCATTCTGTAGAGACTCGGGCGGGCGAGCTCGGCCAGCTCGGCGGCACGCGCGACCACGCCTCCGGCACGGTGAAGTACCTTGGGCACGTACTCGCGATCGAGGCGCTCGAGCGTGATCCGTCGCGCCTCGTGGTACGGAAGGGCCGAGAGGTCGACGCCTTCCTCCGCTCGCTCGTATTCGCTGCTGTCGAAGAGCGATCGCGCGTCGCGCGCGCCGAGGACGGCATACCGGTCGATGACGTTCCGCAGCTCGCGCGCATTCCCCGGCCACGCGTACGCCTTGAGCATGGCGGCCAGATCCGTGGGGAGCTCGGCATCGGGAGCTCGAGTCGCTACACGAAGGAACGACTGCGCGAGCGGCACGATATCGTCCACACGATCGCGCAGCGGTGGGACCGTGACGCGAGCGACCGCGAGGCGGTAGAAGAGATCGCGACGAAACTCGCCCCGCTGCGAGGCCTCGCCGAGCCTCCGGTTGGTCGCCGCGACGACGCGCACGTCGACGGGGCGCGGAGCGCGCGCCCCCACCGGCCGCACCTCCCGCTGTTCGAGCACGCGAAGGAGCTTCGGCTGCAGCTCGAGCGGCAATTCGCCGATCTCGTCGAGAAAGATCGTCCCGCCATTCGCTTGCTCGAAGAGCCCGAGCCGCGCCTTGTCCGCGCTCGTGAACGCACCGCGTTCGTGTCCGAAGAGCTCGCTCTCCAGAAGCGCGCCGGGGATCGCGCCGCAGTCGACTGGAACGAACGGACCTCCGGCGCGCGGCGAGGACGCGTGGATCGCGCGGGCGAGCACGTCCTTCCCGACGCCGCTCTCACCCTCGAGGAGGACGGTGACGTCGGCCGCTGCCGCGCGCTCGAGCACACCGAAGAGGTGGCGCATCACCATCGAGTGACCGAGGGCGTCGCCGAACCGCGTGTGCCCGCTCACGGCGAGCTCGAGCGGTGCAGCGTCGATACGCACGGCGATCGACGTCTTGCCGACTCGAATCGCGATAT
Organism: Pseudomonadota bacterium; assembly: GCA_023423895.1. Taxonomy (GTDB): domain Bacteria; phylum Myxococcota_A; class Polyangia; order Polyangiales; family Polyangiaceae; genus Labilithrix. The sequence continues at coordinate 21,811 of JAFAER010000018.1, forward strand.
CGTTCGTAAGGAGAACCTCCAGGATCCGCACGTCGCCGAGCCACGTCCCGTTCTTGCTGCCTTCGTCGCGGATGCGAACGCCGTTCGGCTCGAGGGAGATCCGTAGATGTTCGCGGGAGACGGTGACGTCGCTCACGCGAAGATCGGCGCTCTCACCCGAGCCGATCGTGAAGCGAGGCCGATCGATCCTCGCGTGCCGTCCATCATCCGGACCGCCGCGGACTTCGACCTGGGCCGCGCGGACGGAAACGGTCGCGCTCGGCGACGGTTGTGCGAGCCGGGTCTCCGGCTCCTGGTTCTCCGGCATGAGTATGGCGAGCACCTTTCCGCGGTGGTCGGGGCAGAGCCCGGACGCGTGCTCAGAACTTTACCGTCGTGACGACGTGACCACCATCGCTTGTCGGCAGCGCCGTCACCGTGGCCGAGCTGGCGGTCGCTCGTCGCGACAGCTGCCAGAGCACGAAGCTCGCGCCGGCGCCCACGGCCGTGACGGCGAGAGCGACGTTGGTGACGAGTCGATCTCGGTAGAACGCCGACTGCGTCGTCGTGTTCGGGTCGGCGTTGTACTCCTCCCTGGCGTTCAGCGTCATGATCCCGAATACGGTCGTCGCTCCGGCCGCGGCGACGGTGGCTCCAAGAGAGATCCAGAGCCCCGCTCGAAGCGCTCCTGTCCCCGGCGCGCGCGCGTCGTCGACGACGCGCGGCTTGGTCGGTGCGGGACGAGCCACCCCGTTCGGAGCGGCCTCCGGCGCCGGCGGCGTGAGCTCGAGCGTGCGCGACTCCCCGATCGCCAGCGTCACGGTGGTCCTGTACGTCGTCGGCGACGCGAGATCGACGACGGCGAGCTCGTGGTGCCCGGGCGGCACGCGCTTGCGGGTCGGGACGCGAATTTCGGGGCCATCGTCGACGTGCACGGCGAGGGTCCGGGGCCCCACGAGATCGAGCGTCGCGATCTTCGGCTCGACACGCGCAAGCGCATCGCGTGCCGCGCGGGTGAACGCATCGCCGACATTCGGCATCCCGAGGACGCGGTCGCAGTCCTCCGCCGCTCGCACGAAGTCTCGCGCGAGCTCCCATGCTTGCGCCGCGTTGAGCAGCGGCGCGGGGTGCGGGTCGAACTCCGCCGCTTTCTCGAACGCGGCGGCGGCGGCGGCATACTCTCGTCGCGCGAAGGCAGCCTGGGCCTGACTGAAGCTCTCGGCGGCGCGCTTCTCGGCCGTCGACGCTCCGTAACAGGTGGACGAAAGGAAGGCCGCGGCCGTGACGAGACCGATGACGGTGAACGCGCGAATCATCGCCCGTACGGGTTACCGAACTTCAGTGGCGGCGCGCTCGGGCGCGGGGGAACAGCCGTTCGCTTCGGCCCGCGCCTGGTCACGCCCGAAGACGAGGTCGCCGGCTGGGTGAGCGCCGGTGCCGTCGAAGGCAACGACGAGGATGGAGCGAGAGCGGAGGACGGCGGGACGGGCGGAGCGAGCTCCTTGGGCGCTGGCGTGGCAGCGGCGGCGGGCACGTCGGGATGCCGCCAACGCGAGGAAAGGGACACGAGTGTCAGGCCGGTCAGGAGGGCGACCCCCGCGGCGACGGCCGCCACGCGGAGCCGTGATTGCGCCGATCCGGTCGCGCGGGCCGGCACGGGAATGCCCGACACGGTCCGGACGCTTCGCTCGTCCTGCGTCGCCTGCGTCGCCGGCTGCGTGGCGGGCTGCGCCTCGGAGGTGCGTTGCTTCCGCTCCTCGGGGCTACCGACGAGCTCCTCCACGAGCGCCGCAACGTCTTTGGCGGATGCGGTGCGCGGAAGCTCGCGGGCCGCTTCCTCGAGGGCGTCTGCCATGGCCTCGGAAGTCGGAAAGCGATCGTCCATCGAGGTCGCCAAAGCCCGCATCGCGACCTGCGCGATCGCATCCGGCAGACCCGGCACGAGCTTTCGCGGATCCTCGATCGTCATCGTCAGCAGTCGTGCGACCGTGTCGATCGTATCCTCTCCCTTGAAGAGACGCCTGCCTGTCAGCATCTCCCAGAGCACGACACCAGCTGCGAAGATGTCGGTCCGGCGATCGATCCTTTTTCGCTGCACCTGCTCGGGCGCGGCGTACGCGAGCTTGCCTTTGAAGAGCCCGACCTCCGTCTCCTCGCTCAGTCGTCCGAGCACTTTGGCGATTCCGAAATCCCCGATCTTGCTGATTCCGTCGCGCCCGACGAGGATGTTCTGAGGGGACACATCGCGATGGACCAGCTCCAGCCGCACACCGTGCTCGTCAGTGAGCTCATGAGCCGCGTGGAGCCCGCGGAGCACGTCGGTGAGGATGCGCACCGAGACGGCGAGCGGCAGCTTGTCTCGACCGAGCTCGCTCGAACGGCGCACGAGCCCCGCGAGGGAGTCGCCGTCGATGAAGGGCATGACGTGGAAAAGGACCGAGCTCTCGTCGCCGAGGTCGAGGATCTCGACGATGTTCGTGTGGCGGAGACGCGACACCAGCCGAGCCTCGTCGAGGAACATCCGCCGGAAGGCCGCATCCGTCGCGAGCTCCGTACGGATCAGCTTGATGGCGACGACGCGCCGGAAGCCGTGCTCGCCGGCGTGCGTCGCGGTCCAAACCGTCGCCATCCCTCCGCGAGCGATGCACGCTTGCAGCTCGTACCGCCCGAGCCGTCGCGTCGACGGTCCTTCCACGAGCTCGTTCGACGAGCCGGGCGGCGGGACCGACGCGCTTCGCGTGACGGCAACCATCCCAACAACATAACAAGGAGCGGCCCAAAGGTCACCGCGCCGCCGCCGCGCGTGGCCCGGCTCGGCGAACCATGTATGATCGCCTCGTGAGAAGGAGGCACGCTCCTCCGTGGCTGGTCGTCCCGTACGCCGGGCTGATTCCTCTGATATTGGGCTTGGGCTTGGGCGCGTGTCTCGTCGCCATCGACGATGGGCTCATCGCGCGGCGGCAACCCGTCGACGCGCGCCCCGACACTGCCGACGTCGCCGAGCCGAGCGATGCCGGGTTCGATGCTCCCGAGGCGATCGACGCCACTGTCTTCATCAGCGGCCAAACGTCACTCGGGCACGTCGTGGTGGGTGATGGCAAGGTCGCCTGGGCCACTCGAGAGCGCGTACTCACCTGTCCGGCCAACGGCTGCGCCGGGGCTCCGGAGATCGTCATCGACCCCCCGACGGCCGCGCTCAGCGGTGTCCTCTGGAGCGCTCGGGGCAAAGTCTACGACGTGGAGCACTCCGGATCGTCCTGGAGCTTGCGAGGGTGCCCTTTCGGACCGTGCGACGGGCAAATCTCGCACTACGGCGCGCCCAGCCTGGCGCCAGTCCTCGGGGGTTCGCCGTTCGTCACCGACGGTACGGAGTCGTTCGTCATCGTCGACTCTCAAGACATCGAGCGCTGCACGAACGCGAGCTGCACGTTTCGGAAGTTGCTTGGGCCGGTGACTGGCGTGGTGTCGTTCGGGCTCACGGCGACGAAGCTGTTCTGGACGCAATCGGGCGCCGACGGGAAGGTTCTCTGGTGCATGCGCTCGGGCTGCGCATCTCCGTCGACGCTCCGGGAGGGATTGCCGAACCCGCGCGGGCTGACGATCTCGAACGACATCGTCTACTGGACCAACCTCGACGATGGCACCGTCATGAGCTGCCCGGCCGACGGCTGCGGGGCGGCCGGACCGAGGGTCCTCGCAACCGGCCAAAACGCACCGTCACGCCTCACGATCGAGGGCGACCGCCTGTTCTGGATCAACTCGGGCAACGATACGATCGGAACCGTCGCCTCGTCCGGGTCGGAGCCCCCGTTCACCTTGGCGCAGGGCGTGCCGTCGGCCGAGGAGCTCGCGGTCGACGAAGGACACGTGTTCGTTTCGAGCCCCACGACCGGCTCGATCTACGTCATCGCCCGTCCACCATCGCGCTGAATACGCTTTAGGGGGCGTGTCCTGAATCGAGTCGCTCCTCGAAGACCACGCACCGATCGCCGTTCCACGCCGGCGCGCGGTCGCGAAGGAGGAGACGAGTAGGCGTCAGCGAAGCTCGGTGAGTGGGCCCGTTCGGTACGAGTGCTCCATCGCGCCGAACGTCGTGTCGCTCTCGCCGAACGCGTTCAAGAAGGACGTGAACAGATTGTTCGTCGACGCGTTCGTGTCGTAGTCGAGCGTGTTCGGGTTCTGCGTCCACTTCGTGTTGTAGTTCAGGTAGCGGCCGGTCGTGAAGTAGCCGCCCGCGCTGCCGGCGAGCAGGCACAACGTGTCGCGTGCGTTGTGCGCGACGCCGCGACTGAACTCGCTCGTGCAGTAGACGAGGCTGTTGTCTAGCATCGTCTTGTCGCCCTCCATGAAGTTGGGATCGGCGAGACCATCGAGCAGGCGCTTGACGAGACCGAACCGCCACTGACGGTTCTCCTTCATCTCGAGCGCCCACGCGTTCGCCTCGGCCGCGCTCGGGCCCTTTGGTCCGACGTCGGTCGCCATGTGATGGAGCGAGTGGCCGATGCCGTAGCCGGACTCGACCTGGAGCCCCGACGGCGCCCACGGCGTCAGGATGTCCGCGATCTCGAGGTTGGCGACGTGCATGAGCCCGCAGCGGAGGCCCGCCAAGATCAGGTCGACGTGGAGCGGCCCGACGATCTGCGCGGAGGTCGTGTTCGCCGGTTGATCCGGGACCACGCACTGCGCGCTCGGCTTCGTGAGCTCTTTCTCGAGCTCGCGCAGGTGCTGCAGATGTGCGTCGACGATCTCGCGGTCCTTCGCTCCGAGCCGTGACCGAAACGATGCAAATCCCGCGACCGTCCCGTCGAGGACGCTCTGCTTCATGTCCCACGCGCGGACGATCGCCGGATCGGGCTCACCGCTCGAGGTGACGCCAGCGAAGAGCGAGGCAAAGGCCTTCCGCGGATTGATCTCGCCATATTGCCGCTGCTGCGAACCGCGGAAGTACGGCGACCCGTACTGATGGCCCTCGATCATGAGATGGAACGGCGTGGCGCGCCCGCCGAAGCGCTTGGCGAGGCGCTGGGCGATCACGAAGTCGATCGAGGGGCCGAGCGACGTCGCCGTGTCTTCGCTGTTGCCCGCGAGCTTGGCGGCGGTCAGCGCGGAGACGTTGCACCAGGAGTGGCCGCCGCCGTACGTGCCCTGGTCATAGCCGGCCTTGTTGTCGATGCCGCGCGCGATGATCAGCTTGTTCATGTGCGCGGCGAGCGGCTGATGCACGGGACCGAGCGCGGTCAGCACGCCCGCCGTCTTCTGCGGAGGGCTCCACCAATCGAGCGGGCTCCCCGTGCCGTCCGGGCCGACGAACCACGTTGGATAGGACTGGCCGTTGAAGTGATAGATGTCGCCGCCGTGACTGAAGACGGTGATGAAGCGGCGCCCCGTGCCGAGCGGATCCGCGGCAAACGCTTTGCCGTGCGTGAGCTCGAGGAGCGGCAAACCGATGAGCGCGCCCCCGAGCCCCTGGAGGATCGCGCGCCGGCCGAATGTGTGGCGTTTGTTCTTGGGGTTGCTCATCACGGTGCTCCGGAGTTCGAGAAGAGGAACGCGTCACTGGTCACGATCGCGAGGAGCAGGTCACGCATGGTGTGCGACGGTCCAACCGCCGACTTGATCGTCGCGAACGAGCACTGGTCAGCGAGCTCCGGATCGCGCCGGATGGCGTGCTTGAACCACTGCTTCGACAGGCACTCGGCGGCGACCTCGCTCTTTGCGAGCGCCGCGCTCATCGCGACGGCATCCGCGACCGGACCGTCGGTCGAGCCCGACTTCGTGAGGACGCCGCTTGCGTCGATCGGGAGCTGCGAGCGCGCCTCCTTGTCTCGGTAGCCGCCCATCGCGTCGTAGTGTTCGAACGCGAAGCCGATCGGATCGATCACGGAGTGGCACCCCTGGCACGTCGCGGCGCTCGTCCGGATCGACGTCGCTTGCCGGATCGTCTTCGGTGCCCCGTTCGCCTCGAGATCTTCGATCGCGCGGTTGTCGACGTTCGGCGGAGGCGGCGCCTGGTTGTAGCAGAGGATGTTTCGGAGGACGAAGGTGCCTCGCCGGATCGGCGACTGCACCTTGTCGCTCGCGTACACCGCGGCGAAGGCGGCGCGCGTGAGCAGGCCCGCGCGCTGGGCCGGGTTCAGCTTGACCCAGCGCCAGTCCGCGGCAGACGCCGGACCATCCGGAACGCCGTAGAGCGTGGCGAGCGGGCCGTTGACGTAGGCATCCGTCGACGTGAAGAGATCCGTCACCGAGCCGCCGTCGAAGGCGACCTTCTCCATGAGCGCTCCGATCTCGCGCAGCATCGCGCGGCGAAGCTCGGGAGTCGCCGCCGGATAGAGCTCCGGATCTTTCGGCGCCTCCTCGAGACCGAAGTGCAGCTTGCCGCCATCGAGCTCGAACCATTCGTTGACGAAGTCGTGCGCCATCTCCCGCGCCCGCGGCGAGTCCAGCATCCGGCTTGCCTGCTCGCGCAGCCCTTCCCGATCGTCGGCGCTCAGCCGACCCTCGGACGCTGCCTTCAGCAGCTCGTCGTCGGGCATCGAGCTCCAGAGGAAGTACGAGAGCCGCGACGCAAGCGCGTAGTCGTCGAGGCGCCGGAGCGTGCTCGGCGAATTTGGAACGGGGGTCGCGTCGTTCGAGAGGTAGAGGAACTGCGGCGACGCCAGGAGCACCTGCGTCAGCACGATGATGCTCTCCTCGAACGTGAACTTCGCGCGGAGGCCCTTGTACGTGTCGTTCAGCCACGTCCGTTCGTCGTCCTGCAAGGGCCGCCGGAACGCGCGCGTCGCGACCGTGTCGATGAAGGCGCTCGCACACGCATCGTCCTTCGCGCAGTTGGGCACCTGGCCGAGGAGGCCGAGACCCCGCTCGCCGAGCACGTTTGCCGCCTCGACGTACTTCTCGATCGTGATCGCCGAAGGGATGATGTCGACGTCGTCGTGCAGATCGAGGGAGATGGCCTGATCGCCGAACAAGTCGCGCACGGTGTTCTGGTACTGGGCCGGCGTGAGTCGCCGGATGCGCGACTCGGCCACCTCCGGCCCCTTCGCTGCGCACTCGGCCGCGATCGCATCGTCATCACCGCGGTTCGACCGATCGCGATTGTTTCCCTTCTGAAGCGAGTCGGCAGCGCAGCCCGCCAGAGCCAGCGCCAGGATCACCGTCCATCTCATCGGAGCCTCCGCAGCGTTCGACACGCAAGAGCCCTAAGTCTGGCGAGAAGCAGCAAAGGCAGTGCCGGCCCAAGTGTGCGGAAAGGCAGCGTGGTTGTGCCGTCGGTGCACAACCGGCGGGTCTCCGACTGTGAGGATCGTGCACAACTCGCCGCCGCGCGCGGGGGGCGTCGGCCATCGCCGTTCGAGGGCGTTCGAGTCGTGGTACCGTCGATCGATCTCGTGACGTCGAGACCGGTCTTCGCCCTCGGCATCGCCACCGCTCTGGCCATCGCGCTCGGGCTCGCGAATGCCGACGCACGCGCCGATGACGGCAATCGGGCGTGCATCGCCTCCCATGCGCGTGGACAGGAGCTCCGGCTCGCGGGGAAGTGGGTCGCCGCGACGAAGGTCTTCCGCGCGTGCTCGGCCACCTCGTGCCCTGCGGCCGTCACCCAGGACTGTCTCCGCTGGCAAGACGAGCTTCGCCCCCTCACACCGAGCGTCCTCATCGCCGCGACCGCGCCGGACGGGAGCGACACCGTCGATGCGCGACTCATCGTCGATGCCGTGTCGATGGGAGACCGCCTGCCGACGACCTCGATCGACCTCGACCCTGGCGAGCACACGCTTCGTCTCGAACATCCGACGTGGGGCCACGTCGAAGAGCGCATCGTCCTTCGCGAGCGCGAGAAGAATCGAAAGGTGGCCTTCAGGTTCCCGCCGCCGCGTTCACGCGTGGTGGCGGAGACGCTTCCAGCGCCGCTGCCCAAGCAGACGTCTGCGTTCGGGATCGCCATGCTCGGTGTCGGCGGTGCAGCGATCGCCACCGGAGCAGTGTTCGGCGTCCTCGGGCGGATCCGCGAAGACGAGCTCGCAGGCTCTCCTTGTGGGCGGAACGGGACGTGCGCGACCGAAGACGTCGACGTCGTCCGCCAGCGTTACTGGATCGCGGGCATCACCGCCGGAGTGGGCCTCGCAGCGCTTGCGATCGGGATCTGGCAGGTCTTCCTCCGCGACGGAAGCCCGCGCGCCGGCGTCTCCGCGGGGCATCACGCCCTCGGCACCTTCACGTTCCGCTGAGACTCACGGCTTCCGCGGGCGCGGAAGCGCGTACGCCTCCATCCGGTTGATCAGCGCGCGACGAGACATGCCGAGCGCCGCCGCTGCGCGGGTCTGATTCCCGTTCGCCTCGTTCAGCGCGGCGACGATCTGCGCTCGCTCGTACGCCTCGAGCTTGTCGCCGAGCGAAGGTGACGCAGGCGCCGCGCCCCCGGCGAGCAGCAGATGGGGAGCATCGATCGCCCGTCCTTCGGCGAGGACGAACGCCCGCTCGACCACGTTGCGCAGTTCGCGCACGTTGCCCGGCCAGGAGTGAGAAAGGAGCGCCGCCTCGGCAGCAGGCGTGAGCGCCGGGGCGTGCGCGTTCGCCGCGTGCGCCGCGCGGCCGAGCAGCTCCTTCGCGAGGGCGAGGATTCGACCAGGCTCCTGGCGAAGCGGCGCGACGGGGATCGTGATCCCGTTCAGGCGGAAGAGGAGGTCCTGACGGAAGCCCCCCGATGCGACGAGCGCCGGGAGATCGCGATGCGTGGCGGACAGAATGCGCACGTCGACCGTGAACGAACGAACCGCGCCCACGCGGCGGACCTCACGTGTCTCCAGCGTGCGGAGCAGCTTCGCCTGCGTGCTCGGCGGCATCTCGCCGATCTCGTCGAGGAGGAGCGTGCCGCGATCGGCCGTCTCGATGAGACCCGGCTTCGCCTGGACCGCTCCCGTGAAGGCGCCCTTCTCGTGCCCGAAGAGCTCGCTCTCGAGGAGGCCCTCCGGAAAGGCGGCGCAATTCAGCTTCACGAAGGGGCCCGTCGCGCGCGCCGAGGCCGCGTGAATGCGCTCCGCCATGACCTCTTTGCCCGCGCCGGTCTCGCCGACGATGAGGACAGGCAGCTGGCTCTTCGCGACGAGCGCAACGAGCCGGTCGACGGGAAGGGGGCCGGCCTCGCCGTCGCTCTTGCCGACGCCGGCGCGTGGCGGCAGATGCGCCTCTGCCGGCCGCTGAAAGACGACGAACGCGCCTCCGATCTCGACGAGCTGACCTGGCTGGACGGCGACGGGAGTCTTTCCGACGAGCGCTCCTTGGACGCGCGTTCCGCGGGAGCTGCCGAGGTCCTCGATGCGGTCGGGACGCCCGCTGGTCACACGCGCGTGGCGGCGGGAGACCGACGGATGGAGCACCTGGACATCGCAGTCGTCGCCGCGCCCGATGACGAGCGACGTCCCTGCCTCGAACGGGCACGAGGTGCTCCCGCCCTCCCAGAAGACGAGGAGGCGCGGCTGCTCCGGTCGGGTGCTCGGAAGGGCGGCTGACCGCGTCGGATCGTCGGCGAGACGAGTCATTCCACCTTTCTTGAACGCTACCACTAACCGCGTCTCGCCACCGCAATCACGATGCCCCAGCGAGGGGCGGCCGACCGCGTCGGCGGCGCTCACCGGAGGAGCCCGAACGCGAGCGACGCGTTGTCCGCTCGCTGTCGCGTCACTGCTCGACGCAGAGAATCGTCGCCGTGCGGTTGCAGAACTGGCTGTAGTCCGCGAGCGCGCGACCGTCGCGCAGGTTCGATATGCCGACGCTCGTCTGCTGCGACACCTCCGAGAACGTCCAGTCGTGGCAGTTACGGCCTAGCACCCAGGCGCTCCCGTCCTCACTCACGGAGAAGCCGCTGTAGATCTCGCCCGACCAGTACGCGTGGAACGAGCCGAGGAGCGGGAACGCCAGGAGCGCCGACGCGTCTGCCACCGCGACGGTCTCGCCGTCCGAGGCACGCACGTAGCGAACGCCGGGCTTGAAGACCCAGTCGCACGCTGTGGTGCCGGGAACGCAGGGCGTTCGGCCCACGGCGCCGACCATCGCCTTGAACGTACCCGGCGGCGAGAGCGAGCGATCCGGCGCCGTGTTGCAGCGCGTGTCGGCACCCGCGATGCCTCCGAGGCGCCCGTTCGGGGCCTGGGTCATGAAGAGGCGCCGGGTCTCGCAGTAGGTGATCTGGCGCTCGCCCACGACGTCGGTCAGGTCGGGGACGCCGCAGCCGCAGAGGCCGGGCTTGGTCTTCGTGTCGTCGCCCGGACAGGTGTCGTCGTCGACACAGTCGAGGACACCGTCCTCGTCGAGGTCCACGCTCGACTCCGGGACGCCGCAGCCGCACGCGCCGGGCTCGGTCTTCGTGTCGTCGTCCGGACAGGCGTCGACGAGCTTGTCTTTCTCGTCGTCGTCGTCGTCGTCGTCGTCGTCTTTTTCTCCATCGAGGCAGTCGACCCTGCCGTTCTCGTCCGCGTCCAGGTCGGCCACGCCGCAGCCGCACACGCCGGGCTCGGTCTTCGCGTCGTCATTCGGGCACGCATCGCTCGCGTCGCTCGCCGGGTCCTCTCCGCAGGCGCCGAGGGCGAGCAGGAGCGGGAGGGCGGGCAGAAGGTACGCAGAACGTCGGAGCCAGCTCTCCACGGGATTGCGGGGTCCAATCGACCCGAAGGGGCGAATCATGATGGTCCAAGCCTTTCTGAAGCGAGCACGCTGCATGGCGCAGGTGAGCGCCGCGAACCGATGCGTGACGGAGACGGTCGTCGAGCTCGTCGAACGAACATGTTCGGCGAGCGTTCGGACATTGAACGATCCGGATGGAGCGGATAGTGCACAATGGTGAACACCACGCTGCGCAAAAATGCACAGAAGGTGATGCGCTCCCCCGAGTGGTCCGACTTCCGGTACTTCCTCGCGGTCGCGCGTCACAAACGACTCCTCGCTGCCGGGCGCGCGCTCGGGGTCCGGCACACCACGGTGGCGCGGCGCATCGATGCGCTCGAACAGTCTCTTGGCGGTCGGCTCTTTCACCGGACGACGAGCGGGTGGCTGCTCACCACGCTCGGAGAGGCCCTCGTCGACGGCGCGGTGGCGATGGAGGAGCAGGCGCTGCTCGCGAGCGCACGCGCGCGCCTCGAGGCGACCGAGCTCGCAGGGCAGGTCCGTCTCGCGACGCTCGAGGCGCTTGCCTACGCCTGGCTCGCGCCGCGTCTCTCGGAGCTCCACGCGCAGCATCCGCGCATTCAGCTCGAGATCCTGACGGGAGACACACAGCGTGATCTGTCGCGCGGAGAGGCGGACCTAGCCGTGCGAACGCCGCGTCCGAAGCAGCGCGAGCTCGCGGCGGTGTGCATCGCCGAGAGCGGTGTCGGGATCTACGGCGTCGGCGCGCTCGCACGACGCGCGCGACCGGCCTTCGACACGAGCCCACCGTCCGGGCGCGGGCTCCCTCTCGGGATCCTGACCGACACGGCGAGCGCCATGCAGAAGGCACCGTGGTTCCCGGCCTTCGCAGGCGAAGCTTCGGTCCGGTTCGAGTTCTCGAGTCCCATCGCGCTGCTCGCCGCCGGCCGCGCGGGCGAGATGCTCGTCGTCCTGCCTCGCTTCCTAGCGCGCACGGAGCCCGCCTTCGTCGAGCTCACGAAGACACCGCTCACCTCGCACCGCATGTGGCTCGTCACGCACCCCGAGGTGCGCCGCGATCCACGCGTGCGCGCCGTGGCGGAGTTCGTGCGTTCGATCGCGCACGTCATCGACGATCGGGCGCCAAAGACGTAGGCATCACGATGATCCCCGATGCCTGTCATGCGGGTGGTTTCGCGCGGACCGTTGCGATCGAGCGGCTCCACCCGCATCTGACGCACGATCCCGACTTCGTCACGATGTTCCTCGACGAGGAGCGCATCATGTCTCGGTGGCGGGAGGAGGCGGAATGCGGTTCGTGAAGGAGACGGTGTTTCCGGTGAAGGCCGAGGTGTTGTGGGCGTTCCACGAGCGGCCCGATGTCCTCGCCCTGCTCACGCCGCCGTGGCAGAAGACCGAGATCGTCCAGCCGCCGGCGTCGCTCGAGGTCGGGACGCGCGTCATCTTGCGGACGAAGGTGGGACCGCTCTGGCAGACGATCATCGCCGAGCATGTCGCTTACGAGCGGGGGCGGATGTTCGCCGACCGGATGGTGAAGGGGCCTTTCGCGCAGTGGTTGCACCGGCACGTCGTCGAGGAGAGAGGCCCGCGCGAGAGCGCGCTCCGGGACGAGGTCGACTACGAGCTCCCGCTCGGCGTCGTGGGGCGCGTGTTCGGAGGCGGCTTCGCGCGTCGCGAGATCGAACGACTGTTCGCGTATCGCCACGAGGTCACCAGGAGAGAGTGCCTCGCAGCGGCCGGCGCGCGCGAGCCCTGACCGGACGATCGATCGCAGCGAGGCGACCGTCGCTCGATCGGGTGACGAAGAGACTCGGCTCGATCGGCCCGGTGACGGTCAGCGCGTTCGGGACGTCGCCCGATCACTCGATGAGCGTCGGTGCGCTCGACGGCGAAACGCCCCCATCGGCTTCGGACCGAGACGCGCCGGGGGCGATCCGGATGCGCGTCATCAGCACGTCCCGGCACGCGAGCGAGCCGTCCGCCGTCGTCCACCCAGGAGGAGGCGGCTCTCCGACCAGATCGCACGTCTCGAAGTAGCCGGCGCGCTCTCCACATCCCTCGATCACCCAGCGGAAGCTCGACTCGTTCCGGTACTTCCGCTGTGACTCCGCCATGATCCGGAGCTCCCCGAGCGGGCAGCCGAGATCGTCGGCAGCCGTCTTCAGCGCGATGTCCGCGCGCGGGTTCTGGCCGCTGTACTTGAGCGGCGGCGTCGGAGGACCGACACAGGCAGTCAAGGCGAGCGCCGCTCCAGCGAGGCTCCTCGCAGTGACCGACGCGGAGCGACCGAAGGGGGGACGCGCCGCGAGGCGGCTCATGGGACCTCGCAGAGCGGGCACGGGGTCCGGCGCTCGGCGACGTTGCGGCACTGTTTGCATTCGACACGATAGGCGTGGAACCCGGGGTCTTCGGGCGCCGTCTGGGTGTGCGCCTTCGCCCCGCGCTTGCCTTCGTAGACGACGACCGCGGGGACGTAGGCCAGCGCGGTCACCTGCTCGCTACCGCACCCGGTGCACGAGACCGGCAGCGGGAATCCGTTCTCCTGCTCGAGCGCACGGTCGACGCCGCCCGCGGCATCGCAGCGCGGGCAGTCGCCGGCCTCGTAGAGCGCTCTCTTGCAGCCGTCGCAAGCGATTCGGTAGGTCCCGCGCACGAGGTCTTCGCCCTTGTACCCCCACGAGGGTGAGCCGTAGACCTCACCGCCGAGCAGCGGGAGCTTCTGGGCGACGTAGGTCTCCACCGTCAGCCGCTTGCTCTTGCAGTCGAGGCAGCCGGCATCGACGAGCGCCGAGAAGGCTTCTTCCGAGAGGGGCATGGCCGCGTCGACCATGCCACAGCTTTCCCTCCCGGCGTCGGTCAAAGAAGACGCGAGCGTCGGCGCGTTCTCGAGCATCATAGGAGGGATGGGATGGTTCCACGCTCTCACGCTCGGCGGTTGGCTCACGGTCGTGGTCACCGCTCGCGTCGTCCGCTCTGGCGCCTTCGCCACGTTCGTCGCGATCCTGGTCGGGATCTACTCCCTCCTCGCGCTCGCGCTCGCCCCATCGTTCCGGACGATCTTGCCGGTCTACGCGGCGCTCCACCTGACCGTGTTCGTGAACTTCCTTGCGCTGACGCGGCCACGGATGCGGTCTCTCCCGTACCGGCTGCTCGTCAGCTGGCCGGCCGCGTTCTTCACCGCCGGAACGCTCCTCGGCCTGCCGTGGGGGATCGCGGCGGCGCTCGGCTTCCAGCCGTGGGCGCCGTGGATCCCGTACCTCCTCGCCGCGATGGGCATGATGCAGTCGCTCACGACCAGGCGCGAGGCGGTCGACCTCGTCGTCGCGGGGCCGAAGGGAACGCATGTCGAGAAGCTCGGTCCTCATCCTCGGGGCGAGACGCGCGAGACCCGGCCCTTGCGGTTCGTCCAGATCTCCGATCCTCATCTCGGCCCGTTCATGTCGGTCGCAAGGCTTCGCAAGATCGCGGAGCGCGCCGTCGCGGCGAAGCCCGACCTCGTCTTCCTGACCGGCGATTTTCTCACGATGGAGTCGCAGAGCGATCCCGACTTGCTCCTCCGCGCGCTCGAGCCGCTTCGCGCGCTGCCGGGCAAGGTCTTCGCGTGCCATGGCAACCACGATCACGAGGCGCCCGCCGTCGTGGCGCGGGCGATGAAGGAGAACGGCATCCAGCTGCTCGTCGATGCAGAGGCCGTCGTCGAGACCGAGGCGGGCCCGGTGCAGATCCTCGGGTTGGACTTCGCGTTTCGCGACCGGAAGGCTCACATCGAGCGGGTAGTGTCCGAACACCCCCGCGCGCCGGGCGCGCTCCGCATCGTCCTCCTGCACGACCCGGGCGCGTTCCGGCACGTGCCCGAGGGTGACGGCGATCTCGTCCTCTCGGGCCACACCCACGGCGGTCAGGTGGGGCTCGTCAGCGTCGGCCTTCAGTGGACCTTCCTCCGGCTCTTCGGCGACAAGATCCCCGACCACGGCTTCTGGGCGCGCGGCACGGACCGGATGTACATCCACCGCGGGACCGGCCACTACGGCTTCCCGCTGCGGCTCGGCGTGCCGGCAGAAGAGAGCCTCGTCCGCGTGCATCGGCCGACCGAGAGCGCTGTCTGACGACCAAGCGCGTCTCGCCACCGCAATCTCGATGCCCCGGCGTGGGCCGGCCGACCTCGTGGTACGCTTCCCCGTCATGGCGTCGCTTCGCGCTGGACGCTACCGGCTCCACGACCCCATTGCATCCGGGGGCATGGCGACCGTGCACCTGGGCCGATCCATCGGCACGGGCGGGTTCGCGCGCACCGTCGCGATCAAGCGGCTTCATCCGCATCTGACGAACGACCCCGACTTCGTCACGATGTTCCTCGACGAGGCGCGCATCACGTCTCGGATCCATCATCCGAACGTCGTCGCGACGCTCGACGTCGTCAGTGACGAAGGCGAGCTCCTGCTCGTGATGGAGCATGTGCTCGGACCTTCCTGGTGGACGGTGCTCCGAACGGCGCGCCAAGAGGGAAGGGCGATCCCGCTCGACATCATCTCCGCAGTGCTCGGCGGGATCCTGAGCGGGCTGCATGCCGCCCACGAGGCTCGGACGGAAAGCGGCGAGCCGCTCGAGCTCGTTCATCGCGACGTCTCTCCTCAGAACGCTCTCGTCGGGAGTGACGGTGTCGCTCGCGTCGTCGACTTCGGAATCGCGAAGGCGGCCTCGCGCGTCCACTCCACCCGCGACGGCGAGGTGAAGGGGAAGCTCTCGTACATGGCTCCCGAGCAGATTCGTCGTCTCAGGGTCGATCGACGCGCGGACGTGTATTCGGCCGGTGTCGTGCTGTGGGAGTCGTTGACCGGCGAGCGTCTGTACCAAGCGGACGACGCCGGTGGTGTCATCTGGCTCGTGCTCGAAGGAAAGCCGCCGTCGCCGTCATCGCTTCGGAGCGATGTCCCTCCCGCGCTCGACGTTCTCGTGCTCCGCGCGCTCTCGCGCGATCCGGCCATGCGCCCAGCGACCGCGCACGAGCTCGGCGTCGCGCTCGAAGCGATCGTTCCTCCAGCGCCGCCGCGTGCCGTCGCCGCCTTCCTCATGGATATCGCCGGCGAGTACCTCGCCGAGCGCCAGCGGCTCGTCGCGACGATCGAACAGCTGCCGAGCGCCGGCAATCTCGAGGTCGCCGGCGCGCCTTCTTCTTCCTCTACATTCATGTCGCCGGAGGAGCGTCGAGCGCTTGCAGCAGCGGACACCGCCGTGTCCGCCGTCGTCGCGCCCGCGCCTCCTTCGCCGCCAGCCGTGCCCGCCGCTCGGTCACGGAGAGGCAAGGTCGCCGCGACTGCGCTCGCTTTGCTCGTCGTCATGATGGTCGCCGGGGGCTTCCTCCTCCGAACGCGCGCGGTAACGGCGGGCGAGCGGCCACCACCGAGCGAGGCAGCGCCGCTTCCAGCTTCTCCTCCCGTCGAGGCGGTGTCGCTCTCGTCATCTCCTGCGATGACCGCGAGCCCTGCCGCTTCGACCGCTTCGACCTCGGAGCCCCCGAGCACCACCATGCCCGCAGCCCGACGTCCTGCTCGCCGGCCGGCGCCGCCTACGCGGGGCGCTCAGAAAGGTCCGCGTGACTGCGATCCCAACTACACCATCGACGAAAACGGCGTGAAGCGGTTCAAGCCGTGGTGCTTCTAAACTCGTTCATGCTCGCTTCGACGCTCTCATGACATCGCGTTCCGGAAAGAACATGCGGCGCTTCATGACCGGTGCGGTCGCGGCGGCGGGCGGGATGCTCCTCGCGACGCTCGCCGGAAGCGCCTGCGTCGGGTACCTCGACGCCGACGCTGGCGCCGCCGAGGACAGCGCGGGCGAGGGTGGCCTCGATGATCGGTCCGCCTCGCCCGACGGCTCAGTGCCCGCACAGGAAGACAGCAGCGGGGTGGATGCGGGATGTGACTACGGTTGCGTCGTCCTTCGTGACGAGCCGCTCGTGTATCTCCGCTTCGAGGACGACGTCGCTGCCACGGAAGCGCGCGACTCGTCGGCGAGCCAGCTCCATGGGCGCTACCCCCAAGCCGGAGCGAGCAAGGGCGCGCCGGGCATCGTTCCAGGCAGCAGGGCAGTTCAGTTTGCGGGCGCCGGCCCGCAAGCGATCCGAATGCCGCCTTCCGTGAACTTCGACGGCCCGAGCCCGAAGTTCAGCGTCGAGCTCTGGGTGAAGCCGGACCGACTCGACGGGATGCAATTCATCGTCGACCACGAAGACTTCGATCCGCGCGGCGGGTGGCTCGTCCGCACGATCGACGGGCGCATCGGCCTCGAGCTGATCAAGAACGAGACCCATCTCGGAACGGCCGAAGCGCCGGAGCCGCTCACGGTCGGACAGTGGCAGCACGTCGTCCTCAGCTATGACGATGAGTCCGCGATCGCGCTGATCTGGATCGACGGCAAGCTCGCGACGACGGCGCCTATGCCGGGAGGCGTCTCGCTCGTACCGACGGGCGAGTGGTCGATCGGCAAACAGAACTGCACTCCGTGCCAAGACTTCAACTTCGCGGGCGCCCTCGACGAGCTCGCCGTCTACGGCCGCCTCCTCGATCAGAACATCGTCGACCAGCACTACGGCGCCGCTCGACCCTGATCGGGGCGCGCGACGCTCCGGTCGCCTGTCGAGGAGGCCGCTCGGAGGATACCTGGACGCGGAGGCAGATCGAGCTTCCGACGTGGAGCTTCTGGGTGGGCGTTCCGGTGGTCGGCGCCACGGCGTGTGGAGTGGTTCGAGGGGGGGGACGACCAACGGGGCCGGTCGTACACGCTGCGGTGGTCCGCCGCGTGACACGCTGGGGCGACGGCCTTCGACGTGGTAGGACGAGTGTGCGATGGCTCGCTCTCTTTTCACGTTCTCGGCGATTCTGATGACGATGTTGGCGAGTTGTGGGGGCGACGAGCACCGCGTGGCGTACCCGATCACGCAGCTGAAGGCGCGCGCGAGCTCCGACTTCGGGTGCCCGGCCGGCGCGATCAAGACGAACTCCCTCGACGAGCGTACAAAGGTCGCAAGTGGGTGCGGTCAGACTGGTACTTACATCTACATCTGCAACAAGTGTGTCGATCAGGCAGCCGCCCTGCTCGCGGGCCTGGTCGTCCTCGACGATTGCGACTGCACTTGGGCTATCGACTCTGTCCGCGGTGCGCGCCTCGCGTCGGCGCCTCAAGCGCCTGCGCCCCGGTCGGCACCGCCGAAGCACTACGATGCACCATCGGACAAACTCGAAGACGGCGCATTCGATCGAGGCTCCGCCGCGGCGGCGCTCGGATCCGTGGACGTCAAAGGTTGCCGTATGCCCGACAGTCCGACAGGAGCGGGCCACTTCACGGTCGTCTTCGAGCCCGATGGCGGCGTCTCGAACGTGGTGCTCGACCGCGGCGGCTTCGACGGGACGTCGACCGGCGAGTGCATTCGCAAGCGGGCAAGCGAGATCCGTATGCGGCCCTTCGACGGTGTCTCCATGAAGGTCGGCAAGGCATTCCTGATTGACTGAGAGGTGTGCCGCCCTCCGAGAGACCGAGATCCGCTGGAGGGGGGGTTCGGGGGCATGTACAAAGTCAGTGATGTCGCTCAAGGACTTCGACCTGCACGGCTTCTGGGAGCATTCAGAGTACGCGATGCAGGAGTACATCGACGTGTCGCTCACACCGGCCATGCTGGAGCACGTCGAACGGATGCTGGGCTACAAGCTCCCGGAGGCCTACATCGAGCTCGCCCAGCATCAGAACGGCGGCATCCCGGCGCGCACCTGCCACCGAACGGCCGAACGCACGAGCTGGGCCAAGGACCACATCGCGATCTCCGGCATCAAGGCGATCGGAAACACGAAGCAGTGGTCTCTGCTCGGCAAGATCGGCAGCCAGTTCATGGAGGCCGAGTGGGGCTACCCAGCACTCGGCGTGTACTTTGCTGACTGCCCATCGGCGGGCCATGACATGCTCTGCCTCGACTACAGCGAGTGCGGACCCACCGGCGAGCCGCGCGTCGTTCACGTCGATCAGGAGTGGGACTACAAGGTCACGTTCGTCGCGCCGAACTTCGAGGAGTTCATCCGCGGCCTGGTGAGCGAGGAAGACTTCGCCCTCGACGATTAGTGCGGATCCGCTCTATGGACCAGGTCTCGTTCGGCGATCTCGACCAAATCAACGACTGCATCAAAGATCACGCTCGTTGATTTGGAGCGCGACCAGCTCGGCGAGCTTGGCAGCAACGTCCGCCATCTGATTTTGCGGCACGTGGGCCGCTTCGCGAGCCGAGCAGGGGCCCTGACGTCGCGGAGAGCTTCGTACGTCGTGTCCTGCACGATGGGGACGAGCAGGTCACGCGCTAGGAAAATGGATGGCTCCTTCGTCGGCGATGCCCTCTCCTTGAAGGCGGCGCAGTAGCGCAGGAGTCACCAGCACGATCCCGACCCGCGACTTCGCCGGTCCCCTGTCGATTTCGCGGAGCAACGGCGTGCCGAGGCCAACGTCCTTCTCGCTGAACCAGACCGAGACACCGCGTGATTCGAGCAGATCGCGCAGCTCCTTGGCGGCTCCCTGCCAGTCGTCCCACGCATGGCGGAGAAGGCGTCCCGAAGGTCAGGCAAGGGGCTCGCTTGTCGATTGGCAAACAGAACTGCACTCCCTGCCAGGACTCCAATTTCGCGGGCGCCCTCGCCGAGCTAGCCATTTAGGGCCGCCTCCTCGATCAAACCATCGTCGACCAGCACTACCGCGCCGCTCGACCCTGATCGGCCGCGCGCGTGACGCCTCCGTCGCGCAGGACCAGTCGACGAGCCGCCGCAGAGCGCTCGCTTCAGGCCGCCAGGTAACCGCCGTCGACGGCGAGCGGGGTCCCTGTCACGTAACCCGCACCTTCCGAGCAGAGCCAGAGGACTGCGGCCGCAACTTCTTCCTCCGAGGCCATGCGGCCCATCGGGTGCTGCGCGACGAGACTCTGGACGACCTCGGGCACGAACAGCTCCGCCTGTTGCATGCTTGGCGTGCGTGTGACGCCGGCGCAGATCGCGTTCACGCGGATGCCGCGCGAAGCGTATTCGAGTGCCACCGAGCGCGTCATGCCGATGATCGCGTGTTTCGAGGCGACATACGCGTGATGAGCGGGCCGACCCGCCAGACCGTAGATCGAGCTCATGTTGACGATCGCGCCGCCACCGGCGACGAGCATCGCGGGGATTTCGTGGCGCATCGCGAGCCAGGTGCCGCGAGCGTTCGTCGCCATCACGCTGTCCCAGACGTCCTGGCTCGCACTTTCGAGCGGCGCCATGTCCCCGCCGGCGCCGGCGATGTTGGTTGCGTAGTCGAGCCGTCCGAATCGCTCGACGGTCTGCTCCACTGCGCGTGCGACGGAGGCATCGTCGGCGATGTCGGTCTGGACGAAGAGCGCCTTCGTCCCGGTCGCCTCGAGCGACGCGCAGGTGGCCTGCCCCGCCTCCCGTCCGCGTGCCGCGACGGTGACACTCGCCCCGGCGCGTGCGAACGCACGCGCGGTGGCGAGCCCGATCCCCGACGTGCCTCCGATGACGAGGGCAACGCGTCCAGAATAGTCATACCTGATCATCTCGATTTCCCTTTCGCCCCCATGCTCTTCGTTCGTCGCTCGACGCTGGATTCCACCTGGCCTCCGAGACCATGGCGGATGAAGAGAACCGCTTGCCGGGCCAACTCGCGCCGGCGTTTCGGCCCGAGCTTCTTCCTCAGTGAGTCCGACGCGAGAACCTCGTGGAGCTCCGCGTCGAGCTCCTGCAACACCACGTCGGTCAGCCCGGGGCCGATGATGGTCGAGACGAGACGCGTCGCGATGTCGAGGTCGGTGGTGCCGAGCTCGCCGCTCGCCTTTCCGCCTGCGAGCACTTCGCGGAGCTCCTTCAGGCCCGCATCGCAGATCGCCTTGTGGAGGCCTCGAACCTCCGCGAGGGCCGTCGGATCGGCGGCTGCCGCTGACAGACGCGCGAGGTGGGGATGCTCGACGAGGAACCCCATGCCGCGTTCGATCTGCGTCTCGAGCCTCGCCCAGAAGTCGCCGGCTTCGTCGGGAGCCCCGAGGTAGGCGCGCTTGCGGCGCGGCACCTCGTCCGTGAGCAGCCAGCGATACAAGTCGAGCTTGTCTTCGAAGTATTGGTAGAAGCTGCCCTTCGGAATGCGCGCGCGCTGCGCGATCTGCGAGAGCGAAGCCTCAGCGAAGGTTCGATCGGCGAACTCGAGGATCGCCTCTTCCACGAGGCGATCGCGGCGGTCCGTCGGCAGTCGGAAGAAGGTGGGTTTTGGCATGCGACCGGGCAGTCATATGACTGATCGGTCGCATCGAGACAAGGGCTATTTTTCATGCGACCGGGCATGACGTGCTCGGCTCGCGCTCCGCAGGCGAGGGGAACGGTGCGTGCAGCCAAGGGCGCCCGATGTTTCGTCGAACACCGATCGGGATCTTTGCCGTCGCAGGCCTCCTCAATGCTGCGGCCTGCTCGTCCTCCGGCGAGACGGGATTGGACCGAGAGCCATCGACGGCGACGCACCGGCAAGCCGACGCAGACACGCCAGGCCCGAAACCAGGCGCGGAGTCAGGCGCGAAGCCAGGCTCGGAGTTGGGGCCGGAGAAGAGCGCCGAAGCGCCAGGTCCGGAGTCCGAAGGCAGCCTGGTGATCGATGTGAAAGGGCCCCTCGGGCGTGTCGATCGCGACTACGCGTTCGACATGCGGGAGCGAGACACGACGGCTCGGGCGCGCACCTATCACGTTGCGTCGGGACAGCTGCCGCCCGGCGTGGTGCTGAAGGAGGACGGAGCGCTGAGCGGCAGGCCGACGACCCCCGGCCATCACGAAGCGATCGTCCACGGCGAAGGCGAGTGCGGAGCCGCGACGTGTCGCCTGGAGGCCCATCTCGACATCTCGGTGCCCGAGGTCATCCTCCTCTCTGGCTTCGGCCCGTTCGACGGCGTGCCGGTGAACCCGTCGTGGCAGGCCGTCGAGCCGCTCGCCGATGTCATGATCGCCGGCTACGACGTGCGCGTCATCCAGGTACCGGTCATCTGGGATGAAGCGCTCCCGACGTACTTCGAGGCATACGATCGGCTTCGTCCGGCGATCGCGATCGCAAGCGGCGTCGCGAGAGGTGGAGCGGGCATCCGCATCGAGACGACAGCGCGCAACTACGCAGCGGGCACCGACGTGGCCGGCGCCGCATGGTCAGCGGGACCGATCGATCCGTCCGGCCCGAGCACGTACGACGCGACGCTGCCGGTCGATCGCTTGATCGACGCGCTGGGCAAGACCAACCATTCGACCATGCTCAGCGACAACGCCGGCGAGTACCTGTGCAACTTCCTTTTCTTCGGCCTGATGAGGAAGGTCGCGGCGGAGGACTCCGGTCGCAACCGCGTCGCAGGATTCGTGCACGTCCCCGAGGCAGACTCGATCTCGCCAGCCGAGATGACCGAGGCGTGGAAGCTCATGATCGCGCGCCTTGCCGAGGACAGAGCCCAGGTCGCCGCCGCGAACGGCGGGGCGCGAGCAAAGCTGGAGCTGATCCCCGTCGTGCACGAGGCGCCCAGGTATTGGTCGCGGTGACCTGAGCTCCGGGCGAGCTCGGCAGGCGTCTAGCCTTCCCGGAGGGGAGGGCCAATACGGACTACTCGGCGTACCGTGACTACAACGTCGGGTTAGGGGTCGGATCCGGATCCGGCAATCGGCGGAAGTCCATCGAGATCCCAGCGTGATTGCCGATATCCCAGGCGACGTTGAACGTGTCATTCGTCGCGGTGTATGCCGACCTGATGTACGGGAATCTGAGCTCCCGCCACTCGGTCGAGTCGAGCCCGCAAAGCGGCTTCAGGTAGAACTGTTTCCCGTTCCGCACGATCACCGCGTTGAAGCGCTCCTCTGCACCGCCAGAGGAGGCGACGACTGCGGTGAGAAGATCGCCCTTCACATGCAAGGTTGTCCGCCGGGTGTCCGTCCAACCGCCGCCGTCCGGGCCAGGCGGTTGCGCGAGGGCCCTGCGGGCTTCGGTGAGCACGTACGTGCCATCCTGAATCTCTCCCCCATAGTACGTTGCGAAGTCGGGATGGTAGGCTGCGAACTGGGCATAGTAGGGCGCGGCGTCCGGCTGGAGCGCGAGGGTGTTGCACTGCCCATCGTTCCCACCCGCATCGGCGGGGGCGGCAGGATCGTCGGCGCTCCGATCGTCTCCCGCCCCGCCGTCGCCGATGTCATCGTTGTCCGGCGTGGTCGAGCGGATGTCGTCGGCGGTCGCGAGCGGAGGCGACGCGTTCGCTCCCTCGCCATTGCCGTTGCCGGGCGCAGGGCCGTCGTCGCTCGCCACTCCTGCCGAGTGTGGCGGCGCCCCGACGTCACTTCCTTCCGAGGTCGTGCATGCCGCAAGCAAGCAAGCGGAGCTGCCGAGAACCACCGCAACGAACGCATAAGACAACTGGACGCGCATCTCTGTACCCCTTCGTGGATCTGGCGCCGTGCATCCACAGTTGCGCTTCGATCCGCGTGTTCTGTTTCGCCCCCGTGGCCTCGAGAATCTCGGCTCGGGATGCACCAGGAACGAAACGCAAAGTGCGATCCGTGTAACTTTGCGCGATCACTATTTATAAGTACGCGATTGTTCTGATGCGGTCGGAAGCGCGTTCCCGACCGAGGACCGTCTCGGACGCGGACATGGGACGAACTGTCACGAGCCGGTGGGGTCGGAGTGCAGCCGTATGCGGCGTCGCGACGAACGCCGCTCGACGCGGAGGAGGGAAGGGGGTTGCCCAACAGCCATCCAGTCCCGCTTCCACGCGAGGCCCTGCTCGAAAGACCCGTCCCTGCCGGGGACGTGAACGGCAGGTCCCCGGCCGGCGTCGTGCGGCTCTCGTCTGCCTCTGCGGTCCAATCGTTCGTGGCCCACAGCTCGCCCGCGCCGTCGTTCGCCGACGTGATCGAGCGCAGGGGCCGTGGACACGGCGCGATCGGGAGCTCAGCCGCGGACGGCACGGACGGCACGGACGGCTGCGGAGGGGTGAGGCTACCGAATGCGGTGGTACCTGTGCGCCCAGGCTACGCGTCATACTATCCTGGCCAATCAACCCGTGCGTCGCTGTCTCGGATGGCTTGGTCGGCAGATCGGCACACGCGCTCGCGCGTGCATCGCGGCGAGCGCAGCAGGGCTCGGCATCTTGGGTTGGCCGACGCCAGCGAGCGGGGCGCCGTTCGAGCTCACGTGGACCGCTCCGGAGGGGTGTCCGGCGCGCGAGGAAATCGTCACCGCGACGCACGTTCGGCTCGGGGACGGGCAGACCGAAGGTCCCGCGGAGCTCTTCGTTCAGGGGACCGCCGTACCGGCGGACGAAGGATTCGTCGTCACGCTCGTTCTGAAAGATGCCGGGGGCCGTGCGGTCGGCGAGCGCGTGGTGCGCATCGACCAGCAGCGCTGCGCAGAGATCCTGACGCCAACCTCCGTCGTGCTCGCGATGATGATCGCGGTGGCGCGCCCTCGGGGCGTGCAGTCCGACGAGCATGGAGGGATGGAAGAAGGACGAGCGACGCCGGAGCAGGCATCACCGATGCCGTCGGCCGCGCCACGCGTCGTCGCTGACCGGCGGGGGATGCCCGCTCCGCCCGAGCCGCCTGTACCGGATCGTCTCGCGCTCGGCGCCGTTGCCATGGTGTCGGCCGGGCTCCTGCCGGGGCTGGGGCTCGGCTTCGGGCTGCAGGCCTCCTACTTCCCGAAGAACGTCTTCCTGCTCAGGCTCGAGGCGAGCGTCGAGGCAGGGGAGACCGTCCGTGTCGCCGGTGGGGACGTGGCGTTTCGGCTGTTCAGTGCTGCTGCTCGTGCGGGGCTGCGGGTGATGCAGACGAAGCGCTTCGAGCTGCTCCCGACCGTCGTCGCTCGCGCCGGGCTCATCGACACGTCGGCTGAAGGCTTCGCGGCGCGTCTGGACGACGCGAAGCTCGTGGGCTCGGTCGGTCCTGGCGTGCTCGTGCGTGTCGGGCTCGGTTCGTCGCTCGCGCTGGAGGGACTCCTCGACGCCGAGCTCATCCTTCGCCGTGACCGATTCCACGTCCTTCAAGGGGGGCGGCTGCACCGCGTCCATGAACCCGGCGTGGCAAGCGGGCGCCTCACGCTGGGGCTCGCCTACGAGTTTCGTTAATCGACAAGAAATGTTCCCCGACCCAAGAAATCCGGCGGAAGCCGCGCATTACTCTTCTCCGTGCAAGCTTCGAGCGTCCACGCCGTTGCCCTGCGGGAAGCCGCGTGCGACGCCGTGCGCGCCCCCATGACCGTCGACGCGCTCTGGACGGCCCACGCTGGATTCGTCTGGCGCACGCTCCGCCACTTCGGAGTGGCGCCGGTCGATCTCGAGGACCAAACGCAGGAAGTTTTTCTGGTGGCGCATCGCCGCCTCGACCAGTGGAGCGGTCCGCCTCGACCATGGCTCTACGGCATCGCGCGCCGCTGCGCGGCTGCCTACCGGCGGCAGGGGCATCGTCGTCACGAACATCCGTTCGAGACGTTGCCCGAAGGCCAAGCCGCTCAGGACTTCTCGGAGCGCGCCGAGCTCTGCTTCCTCAACCGAGTCCTCCAGAGCCTCGACGAGGACAAGCGGGCCGTTTTCCTTCTGTACGAGATCGAAGAGATGTCGATGCGCGAAGTCGCCGAGTCCGTCCAGTGCCCGCTCCAGACCGCGTACACGCGGCTCTATGCAGCGCGGCGTGACATTGCGCGAGCTCTCGAGGAGAAGAAATGAGCCTCGATCCCATTGATCCGCCCCGCCTCGGGGACGACGCATCCGAGGAGCTGCGAACGTTCCTGCGAGCGACCCGCGAGGACGAGCCCGGTCGTACCGCGATGGACCGGATGACGAAGCGGCTCGCGGCAGCAGGGGCTCTCGCGTCGTTGCCTTCCGAGCAGCACCAACAGCCGCGAGTCGCGTCACGATTGGCGGCCTACATGAGAGGCTTCGTCGCCCTCACCGTCGCGGGGGGACTCGCGCTGTCTTGGTACGTCACTCAATCGTCCATGAGCGAGCCCTCCGCTCGAGCGGAGGCATCTCGCAGCGAGCTCGTTCCGAACGACCCTGCGGCGGCCGCAGAAAGTCCGTCGGCCGTTCGTCGTGCAGACGACCCCGCGACGCCCACGCTCTCGATCGATCAGCTACCCTCCGCGCCCGCGCCCGCGGCACCGGCCCTCGGCACCGCTTCGGGAGCGAACGTGCGTGCGCCGAAACCTCCGACGACGGCAGCGCCGGACAACCCGGGAGTCGTCTCCGAGCTCGAGCTGCTCCAGCGTGCGCAGGCTGCGCTTCCGTCGGACCCCGAACGCGCGCTCGCCATCACGAGCGAGCAGGCGAGGACGTATCCGTCCGGCGAGTTCATCCAGGAACGTGAGGTGATCGCGGTCGAGGCGCTCGCGCGGATGGGCCAGAAGGACGAGGCGTTTCGCCGTGCGCGTGCGCTCGTCCACCGGTTCCCCCGCACGCCCTACGGCGACCGACTGGAGATGGCCGTCGGGCGCGCGCTCTGACGGCCGATCGCCGGCCCTGGTCTTTCAAAGAACACCGCGGGAGCGCGTTCGCAGTCCCCGATCCCTCGTTGGAGGCGAATCCAGATGTTTCGACGTATCGTGCGCGTCAGCGCGCCATTCACGCTCATCTTGCCGGCCTTCGCGGCGCTCTTCGGAGGGTGCAAAGGACGCGACGTGACGGTCGCTGTCGCCGACGAGTCCGAGCTGCCGTCGTTCACGACAGCCGACGCAAGCGTCGAGGCGGAGGCCGCTCCGATCTCGTACTGCCCTTCGAACAAGTGCCCGGCCGGCTACACCACCTGCGAAGACTCCCGGTTCTCGTGCGACGTGAACCTGAAGACCGATCCGGACAACTGCGGCGCCTGCGGAGTCGTATGCCCGAAAGTACCGAGGCCACCGGGCGGTGTCTTCTCCGATCCGACCGAGGCCGCTGTCGAGTTCAAGTGTCTCGACGGGCGCTGCGTACTGACTTGCAAAGACACGCTGGCGATGAACTGCGACGGCTTCGTGGACAACGGATGCGAGACGCTGCCGTCCGATCCGAACAACTGCGGCGCCTGCGGGAACGCCTGCACGGATCCGGCGAGCCCGTGCATGCGGCAGCCGGACGGCACCTCGTATGCGTGCGGCTGTCCCGCCGGAATGGCGGCTTGCGGCGGTGCGATCGCCTCTTTCCTCGGTTGTCAGCCGCTGGAGGGAAACGACTACCACTGTGGCGCGTGCTTCAACGCCTGCAATCCGAACGGTGACGGCGGGGTCAAGCCGGCGAATGCCTATTACGGATGTGCCGGTACCGAGTGCGGACATCTCAAATGCAATGCCGGGTTCGGCAACTGCGATGGCAAAGCCGAGACCGGCTGCGAGAGCCTGCTGACCACGAACGAACATTGCGGCGCCTGCGGCAACGCCTGCCCGGCCGAACAGGCATGTCTCTACGATAAGGGAGTCGCCGCCTTCAGGTGTCTCTGTCCGCCCGGTCTGACGTACTGCGACGGTCTGTGTGTCGACGTTGCGTCGGACGGAGCGAACTGCGGGGCCTGCGGGCACCTGTGCTCGCAACCGGGCTCCAAGACGTTCGTCGGCGTCTGCTCCTACGGCACATGCACCTCGACGTGTGCGGTCGGGTTCGCGGACTGCAATGGCAACTCCGATGACGGCTGCGAGGTCAATACGATGTCCGATCCGCAGAACTGCGGAGGCTGCGGCGTCGTCTGTGACGGCGTCGCGGGGCAGGCGTGTTCGGGCGGCCGCTGTGTCGTCGAGCCGTGCGACGAGGACGGAGGAGTCACCGCGCGATGAGAACACGTCATGTCATCCTCGCCGGCGTCGTGTCGGCGTTCGCTTCCTCTCCGCTGACCGGATGCGCCACCGACGGGACCAACCCTGGCGACCCCGCCGTCGATGAGAACAAGGTTCCGATCGTCGACGCCGGCTCCGGCGACGCGACGGACGCCGGCCCGTGTGTCGACTGCGAGTACTTTCCGGACACCTGCGCTGGTGACGTGCTCTGTCCGAACGCGCAGTTCGCCGCCGCTGGCGACCTCGATCTCCGAACGCAGGTGAACGTCATCCGGGGCCGCTCTCCGGACGACGTTTGGCTGGCCGGCGCGCTCGGCGTGGCCGCTCACTTCGACGGCTCGACCTGGCGGCGCTCGGACATCGGAGCACGCGAGTCGATTCGCGCTCTCTGGCTCGGTGATGGCAACGAGGTGTCCTTCGTCGCGCTCGAGCGCCAGTTCAGCCGCGGGCTCGACGTCCCCGATGGGGGGGCGCCGATCGCGAGCTGGCAAGCGCGTCCCGCGCCGAGCTCGCCGACCGGATACACCGATTGGAGGCGGATCTTGCATTCGACCTGGGGAACCCCCGGCTCGGAGTGGATCTGGGGCGCGACCGAGGATACGGCCTGCAGCTCGGCGGCGTGCGCCTTCAACAAGAATCTGCGGACGCCCGGGCTGTGGCGGGTACGTGTCTCGGATACGGCGGCTCCTCGAATCGAAGCAGGGCTCTCCGCCGATCTCTGCGAGGCGATCTCGTGCGGGAGCATGACGAGCGTTCATGGTGCTTCGGCGAGCACCTTCTGGGCGGTGGGCCACGCTGGTGCAGCGATCCGCATCACCGGTCCCGCGAGCGACACGCCCATGCTCCGAGCGTTCAACACGCAGACCTGGCGTGCGCTCCACGCCGTCTGGACGGCGACGGACACCGACGCGTGGGCCGTCGGCGCAAACGGGATTGTCCGCCACTACACGGGGCATCCGGTGCTCTGGGACATCGTCGCGAACGTTCCGACGACGGAGAGTCTGAATGCCGTGTGGGGATCGTCGCCGTCCGACGTCTGGGTCGTGGGCGACAACGCCACCGTCCTTCACTACGACGGTAGCGCTTGGACGCGCGTGAAGATCGCCGGGCTCGGCGTCCGAAGGCCCAAGCTCACGACCGTGTGGGTCGCGTCGCCAGGCCATGTGTGGATCGGCGGACAAGGCGTCGTGCTTTCTCTTGGAGGTGAGTCGTGAAGCGAGAGCTCGTATTCGGCTGCGGGGCCGTCCTGCTCGTCGTCGGTGCTGCATGCGCCGGAGCGGAGGAGGATCCCTCCGCTGAGCCGGGGCCCGATGTCGTCCTCACGGATGGATCTTCGCCATCTTCTCCAGGTGAGACGCCCGACGAAGACGGCGCGATCGAAGGTCCGGGGTGCAGCCCCGCCGGCTGGTGCGCGACATCGCTCCCCGACCCGGACCTGACGCTGAAGGACATCTGGCCGCTGGCGGGCCACGCATTCGCGATCGCCGAGAGCCCGACGCGCGGAGTGAAGGTCCTCGAGTGGAGCGCCGCCGCGGCGAAGTGGGTCTACATCGACGACACCTCGCAGAACGCGTTCGGCACGTACGCGGGAAGGATCTGGGCGCCGAGCAAGGACGAGGTGTACTTCGCGGTCCAATCGCGCAGGATCTTCCACGGCAAGCGCACGAACGCCGGCTGGACGTGGACACATCAACAGCTCGAGGATCGTGTCCCGCAGTACCCGGCGTCGAACGGTGACCACTACAAGGGCCGACCGACGTTCACGCCGACGAACACTACCTATGTAGCCCTCGGCGTCTTCGGCACGGCCGCGGATGACGTCTACGCCTGGTACGCGAACACGATCTATCACGCGACGAAGGACGAGAACGGAAACGAGTCCTGGGAAGTCGAATACGTCGCTGACGATCGCGACGGCGACACCGAGCAACTCTTCTTCATCGGTGCGACTGCAACGGGCAAGGGCGACGTCTGGTTCTCCGGCGGACGAGCCGGCGCTCCGGCTCAAGGCGGCTGCGCGATCCTCGTCCACAAGACCCCCGCCGGATATCGCCGCGTCGCGGACGGCGAACGTACGACCGGCGGTATCGTCTCCGGCGACGGAGGTATCGGCTTCCCGCCGCCTGGCGACGGAGGCGTCGTCCTCCCGCCGCCCGCCGACGGAGGTATTGGCTTCCCGCCGCCCGGCGACGGAGGCGTCGTCTTCCCGCCGCCCGCCGACGGAGGCATCGTCTTCCCGCCGCCCGGCGACGGAGGCATCGTCTTCCCGCCTTTCGCATTCGTCGATGGCGAGCTCACACCTTCCGACGGCGGCATCGTGTTCCCGCCGCCGGCGGACGGCGGCATCGTGTTCCCGCCCCCGCTCGACGGTGGTATCTCGATGGGTGATGGCGGCATCGTCATCCCGCCGCCGCTCGACGGCGGTATCTCGATCGGCGATGGCGGCATCGCGATCGGCGGCGATGGGGGCGGCGGCACGGTCTCGACCTACAGCTGCAAGGCCCGCCCCGGAACCGTCCTTCTCGGCACGACCGCGGGCTGGCTTGCCGGCGTCGAAGCGACCGCGACGGGGCAGGTCGTGAGCCTGAAGGGCGGCCGCGAGGTCGTACGCGTCACGGCCGAGGGCAGCAACTACGCCGTCGAGGTTGCGCCGATTCCCGGCAAGCCCTCGAACAAGAACTTCGTCTCGATCTGGACGGCACCGAACGAATCGATCTGGCTCGGCGGGCCGAACATCCTCCTGCGCGGCAGCCAGGATCTCACCAAAGGCGGCACCTACGAGATCTCGACCCTCTCGCTCACCGGCGGGTGGCTCGACACGCCCATCTACCAGGTTCGAGGCTCTTCCAACATCGATCGCTGGGCGATCGGAGCACGCCATGCACTTCACAAGACGACTCCTTGAACGACATCCTTCGACGGCGCTCGTCCTCGTCGCCTGTGTGACTGTGCCGGCCGCGGCTGCGAGCTGCTCGAGCGCGGACGGGGGCCCGGAGTCCGAGCTGACGCCGGAGGACGGCGGCGCGGACCAACCGCATCCCGGAGCCGACAGCGGACCTGACGTCACCGCGCCCGACGCGGGATCGTTCGACGGCGGGCCGCTTCCGGTCGTCTGCGCGTCCGCCCCGTGTGCCACGGCGCTCGTGACGACGCGAGGCGCGAACGCTTCGGATCGCGGAGAAGGCTTCTGCGCCCTCTTGAACGACGGCACCGTGGCCTGCTGGGGCGCCGGTTCCGCCGGGCAGCTCGGACGCGGCGCCGACGACGGCGGTATCGCCGACAGCGCGATGGCCGAACGCGTCCCCGGCCTGACGAAGATCGTGTCGCTCGATCACACCTGTGCCGTCGACGAGGCGGGAGGCGTTTACTGTTGGGGCACCGGCCCGTTCCTGCAGGACCCGCTCGTGGCCACGACGACGGAGCGGAGCCCCGTCAAGCTCGCGCTCCCGCCTGCGACGCAGGTGGGCGTGGGCGCGACGACCGGTTGTGCGGTGATCGAGAGTGGCGTGGTCTGCTGGGGCTCGAACGCCCGCGGCCAGGTCGCGCCGCTCGACTCCGCTCCGTTCTCCGCCGTCCTCGCCGCGCGTAACGTCGAGCTGCCGCCCGGCGCTCCGGTCCGGCAGCTCGTCGTCGGTGAAACCTCCTTCGCCGTCCGGATGGACGGAACCGTGGTGAGCTGGGGAGCAAACCCGCCCCTCGGCCGCGAGTCGTCGCTGTTTCCCGACCCGTATCCGCTCGCCATCGGGCTGACGGACGTGACCACGGTCGACGTCGCCGACAACAACGCGTGCACCACGCGCGGGGGAGTCGGGTTCTGCTGGGGAACGGTCCTCCCGGATCCCACGGCAGGCTTCATTCACGAGTCTCGACTCGAGCGCGCTCTGCCTACTCCGGTTCCGGCGCCCGAGCCGCTCGTGCAGATCGCGACGACGCGCACGACCGACCCAACGGGGGCACGACGCTGGTGTGCATGCGCCGCCGGCGGCGACGTGTACTGCTGGGGGGCCAACGCGAGCGGCCAGGCCGGCGACGGGACACTCGACCACGCCCACGAACCGGTCAAAGTCGCCGGGCTTCCCGCACCCGCCGCCGCAGTGCGAACCACGCCCAACACCACATGCGCGCTGCTCACGACCGGCAAGGTGCTCTGCTGGGGCACGAACTACTACGGGCAGCTCGGGAACGGGAAGATCAGCGAAGTCAGCCTGACGCCGAAAGAAGTGATGCTGCCATGAGCTCGAATCGGATCCTCGGTGTCGCTGGCCTCGTCGGGCTTGCGACGGTGGTGAGCGTCGCCTGCGCCAGCGAGAGGCAAACGTACGATCCCGGGAACACGTTCACCATCGATGGCGGCGGTGATGCGCCGGTCTGCGGACTCCAGTGCTCGATCGACGGTCGGGCGATCGTCTCGACATGCACCGGCGAGGTCGTCGAGACCTGCGCTGCGGACGAGGCCTGCGGTGCCGCAAAGTGCCAGGCCCCCTGCGCAGCGGCGGCAGCCGGCGAACGTTCGGACGGCTGCGAGTTCTTCTTCCAGGCGCCGCGATACGACAAGGTCTTCGCCCAGTCTTGCCTCGCGCTGTTCGTCGTCAATACCTCGAACGCGCCGGTGGATCTCGCCCTCGAGCTCGAGGGGGCTCCCCTCGACATCTCGAAGGCCGTCTACCGCACGAGCGCAGGAGGCGCTTCCCTCGTGCCGCATACGGGCGCGCTTGCGGCCGGTGAAAGCGCGGTCGTGTTCGTGTCGCAACAATCGCCGGACACTCCGCTGCCGCCCGGAGGCGGCTCGCTGTACGCGCCATGCCCGAAAGACGCGGTCCCCGCGTCCTATGCGGATCCCCTGCCGACAGGGACCGGCCTGGGCTCGGCCTTTCACCTGAGAGCGAGCCTGCCGGTGGCGGCGACGTCGATCTATCCGTTCGGCGGTTCGAAGAGCTATCTCCCGTCGGCGACCCTTCTCCTTCCAGTCTCGACGTGGTCGAAGGAGCACATCGTCGTCAACGGCTGGGAGCAGGGCACGAGCGGCATCCCCGGCGCGCACATCATCGCGTCCGAAGACGACACCGACGTGACGATCGTGCCGAAACGCGATCTCCAGGATGGCCGTTCGATCGTGGGAACGGCGGCGGGAACCCCGGCGACGTACCGGCTGGCGAGGGGACAGATCCTCCAGGTAGCGCAAGGCGAAGAGCTGACCGGCAGCATCGTGTCGTCGACGAAGCCGACCACGATCTTCGGCGGAAACTCGTGCGCGTTCGTCCCGACCACCGGCTCGTGGTGCGATACGTTGAACCAGCAGATCCCTGGCTTCGATCGCTGGGGATCGAAGTACGTCGGCGTCGGCTATCGCCCCCGGCTCGACGACGAGCAGGAGCTCGTCGGGTATCGCATGATCGCTGGCCGAGACGGGACGACACTCGAATACGACCCCGCTCCGCCGCTCGGCGCGCCGCTGACGATGTCCGCCGGGGAAATCGCGGTCTTCGTCCAGCCCGTCGGGGTCCCGTTCGTGGTCAAGACCCAGGATGCCGAACATCCGGTCTACCTCGCCGCCTACATGAGCGGATCGCAAGTTGGGTTCGAGGCCCTGCGGGGACAGCCCAGCGGGGGCTTCGGCGACCAAGGCGATCCCGAGTTCGTGAACGTGGTCCCGGCAGACCAGTACCTGAACACGTACAGCTTCTACGCCGATCCTTCGTACCGAAACACGTCGCTCGTCGTCACTCGGGCCAAGAGCGGTGACCGCTTCGAGGATGTCTGGATCGAGTGCGCTGGCAACCTGAGCGGCTGGAAGCCCGTCGGAAACGGCGGCGAATACGAGTACGTTCGGGTCGATCTCGGTCGCGACGGCAAGCCCGGCGCGTCGGTCGACGGCGGCGTCTGCAGCACGGGGCTCCAGCGGCTGCGAAGCCAGGGCCCTTTCACGGCGACCTTGTGGGGCTGGGACCTGAACGCCAGCTATGCGTATCCCGGAGGAATGGCGCAGCGGAAGCTCGTGACCTCACCCCTGGTCGACGTCCAGTAGACGACCGCGCTGGAGCGCGATGGCCGCTCGGTATCCACCGCGACGCGACCGCCGATGCTGCGGCCGAGCACAACCGCGATGTCGACGTCGAAGCGCTCGCGTCTGGGCAGCCGAGCTCCGTGCGGGTTGCAGAGGTGCCACTCGTCGTCGGATGCGCACGGAGCTCGAGCCGTCTCGTGTCGGAAAGGATCTTGCCCCGCGTGTCGAACTGCTCTCGCGAGAAGGAGCGAGCTCATGATTCGACTCAAGCGGACGTACGACCCTCCGGCGCGCGGCGATGGGGAGCGGATCCTCGTGGAACGTCTCTGGCCTCGAGGCATGACGAAAGATGCCCTCGCGGCGGATGCTTGGCTGAAAGAAGTCGCCCCGAGCACCGAGCTCCGGAAATGGTTCGACCATCGTGTGGAGCGCTGGGAAGAGTTCCAACGCAAGTACCGGGATGAGCTGGACGCGAACCCCGACGCCTGGAAGCCGCTCCTCGAGGCCAGCCAGCGCGGTGTCGTGACGCTGCTCTACAGCGCACACGACACCCTCCACAACGGCGCGCTGGTCCTGCGCGGCTACCTGCTCGAGCAAGGCGCCGAACGCCCGAAGATGCGGGCCGAGCGGCGGCGGCGACGAAGCTCGGAGACCGGCCGCACGACGCGACGTGCGACGAGCTCTCAGCGAGCAGGAGGAGCCGCTCTTCGTTCGAAGCGGTAGCCGCATTCGTCCCGAGCCATGCGACCCGGCCCGGTTCGAGGCCCCACGAACCGATCGCCGCCGCATTCCGAGCTTGTTGTCCCCCGCGTTCGAGGGCAAGGATCCGGACGTGGTCTACGTCGCTCTGCTCCGTGGCATCAATGTCGGTGGGAACAACATCATCAAGATGGTCGCGCTCCGCGAGGCCTTCGAGGTGCTCGGGTTCACGGCCGTAGCGACGTACATCCAGAGCGGCAACGTCGTCTTCACTGCCAAGGCAGGGACCAAGACCACGCTCACGAAGACGATCGAAACCGCACTGGCGAAGACGTTCGCCTACGACTCCAAGGTGGTGGTCGTGTCCGCGAAGGAGCTCGCGGCGGTCGTTTCCGAGGCGCCCTCCGGTTTCGGCAAGCAGCCCACGCGCTATCGTTACGACGTCCTCTTCGTGAAGCCGCCGCTCCAGGCGCGCGAGGCGCTGACGGAGGTGCCCACGGCGCCGGGCGTCGACGAGGTCCACGCAGGCACGCATGCGCTCTACTTCCGGCGCGTCACTGCGAAGGCGACCAAGAGCCGCCTCTCGAGGATCGTCCAGAAGCCGATCTACAAGAGCCTCACCATCCGGAACTGGAACACGACGGTGAAGCTCCTCGCGATGACCGAGGCATAGCCTCGGCCGTGAGCGCCTCCGATTCGCCCGCTCACGTGAACTCGGCGCCGATGCTGTGTTCGATGCAATAGGAGCCCTGAAGCGCCGGCGGTGGTTGTGGCGAAGCCGCAGGTGGCGCTGCGCCGGCGGCGTGGAACTCGTGCCACCACTTGGCGGCCTGCCAGATCCCTTCCGGACAGCTCGCGCGATTCGGGAGGCCGGGCGTGAGCTCGAACCCTGCGCCGCCGAGCGCGAGCTCGATCAGTACGGCGGACGGCAGACCGATGCCATCGACGAGCGGGTTGGATGCACGTCCGACTCCGCAGACGAAGGCGAGCCAGCCGAGGACGTGCTCGATCGCGTCGGTGGACGCGCGCATCCGCCGGAACGCAGTCGCCAGGTTCTTCACCTCGGCTGCTGGCGCTTCGAGCCGGAGCACCGCGATGTTCGGATAGCTGCGGACGTTCTTGAACTCGCTCGGACGGGTGGTCTCCACCCCATTCCGCTTCAGGAGCGCCGATAGCTTGACGCTCGGCTCGAGTGGAACGTGATGTAGCTGTGTCGAGTCGTCGGCCAGCTTCGCGTCCGGATCGACGACGAGCGCAGCGTGCGACCAATGGCTGGGGGTCATGTCATCGCGCGCATGCGATTGGGCGACGCGAACTCGGAACGATGTATGGTCTCGCCCGCCGACGACGATGATGCGAACACCGCCGGGGTCGAGCCTCGACAGCCACGCAACATTGTCTTCTTCCTTCTTGCGTGGCTGCTTCGTGAAATGCGGGTTGGGCGAGCTCGCCTTCGAGCGGAGGATCTGGAGCACGGAGCACCTCGTGAGAGCTAAGAGCGGTGAAACTGCAGGTCCCTCGCGACTGGAGGGACGGGCGGTACGTGGAGCGAGTGGTACGTCACGCGCGCGCTGCACCCGAACCCGTGCGGGGAAATCTCGAGTAGCGCGACGTGGTCGCCCTTGTGTCCGTAGACCTTACGCGCGGCGAAGCTCTTGCCGAGCGCTGCCCGCGCGAAGTGTGCCGGTGGGGGCGGCGCGTCCTTGTGACGGGGCCACGGGTCACGCGTGAACTGACCGACTATCTCGCTCAGCGTGTCCTTTCCTAGCGTCGTCACGAGGGACGAAGGGGACGCGATGATCTCGTGGAGGAGAGTGGCCCCACGAGCATCCGCCACCGTCGCTACCCGCCCCCAGTGGACGTCGCCCGTGACGAGGAAGAAGCCGCGAAGGCGCTCGGCCGTCGCACGCACGATCCGTGTGATGGCCGAGTAGTCTTCCGCGTAATTGGCGAGCTCCCAGTCGACGTACTCCCCATCGAACTGGGACGCCGGATCGGCCAGTAGCGACTGTCCGGTTACGAGAATACCGATGCGCTCGGGCGTGAGTGAGTCGGCCCAGTGCCGGAGCCGCATCAGCTCCCCACCGTCGACGAGCTGTTTCGCGCCGGCGACGCGCGTCGAGCGCGTATCCGTAACATAGATGGAGAGTGGCGGCACATCGATGCGAACGCCCGCGCCGAGCCCGCCGGCGCGCGGCGCGAGCTGGAATGCCGTATACATCTTTCGCGCGGCAGCCTCCCAAGCGGCGCGACCCTCTGGGGACCAGGAGTTCTGTACGATCGGCGCGCGGTCTGGATAGTTGTTCCAGAACTCGTGATCGTCGGGACAGCAAATGACCGGCGCCATGCGAAGTGGTGTCTTGAGCCCGGCGTCGAACCAATTCGCGATGTAGTTGGCCTCGAAGATCGGCTCGAGATCCGCCTGCTTCTTGGGGAAGTCCTTTTCCGTTGGTAAGTCGAGATAGACCTGGTCGCCCATGAGGAGCACCAGATTCGGGCGCGCGTCCCATGGAAAGAGCCCGTCGAGCGTGCGGAGCAGCGTCCGCGGATCCTCGTCGCGGTGATAGCAGGACACGAGCAGCATCCGGAACGTCTCGCCAAGCGAGATCTGGCTCGGCAACGTCCGAGTGCGGACAGAATCGAACTCTCCGCTCTTCAGGTCGTCGACGTGGACGGTGTAGCGAGTGTCAGGGAGGAGTCCCTCGATGTGAAAGGCGGATGTGAACGTTCGCGTCCCGACCGGACCGCGAAGCCTCGTCGGCTGCACCACGCGCCCGTCGACCGTGAAACGAAGATCCGGCGGCGCTGCGGCGTTGCGGACGCCGACCCAGAGCGCAATCTTGTCCGACTCAGTTGCGTGCGCGACCACCGCCAGGTTCCCCATCGCGGCACAAGGTGACCTGACGTCGAAGGCGACAACAAGCTGCGCAGGCGATCATCACCCTGCGGGGTGACCATTGGCTCCATCGGTCGGGATGACCTCGAGCTATCCGACTGGATTGCAAGGTCACCCCGGGGGGTGATGGTGCGCGCGACGTGGGGCGATAGGCTGAGGGCTCGCGACGACCAGCGCGCCACCATCGTCGCCCCGCCCAATGTCATCTTTCCGCCGATTCGTCCCCCTCCTCGTTGCGACCGTTGCGGCATGTCGTGGCGCCCACGAGGCACCCACCATTCCGGTTCCGGAGCTCGAGCCCTGCGTCGACGGCAGCGTGTGTCGCTCGGGCCTCACATGCACGACTGCGGCTGATCCGAACACCACCTCTTGCCAGCGCCCGAGCACCCCATCGGAGGTCACGGAGCCCAAGCGAGAGGGAACGCAATGCAGGTTCCGCACTGCCGTTCCACCCATTCGAAACGTGCTCGTCACGGGTTTCCCTGCACCGCAAATGCCGATCAGCCAGGTGATCGACGTCCCGCGCCAGTCGACGACCGTGAAGTGGTCCGTGCCAGAAGAAGCTCGCTTCGTCACGTGCGCATTGTTCGCCTGCGCGCCGACCTTCACGGAGCCCTTCGATCGAGGCGACGGCACGCCGATCCGAGCGCTCGCGCACCTCGACCGATGCCTCCTGAACCTCGTCACGAGCCCGGCGTCCGCGGGGGAAGCGCAGGTAGGGTCGCTCTCCGAGACCTCGTCGTGCTCACGCGGCACTGCGCCAGCAAGGAGCGCGAACGACGAAACGGTGTGCTCGGACGGGTACGTCCTCGAGGAGCTCACCGTCGGATGTTGGGCAAGCGACGGAACGAGGATCGTAGCGGCAAGCGCGCTCGAGGACGTCGATCCGGTGGCAACCTTCTTGGCACCCGGACGCGCAGCCGATTGCTCACGACCCGAGCACGACGGTCTCGCATGTCGTCGCCGCGGGGAGGGGCGCCTCGGCACGTGCAATCGGAGCGTCTGCGCCCCGCGATGCCAGGTCCCCGAGGACTGCCAGTTCCTGGCTCCGAAGACCTCCGAGCGGAGCGCTGTCGCCGATGATGCAGGTTCGTCCCCGCCTCAAGTCGACGGGGGCGCGCCTGATCTCTGCGCATTCACGTGTGAACCGCTGCCCGGCAGGCGCGACATCGGCGTCTGCCAGCCGTTCGAGACCGCGCCCTGATGAAGGCGACGTTCCGGAGCACGATCGATGCCACGGCACAATCGACGGCACCGCCGTGGCTCGCGGTCGGAACGCGAGAGCGCCTGACGCTCGAGGTGGAGTTCATCGTCGAAGGACCGGATGCGGGAACGGCCGAACCGAGGGCGGCGTTCCTTCCACTCTTCGGCGCGCGTGAGGGGGGAGGGGAAGCAGACACCGCACGGATCGAAGAGCCGATCATCCGGAAGCCCACGACGACGAGCGTGAGAGCCGAGCTCGCTGCGGTTCCCTTCTCCACCGCGCGATCCGGTCCACGATGGCTCGCGATCTGGCACAACGACCGCGTCATCGCGCGCATCCTTCTGCTCCCAAAGTGGTTGGTCCGGGCTCTTGCGGTCGCTGCCGTGATGGCGGCGGTCTATGCGCTACTGCGAACGGGGTGGATCCTCACGTCGCTCGCCGATACGTCCGTGAAGCGCTGGGTGCTTCGAGGCGGCGGTCTTCTGACGACGACTCCTGCTTTGGTGTCACTGTTGCGGATCGTGCGAGATTCATTTCGGCCAGGGAGCTATCCGTTCGCCTCCCTCATTGGGCATCCAGTCGGTATGGCACTCTACGCGGTGGCGATGGTGCTCGTCGGCACCGCCCTTCCGACGCAGGCGACCGTAGTCGTCAATGCATCTCCGACCGCAATCCAATTCAAGAACGGCGGAGGTCGGCTCGAGAAGGCGACGGCAGCGACGGTCCTGTTCGAGTCCGTCGACGCCGACTGGGTCGCTCGCGAGATCCAGGACGAGAAGAAGGCCTTCTGCGCGCGCCCCTTCGACGTGTACACGGGCGAATGGGCTGCCGCTGGACCAGGCGCCTGCGCTTTGCGAGGTGATGCCGTCGACCACCGCTGGCCAATCCTCCCGCTGGATCCCGCGCCGAAAGCGGTCGGCTTCTCGTGCGTGAGGACGGTTTGGCGATCCGAGCTTCTTCATTCCGAGGCGCTCGGAAGGATCGAGGGTTTCGAGACCACGTCCGAAGATCCCGCCATGCTCGTGACGAGCCTCCAAAAGGACAGCTGCGCGCCGGTCGAGTCTGCGAAGGTCTCCGTCGACGTCGGGCCGTTGGCCGCGCCGGCGCTGCCCGCCCAGCGGATGACGGCGCGAATCCTGCCGCGCGGCGCGCTTCAGCATGGCGGAACACTCGCGGCCTTCCGCAATGTCTTCGGGAGCTCGTTCCGGCTCGAAGGTCACGAGGTGCCCTCCGCGGCGCCCTTCGTGACGTTCGCGTGGAAGCCCGCGCTGGCGAATCGAGAAGTCGAGGAGGTCCGTCTCGACGCCGATCTTCGCTCGACTCAGGACCCGGCGCGCGTCTACCCGAACGTTCTCGGTCCGACTCGGTTCACTGTCAGCCTGGAGGGAGAGGAAATCGGAACGCTGGAGGCGACCCCCTCGCCCAACGTCCACCTCGTCTGGCACGGGCGGGCGAACCGAATCGTGGTCGTCGACGTCGCGAAGGGTGAACAGCTGTCGACTTGGAAGGAGTCCTCGGTCAGGGCTCAGAAGCCGAACCCCTTCGTCGCAATCGATAGACCGAGCTCTCCTTTCGATCTCGCAATCGACGCCGTCGGGAAGTTGAGGCTACCGCGACAGCTGGTTCCAAGAAGAGTGCATCATGTCGAGTCGGAGAAGTACGCTGACTGCACGGCCGGAGCCGAGGGCGTCGAGGTCGACGTTCACGACCGCATGCAGCCGACGTGCATCGCTCTTCCGATTCAGATCGCGCGACGAGCGCGATGCGGATGCTTGCGCGGAGTGTGGCCGCCGAAGAAATGCGACCCAGGAGCGACGTCGGTCGCGATTTCGGAGAGCAAGCTGGATGGCGGCCACAAGGCGATTCTAGAAGCGGTGGGCTGTGACCCGACGGACATGCGCTGGCAGGAATGACGATGCGGAACCTGATTGGATTACTCGTTGGCTTGTTCGTGCTCCTCGTCGTGGCGCGACCAGCAAAGGCGGACGAGGTTCCGATCCGCGTCGTGTTCGACGTCAAGTACGAGGAGCGACCGGAGACGCTCTGCATCGTGTCACGCCTTCAGGACAGTCAGAGTGTCACGCTGTCGACCCTCGGAAAAAGCAACGATAGAGACGCTAGGTGGTCGTGGACATTCGAGAGCAGAGTTGTCACCAACCCGATGATGCAGTCGGTCTTGAACGATCTCGTCGACCGCTCTGCGCGAGCGGCCCGCGAGCCGCCAGGTGGAGGGAGTCCGGACGAACAGTGCCAGCGGGGCGAGTGTCGGCCGGACATCGAAAAGCCGGGAGAAGACAACCTCAGTGTTTCGTGCCGCAAGAACAGTCAAGACAAGGGCGTTCACGGCACGGTCTTCTTGTACCTCAACTTCCACCGAGAAGCCTCCGAGAAGCCTCCGGCGTTGAGCTCACCGTATCTGTCCGGGACGGCAGCATCGCTCAAGATGAATCTCGCGTCGCCGCGAACCTTCGTGTCGGCGCAGGTGATTGGCGGTGACTACCTGCCCGGCGCAGTCGTCGTCTTGAGCCACGACCGCAACGGCGAAGAGACCGGAACGATACGTCTCGACCCGCGCTGCCGGCAACACGAACTGAGCATCCCTGCGACCTCGGAGGTCGGCTCCGTCGACGCGAGAGTGCTGGTTGGTCGGTTGGAGTCGGCGCGTCCCACGAAGATAAACATCAGTGCAAATCGCTTTTCGATGTGCCTGCCATACGGTTGGGACGGCAAGAGTAAGACTGTCTCCGTATCGGTTGGTGTCGGCACGCTAGATTTTGCTCGATTCTCCAGCACGTGGACGACGCGGGCGCCGCCGAACAATATCGAGCTCCACTCGGATATCATCAGCTTTTCGTGGAGAGTTGACCCGCTCTACGGGAACGCGATGTGTCCGGCTGCGCGTCTGGCCGGGGCGACCCGAGACTGCGGGCGCGACGAAGATCGGCGACAAGACAGTGACGAACGCATCTGCCGCTACATATGCGGGGCATCGGAGGGCGTCGTCAGTCGACGCATCGTGCTCCCCGTCGAGGTCGTCTTCACGGCTCAATCCGAGCCGTCGCAAGTCAGTGGGCTCGGCAAGACACACTTCTGTTCGACAGTGGGGAAGGGGAAGAAGGCCGTGCCCGCTGTGGCGATGGAGAGCTGGCGTGCCCTCGTTCCACAAGCATTCGGTTCCGAGATCGATGCTTATGTCGCGCCGTCGGACCGCTCGATCGTCGTCGACTTCATCAATGCGCCGGTGATGACGCCGGGCAGTCGCGTGGACGAGGTCCAGCTTCGAACGGTCGAAGGCGCTGTCCGTCGCGTCTTCGTGAAGCGTCCGACTACCGTTGC
This sequence comes from Pseudomonadota bacterium, assembly GCA_023423895.1. Classification (GTDB taxonomy): domain Bacteria; phylum Myxococcota_A; class Polyangia; order Polyangiales; family Polyangiaceae; genus Labilithrix. The sequence continues at coordinate 63,397 of JAFAER010000018.1, forward strand.
AACCGAAGACAACGGGGAGGCGATCGATTCGTGCCTCCGCGTCGACCTCGCGAACATCGACGCCGGGGATGTACTGGCATTCCGATACGTGGGCGATCGCTCCTTTCGCGAGGACGCGCTTCGCATCGACGGTCGCGTCCTCGAGTTACCCAACCCCGCGTCGTCGGCGCGCACTCTCGCGTTGAGCCCGTACCTCGGGGTTGGATATGGCGACAGCATAAGTATGCGGCAGCCTCGTGCCGGGACGAGTGATTTCGCCGGAGCGATTCAGGGCGAGCTCGACGTTGCCCTCCAGTACCGCCCGTGGGCTTGGAGGTTTGGCTTCGAGGGGCACTTTGGCGGGATCATGACGGAGCGAAGCTATGAAGGCGCCGCACGAGACGGCATCGCGACTGGAGGGGGCGGCGCACCGTACCTGCGACTCGGCCCGGCCGGTGGCGTCCACTTCGTGATCTCACACGCAAGCGCGGTGGGGGTTCTCTTCGGCGGGGTCAGGTCCTTCGCTCCGTTCGGCGATGATGCTCAGGTCGTGGGCAAGGCCCAGACGAATCCGACGATGCTCTGGTTCGCGCGGCTGCGCCCGACGGACTTCGTTTCGGTCGAGCTCGGGGTCCGCGTCATCTTCAATGACGGCTTCCCGGTGTTCGTCACCGCCGGTCGCGAGGGCACCGCACCGCCGACCGTCGCTGAGGGGATGGCCACGACCGTGACGGGCTCGATCGGGCTGCGTTTCGACATACCGTTCGCGGTGAAGCTCAACGACATCTTCAAGAATGTAGAGGTTTCCGAGCCAACGCGCCGGGCGCCGGGCGTCCCCAGAGGTTCTCCCGTGCGTCCGCGAAAGGGACCGCCTCGAGAGGAGAAGGGGCTCGCGGCGCAGACGCAATGACGTCACATGGCGGGACCTCCTCGACACGCTCGCGGCTGGCTACACCGTGTCCACGTTCGGGGACGTCCGCGAGGAAGCCCGCCGCGACGCCCAAGGTCGCAACGAAATGTGTGCAGTGACCTCTGCTCGTCGAGTAGTAACGTCCTCCACAATGGCAGCAAAGAAGCGAAGCACGAAGACGAGGTCCGGTGGTCTGTGGCTCGGAGCATTCAGCTTGCTCGAGTCGGGGCGAGGGGAGGCGGCGTTCCAGATCATCGCCCGCGCCCGCGGCGCGGAGGATGCAGCGCGCATCTTCGAGGAGCGACTCCTTCACCTCCGCGAGACGACGTCGCTCTTCGACGCCGAGTCTTCGGTGTACCTGGACGCCATCATCGACCTCGATCCGTCGACGTTTCCCGTCCCGACCCTCGTGAACTTCGTCTCGCGGAAAGATAGCTCGCAGTCGGACGTCTGGGCGCCGGTTCCCGAGCAGCCCGACTCCCGCGCGGAGATCTACGGATTGGCGGAGGAGGACGAGAGCGACAAGATGATCGAGCGCGAGGCGTTCATCGAGTTCGCGAAGCGCAAGCGCGCCACCAAGTCGAAGCCCGCGTCGAAGTCCAAGGCGCCTTCGAAGTCCAAGAAGCCGTCGAAGCGCCAGGCGGCGTCCAAGTCGGCTCCTCCGTCGAAGAAAGCCGGCGTCGCATCGAAGGCCAAGCAGCGCGGGCGAAAGTAGCTTCGTTTCGGCAGCGCACGCGAAGCCGACCACGGCGAGCACGCCGATGTCCGGGGGAACGGCGGGACGCTCGTCCGTCGGCGCGACGTGCCGCCGATGAACGGGTCTTCGGGCAGTGCGCGGAGCTCAAGGTGTCGCCCTCTTCTCGCACGTGCCGTTCACGCAGCCGGCGACGTCCTTACAGTCCGCAGCGCAGCTCCTCCTTGTGGTGCAGCTGTCCCTCACATCAGCGAGGGCGGTCCGAAGCCCGGACGGGGCGCGAACCGCAAGCGAGCTCCTCTTCGGGCTTCTGGCGCTATGCGCAGGCGAGTCACGTCCGGCCGAGGCGCTTCAGGATGCGTGACCGCGCGTCGGTCCAGTCAGACGCCGACGCACGGTGCTCTGCCGCGTCGACGCGGCGGTCGAGCTCTTCGAGCCACGCTGCCTCCCAGTCGCCATCGCGCGGTCCGACGACACTGGCGATGATCTCCGACGCAAGCTCGAGGCGCTCGTTCTCCGGAAGCGCCAGAGCATCCTCGAGGAGCTTTCGTGCCGCGTCGCTCATGACGAGCAGGGTAGCTCACCAGCACGCCCTGCGCCGCGGGACCCAAGCTGAGCTCGATGCGCGGCTCGTCGCCACGCAGCCGGGATGGACACTCGGTGCGACGAGCCAAGCCTCGCCGCCCCAGCGATGTTGCGTGCTTCGTGCGCGCACTCTCCGTCCCCGTCAGCCCGTGCGCAGGCGTCACGTCGGGATCTACCGTCCCGTCCCCACCACCATCCTCGCGGCCCTCACTCGGATCCATCTCGCCCGAGGGCCGGCGGCGCGACTTCGTGTACGACGGCGCAACCTGTCCGCGTTGCGTGTCGGCTGCCGCATGAACTCGCGGGTTCTCGAGCGTACAGCAGCCACCGCCGGCAATCGCGAGCGAACACGCGGCTCCGCGTCGACGACCGTCCGTGGAGGTCGGCCCGATCGGCCCGAGAGTCGCCGCGAGGCAGCAGGTCAACGACGCCGCCGGCGACGTGTCTTCTTCGAAGCGGCCCGCGCGACTTTGGGCGACGGCGGCTCCGGCTCTTCTCCCTCGGGCGCTCCGAATGGGTCGCTCGGCTCGGCGCTCGCGTGGGCGCTCCGCGCAGGAGCCAGGAACCCGAGCTGCCGCAGGAGGTTCCTGTCCTTGATCTTCAGCCACGCGACCGAGCCCCATTCGAGGTACCAGTCCCAGAGCGCCGTCTCACGTGCCTGCCACTCGCTCCGGTGGTCGGGAACGGTCGAGGGCTTTCGCAATCGTGTGGCCTTGCCGACGAGCTCCCGTCCAGTGTCCACGACGCTCTTCCGGAGGCCCCGACTCTCGAGGAGCGCCCGTACCTTCTTTCCCTCCGCCGTGCCCTCGAGACGGTCGAGCGTCCGCAGGAAGTCGTTGACGGCGAGCAGCTTGCCGCCGCGATCGTTCGGGTAGCCCGGCACGACGAGGCGTCGGTGAAGGGCGGGGAAGTGACGCTTCAGCGCCGCGCGCGCGAGCTGCATCCAGTCCCGCTCCCACGCGAGGAGCTGCTCGAGCGCATCGGGCTCCGGGACGGGCGGTGGCAGTACGTCCGGGTCGAGACAAACCGGGCGTACGTCGCGAAGGAGCTTCCAGCCCTCGTCGAGAACCGCCTCCGAAAAGCCGTGGACGACCATCGCGGCCGCGACCTGCGGGGTCGACAGCCCGAAAAGGAACCTCAGAACGCGCTGCGCCTTGCCCCAGGCGGATGTCTTCGCCATGTGCCCCCCCGATCCCCGATGAGCGAAACGCGATCACCATAGCAGCGGCCTGATCCCCGGCCAGTGCCCCATGCGATCTATGCGGCTCGCGTGGCGATCCATGCATCTCGGAAGCGCGCGCCTCCGGCCCCGAGTACGCGATCCCCGATCTCGAGCATGCGATCCCCTACAACTACCGATGGAGTCCCCACGGGGCCTTCGCGCGCCGCTGTGCGGGGGATCGCCCCATCCAGGTGGGGGCTGGGCGTGACGTTCGTGGGGGCCGCGAGCTCGTGTCGAGTCCCACGCGAGGGGGCGCCGTTCTCGAGCGACATTCACCTCGGGGCCGGAAGCCAACAGTAGTCCGTGTCCTGGACCCGCCGGCTGCGCGTGCGCACTATCTCCAGTGCGCGGCGCTGAGTGTGCGGCACGACCCGGGCTTGCCTGCGCCTCACGAGCGTGGAGCGGCGATCAGGTGTGAAGCCCCGGCGAACCCGAGTCGTCGCCGATCGTCTGCGCCACTGCGTAGCTGTCCTCGAGGATCCGGTAGCGAACGATCAAACCATTCCGCACGGTCATCACGACCGCGGCCTCACTCGAGACGACGCGACCTGATGCCGTGAGGAGGGAATCGAATGAGCCGAGCACGACGGCCCGCTCACCGTCGACGAGGGGCTCCTCGAGATGAACGCGCACCTGGCGCACGCCTTCGCGGAACTGGCGGAAGAAGTCGGCCACGCCTGCACGCCCGTGACGACGCCCGAGCCACGGCACCGCCTCGACGTGCCCCGCGATGTACCAGTCCACGTCTTCGCTGAACGAGGCCGCGAGCTCGGCCGGCGTCGCGCCCGCCCCGAGGAGCTGAAGGTAAAGTGCAACCACCTGGCGCGTCGCCTGCGTTTGTTCCTCTCGCGTGCGGTAAGCGACGGACGGCTCTGCTGTCGGGTTCGGGACGGTCACGGTGGCTCCTTCTTGCGTCATCGGGTCGATCCGACGCTCCTGCCGGTGTGCGGCTCGAGGAACCTAGACCCCGTGGCGATGCTGGGCGATGACCTTGGAGGTAATGGCGCGATCGTGCCGCGCCGAGTGGCGGGGGTGGGCCGTCTCGAACGCCCTCGTGCTGCGGGGCGTCGAGCATCACGCACCGCCGCCATCGACGTCCATCAGTCTCTCGACGAAGAACGGCCCGATACCGAATCCCTGTTCCTCGTGCGTCATGACGAACGACCAGAGCCACTCGCCATGCACGATGTAGAGGTCGGAGGGACCGATGTGCTCGCGCCACCACGCGTGGTTCGGCAGCTCACCGCGGAATTCGTAGACCTCGTCGACGCCGCCAAGGCTTGGAGCGACCAGGGCCGTGTCGGCTTCGAACCGCCTTGCGTCGTATTCACGTATGGCCCGCCTCCTCTCGTACGCTGGAGAGAGCTCGGTGCCGAGTCGCTCCCAGTCGTAGTGGACGCCGCGCCAGTCGACCTCCCTCCCGGCAAAGGCGTCTCGCCATCGCTGACGGAAGCCTCCGCTCGACCTACTCGGATGCACGTGGAACACGTGAAGGCCAGCTAGGTCGCAGGCCTCTCGGATCAGGCGAGACACGTGGGAGAAGGATAGCCCACGTGGGGCGCGGTCGAGGAGCCCCGGCCGTTCTGGATTCGCTCTTCCCGCTCGGCGCGCCCGATCGCGATAGCATCGTTGCGGCGTCGAGGTGCCCGGCACACTGGTACGCTGAGTCGATCCCATGAACGTTCCTCCCCCGACGCCCCCCATGCCGCCTGGCAATCGTCCGCCGTCGCGCGCGATCGCTCTCGTCGCCAATGGCGTCCTCGGGCTCATGCTCCTCACGTCGTTCGGCGGATGCGCGAAGTGGGGCTGTCAGTACGACCACCTCTCGGACGAGGCGAGCGTCGGCCTCGCCTTCGTGAGCGTGGTCGTCTGCCTCGCCGCGGCCATCACGGCGACGGTGATCTTCGTGCTCAACCTGCGGAAGAACCACGAGTCCGCCGCCACGGTCACGGGGCTCGTCCTGACGATCCTCTTCGGGATCGGCTCCACGGTGCTCTCTCCGATCTTCTGGTTGCTCGCGGGCTCGGGCCCCATGACGGGCTTCGGCGGCTGGGGCCGGCCGCTCCGGATCGGCAAGCGCGCTCTCACGCCGGGCGTGCGCGCGAGCTCCGAATGGGCGAATGGCCCGCGTCCTTGCGTGGACGGGCTCGACGAAGAGACGCGCGCCGTGCTTCGCGACCTGTGGCTCCACGATGCACGCAAAGAGCACGCGAGCGTCCCCGCGTTCGGGCAGGTCGCCTGGCAGCTCGTCGCGCTCGGGGCGCCGGCGGATCTCGTGCGCCGCGCGCATGTGTCGTGTCTTCAGGAGATCGATCATGCCGAGCGCTGCTTCGCGCTCGCGTCGGCGTACGGCGGCGAGGACCTCGGCGTCCAGGACATGCCTGCGCTGCTCCCCGGCGGCGCCGAGCTGCCGAGCGATCGGCAGCGGGCGCTCGTGAAGGTGGCGAGCGAGGCGCTCACCGACGGCGCGCTGCTCGAGGACTACAACGCAGAGCTCGCGGCGACGGCGCTCGCCGATGTGCGCGACCCCGCCGCGCGCGAGGCGCTCGTGCGCGTCGTCGAGGACGAACGCGAGCATGCACGTCTCGCGTGGGACATCATCGCGTTCTGCGTCGAGCGGGGAGGGGCCCCGGTCGCACGCGCGCTCCGGGAGACGTTCGACAGCATGCAGGCCGATCCCGTCTCGCTCTACGATCGCGATCTCGAGCGGCGGGTCGAAGCGCTGCCCGACAAGTCCGCGCTCTACGCGCACGGGCGCGTCCGGCGCGACGTCGTCGTCCCGGTGTTCCGCGAGCGAAAGGCTGCCGCGGCTCGAAGGCTCGAGGGGCTCCTCGCGCCGGCGGTCGTCGGCAAGCGCGCGGCTTGAGCGCTGCCGGGCGTCAGAGGAAGGTGGCGTACCCGCCAGTGAGGACGATGCCGACGGTCATCGCCCACGGCTGGCCGATCCCCGGCTGAACGGCGCTCGTATCGGCAGCGCCGAGGTAGAGCCGGAGCTCCGGTGACGCTGCGTAGAGCGGATAGGAGCCACCGCCACGGGAGAGCGCAAATGCGGCGGCTTCGAGCTCGATCCCGAAGAACTTCGGTGCGCCGATGACGACCTCGTGGACGCGTGCGCCGCTCAAGAAGACGAGCTGCCCCGCCCTGTGCGCTCGCGCGAGATCGAGCGGAAGGCGATACGACCAGATCAGCTCGTAGAGGACCGGCCAGCGCAGCTCCTGGTGGAAGAAGGTGACTTGCGGATGACCGCCTGCGTGACCGAAGGCGTCGTACTGGAGCGCCGCGGTGACGCCGATGTTCGCCTCGGCGAGCGGACGGTTCACGCGGCCTGGCAGATAGGTGCCCCAGCGATACGCGAGGCCCGCCGAGACGCCGATGCCTGGCATGTAGAACTGCACCGGATCGCTGAACGGGATCGCGATGCCGAGGCTCATCGACGCCAGGAGCTGCGCGGCGAACCCCAGATCCTCCTTCGACTCACCACGGAGCGTCGTCACCTCGGCCTGTGGCGCCGGCCATTCGGCCAGGAGCGGACGGATCAGGCTCGTCCCCGGTGTTCCGAGCGCGAGCGCCCGCGGATCGTCGCACGCGGCTTCATCGTCATCGATGAGCGACGCCGCGACGCGGTCGCGCGGGACACACGGATCGAGCGCATGGACGAAGATCGAGCGATCGAAGAGCGCGCGCTGGTGCTTCTCTCCGACGACGACCTCGGGGGTTGGCGTCGCTCGCCGGAGCGTCGCGATCGCCTCCGCGACGCCGTGAATCAAGCGGCGCGCCCGCTCCGCGCTCGCTCGCATGCGCTGCCGCTCGTTCGAGCGTACCGTCCACCACGGCGTCGGCTCCGCGAGCTGACCGACGGCGAGCGCTTGTCCCTCTCCGGCCCCGTCGACGATAGCGGTCGCGCGCGCCGCGTCGATCGCGAGCGCGAACTGGAGCTGCACCTTCGCGACGGCGCGCGAGACGTGCAGGCGGTCGGAGGCGTCCGCCGAGGCGCTGAGATGGCCGTCTCCGCTCGTGACCCAGCACGGGACGAGCCCGGACATCTCGAGCGTCCCGACACCGAGCGCGGAACATGGCTCGACGTTCATCGCACGCGCGACCTCGAGACCACGCGCGTCGTAGTAGTCGTGGCGCCGGCGCTGCGACTCGTTGCTGACGTCCCAGCTCGTACCGATCAGGTGACCGGCGGCGAACGCATCTTGGATGAAGTGGAGCGCGAAGCCGTGCTCGAGCAAGGCCTCGCTCAGCTCTCCGCGGGCCGCGAGCTCGAGTGACCGCACGTGGTGCGTCAGGTACTGCCCGAGCGCGTTGTCGATGTCCCCGGTTTCCGCCGCACGGAGGAGCGCGCCGAGCGATCGTGCAGGATCGGCGAAGTGGGCGCGCGTCTCCTGGGCCCGCCGCTCGTAGCCCGGGTCGACGAAGTAGAAGGCGACGTCGAGCGCATGAACGAAGCTCATTCGCTCGAGCGGCGTATTCGGCAGGCGGTCGAGTGACTCCTGGAATCGCTTCCACTCGTATGCGGCCGCCGAGACGATCTCGATGCCTTTCCTCGTCCGAAGAACGGTCCGGAGCTCTCGCGCGCTGCTCGAGTGGTCACCGGCGAGCGCGGCGGTCGCGGCGTAGGGCACGCAGTAGACGCTCGAAGGGACGCGGATCATCTTGGTCGTGAGCGGCTTTACCGTTGCGATCTTCTCGAACGGAACGTCGAGCGCCTCGCACAGACCCAGCCCCTCCCGGTTCGCCGTGACGATCGCGCCGCGGATGATCTCGCGGAGCTCGGGCGGCAGCTGCATCAGCCCTTCGTGGGCGAGCACCGTGTGCTCCGGGAAGTACCAGGCCTTCGCCTCCGGCGCGGCCGCGACGAGCGCCGCGAGGACGCCCGCGCCGAGGGAAGCACGGAGGCGCTTGTTCGAACGTCGGCTCACCATACGTCCGTCGTCGTCGTCCCTGCCGTCACGACGCGACTCATCCCGCTTTGCGACGGAAGTGGTGCGCTTGCACGCCGGACTTGAACCGCTGCGTCGACAGGAGCTCGAGCTGCCGCGCACTCGACAGGCCATGAAACAACGTCGGCCCGCGGCCACTGATGATGGGATGAATGACGATGCGGTACTCGTCGATGAGCCCGAGCTCCTCGAGCGCAGCCGCGAGCTTGGGCGCTCCCACGAGGACACCCCGCTCGGTCTTCGCTTTCAGCGCCGAGATCGCCTCGCGAAGGTCACCCTCTACCCTGATCGTGTTCTGCCAGGGAAAGTCGCTTCGCGAGCCCGACACGACGTACTTCGTCTTCGCCTCGAGCTTCTGTGCCCACTCGCGCATCGCGCGTGGCGCCTTTTCGTCGCGTGCCACCGCGGGCCAGGCTGCCTCCATCAGCTCGTAGGTGTTGCGCCCGAAGAGCATCGCCCCGCTCTGATCCATGAGCTGGGTCCAGTAGTCGTGCAGCTCGTCGTCGGCGATGCCCTGGGTGTGATCGATGCACCCGTCCAAAGTCACGTTGAGACCGAAGGTGAGGAGACCCATGGCGCGGGATTCTACGAAAGGTGCGCCCCGCGTGCACCTGCCCGAGCGATCGAGAGCGTAGGAAGTCCCGGCGACCGTGTCGTCCTTGTCGAGCGCCGGAAGCCAAGCCGTTGGCATCGTCGTCGGAGCGACCTTGCTCGTCGGCGGCAGCGCAGCTCGGGCTTGTCCTCCGGCGCGCGTCACGGGCGTTTCAGGCGTCGTCGGAGTGTTCGAGGTCGCGCCCAGCACCCACGACTCACTCCAGCCGCGACCGAGAGATCAGTCTCCGCACGTTCCCGGCGCGCGCACGACGAAGTCGTCGAAGGTCATGGTGACGGGCGCGTTGGTGGCGCGGCTCGAGAGATAGGCCTTGAGGGCTGGCGCACCGGGAACCTGTAGCTCCGGGGTCGCGTCGGTGGCCTCGACCGTCCAGGCAGCGGGCTCGCTGACACCGTCCTGCCAGATCTTGCCGCTGATCCTCGTCGGGTTTGTCCCTTGGTAGCGCGCCCTGATGCGCAGGCGCATGCCCGGCGCGTACTCGATGCCGAAGACGTCGCCGGAGAGCTCGATCGTCGACTCGACCCCTTGCACGTACCGGGTGATCCCGAGCTGCACGGTGTTCCTCTCCGTGATCCAGAGCCCGACCCAGTAGCTGCCGTCAGGGCCCATCCGCCCGTAGACGTAGGCGAAGATGCCGCTCGTGCCCGCGTCGGTGGGCGCGCACGGCTTGTCGCTCGCGACGACGACGGTCTCGTCGATGTCGAGGACCGAGACCTGATCGAGGACCGCTTCGCTGCCGGCTCCCGCGCTCATGACGACGCGGGCCTGGCCGTCGGAGACCGAGGCGTTCGCCTTGTCCGTGACCTTCCAGGTTCCTCCGATGTCCGCCGGGCCGAAGCCGCCGGTGCCGTCGCGGGAGAAGGAGTCGGCGGCGATCGGCGGCGGACATGCGTCGCCCTGCGCTGATGCGTCTGCGTCTGCGGCCGCGGCCGATCCGTCGGGGCCATCCTCGCACGAGGCTGACCCCGGCTCGCAAGGCAGGAATCCGTAGGCGGGGAACTGGCAACCGAGCGCGCATCCCAGCAGCGCCCCGACGAGCGTGGACCGTCGCATCTCCTTGCCTCCGAGCGTACCAGACGAAGACGTCACGCCGATGCCATGGCGCGGCGCTCAGTAGCCGAGGTCGTAGACCCGTACGTAGTCGACCTCGAATACCGCCGGCAGCGTCGCGAAGAAGAGGTCGGACTTGCTGCAGTTCGCTCCGTTACCGCCGGGGGGCGCCGCCTGCGTGCGCGAGCAGCGGTCGACGATCGGCAGGTAGCCGAGCTGCTGGTCGGGTTGGCCTACCCACTTGCCGCCGACGGCCATGTTCACGCACACGTCCCACGAGAGTCGGGGATTCGACGCGTCGATCTTCGCTCCGGTCGCCCGGTCTATCATGTGCAGATCACGGATCGTCTGCACGTCGGTGAGCTTGTAGTAGCCGGACTGCTGTCCGTCGAGGTGGGCCGTGAACTCGATCGGATCTTCGAGCGGGTTCTGCTTCTCGCCCGCCGGCCTGATGACGACGTCCCACGTGTGGAAGCCCCCGGTCCCGGCGACGGGCGCCTCGAAGTCACGCGACTGCTGGGTCGCGTTGACCCCGATCGTGTTGGGGAAGTGGAGCGAGAACTTGGTCTGGCCCGGTCGGTAGTTGAAGAAGTACTCCATGATGTCGACCTCGCCCCAGGAAGCGCCGCCGTCCTTGCGCCGCAGCCAGAATGCGGGGAGAAGCCCCTGCCCGTGGGGGAGGCGCGCTCGGATCTCGAAGCGCGAGAAGAGCGGGAAGAACCGCTTCGGGCTCGCGTCGCGCGTCGAGAACATCCCGGAGGTGAATGGTCTCGACCCCGCCGGGTGACCCGTTCTCGGCGCGGCTCGGTTGATGCCGTCGCTGCTGACGAAGGACATGGCCGGCGCCTGGGCCGTGCTGCCCGTGTACGTCTGCGCCTTCGCGGTGATCTTGACCGCCCCGTTCGACACCGTGACGTTCTCTGGCCGGTACCATTGTGACTCCGTGTTTCCGGCCGAGAACGGGAGCGTCTGTACGCCCCAGCGGTCGGCCGTGATGGGGGAGTCGAACTCGTCCGCCCAGTAGAGCGTCTCCGTTCGGAGCCTCGCCGACAGGGACGCGTCGAGGCGGACGTCGATGCCGTCGAGGCGGTTGTTGTGAATCTCGATCGCGAGCACGTTGGTGCCCGCGCGCAGCGCCGCCACAGGTACGGCCGCCGTGACGAAGGCCGCTTCGTCCGCGCCGGCGATCGATCCGACGGCCAGTGTCCGGTAACCGATCGTTCCTGTCGGCATCCCGATTCGGAAGACCTCGGTGCCGTTCAGGTAGACGACGGCGCCGTCGTCTCGCTGCAGCTCGAGACGGAGCTCGGTCACCGCTCGGGGATCGGCGACGTTGAACGAGCGTCGGAAGTAGGTCGTCACGAATCTGTTGTTCGGGTTCGCTCCGTATCCGACGACGGTCTTCTCGTCGCCGTTGCCATAGCCGAGGGGCGCGGCTCCCGACTTCCAGGACGAGTCGACGAAGCCCGTAGCTCGCCAGGCCGTTCCTTGGTCGCTTCCGTTGTCGAGGTACCTCCAGGTCGCTCCGCGCGGCACCAGCAGCGCCGGCAGCGCCGCGGCGGCTTGCGCATTGGCTGGAGCGGCCACCAACGTCTCGGAGAGGCCGTCGTCGGGTGCGGTCGCTTCGCTCAGGCCGCTGCCTTCTTCGGCGTGCATGGTGAGGTCGTCCGATGACGCGTCACACGAGGCTACGGCGACGATGGCTCCGAACAATCGAAGGGCGGAGGTGAGTCGAGTCTTCATGGATCAAACCTCGGCTACTGCTTCATCGCCCAGATGCGGACGTAGTCGATCTGGAAGTCCGTGTCCGACGTCCAGTCCTTGTGATTGGGGTCGGGCAGTCCGTAATAGAGCTCGCTCGGTCCTACGTGCAGGTTGATGCGCACGTGGAGCGGCGTCTGGAACGACGGGCCCCAGATCTCCGGCTTCTGTGCCGGCGTGGTCTCCACCGCGAGCTTACCGTCGTAGTAGACAGCGAAGCGGCTCGGGGTGAACTCGAGCGCCCACGTGTGGAACCTGGCCGCCACGTGCTCGGTCGCCCCGACGAGCGGCTCCAGCGTCCATGCATTCTTGACGTTGCCCGTCCCCGAAGTCTGGGTGTGGACGGTCGTGGTGGACGTGCCGATGCGCTGGTAGCTGAACGGATTCGGGCCCGAGCCCCACGCCTCCATGATGTCGATCTCGCCGGAGTTCGAGTTCCGGAGCCAGAACGCGGGGAGGGTGCCCTGGCTGATGCCGGCCATGGTGGGGACCTTCGCGCGGATCTCCCAGCGGCCATAGCGCTGGGCGTAGGTCACGTCGCCTGCTCGGAGCGCGCGCATGTCCATGTAGCCGGTCTTCATCCAGCGCTGCGCCGGGCCAGTGGAAGCGATGACCGGCTCGTCCAGCCAGTCGGCCCGGATGTGCGCGATGCCGTTCTGGTCGACCGTGATCTGGCCGGGATCCACGACCGTCGCATCGTTCAGGAGCCCGAGCTCGGAGCGCGGCCGGACGTTCCAGATCGCTGGATTGATGGCGGGCTTGCCCGACGCGTCGCGGTAGTCGAACTCGTCGCGGAGGATGGGGAGGCCCCAACCCGGCAGGTCCGCAGGGTCCACCGGCGGCGGCGGCGGCGGCGGCGGTGCGAGGGGCCCTGGGAAGAGGCGTGAGGTCGGAATGATCTGCTTCGCGATGCTGGCGCTCGACCACGAGAGGGCGAGGACGGCGCTGCCGGTCCGCTCGTAGTATTCGAGCTTCACGTCATGGCGGCCCGCGGTGAGCGAGATGGTGCCGCGGTCCTCGCGCGAGCCGTGGTCGGTGAAGGCGTCGATGACCTTCGTGCCGTCGATGAAGAGGCGCACGCCGTCGTCGGACTGCGTATAGAAGGTGTAGCTGCCGGCGGCAGGGGCATCGACCTGACCGGTCCATCGCGCCGAGAACGTGTCGGCAGCGATGCCTGGTGCCGGGGAGCCGGAGCCCCAGTCGAAGCTGACGGTTGGATCCGTGCGCGTGACCGCGGTGCCCGTGAAGTCGACGTTGTCGAAGTAGGTGGCGCTGAGGCCGGTGCCGATCGCGGCGTCGGTCGTGACGACGAGCTCGGGTCGGTTCGACGGCGCCTCCCGGCTGTTGCAGATCATCGAGTCGGTCGACGTGGGGACGAGGACGAACGACGCCTTCTGTCCGGCCTTGACGGCGGCGGTGACGTCGGCCTCGAACCACTTCCCCCAGCCGATCGCGGCCCGCGCGGAGAGGGCCGACCCCTGGGGAGCCGGACGGTTGTCCCAGCGCAGCGTCGACTCGCTCCACGCGCTCGAGGTGCTGAAGACCTCGGGCCCCTGGACGGACTCGTTGACGACGTAGCAGCGCAGCTTGGCGCTGAGGACCGGCCCGGTGACGCCAGCGAGGTCGAAGCGCAGGTAGGCGTGTCGTGCGGGATCGCGATCGGATCCGAGCTCGACGGAGGAGCCGAAAGACGTGGTGGGCCGCGCCTGCTGCACCTCGGCGTCGGCCTCTGCTGGGATGTTGCGCGTCACCGCGTTCACCGCGGAGGCCGCGGACACGTACGTCTCCTCGCCGTCATCGTCGCCCGGGAGGGCAGCGCACCCCGCGAGGAGCAACATGCCTGCGAGCGGGCGAACGAACGTGGTCGACGGGCGAAGTCTCATCGGCGATCTCCGGGGTGGGAACGAGTGGACGAGTGAACGAACGGACGAGGAGCAGTTCCCGGGCCAGCGCCGACAATGCAGAAACCACGCGTCGCCGTTGCGCTATTCTCGACCGGGCGAGCAGGTTGCCCAGTCATCTGCGCAAGTTGCCCAACGGTCCGGACACCAACTTGGCGAGCGATCGAGATCCCCAGCCGGTCAGCGAAGGCACGACGGTGCACGGCGCGTTCGAACGTCCAGACGCGCGGCCTGGCGAGCGCATCCTTCGCGTCATCGGCACCGACCTCTTCGACACCCACGTCCTGCCTGCGAGCGGCCGGGTCGTCCTCGGACGATCGAGCGAGGCCGACGTGAACCTCCCGCACTCTTCGGTCTCGCGCCGGCATGCGGTTCTTCATCTCGGACCGGCCATCGAGATCGAAGATCTCGGCAGCGCCAACGGCACGCTCGTCGGACTGCGCGCCCTCTCGGCTGGCGAGAAGGTCGCAATCGCGCTCGGTGAGCCCGTCACCATCGGGGCGATCAGCGTGGTGGTGCAACGAGGGGCGGCGATGCCGGAGCTCGTCCTCGAGGACGACGCGATGCGCGCGCTCCATCAGCTCGTCGAGCGCGTGGCGCCGAGCACCATCAACGTCCTCGTGGTCGGCGAGACGGGCGTCGGCAAGGATGTCGTCGCGACGCGTGTCCACGATCGCTCCAACCGACGCGACGAACCGCTCGTCACGATCAACTGCGCCGCGTTCTCGGAGTCGCTGCTGGAGAGCGAGCTCTTCGGCTACGAGAAGGGCGCCTTCACCGGCGCGGCGAGCGCGAAGGCTGGGCTTCTCGAGAGCGCCGAGGGCGGAACGGTCTTTCTCGACGAGATCGGCGAGCTGCCGATGGCGCTGCAGCCGAAGCTTCTCCGGGTGATCGAGGACCGCCAGGTGCGCCGGGTCGGAGCCCTGAAGGCGCGTGAGATCGACGTGCGGTTCATCGCGGCCACCAACCGGGACCTCGAAGAGGAGATCGAGCGCGGTCGCTTCCGTCAGGACCTCTACTTCCGGCTCAATGGCGTCACCCTCGAGATCCCGCCGCTGCGCTCCCGGGTATCGGAGATCGGCAAGCTGGCAAAGGCCTTCATCGCCAGCGCTGCACGCGACGCGGGGCGCCCACCGCCGACGCTCACGAAGGACGCGCTTCGCCTCCTCGAGGGCTATCGCTGGCCAGGCAACATCCGCGAGCTTCGGAACTTCGTCGAGCGCGCCGTCCTGCTCGCGCCGGGGCCGACGATCTCTCCGGAGCACTTGCCGGTCGACAAGATGGGGGCGGCGGCGGGCACCTCACGGCTGCCCCCTAGCGATGCCCAGAGCGGGCCCGCGACCGACCGTCGTCCCTCCGCCCCGCCGCGTGACGTCGAGGGTGCTGCCACGCTGCGTCCGCCCGAGCTGACCGGCGGCGTGGCTTCGGACCTGCGCTCCGACGAGCTTCGCGAGGCGCTTCGGGAAGCCGACAAGCAGCGGATCGCCCACGCGCTCCACCAGTGTGGTGGCAACCAGAGCCAGGCAGCCAAGCTCCTTGGCATCTCGCGCAACACGTTGCTCGCGCGCCTCGACGCTCACGGGCTGCCGCGGCCGCGCAAGAAGTGAATCTCCCAAGGTAACGTCGACGTCGTGGTCCACATCGCGTTTCGAGCGGGGCAGCTGGTCGGGGAGAGGTACCGCCTCCACCGTCTGCTCGGCTTCGGGGCGATGGGGTCGGTGTGGAGCGCCTCCGAGATCGAGTCGGGGGCATGGTTCGCGCTCAAGTTCATGCATCCGGAGGTCGAGCAGGACCCGAAGCTCCTGCGGCGGTTCTTCCAGGAGGCGAGCATCGCGGGCGCTCTCGCGCACTCGAGCATCGTCAAGGTGTTCGGGCTCGGGCCTGCGCCGGCTCACGAGATGTTGCCGCCCTCGTCGCGCGCTCCGTCCAGGAGCGCACGCGACGTTCCCTTCCTCGTCATGGAGCTTCTGCGCGGGGAGCCGCTCGAGTCGGTCCTCGGCCGCGTCGGCACGCTCGATGTCGGCGTCGCCCTCCGCCTCGTGCGCGAGATCGCGTCGGCGCTCGAGCTCGCGCACCGTGCGGGCGTCCTTCATCGCGACCTGAAGCCAGCGAACCTCTTCTTGCATCGGAACGACGACGGGCGCGTCGTGCCGAAGATCCTCGACTTCGGCGTCGCCAAGCTGATGGACGTCGATGCGCCTTCGGTGACCACCACGGTGGGCTCCGTCATCGGATCGCCGGGCTACATGAGCCCGGAGCAGATCCGCGGGGATCGCTCCATCGACGGGCGGTCCGATCTCTGGTCGCTCGGCGTGATCCTCTATCGTTGCATCTGCGGGCGAGCTCCCTTTCGCGCTCAGGATCGTGAAGGTCTGGTGCAGGCGATCGTGCTCGAGCCCCACCCTCGAGCGACCGGCGATCTGTCGCCGGTCGTCCACGGCATCATCGATCGGTGCCTCGCGAAGTCGGCGGAGGAGCGCTTCCCGACCGCCGCGGCGCTCGCCGACGCGATCGCGGCGGTGCTCGCGTCGGAGCATCCGTCCGTGGCCGAGATCGAGGTGGTGGACCACGACGCGTCGACCGATGCGCTCGAGGAGCCCGGTCCACGTCGCGTCGATCTCGAGGTCGAGACCGTCCTCGCGGGCGGAGACCGAGGAGCTCGGCGCGGCCTCGCGCTCGTCGAGGGGCGCCCTCCGCCCGAACCCGGCGAAGGGCGACGTCGCAGGCACATCGTTCTCGCGCTGCTCGTCGCGGGGCTCGTCGCTGTGGGCGGCACTGTGTGGGCCGTCCGCGCTCGGGAGCGTCCGAGCCCGCCGGCGTCGGTCGAGCCCGCCGCCGAGCAGCCCAGCGCCGCTCCCGCGCCTGCCGCGGAGAGCGCCGCCGCTGCGGAGAGCGCCGCCGACATCGCCGCGAGCGCAACTGCCTCCGCGGCTCCGACGCGTGACGTTCGCCCGCCCCCGGCGAAGCCCCCGCGCGTGCGTGCCCGTCCGCCGAGCGCGCCGAGCACGGACCGCCTGCGGAGGCCCGACTTCTAGTCCCGCGCGGGCATGGCCCATCTCGGCGACGGATGTGCTCTAGTCAATGCGAGATGTCTCGGCATGCACGACGGCTCCGGCACGTTGTCTTCTGGTGCGTGGCCATGGGGCACGTCCTCGCTCGGGCCGAGCCGACTCCCTCGGAGCGCGTGGTCGCTCGCGAGCGGTTCGAGGAGGGCGTGAGCCTCGAGGCCAAGGGCGACTGGGAGGGAGCACTGGCGCGCTTCAGCGACGTCGCTCGTGTCGTGACGACGCCGAACGTCCACTTCCATCTGGGGCTCTGTTTCGAGCACACCTCGAGACTGGTTCGAGCGCTCGACGAGTTCGAGCGCTCGCTTGCGTTGCAGAACCTCGCGACGAAACCAGATCCGGTGATGACGAAGAGCGCCGAGGAGCACATCGCGTCCCTGCGAAAGCGCATCCCTGTCGTCGAGCTCCGACTTCCGCCCGATGTCCCGTCGCAGCCGCCGCCCGTCGTCACGATCGACGGAGTGACCCTCACGCTGGTGCCGAGGCAGATCCCTCTCGATCCCGGCCCACACGAGATCGTCGTTCGTGTGCACGGACGGCCTCCGTTCGAGAGGCGGCTCGTCCTCGAAGAAGGGCGGCCCGCGAGCATCGACGTGGTGTTCGAGGGCAGTGCTCCTCCCGGAGAGTCACCGCCCGCGCTGGACGTGAAGCACCGGGCCGAGATGCCATCATCGACGAAGGCGCCCGAGCCTGCTCCGAGCGCCAGTGAAGCGCGGCCGTTCAGGAGCTGGGCGTTCGTCGCAGCCGGGACCGCCGTGACCGCGCTGCTCGCGGGGGGCACCATGTTCGTCCTGCGCGGTTCGGTGATCTCCGATCTCGACGCTGCGTGCGGTGACGACCGCGGCGCATGCCCGCCTTCCCAGCGCGATCTCGTCGATCGCGGCGTGACGTACACGACATTGGGCAACGTGTTCGTTGGCGTCGGCTCGGTGGCCGCGGTGTCGTCGCTCGTCCTGTTCCTCGTCGACGCTGGTTCGGCGCGTCCTCGACACGCTTCGCTCGTCCGGGGCATCGGGTTCGGCGCCGCCACCGGGGCACCGTTCGCCCTCACGTTCCGTAGGCAGTTCTGACCGACGTCGCGGGCGTCGTCGTCGGAGCGGCCGTGAGATAGTCTTCGCTGCTTCGACGCATGAGCGGAAGAGAGCTCATCACTGGAGTCGGCACCACCCGCACGCGGCACTCGCGGGGCGTCGTGGCTCCGTTGCTCGCTGTGTTCGCCGCTCTTCTCGTCGGCGCGCCGGCGCACGCGGCTCGAGCGCTCGTCTATCCCGTGAATCCGGTGCGAACACCTGCGCTCGAGCTGACCCCGCTCGCGATCGAGCCGTCGGGGCCGTCGCTCGAGAGCCCGCTCCTGCGCGTCCGGTCGTGCGCCGATCGTGGACGGACCACGCTGGTCCCGGCCGTCGCGCCGACGCCCATCCGCGCGTGCACGCTCGAGTCGGTCGCGCGTCCGAACGAGGAGGGCGACTACGACGCGCCGCCGCGCAGCGAACCCGACGCGAGCGGCGCGCCCGACGCGTTCGCCGAAGCCTCCGCGTATCATCACGTCACGCGGACGCTCACGTTCTTCGAGGGGCTCCTCGGCGAGTCGCTCGCGCGGCGTCCTTCTCTCGACGTCGTCGTCTCCGGCCGCCTGTCCGATGCCTTTTTCGGTCGCGACGATCGCCTGGAGCCGATGCCGGGCGCGCTCTACTTGCCCGCACGTGACATCGCGGGCGCTCCCTTTCGCGCCTACCTCGGCGTCGAGCGCGACCTCATCTGGGTCGGCGCAGCGCCATCGGTCGATTTCGCGTACGACGGGGACGTCGTCGTGCACGAGACCGCGCACGCCGTGCTCGACGGTGGCACGCGGATCCACGGCTATCGACGGACGGTCGACGGCCTCAGCGCGGATCCGGAGGCGCTCGCGGAGGCGCTCGCGGACTACTTCGCCGCCGTCGTCACGGGCGATCCGGTGATCGGTGAGTACGCCCTCGACGGTGTCGACCCCGCGTCGGCGCGCGATCTCGAGGCCACGCCGCCCGAGCTCGCGCGCTGGACCGGCGATCCGCACCGAGCGGGCGTGGTCTTTGCGGGCGCTCTGTGGTCCGCGCGCCGGGCGCTCTCCGCCGCGGACGCTTCGCGCTTCGACGCCGTGGTCGCGGCGCTCGCCCGTAACCCCGGCACACCATCGACGATCGGAATGGAAGAGCTGGGCGCTCGCCTGATCGAGGAGCTCCAGGCATCGAGCATCGACACGTTGTCGCTCGAGGAGGCGCTGCGCGAGCGTCGGATCATGCCGACGAGCCGCGCGATCGTCGACGTTCGGCCAGAGAGCGTCCTCCTCAGCCCCGCGGGATCGTTCCTCGCGCCCGGTACGTTGGTGGCGTCGACGCCGTCGGCGCTCGCGCCGGGGCTCTTCCAGGTTCGCGTCGCGATACCTCCGGACGCGAAGGCGCTCCGCGGCAGCGCTCGGATCTTGGCCTCGCGACCGGGGGTCTGGGGCGCGCCTCGGGGGACGCCGATGTCGCTCGTGGCGCTCGTCGCGTGGGATGCGCCGCTCGATTGGGACAGCGGGGAGCCCTTGGCCGTGCGAGCACCGCTCGACGGAGAGGTCTTCGAGGTGGCGATCCCGGACGGCGCACGCGAGGCGTTCATCCAGCTCGCGAACGCGGGCGAGGAGAGCGGCTCCTACGACGCCCTCGCGCTGACGTTCCTCGACGCGATGCCCTCGGCGCCAGCCGCCGTGCTCGAGGCAAGCGGAGGCTGCGCGATCGCTCGCCGGGCTTCGTCGCCGTCATCGGATGAGCTCGTCTGCCTCCTCGGCGCCGTCGGCGTTGCGCTCGCAGGGCGCCGTCGCGCACGGGCGCGCGTGACGACCGCTGCACCTGCCCCTCGTCGAGCTGTCGGGTAGCGACGACGTCGCGTTCGCGTTCGACTGCGTGTGAAGGCCGCGCACCTGCGGCGTCGTTAGCGCACGTGCGCGCCGTGATCGACGTTGGGCAAGAAACCTCCCAATGAAGTTCGTTGCGAAAAACAGTACCTTGGCTGGATCGGCTTATTGCCGAAAGGGGGGGAGGTGCCGTTACCGCCTAAAGCGACGGAATCGATCCAGGGGCGGAAGAGGAGCAGCTTCGGATGAGATGGATGAGGATGCGAGGACCACACTCTGCGACAGGGCAGCGCGCGCGGCGCAGCCTGGCGCTCACGCTGGTCGCGGGCGGAGCACTCGTCGGGTTCAGCGCATGCACGAGCAGCCCGGAAGAGAAGGCGCCCGAGAACCCGCTCGCTGCGGTCAAGTGGGAGCCTTCGTTCGAGCCGGACTACGTCAATCTCACGCCGGTTCCGGGCGTCGAGCCGGCGACCAAAGAAGAGCAAGACCTCGCGATCGTCTCCGAAGACACGCTCGAGTTCCCGGCCGACAAGGCCGACAGCGTCCGCAACTGGCAGCCCGGCAAGATCGTCGCGGCGGCCCCCGGTGAAGGGGGGCTCGGCTCGAACCCGTTCGGCTACGCGCGCCGCGTCGTCGAGGTGTTCGAGCAGGACGGCCGGATCATCGTGAAGACCGAGAGGCTCGGGCTCCAGGACATCGCCGAGGGCGAGTTCCAGGTCCGAGCGGACAACGACGGCGTCGACGTCGACGTGTCCAAGCTCGACAAGAAGTGGCTCGCGGACCGCCTCTACGTCCAGACCGAGCCGATGTACTGGCCCGAGGGCGTCCACTCGCTGAAGGACGACCCGTCGCTCTCCAGCCTCGATGGCGACCCGATGCAGCCGGGCAGCGGCTTCTGTTGCAAGTCGTTCGTCAACGCCGTCTCCGGTGCCGCGAATGCGGTCGCGAACGCGGTGTCGGACGGCGTCACGGCCGTGAAGGACGCCGCCCTCGACGTGACGACCGCGATCACGCCCGCGTCGTTCGAGGACTCCGTCGGCCTCGACTCCAACATGTCGTGGCCGAAGACGACGCTCCCGCTCTTCCGGGACATGGAGTTCAAGAAGCAGATCAAGCGGAAAGACGTCGGCATCGAGCTGTTCATCAAGGGGCAGGCTGCGGTCACGACCTCGGCCCTGCTGAACCCGGGGTTCCAGGTCGGCGCGCGCATCCCCAACCCGATCAACCGGGACGCGCCTCCGCTCAAGGTCTGGATGAACATCGACTCCCGCATCGAGACCGACGTCGCGCTCGACGTCAACCTCGAGGCCGGCGTCAGGGCCGTCCAGGTCGGCCCCAACTCCTTCGTGAACGGGAGCAAGGAGTTCATCGAGAACGTCGAGAAGAACGTCAACTACGCGCAGGAGGTCTGGGCTGCCAACAAGGAGCACCTCACCGGCGACAAGGACATGAAGCCGGAGGGGACGTTCACGAAGGTCCTCTTCCTCTCGACCCCGAAGACGAAGGCCTTCATGGCAGGGCCGGTGCCCGTCGTCATCACGAGCACCCTCCAGGTCAATCTCGTCTGCGGATTCGAAGCGAAGGCGTCGGTCAAGGGCAAGCTCCGCTGGGCCACCGCGCGCACGTTCAAGTTCAGGGCGGAGTACGAGAACGGCAACACGTCCGTTCCGGTCCCGCCCCAGACCACCGAGGCGAACATCAAGGAGGTCGAGGTCCTCGGCGGCGGCGAGATCGTCGCCCACTGCGGACTCGTCCCGCGCGTCAACGTGCTCGCTTACGACACGGTCGGCATGTACACGGGCATCCGCGGCAGCCTCGTCGCCAAGGCCGCGTACGCGTCCACCTGCGAGGGCAAGGCCACCTCGAGCACCCCGGACGGCGAGCTGTCCCTCGAGCTCGCCGCCAACGTCGGATTCCAGGTCGGCGGCCGTCTCCAGGCCCCCGGTTCGAGCTTCGCCAAGGATGCCGACCTCGGCTGGGACACGCCCCCGCTCGAGCCCATCAACAAGTCGTTCCCGCTCCTCGAGAAGAAGTGGCAGTTCGAGAACGGGGGCCTCGGATACTGCCTCCCGACCTGCCAGAACGGCGGGACGGACGGCAAGGAGACCGACGTCGATTGCGGCGGCGGCGCATGCAACTCGTGCGCGGTCGACAAGCGCTGCAAGTCGACCGTCGACTGCGCGGGGAAGGCGACCTGCATCTCGGGCGTCTGCCGCGTCGATTCGTGCATCAACGGCGTGCGCGACATGGACGAGACCGGCGTCGACTGCGGTGGCTCGTGCACGCTCAAGTGCGCGCTGAACCAGACCTGCCGCGTGGGAACGGACTGCGCGTCCGGCTTCTGCAGCAAGGCCGGGCTCTGCGTGGCGACGAGCTGCAGCGACGGCATCCGGAACGGCAACGAGACCGGCGCCGACTGCGGCGGGAGCTGCGGCAAGTGCCCCACCGGCACGGCAAGCAGCGTCGCCTCCGATTGCGCGTCCGGCTTCTCGAACGGGACGCACTGCGTGGCCACCTCTTGCGAGGACCGCGTCCGCTCCGGCGGTGAGACCGATCGCGATTGCGGCGGCAATTCGAGCTGCCATCGCTGCTCGGTCGGCCTCGCGTGCACGCAGAACAGCGACTGCGTCGCCGGCCTGCAGTGCACCGCTGGCAAATGCGCGCCGATCCCGGCGCCGACGTGCGACGACCGCATCCCGAACCAGAACGAGACCGACGTCGACTGCGGCGGCTCTTGCAAGAAGTGCGAGGCTGGGAAGCGCTGCAGCGTCGCCGCCGACTGTGAGAGCTCGATCTGCGCTGCCGAAGGCGGCATCAAGGTTTGCCGAGCGCCTCGGTGCGACGATCAGGTCAAGAACGGCGGCGAGACCGGCAACGACTGTGGCGGCACGTCGTCGTGCGCTCGATGCGCGGCCGGACAGGCATGCAGCGCGGGCGCGGACTGCCTCACGGGCGTCTGCCTGAGCGGCATCTGCGGCGGCGCTTACACCGTCGGCGGCACGCTCACCGGGCTCGAGACGGGCGGGAACATCACCCTCCAGAACAATGGCGGCGACGCGCGCGTCGTCACGCAGAACGGAGCGTTCACGTTCTCGCAGACGGTCGCGCAGAGCAAACCCTACGCGGTCACGGTCAGCTCGCAGCCCACGGGGCAGACCTGCGCGGTCACCAACGCGTCCGGGACCATGGCGAACGCGAGCGTCACGAACGTCGCGGTCGTTTGCACGAATCAGACGTACAACCTCGGCGGTGCCGTGAGCGGCCTCATCGGGAGCGTCACGCTCCGGAATGACGGCGGCAACGACATCACGATCTCGCAGAACGGTGCGTTCACCTTCCCGGCGAAGGTCCCGTACCGCGGCACCGTCGCGGTCTCCGTGCTCACGCAGCCGGCCGGTCAGGCATGCACCGTCACCAACGGTACGGGCCTGATGAGCGCCGCGGACATCAGCAACGTGTCCATCACGTGCACCTCGAACTCGTACACGCTCGGCGGCACCGCCAGCGGGCTCAAGGGGAGCGTCGTTCTCACCAACAACGGCACCGACCTCACGGTGAACCAGAACGGCTCGTTCACCTTCGGCTCATCCGTGAGGTTCAACACCGCGTACGCGGTCACCGTTCGGACGAACCCGGCGGGGCAGACCTGCACGGTGTCGAACGGAACCGGAACGGTCGGCGCCGGGAACGTCACGAACATCGGCGTCACCTGCACCGATAACCCGTACACCGTCGGCGGTAGCGTGAGCGGCCTCACCGGCACCGTGGTGCTGACCAACAACGGCGGCAACCCGCTGTCGATCTCGTCGAACGGCACCTTCACGTTCTCCTCGACGGTCCCGTTCTCCCAGCCCTACTCCGTCGCAGTTCAATCGCAGCCGGCGAACCAGACCTGCGTCGTCGGGCGCGGCACCGGGACGATGGGAGCTGGGAACGTCACGAACGTCGACGTCTCCTGCACCACGAACATGTTCACCCTCGGCGGTACGATGACCGGCGCTGCCGGGCTGCTCGTGCTGCAGAACAACGGCGGCGCCACCCTGACGATCTCGTCGAACGGGCCCTTCCAGTTCCCGCAGCCGGTCGCGCAGGGATCGAGCTATTCGATCACGCTGCTCTCGTACCCGGCGGGCAGGACGTGCTCGGTGGCTAACGCCACCGGCGTGGTCGCCACGACGGTCTCCAACATCGACGTGACGTGCGCGGTCAACACCTACCCGATCGGCGGGACGGCGAGCGGCATCACGGGGCCGGTCGTCCTGCGCAACGGTGACGACTTGGTCACGATCGAAGCGGACGGCGCGTTCACGTTCGGCACGCAGGCCGCGTATGGGGCAGGCTACTCGGTGTCCGTCCACTCGCAGCCAGCCGGGCAGTCGTGCTCGTTGGTCAACGCGTCCGGCAACGCCACGGCGGCGGTCACCAACATCGGCCTGAACTGCAGCCCCGACTCGCACACGCTCGGCGGCACGGTCTCCGGCATCTCCGACCGCGTCGTTCTCCGAAACGGCAACGGCGCTGACCTCACTGTCTCCGGGGACGGCTCGTTCGCGTTCCCGGCGCCGGTCACCGCAGGGCAGACGTACGCGGTCACGGTCGTGACCCAGCCCGCGCGACGCTCCTGCACCGTCACGAACGGGTCGGGGACGATGCCGAGCTCGAGCGTGTCGAACGTGACCGTGACGTGCACGGCGACGAGCCGTCTCGCCTTCGTCACCAGCGCGACCTCGCACGGTTCGGTCAGCGGCGTCTTCGGCGCCGATGCTCGTTGCCAGGAGGCGGCGCGCAACGCCTCGCTTGGTGGCAACTACCTGACGTGGATCACGCACACGAACACCTCTTCGCCCGACGCGCGCTTCGTCAAGTCGACGGTGCCGTACGTGCGCGTCGACGGCGCTCAGGTCGCGGCGAACTACACCGCGCTCACGAGCGGCACGCTCGAGGCCCCGATCAACGTCACCGAGACCGGCTCGACGTACGATGGGGGCGTGTGGACGTCGACGTACAGCGACGGCACGTTCATCGGCAGCGTGACATGCAACGGTTGGACGGCCTTCGTGGGGAACCAGTACGGCGGCTTCGGCAACTCGTCGTCGACGGCCTCTGCGTGGTCGTTCACCGGCACTTCGCCCTGCAGCTCCTCGCTGGCGTTCTACTGCTTCGAGCAGTGAGCGGCGCGTCGGAGTGATTGAGGCAGGCGCACCGGCTTCCCCGTGTGAGCCTGCCGCACCAAGCCGAACCACGTCGGTCGCTTGCGTTGCTCCGCGACGCAGCAAGCGGAACGTGGTTCGGTTTCGCTCTTTTGTTCGTGTCCAGGCCGCCTCATGTCGCCTGGAGCGAACCTCCGTGCGACTCGATCCAGGCGGCGACGCGCGGGCGGTCGTCGGCGTCGTGGTCGACGTCGTACGCCTGTCGGTCGACCCACATCTCGGCGCGTCGAAACCATACCGGGATCCCGTCGATCGACACGACGTGGTGGCGCGTGCGTTCGGGGCTCTTCATCCCGGGAGTCTGGACCGTCGTCTCGAACGAGTGCAGGGCGTGCGCGAAGGCATCTTCCGGGAGGCCCCTCGCGACCTGCATCCGCGGCGTCTGCAGACCGATGACCGCTTCTTTGTACGTGAGGAGAAGGCGTGCGATGGCTCGGTGCGAGCGCGCACACGCCCAGCCCGAGAACGATGGATCCCCCGAGCCGGGCGAGGCCGGAATGAGCCAAACGTCGTCGACCAGGCGGAAGCCAGGAAGCAACGTGGGCGTCGGTGTTCGGCCCGCGGGCAACGGAGAGAGTCCGAGCGGGGCCGACACCCAGTCCTTGGGACGGATGGTCTGCGAGACCGCAGAGACGCACAATGGCAAATAGGTCGACCCGAGCTCGGTCGATCGAAGGCGGTATATCGGATATTCGGTATGGAGATGAATGACCGGCGGATCATCTTCACCGCGGTCCTCGTCGGTCACCCAGAAGCCGAGCCCGAGGTCGAGGACGAGCCGGTGTGCGCCGGGCAGCGCGGCGATGACCTCGGCGTGTCGAGATTTCGGAAGCGGCCACTGGTGGAGGGAACGCGCGATCTGCGCGTCACCGCTCGCGCGATCGGGAGGATGAATGTGCCCCTTCTTGAGGCGCGCGCTCGACCCCACACGGCTCCAGAACGCACGTACCCACGGAGAGCCGTCGTCGAGGACGATCGGCTTTCGGCGGCCGCGCGGGTCGAGCTCCTTGATCGTCGCAACGAACGCGTCGAGCTCCTCGTAGAAGCTCGCGTCGGACATCGTCCTCGTCGTCACATGGCCTGAAGGCTTCGACACCGTCTCCTCGTCTCTCGGTTGGAAGAATGAAGCGCCGGAAGGCGACTGCCGGCGGCACGGTGTCATGAGTCACGTCGGCGAGCCGTCGTCCGAACGGACGATTGCATCGAATCGACCTCAGCTGGGGCGTGCGCATGGCCTGTTCGAAAGCGGCGCGTCTGCTTTGCACCGCACTTCGCCATCGTGCGTGTACTGTGCGCGCCAGGCAAAGCGAAGGTCGAAGCGCGATCGGAGGACGACATGATCACGCTCTCTGGCTTTGGAAACATCTTTCCCGGGGGCACGGCGAGACGAAAGATCTCCGGGTGCAGTGGGCGCTCGAGGAGCTCGGACTTCCGTATCGCGTCCACGCGCTCGATCGGCGCCGCGGGCGAGCTCATCGACGACGACGGCTTCGTGGTGGCCGAGTCCGCCGCCGTGGTGCTTCGCTCTCTACGCCGAACGGCTCGGCGTGAGCGTCGACGACATCCGCTGAGCGACACGCGCTCGCTCCTCGCGTTCCCCGCGCGCGACGACGCATGCCGGGGCGTTTCGACGTGACGGGCGCATATTTTTCGCCCGCGCGCCCGGCTCGGGCGTGCTTCAACTTGGATATGCGGAAGGCGCTCGTAGTGCTCGTCCTTGCTGCTTGCGGTGGCTCATCGCCGGACGGCGAATCGGGGCCGGGACCGACCTCGCAACCGACGACGGCACCGACGTCTTCGACGCCGCCTCCGAACGATGCCGGGTCGGAAGATGCTGGGCCGCACATGGCGAGCGAGGCGCTTCGTCGGTGTGCGGACTCGAAGGGCGACCTCGGATCGATCGCGGACGCGATCACGCGACTGAACGCGATCATCGACAGGGGAGGCGACGGCGCGTGCTTCGTCGCGACGCTGCCGCGCCCGCTCGCGGTGGTCGCCACGCTCAACGCGGCAAGCGCGCAGCCGGCCGGCGGGCGAGGCGCCCCGCGCATCTTCTTCATGTTGCCGAAGCTCGTCGTGACCGCTGTGCCCGAGGGTGCAGGGAGCAAGGTGCTCGAGTTCGGCGAGTGGACAGGGACCACCCGGACGATCAAGGGCGAGGTGCCCCTGCCGGTCACAAAGCCGCTCGCGGCGGATGCAGCGTTCCAGCACATCCTCGACGGCAATGACCGGACGACATGCGCGTCGTGCCACGGAGGGGAGGCGCCTCACCCGACGATCGCGAGCGCCTTCGTCTCCAAGGCGCTGAAGCCGACGAACGAGGTGACCGTCAGCGAGCTCGAAGAGCTCCACACACTCTGCGTCAGTACCGGCCTCGAATCCGCGCGCTGCAACTTCATCCACGCGCTGTTCGACTTCGGCGAGATCACGCAGGGCGCATTCTCGCCGGTCGTCGAGACCCTCTGAGGGCGCGCGGCCGAGGACGACCACGCCTCGGGCGCGTCGCTACTTGCAGGAGCAGCTGCTCGTGTTGCACGTCGTGCCCGCGGCGCTCGAGCTCGCGTTCGCAGGGGAGGGAAGTCGACGTAGACGAACGCATGCCGCCGCACGCTGGCAGCTCTCAGCGAACTTGCCTTGTGCTGCCCCGCAGGCCAAGCGAGAATCCGCTCATGCAAGGGGGCTGGCAGTCTGGAGGAGGATGGCACGGGCATCCCTCCGCGGGAGGTGCGTACGGCTCGCAGCCGATGGCCCCGAGCGGGATGATGCCCCCGTACGGGAGCCCGCAGAGCAGCCCGACCGTCGCGCGCGTCCCGCTCATGCCGGGCGAGCGCGTCCTCTACTTCAAGAAGCCGGACCTCGGAATGGCGCGGGTCTGGTACGTCATCGGCGGCATCGTGCTGCTGCCGATGCTCCTCGGCATCTACCTTCTGTACGTTGCCATCTTCTTCGAAGAGAAGGCATCGCACTACTGGGTGATCACCACCCTGCGGCTCTTCACCGCGAACGCGCGAGGCGGGGTGCTCGAGCAGGTCGTCGTCCAGGAGATCTCCGACGTCGTTCATCGCGTCGGCGGTGGCAAGAACCAGCTCGTCGTCCACTCGCCGCGGTCGTTCATCACCTTCCGCCAGGAAGAGCAGCACGCGATTCAACAGCTCAAGCCGCTGCTGCAGAGCTTGCGTGATCCGCGGTTCCTCCAGCAAGCGCCGGCCGTGCCCTACGAGGCTTGATCGGCGTAGAGCAACGCGCGGTGCGGCGTTGACGACGCTGGCCCCCTCTGCGTGATCGTCGATGCGTACGAAGCGCACGCGGGGCGGCAACGTGCCTCGCCAACAACCGCGAAAGGTGTTCGCGAGCTGGCGGCGGACTCGCCTATGTTCGCGAGCGCCCTCCGCCCGAGGAGGGCCTGCTTCTCGACACTCGCAAAAGGAGATCACCCATGAAGTCCGTCTCGTTCGTCCTCGGCTCTTCCCTCGCGCTCGCGCTCGCGGTCGTCGCGACGACCTCACCGGCGCATGCGCAAGCGGAGCGCTTCGGTGCGCAGGGTGATCTTGCGATCTCGAGCGACGTGGGCCTCTCCGTGCAGCACCAGTTCGAAGGCGGCGGCGCGACGACGTTCGTGCTCAACCCGGCCGCCGACTACTTCGTCATCGACCACCTGTCGATCGGAGGCTACGTGAACCTCTCGCACACGGGCGGATCTGGCGCGAGCGTGACCAACTTCGGTCTCGGCCCGCGTGTCGGCTACGACATCAATCTGAGCTCGCAATTCTCGTTCTGGCCGAAGGCGGGGATCGCGTTCAACCATACCTCCAGGTCCGTCGGACCGATCGACGGGAGCAACAGCGCGCTCGCGATCAACCTCTTCGCGCCTTTCCTCTTCCACCCCGTCGAGCACTTCTTCCTGGGGTTCGGTCCGAACTTCGATGTCGACCTCACGGGCGACGCAAAGCAGACGGTCCTCGGCGCGCGTCTCGTCATCGGTGGCCACTTCGAGCTCTGATCGCGCATCGGCTCCACCACGCGAACGTGGAGTCGCGGAGCGGGGCGCGCGAGTCGAACGCTCGCGCGTCCGTCGTCGAGACTTCGACCGAGGCACGCGGATCGGTGCCAGAATGGCGCCCATGGTGCGAAGCGAGGGTGAGCGTTGACCCGTCTCGTCGATGTCGCCCTCGCCTCCACGGAGATCGCGACGACGAGCGCGCGCTCGGCAAAGACCAAGCGACTCGCCGCGGTCCTGCGTGCTGCGGACACCGACGACGTCCCCGTCATCGTGGCTTGGCTCTCCGGTGAGCTCTTGCAGCGTCGCATCGGCGTCGGATGGGCGGCGCTCGCAACGACGCCGCCCGCGGCGGACGTGGCTTCGCTGACGGTGGCCGAAGTGCACCAAGCGTTCTCCGAGATGGCCGCGGCGTCGGGCGCCGGGTCGCAGACGCGACGCTCGGCATTGCTGCTCGACGTCATGTCGAAGTCGACCGAGGTCGAGCAGGCCTTCTTGCGAGCCTTGCTCTCGGGCAACTTGCGGCAGGGCGCGCTCGCGGGCGTGATGTCCGACGCGATCGCGGCGGCGGCTGGCGTCACGGTGGCGGAGGTCCGGCGCGCGACGATGCTCCGAGGTGATCTCTCGGCCGTCGCAGACGCGGCGATGCGCGGAGGATCGGCGGCGCTCGCTGCGTTCCGCCTCGAGGTCGGCTGCGCGCTCGCGCCGATGCTCGCGCAATCGGCGAGCTCGGTGGGGGAGGCGATCGAGGAGCTCGGCGCGCCGGCGGCGATCGAGGCGAAGCTCGACGGCGCGCGCATCCAGATCCACAAGAACGGCGGCGACGTGCGGCTCTTCACGCGTTCGCTCGACGACGTGACCGCACGGCTCGCCCACGTGGCCGCCGAGGTCGCGCGCTGGCCGGTGACGTCGCTCGTGGCCGACGGCGAGATCTTGTGGTTCGCGTTCAAGGGCGGGGAGGGCACGGGCAACATCGAGGACGCGCGGCCGCTTCCGTTCCAGGAGACCGCGTCGCGCTTTGCGCGGAGCACGACCGATGCCCTGCCGGCGACGACGTCGACGGAGCGGCCCTCGATCTTCCTCTTCGATGTCCTTCACCTGAACGGCGTCGACCTGCTCGACTCCCCGAACGCGGATCGGCGCGCGGCGCTCGAATCCATCGTCACCTCCGCGATGCTCGTCGATCGCATCGTCACGAGTGATCCGAGCGAGGCGCAGGTGTTCTTCGATCGGATGGTCGACCGCGGCTTCGAGGGCGTGGTCGCGAAGGCGCTCTCCGCACCGTACGAGGCGGGGCGGCGTGGCGCGAGCTGGCGCAAGGTGAAGCCGGTCCTCACGCTCGACCTCGTCGTGCTCGCGGTCGAGAAGGGATCGGGCAGGCGCACCGGCAAGCTGTCGAACATCCACCTCGGCGCTCGGGATCCCGCGACGGGCAAGTTCGTCATGCTCGGGAAGACCTTCAAGGGAATGACCGACGCCATGCTCGACTGGCAGACGAAGCGGTTCATCGAGCTCGCCGTCGGCTCCACGGAGGGCTACGTCGTGGAGGTGCGCCCCGAACAGGTCGTCGAGATCGCGTTCGACGGTCTGCAGACCTCCACACGTTACCCTGGCGGAATGGCGCTCCGCTTCGCGCGCGTCGTTCGCTACCGCGACGACAAGAGCGCCGCGGAGGCGGACACCATCGACACCGTCCGGGCGATCCACGCGCGCTCGCGAGGGTGAATCTGTTCGTCCCACCGCCGGGGCACACCGACGTCGGGCGGCGGACGTGCTCGAAGCAGGTAGACTCAGCGCTCGTGGACTGGGATGACGTACGCCACTTTCTCGCGCTTGCCCGGACGGGCTCCGTCCGCGCGGCCGGCTCGTTGCTTGGAGTGAGTCACTCGACGGTGGCGCGTCGGGTCGAGACGCTCGAGACGCGGCTCGGGGTGAAGCTGTTCGATCGCCACCGCGACGGTTTCCTGCTCACGGACGCCGGCAAGGAGATGGTCGCGGGAGCGGAGCGCGTCGAGCGGGAGATGACCGCACTGGAACGGGGGCTCGCAGGGCAAGATGCTCGGCTCGAGGGACCGGTGCGGGTGACCTGCACGGATCCCTTCATCGCGAAGATCGTCGTCGACGCGCTCGCCGCGCTTTGCGAGCGGCATCCCGGAATCGAGCTCGAGCTCGACGCGGACGAGCGGAATCTCGATCTGTCGAAGCGCGAGGCCGATGTCGCGGTGCGCGCTTTCGTCCGTGGCGCATCGCCGCCAGAACACCTGCTGGGGCGGCGCATGGTCCCGATCGTCCTCGCCAGTTATGTCGCGACGGCACACGCTGGCCGCCTCGATCCCGAGCGCGGAGGTCGTCATGTGCGCTGGCTCGGATCCGACCGGCCCAAGATCGTCGAGGAGCTGGTCGCGTCGTCGAGCTACCCCGACCTGCCGATCTGGGGTGCGTTCATGTCCATGTCGGTCACGATGCAGGCCGCACGCGCGGGGCTCGGGCTCGCGATGTTGCCCACGTACGTCGGCGATCCGGACCCCGAGCTGCAGCGGCTTGCGAAGGCCGATGTTCGGCACCTCGCCGACTTCTGGGTGCTCAGTCACCGCGACCTGCGGGACAACAAGCGATTGCGGGCCGCGCGCAAACACATCACGGCGGCACTGTCGGACCGCGCCGCGCTCTTTCGCGGCGAGGTGGCCGGGTGGCGCGAAAACGCGTCCGTGCGTCACGAACTTGCACCGGGCACGGGCGAGCGGCGTTCGTAAAGTCGGGGATGACCATGACCGCGGACGCAAAGTTCTGGGACCAGATCGCAGAGAAATACGCCGCCAAGCCGGTGGACGACGTCTCGGCGTTCGAGCGCAAGAAGGCAATCACCCGCGAGCTCCTACGGCCCGACGCGACGGCCCTCGAGATTGGATGCGGCACCGGCACGCTCGCGCTCGAGCTGTCGCGCTTCGCCGGACACGTGCACGCGGTCGACATCTCCGCCGAGATGATGCGGATCGCCAACGCAAAGCGGGCATCAGAGAAGGTGACCAACGTCACCTTCCACCGGGGCACGCTCGAGGAGACCAGCCGCTTGTTCGAGTCGGCGCAGTTCGACGCCGTCTGGGCCTACTCGATCCTGCACCTCGTCGCCGATCGAAGCCGGACCCTGCGGACCGTCTTCGAGCTCCTGAAGCCAGGCGGCTCCTTCGTTTCCTCCAACGTCTGCCTGCGCGGGACCTGGGTGCCCTATGGTGTCATTCTCCCCGTGATGCGCTGGTTTGGTCGTGCGCCCGTCGTCCATCTCTACGATCGAGACACGATCGCACGCGAGATGCGCGAGGCGGGTTTTGTCGATGTCGAGGAGAAAGACGTCGGCGCCGCCGGCACGATCGCGTTCTTCCTTGCGAAGAAGCCCGCTTGAAGCTCCGTGGGCGAGCGTTCTCCTCTCGTATCGCCACCGTCAGGCGGCCTGGTCCGGTCTTCTTCTCTCATGGCTTCGTCTCCATCAAGACCGCGATCACGGCGACGACCACACACATCGCGCCGGAGAGCCTGGCGACTCCTCGAAGGTCCCGACCGTCCGAGCCGCGTGCGACCTTTCGCAGCATCCGGCGTGTCCACCCCTGCAGTGCGCCGAGGACGATGAGGAGAACGAATGATGCGCGGAACCACAGCATCGTGTGAAATGCACCTCCGCCGGCGCGTTCGAGGAGCCCGCCGGAGACGAGCATGATGGCGAGCGCTGCGGTGGTCGCGAGCCCGAGGCGGCGCAAGGCGGTGAGCGTCCCGGAAGTCACAGGGGCGCGGGTCGGAGTCGAGGACGCGATGATGAGCGTCCCCACGAGTTGGCCCAGGCCCAGGATAGCGGTCACCACGTGCACCGAGAGCCAGATCGAATAGGAGTTCATGTTCGGGGACGAGACGACCCAGACCCGCCGAGTGTGACGCGCCGTCGTCGCAGAACGCCCGACGAAGTTTTTCTCACGGGCATGTCACGCTCGGGCGCCCTTGGTCGTCCCCGACGCATGAAGGTCATCATCCTCGCTGGTGGACGGGCACGCGCCGCCGCGGCTCCGCGACTGACGCTCCACGCGTACGGGGGCGCGAGATCCATCCGGTACGGGGACGCGTCGCCGCCCGTCCCGAGAGACCCTCAGCGACCCTCCGTCAGGAGCAGGCTACCCTCATGACGACCATGACCGCTTTCGACGAGCACCGGAAGCACCTCTTCGGGATCGCGTACCGGATGCTGGGATCAGCGGCCGACGCCGACGACATGGTGCAGGAGGCCTTCGTCCGCTGGGAGGCGACCGACAAAAGCGTGGTGAGCTCGCCGCGCGCGTTCCTCTCGACGATCGTCACGCGCGCGTGCCTCGATCGGTTGAAGAACGCGCACACGGCTCGCGTGGACTACGTCGGAACGTGGCTCCCGGAGCCGATCCGCACGGAGGGAGAGCACGCGGTCGACGTCGTGGAAACGGCTGAGTCGATCTCCCAGGCCTTCCTCATCGTCCTGGAGAGCCTCAGTCCGCTCGAGCGCGCCGTCCATCTCTTGCACGACGTGTTCGACTACACCCACGAAGAGGTCGCGCAGATCATCGGCCGAGACGCTGCGACGTGCCGAAAGCTCCTCGAACGCGCGCGGAAGGATCTCGTCGCGAGGCGGCCCCGCTTCGCTCCCACGAAGCAGGCGCACCGCGAGATGGTCGAACGCTTCGCTGCTGCTGTCGTCAAGGGAGACGTCTCCGCCCTCGAGCGTCTCCTCGTCGACGACGTCCTGGCCGCTTCCGACGGTGGCCGAAAGGCTGTCGCCATGAAAACGCCGCTGATCGGGCGCACCGCCGTGGCGCGCTTCTTCGGCGGGCTCGCACGGCGCGGTTCGGCGGAGGGGGCGTTCTCGATCGTGGAGGTCAACGGCTGGGCGGCGATGGTGGTGCGCGTCTCCGGGCGGCCGTTCTCGGTCATCCAGCTCGAGACCGACGGCGAATCGATCTTCGCCGTACGCTCGACACTGAACCCCGACAAGCTCGAGCGGATGTGAGAGCAGCTGCTCTCCACGAGACGCTCGAAGGCCGACATCGGCGAGGCATCGGTCTCGTCGAAGACATCTGGTCGCACACGATCGGCATCTTCGCCGCGAGCTTCGCCCTGCCGATGGTCGTCGGCCTCGGACTGTGCTTCCTCGACTGGCGCCTCGGCCTCGTCGTCCTCGCCGCGCTGCCGCTCGCGCTCCTCGTGCTGGCCGTGACCACTCCGGTCTTCGTGCGCGAGCTCGAGTCCGTGATGGAGGCCACCGCCGACGTGAACGCCCGGATCGTCGAGTACGTGAAGGGCATCGCCGTGCTCCGCACCTTCGGCCGCCACGGCGAGGTGTTCGGGCGGCTCGTCCGCGCGATGGAGAAGCTACGCGACGCGCTCATCCGCACCGACGTGCTGCCTTCGCCGCTGCTCTCGGTCTTCGGCATGGTCGTCGAGGCAGCGTTCGTGGCGGTGGCGCTCGTCGGCGTCCGACTCGCGCTCGGCGACGCGATCGCGCCGGGGACGCTGCTCGTCGTGCTGGTGGTGAGTGTGGGCGTGCTGCGCCAGGCAGCCGATCTCGGCGTCGCGCTGCTGCTGCTGCGCGGCTCGCAGCGCGCGCTCGGGCGTGTGGACCGCCTCCTCGCCGAACCGCCGCTCGCGGAGCCGACCGAGCCCGCGACGCCGATCGAGCGCTTCGACATCGAGATCGACGACGTCACCTTCGCCTACGAGGCCCGCATCGTGCTCGACCGCGTGACCACCACGTTCCCGGCACGTTCGCTCACGGCGCTGGTGGGGCCTTCGGGTTCGGGGAAGTCGACGCTCGTGCACCTGGTGGCGCGCCTCTGGGACGTGCCTCGCGGCCAGGGAAACATTCGCATCGGCGGGGTCGATATCCGCGACGTGGCCTTCGAGACGCTGCACCGGCACATCGCCATGGTCTTCCAGGACGTGGTGCTGTTCTCCGGCACCGTGCTCGAGAACCTGCGCGTCGGTCGCCCCGACGCCACGCGCGAGGAGGTCGAGCGGGCGGCAAAGGCGGCGCGCGCGCACGAGTTCATCATGGCCCTGCCCGAAGGCTATGACACGGTGCTCGGCGAGGATGGCGGCGGTCTCTCGGGTCTCTCGGGTCTCTCGGGTCTCTCGGGTGGAGAGCGCCAGCGCCTGTCCATCGCCCGTGCGATCCTGAAAGACGCGCCCATCGTACTGCTCGACGAGGCGACCGCTTCCGTGGACGCCTCCGCGGAGGCAGAAATCCAGCGGGCCATCGACGAGCTCGTGCAGCACAAGACGGTGGTGGTCATCGCGCACCGCCTACGCACGGTCCGTCGGGCGCACCGCATCGTGGTCCTCGACGGCGGTCGGATCGCCGAGTCGGGCACGCACGACGAGCTGATGGAGGCGGACGGCGTATACGCTGGGCTCTGGCGTGAGCAGGAGCGCGCCAAAGGCTGGCGCCTGACGGTCACTCGACCGTAGCGGCAAACAAACAAGGCGCCGCGGGCTCCGGGACCGAATCGCCCGCCCGGACCTCCCCATCGCGGTAGTTGCCAAGGAAAGTTGCCCAGGCAACTAGCTTGCGTGAGTCCCCGGTCCCGGACGCGAGGGCGGCCCTTCTTGACAGCTCCGACTGCCGACGTCAGATTCACGGCGCCGCGTATCGCGTGGCAGGAGGTGGACCATGAAGCCCATTGCACAGAACGGTTTCTCGAGTCTCTCCGCTCACCGCAGCTAGCGCGCACCTCGTCGTCGAACGGCCCGGTCACGCAGCCGCGAGAAGCGGAGCGTGAGTTTGTCTTGCGCGGCGCTCGCCGCCGCTCCGGGAGCCGTTTGTCATGCGACGAGAAGAAGAAGGTGCCGGTCATCGGCACGAACGCGTCCAAGGTCTCATCTTCGAAGAGTTGCGCGCGCTCATGCGCGACGACGTTTCCGATCCGCTCCTTTACGACGTGCGGATCGTGGCCGTCGTGTTGTCCGTCGATTACCGCCACGCGCGGGTTCACTTCGTCCTGTCGGCGGGAGGCGAGCAGCGAGCGCTCGTCGCACGCATCGAGCGTTCGCTCGTGCGCGCGACGCCGTTCCTGCGTGCACGCGTGGCCGATGCCATCGATCTGAAGCGCGTCCCCGACTTGCGCTTCGTCTTCGACGGCATGGCTGCGCCGAACGACGGAGCTCTCGGCGACGGAGGGGACGGGTCATGTTCCGAGTGATCTTCGAGCCCGAGCGCGGGCAGCGCGTACCTATCCGGGTCTGGGCGAGCGCGATCTCGCCCGAGGCGGTCCGGCAGCTCCAGCGGCTCGCCAGCCGTCCCTACGTGGCCGACTTCGTAGCCGCGATGGCAGATGCACATCTGTCGGAAGGCGTGGCCGTCGGGACCGTGTTCGCGACGGAGCAGACCGTCGTGCCGCGTGCGCTCGGCGGCGATCTCGGGTGCGGAATGTCCGCGCTCCAGATCGGGGAGGACGCCGAGTCGCTCGATCGACGCACGCTCGAGGACATCGTCCGTGCGCTCGGTCGCGTGATCCCGGCCGGAAGCGCCCTCCATCGGGGGCGCGGCATCGGCGTGCCCGAGGCCATCTTCGCCTCGCAGCTCTCCACCGGTGCGCTCGAGCACGCACGCGAGGCGCTGGCTCGGCGCCACCTCGGCACGCTCGGCGGTGGCAATCACTTCCTCGAGCTCGATCGCGACCCGGACGGCGGGCTCTGGCTGCTCGTTCACTCCGGATCGCGCGGGCTCGGAGCTGCGGTCGCCGCCCACCATGATCGTGCAGCCTCTGCCTCTGCTCATGACGCCGACGCCCTCGCAGGCATCGACGTCCAGACCAGCGGCGGCGCCGCTTACCTGAGCGACGTCGCGTGGGCGCTCGAGTTCGCACGAGCCAACCGCGAGACGATCGCGTCGCGCGCGCTCGACGTGCTCGCGGACTTCCTTCCCGTCTCCGTCGACGTCACGAAGCGTGTCGACATCCACCACAACTTCGTCTCGAAGGAACGCTGGTTCGGACGCGACCTGTTCGTGCACCGTAAGGGGGCAGTCGCGGTTCCGCACGGGACGCTCGCACTGATCCCGGGCTCGATGGGAACCGCGAGCTACATCGTGGAGGGCCTCGGGAACGAGGACGCCTTCGGCTCGTGCTCGCACGGGGCGGGTCGAGTGATGAGCCGCAAGGAAGCACGCGCGGCGATCCGGCCCGACGCGTTCGAGCGCGCCATGCGCCGAGTCGTCTACCCCAACAACCTCGCCAGGCATCTCGTCGAGGAGGCTCCGGCCGCCTACCGCGACATCACCGAGGTGCTGAGCGTCCAGGAAGACCTCGTGCGCCGGCGCCTGCGTCTCGAGCCGATCGCCGTTCTCAAGGGCTGACGCTCGCCGCGCCAACGTCTCTCCTTCGTAGCGGAAGTAGGAGCACCGCCGAGAGCGCAAACGCGTGCTCTCGGCGCTCCTGCCCGCGCGTCTCCCGGCGGCTCGTATACGGCCGTCGCCGGAGAGGACATGCCGGCGCTACACAGGATCGCCCTCGCAGAACGTCTGCGTCGAGACGCGTGTTCCGTCTCTACCGACAGAGAGATGCGTCGTAGCCGACGCACCTCCCGTCGACGCATGCGAGGTGTGCGGGGCAATCGAAAGAATTCTCGCGGCAGGCATCCCCGCGATCGCCCTCTCTTCTGCACGTCGTTCCGTCGCAAAACGCGCCTGGCGAGCAAGTGCTCTCGGCGCATGGGTCGCCGGGCTGCCTCGACAAGCAGATGCTGTCGTAGCAGCTGTAGCTACTGCTCGAACACGGCACGTAGGCGCAGGCCAACCCGGCTGCGCAGTACATGTCGAAGCAACGCTCGCCCTCTCCGAGACCCGTGCCCGCCGGCTTTCGACAAACGTCGTCGATGCAGCGCATGCCTTGATCGCAAGGCGCCTCCGAACAATTGCCGCCCTCGAAAACAGGTCTGAACTGGCAAATGCTTTCACTGCAATGGAGCACGCCATCCAACCCGCAAGGCGCTTCGACCCCGATACAGCTCGTGCCGACAGCCGGATGTCCCACGCACTTTCCCTGCGTCTCGTCGCAGTAGCGATACAGGCACTCGTCCGTCTTCGAGCAGGGCTCGCCATTCTCGCGTCGGTGGGCGCACACACCTGTACCGCTCGGCCCTGCGTCGCAATAGAGGTCCCAGCCGCACGCGGTCGACGCGTCGCACGCCTCTCCGGGGTTCTTGCTTCCGTCCTGGCACGTACCGTCGACGCACTGCAATCCGACGAGACACGGCTCGTCCGGCGGATGGCACGATTCGCGGATGAACCTCGTCTTCAGGCACGTGCCGCACGTCTTACCGTATTCGATGTGGCACTCACCGCTCGAACACTGGAAGTCGACGATGCACGAAGAGCCGCTCGGAAGACTGCCGGGCGTCTTGTCGCTCGGAGAGACGGCACGCGCACCGTAACCAGAACAAGGTGGAAGGGCGCATGTCGGCATGCCCTTCTCGACGGCGGTCGTGCATTCGACGACATCCGTTGCCGTCAAGCTCGTTCCAGGGAGCGCGAGGAGCTCGCGACACGTTCTTGCGAGCGAAGGCTCCCGCTCGTCGTAGCCGAGGCACGTCTTCGTGAAGACGGCGTGAGCGCGGGCAAACGTTGCGCATTCATCCAGAGGTCCTTCTTGCCCGAGGGGCGCGCCGGCGTCCGGGACGAGCTGGGCATCGTCGACTTCGACGGCCAGTTTCCCCCCGCAGGCTATCGTGACGACTGCGGCGACGAGCAGAAGGCCTGCCGGCTTCATCGATGACATCGTCGGTCCCGTTGTACGCTCGGCGAAACGGGTTCACAACGACCGATCACGGCCGTAGTGTCGCTGTGTGACGAAGGTGTGGCCCGTGCTCGCGATGCTGGCGATCGCGAGCCTGCCTCGACGCGCGGCAGCGGAGACCTCTCCGATCGATCTCGTCTGGAGCGCGCCGGAGGGCTGCCCGGAGTCGTCGGCCGTTCGTCGCCGGATCGAGCTGCTCGTCCACGGCGCGCCGAACGGCCGAACGCACGCGGAAGCGACCGTCGAGAAGACCGCCGACGGACGCTTTCGTCTCGTGGCGGCCATCCGCACGAACGAGATCGAAGAGGCACGCTCGATCGACGCTGCGTCGTGCGTCGCGCTCGCCGAGGCGTTTGCCGTCGTCGTCGCCTTCATGGTCGATGCCTCGAACGAGGCCGGCCGCGCCGATGTCGACGAAGCAGGTCCCATGCCGGCCCCGCCTCCCGACGACGTTCCGAGCGTGGAGCGTGACGCGGCCTCGAAGGCCACGACCCCGGTCGCGGAGCCTCCCAAAGCTCCAGCTCCCGAACACGCCGCAGAGAGGCAGAAGGTCCAGGTCGCTTTGGCGCTCGGCGGCTCCGTCGTCACGGGCCCGATGCCGGACGTGACGTCGGGGGTCGTCGCATCGGCCGCCGTCCGGCTCGCGCGCTTTCGTGTCGGCGCCATCGGGTCCGTCTCCCTTCCCCGGACGGCACATCTCGCCCCGACGGCGGGCATCTCTTTCGACATGCTGGATGCCGGCGCCTTCGGCGCCTATCTCGTGCCGCTCGGCGCCGTGGCGATCGGACCTGCCGTGAGCGTCGAGGCGACGTACGTCCATGTTCGCGGGTTCGGCATCCGCACGCCGTTCACGTCGTCCGGCACGTGGCTCACCGGCGCCGTCGGCGCTCGCTTCGAAGCGCGTCTCTCGGCGTGGCTTGGGCTCTTCGCGCGCCCAGACGTCCTCGTCCCCGTCGGTGCTCCCAGTTTCACCTTGCCCACGAGGACCGAAGGGGTACGCCTGTATGACCCTCCGCCGGTGGCGTTGCGGCTGAGCTTGGGCGCCGAATTCGTGCTCCCTTGACGACTTTTCGTGACGAGAGCGGTCCCTGCCGGGAACTTTGGGCGCGATGGTGGCTCGCTCGAGCGCGGACATCGGTATGAGTCGGGGCCTCGCCGCACCGGATGCGCCCGCGCGCCCTGCTCCTGGGCCCGAGGGCGTTGAGGTGGCAGCGAGCAAGGTCAGAAGTCGAGCGTCGAGCGACTTCGGCGAGCTCTATCAAACGCACCTGACCTACGTGTGGAAGACGGCCTGTCGTCTCGGGGTCGCGCCCGCCGACGTCGAGGACGTGGTGCAGGAGATCTTCCTCACCGCGCATCGCCGGCGCGAGGAGTTCGAGACGCAGGCGAACGAGCGCTCCTGGCTCTTCGCGATCGCCTACAACGTGGTCCTGCACCATCGACGCTCTCGTCGACGGCGAACGGCCATCACCGAAGGCGGCATGAACCCGGACGTCTTTCCCGATGCGATCGGGAACGGGCCGGACCGGAGCGCCGAGACGAACGAGGCCGTGCGTCTCCTCGAGTCGATTCTGGACACACTCGATCCCGAGAAGCGTGCCGTGCTCGTCCTGGCGGAGCTCGAGGAGAAGTCACTGAGCGAGATCGCCTCGATTCTGGCGATCAACGTGAACACCGCGGCGAGTCGGCTTCGTCTCGGACGTGAGGCCGTCGAGGCGGCCATGGCGAGGCACCGCGCTCGCGATGGCTGGAGGTTCAAGTGAGCATCGATCCCAAGAAAGAAGCGTCGCTGTTGGCACCGCTCGCAGACGCCTACGGTCCAACGCCTGCGCAGGCCGCTCGCCTTCTCGCAAAGCTCGAGGCCGCCGTCGCGCAAGACGTCGAGGGGGCGGCCGCGTCGAACGAGGCCCCGCGTTCGAGCGCCGAGCCAGCAGTCAGGCCGTCGGAGCGAAAGGGCATGCTGCTCGGCGGTCTCTCTTGTCTCGGGCTCGCTCTCGCGATCCTCGGGGGCGTGTTCATGTCGCGCGCATCGTCAACGCAACCTGCCGTCGTCCCGGCCGCGGTCGTTTCGTCTCCGGCGGCACCGACGCCCGAAGCGCCCCGCGATGACGAAGACCAGACGCCGGCCGTTCCGTCGATCTCTGCTCATGCCCTTCCGAGCGCGACGGTGCTCGTGAGACGTGAGCCGGAGAAGAAGCTCTCCGCAATCGCGTCCTCCGCACCGAGCGAGACGGGCGAGCCGAAGCGTCCGTCGGACGACACGCTGGATCGCGAGGCCCGTCTCCTCGCGAACGCCCGACGTCTCCGCAATAGCGGTGACGACACCCGCGCTCTCGGATCCCTGGACGAGCACGCGCGCGAGTTCCCCCATGGCCTGCTGGAGTCCGAGCGCATGGCCGAGCGGGTCGTCGTCCTCTGCAACCTGGGACGCAAAGACGAGGCGGTACGCGAAGCCGCGCGGTTCCTCGAGAGGCATCCGAAGGGCGCGCTGGCACGTCGTGTGGAGACGAGCTGCGCCGGCGAGGCGATGAAGGGACACTCACCGTGAACCGCTCTTTCGCCGCATCGAAGTGGTTCTTTGCGTGTCTTCCGATCCTGGCCGCGTCTGCATGCGTCGCCAATCGCGACATCGCGATCGGCGTCGAC
This sequence comes from Pseudomonadota bacterium, assembly GCA_023423895.1. Lineage (GTDB taxonomy): Bacteria > Myxococcota_A > Polyangia > Polyangiales > Polyangiaceae > Labilithrix. Next base: position 104,648 of record JAFAER010000018.1, read on the forward strand.
TGCGAAGATGGCTTTTGCGACGGTGGCCGTTCATTCACGCCGACCCCCGACGGCGGGGATGCCGCTTTGTCGTTGCCGGAAGCCGTCGCGATGTGTCCGGTGACGACGTGCGCGCCGTCTCGGGCAACCTGTCCGTCGTCCAAGTTCCCTTGTGATGTCGATCTCCTGCGCGACCCCAGCAACTGCGGGAGCTGTGGGCACGATTGCGGAGGAGGACTCGAGTGGTCGTGCGTCGGCGGGAAATGTACCTTTGGTTGCGCATTGCCAGGCACGGGCGATTGCGACGATGACCCGAGCAACGGCTGCGAGACGGACTTCAATTTCGACTCTACCAACTGTGGAGACTGCGGGAAGAAATGCCCTGACGGATTCGTCTGCAACGGAGGCACGTGCATCGATCCGTGCAAGGCGAGCAATCTCCCCGACACGTGCAATGGCGCCTGTACGAACCTCACGCGCGATGATTCGAACTGCGGTGCGTGCGGCAACCGATGCGACCGGACGGGCCCAGGCGCGCCGCCGCTGCCGTCGGACATGTACTACGGCTGCGTGAGCTCGGAATGCGCGAAGCCCAAATGCGCGTTTGCGGGAATGGCCAATTGCAACGGCGACCCGAGCGACGGATGCGAAGCGGCCATTCACACCAACGAGAACTGCAGCAAATGCGGAGACACGTGTGCGCCGGGCAAGCAGTGCGGCTTCACGAAGGGGCGCTGGGCCTGCCTTTGTGAGAACGACGACGAGACGCTCTGCGGGTTCGCGTGCAAGCAGCTCATCGACGACCCCGAGAACTGTGGCGGATGTGACCGCGTATGTCCGGGGATGTTGCTGCCCCACTTCGTAGCGACGTGCTCGCAGGGCGCGTGCGGCGGTACATGCGAGTCCGGCTACGCCGACTGCGATGGTCTCACGGAGAACGGCTGTGAAGTCGACGCGCGTGTCGACAACCGCCACTGCGGGGCCTGCGGAAACGCGTGCCTCCCGGAACAAGTCTGCGCCGACGGCGTATGCCTCGTGGCGCCGTGCAACCCGAACGAGACGACGAAATGATGCACCTTCAGCGCTCCCCATGGGCTCGAGGAGGCTCGGCGCTCGGGCTGTCGTTTGGGCTCCCGTGGGCGCTTCTCTGCCTGATCGGCGCGTGTGCAACGGCCGACGAGCGTGGCGACGCGCTGGCGCCGGACGCCTCGATGGTCGTCCCCGTCAGCGACGCAGGCGACGAATCGCCGGTCGATGCTGCTCCGCAAAGCGAGCCCTGCGTCGTGGGCGAGCTGTGTCGCGCGACCGACGACCTTCCGTTGGTCACGATCACCGCGATGAGTGGCCGGTCGCGCAGCGACGTCTGGGCGGCCGGCTCTGGTGGTGTCCTTCTGCGATGGAACGGCACCGAGTGGACGACGGTGGAGTCGCCCATCCACGAGACGCTCACCAGCATCTTCCTCACGGCCGACGAGATGTGGGGCGTGGCCGGGAAGCTCGCGATCCGGCGCACGCTCGATCCCGCCAGCATCCGCACGGCGAGGCAGACCGACCTCGCCGTCTCGCTGGCGGGGATCGTCGTCCTTCCCGGGGACGAGCCGTACGTCGGGGTGCAGGCTGGCTGGTCGTATTTCTCGCGGCTCGACATGGCCACCGCCTACCTCGAGCCGCAGCTCGAAGCGATCCATCCATTGACGCAAGAGCCACAATGGTTCGTGACGCCACACGCGCTCTTCCTGGTGCCGGACCAGGTGCTCTGGCTGGTCGGTGATCACGGCACCGTCGTTCGTTATCCGGTCACGGCGGCCCCGCAGGGAGGAACGCCGCTCCTCGGGCAGGGTGTCATGGTTCCCGTCGCTTCACAGTCGAACCTCGTCGCTGCATGGGGCCGCGATCAGCACCTATGGGCCACCGGCGGCAACGGGACGATTCTCCACTTCGATGGGACCAAGTGGCAAATGGAGAATACCGGGACGACGGCAACCATCCATGCGGTCTTCGGATTCGCATTGGATGACGTCTGGGCCGCTGGCGACGGCGGAACCGTCCTGCACTTCGACGGTCAGGCGTGGTCGCCCGTCGGCATCGGACGCTACCGCGGAGCGCTGAGGGCGATCTGGGGCGCCGCTCCGGACGACGTGTGGTTCGGCGGAGAGAGCGGCATCTTCCACTGGGGAGCAACACCATGAGGCATATGCCATACGCCTTCGTCGGGCTCTTGCTCGCGCTCGGCGCCTGCTCCGCGAGCAGTGGTGTCGACGAGCCCGCCCCCGATGCCGGTGGGACCGCGGGCGGGTCCGAGCCTTCCGACGTCGATGCTGGATCTCCGCAGGACGCCGCTCCGGACACCGATTCGGCTCCCGAGCGACCGCTGATTTGCGGCGATGCGGGGTTCTGCGAGACGAAGGTGCCGCTCTCGGACGTCGGACTGCCGCTCGCGCTCCGAAGAGTCTGCGCGGTCGGGCCCAACGACGCGTGGAGCGTGACGAACGAGGGATACGTCCTCCACTACGACGGAGACCGCTGGAACGTCGAGTATCGCGCGAACCACGAGCTTTACGCCGTCTGGGCGACCGCAACCAGCGTGTGGGTCGGTGGCGAGTTCGGGCTCCTGTTGCATCGCAGCGCAACGGGGACGTGGACGCGTGTCGAGCCCGGGCACGTCGGCGCGATTCGCGACATCTACGGGAGCGCGGACGACGACGTGTGGTTTCCGAATCCGAACCAGTCCGTCGATCATTACGACGGAACGACCCTCCAGAATCATCCGATCGACGTCCCCGGGCTGGAGATCACCACGGTGTTCGGGCGACCCGGCGCGGGTACCTACGCCGCCGGCTACGTCAAAGGTGAGGTCGCGACGGAGGACATGTTGCCGTTTCAGAGCTACGTCCTGCCTGATCGGCCGTATCTCTTCGAGCTGTCGACGACGAACATCACGCCGATGAGCCCGTCCTTCGCGGAGCGGACGGGGCTCAAGCCCGTCTCCGGGCTCGTCACGGACGCTCCCGACGAGGAACGGAAGATCTTCATCGTCGCGGATCAGCGCATGGCGATGCTGATTTCGGGCGTTCGTCAGGAGTTCGCGTGGGGGAAGTACGCGTTCGTGGGGCCGAACAGTGCAACCGACATCGATGGCGCACGCGGAGGGCTCGGCTCGTCCGACATCCCGGCGCTGATGTACGGGTGGAACGACATTCGATTCATGTTCTTCGTTGGCAAGATCGTCAAGTTCGACGTCTCGCGAGACGAGTTCACGAACGACTCACTTGCGATGGGGTACGACTTCCCGGCACGAAACATCTCGGCGGCGCACCTCCACTCGTCCGCCGTCTGGGTCGTCGGGAATGGATTCGCACTGAAGGGGAGCGCGCAATGACCGCGAGAAGCGCAGGGCTCCGCGCGGGCGTCCTCTCCGTTCTGGTGCTGTTGGCGTTTGCGGCGTGCTCCTCGTCACCGACGCACGCATGGCCTTCCGAGCCGACCGGCGACGGTGGTGGAGACGTCGAAGGCGACGCAGCAGCTCCGAGTGAACCTGGACACGACGGAGGCGCGGACGCCAGCGACGAAGCGCCACCGCCGCCCTACGACTTCAGCGTGAAGTGCGCCGGCGATCCGTGCGCCGTTCGGCTCGCCGCGCGCGGAGGCTCACATGCGTGCGTTGCCCTGCGCGACGGCACTGCTTGGTGCTGGGGGGCCAATGCATCCGGCCAGCTCGGGACGGGGTGGAATGACGCAGGCGCGATCTCCGCATACGAGCCACGACCGCATCGGGTCGCCGGCGTCACCAGCGCGAAGAGCGTGGCTGCGACCGGCACCGGGACCGAAGGGACGACGTGTGTCGTCCACGGTACCGGAGAGGTCGCGTGTTTCGGCTCCAATGCGTCGGGGCAGCTCGGTCGCGGGACTGCAGCCTCGACGCGGCCGAATCCGGAGCCCGCGCCGGTCGAAGGCGGCCTCCAAGCGAAGTCCGTCGTGCTGACGAACAGGATCGCGCTGGCGATTGGCACCGACGAGCGGTTGTGGTCATGGGGCACGAACGAGCTGCGGCTCTTGGCTCGCTCGACCACGGGTCCGGAGGACGCCCCGGCGAACGTGGCGGCGCTCGTGGACGCCGTCTCGGTCGCTCCGAGATCTTGCGGCGGCACCTCCTACGCCGCCTTCGTCGTCGCCGCGGATGGCTCGCTCCTCTCGTGGGGAGGAGGGCTCTACGACCAGCTCGGCCGACCAAGCTCGCTGTATCAGGATCCCGGTCCCGACCGGATTGCGCTCTCCGGCGTATCGAGCGTGGCCACCGGCGCAAATCACGCATGCGCTCTCGTCCGCGGCCAGGTCCATTGCTGGGGATGGAACGAGCACGGGGAGCTCGGCACCGGGAGAAAGGCCGAGGAGCTGCTCCCGGCGCGAGTGCTGCTTCCGCCGGGCGTCCACGCCGTCGCCGTTGCGGCGGGCGGAGACAACACCTGCATCATCGCGGCAGACGGCGACGTCCATTGCTGGGGCGCGAACGGCAGCAAGCAGCTCGGAGCATCGCAGCTCGTCGTGTCCGCGATGCCGCTGAAGATCGACGGCCTCGGCGAAGAAGCAGTCGACGTCGCCGTGATGGACGAGGCGATCTGTGCGCTACTCCGCAGCGGCTCGGTCAAGTGCTGGGGAGAGAACTTTCTCGGGCAGCTCGGTCGAGGGACACGCGAGCTCGAGAGCTCGGCGGTGCCCGGGCTCGTTGCCTTTGAATGACGTTGGAACGAGGAAGGTCGCCCTTCATGCGCAAAGCGTTCGTAGGAGTTCTTTTCGTGGTGTCCGTCGTCTGGGCGGGGTGCTCGCCCGATCGCGCGTCGTTCGGGAATGGCCCGACCGACCTGGGCAATGCGGACGGAGGCAACGCCGAACCCGATGCTGCATGCGGACTCGTCTGCTCGCGCGATCTGCGTTCCGTGCGGGATTGCAACGACGTCCTCGTCCAGGAGTGCCCTGCAGACACCGCATGCGGCAACGGGAAGTGCATCGCGCCTTGTGACGCTGCGGCGCTCAACGAGGGCTCGGTGGGCTGCTCGTTCGCGATTCCTTCGCCGGTCGACGACCAAGCGCGAGGGAGCTGCTTCGCGATCTTCGTCGCGAACAACTGGACCTCACCCGCGTCCCTTCGCCTCTCGTACAAGGGTGAGGTCCGGACGATCGACCGAGCGGCCTGGGTGCCGTACGTCGAAGACGGAGTCGTGAAGCACAAGCCGCTGGAGGGCCCCATCCCTCCAGGCAGTGGCGCCGTCGTCTTCCTCACGAACGAGCCCGAACTGTCGCAATACGCGATTACCTGTCCAGCGGGTGTTCAGCCAATCTTGGATACGGACATCACGCGGGACGGTTCGGGCATCGTCGAGGGCTTCTTCGCGAGCTCCGATGTGCCCGTATCGATGTACTCGGTATTTCCGTACGGCGGCGCGTCCAGCTATTCACCGAGCGCAACACTGCTGCTCCCGACGACGTCACTTCGCACGAACTACGTGGTGATGAGCTCCTGGGGTGGAGCCGGCGACGCGTTCGGCAAGGGCATCGTGGGCGATCCTGTCGGCGGGCAGCCCGGGAGGCCCACCGTGCAGATCATGGCCATCGAGGACGACACGACGGTCGAGCTGCTGCCGAAGGTCGACGTCGTCGGAGGGAACGGTGTTGCGCGCGCGCCCGCGAATCACGTCGCGAGCTTCAGGCTCGAGCGCGGTCAGATCCTCCAGCTCGTGCAACAGAACGAGCTCGTGGGCTCGGTCGTCGAGAGCAGCCGCCCGGTCGGCGTGTTCGGCGGCCACACGTGCATGTTCGTGCCGTACGGAGTCGGCGCATGCGACAGTGACAACAAGCAGATTCCTCCGCTATCGGCGTGGGGGCACGAATACGCCGTCTTGCCCGCTCCCGATCGCGTGCGTCTCGCTGGCACCCGTAGCCAGGGATCTGGCGAACCGAGCATCGTTCGATTCGTCGGAGCTGCGGCGGACACCAAGCTCGTCTACGAGCCGCGGCGGCCGGAAGGAGCACCGACCACGCTGGAAGCGGGGGAGCTCGCGCGGTTCTTCACGAGCGAGCCTTTCGTCGTATCGAGCCAGGGGGCCGACCATCCGTTCTTCGTCTCGACCGTGATGACTGGGGCCATCGCGTCGAGCTCCGGTATCGGGGATCCCGAGACGGCGATTGCGATCCCCACCGATCAGTGGCTCGACTCGTACGGGTTCTTCTCGGACCCGACGTACGCTCGGAGCGCCGTCTTCGTCACCCGGCGCCGAACGAACGGAACGTTCCACGACGTGAAGCTCGACTGCGCCGGCGTGGTCACGAGCTGGGAGCCTATCGCCGCGGACTACGAGTGGACGTACGTCGAGCTCACGCGGGCCGCGGTCCCGCAGACGTATCCCGCGGGTACGTGCGCGGACGGTGTCCACGGCATCCAGAGCGACGGCCCCTTCACCATGACGGTGTGGGGCTTGGGCGACGACGCGAGCTACTCCTATCCGGGCGGGACGGGACTTCGCCGCGCGACCCAGCTCTACGTGCCCGTGCGCTGAAAGCGCGCGCCAGCGTGGCCGCAGGCCGCGACGGCTTGGATGCCGACGCGCGCCCTGCGATACTCGCGGGTCGGCGAGCATGGAGCAGAAGCCGCGAATCTTCACGACATCGTTCGGGAGCGTTTACCCCCTCTACGTGCAGAAGGCTGCGAAGAAGGGACGGACGAAAGAAGAGGTCGACGAGATCATCACGTGGCTCACGGGCTACGATCGCGAGCAGCTCCAGCGCGCGATCGACGCGAAGGTCGACTTCGAAGCATTTTTCGCCAACGCGCCACGGATGAACCCGAACGTCGGCCTCATCACCGGTGTCGTATGCGGCGTGCGCGTCGAGGACGTCGCCGACCCGCTGATGCAGAAGATCCGCTACCTCGACAAGCTGATCGACGAGCTCGCCAGGGGAAAGAAGATGGCGAGCATTCTCCGCGGCTAGACGGCCGGACCCCGACATCCGCAGTTTCGGAGAAGCGGGGGTAGGGGGCAGCCGGTAAGAAGGGCCAAGAAGGACGGCGGCGCCTCGAGCCGAGTGTCCAGATGGTCCGTCGACGGCTGGAGGATGATCCAGTCGCGCGGCTGAAGAGAGGAGAGGCCCATGAGCTGGAACAAAGGGATCCGACAAACCCACCGCTGGCTGTCCGTCGCGTTCACGCTCGGCGTGATCACCTACAGCGTCGCGATGACGAAGGGGCAGCCTCCCGCGTGGCTCGGCCTCTTCGCGCTCCTGCCGCTGATCGCGCTGCTGATCTCCGGCCTCTATTTGTTCGTGTTGCCGTACGCCACGAGGTGGCGCGGCGGGGAATCTGCACGATCCGAGACCTGACGGCTTGCCCGACGCGTCACGGACGCGGGAGCGTGAGGGGGAGCCCCATGGCCACGAATGGTCGCTGTGCGCAAGCGGACATGAAGTGGCTCGATCCTCCGACGCCGGCGCGCTCGACCTCCAGCACCTGGAGCGCGAAAAGGCGTGCGAGTCCGTCGTCGGCGATGCGATAGAACGCGACTGCCGGTCTTCCGTTGGCTTCGAGAGCCAGCGTCCGGAAGAGGCGCATCTCGAGCGCGCGGGTCACCCGTTGCGCGAGGAAGCGGCCGACGGCCGCTCGTCCCTCGATCCACGTCGGATGCGGCGGCATCGAGAGAACCACCTCCTCGTGGAGCAATGCGATCACCTCGTCGAGATCGCCCCTCTGCCAGGCGTGGAGGTATCGCTCGAGGAGCGCTCGATCGATCGGTGCTCCTGCGTCCGGCGACCAGCTCGACCTCGGGCCGACCCGCGTTGTCAGCGCCTCGCGGGCCCGGTGCAACGCGCTGTTCGCGGCCGACACCGAGGTCTCGAGCGCGGCCGCCGTCTCGTCCGCCGTGAGGCTGACGACGTCGCGCAGCAGAAGCACCGCGCGTTGCGCCGGCGTCAGGACTTGGAGAGCCGCCATGAAGGCGAGCGCGACGCCTTCTTTCAGCGTATAGGCGCTTGCCGGATCGGCGCCTTCGAGCCACGCCGAAGGACAGGGCTCGAGCCACTCGTTGTCCGGCGTGGCGGGGGCGGGCTCCACATCCGGATCGCTCGGGGGACCGAGCTCCGGTCCGCGCGCTCGGCGTGCAGATCGCTGCGTAGGGCGCCATCCCGAAGTCCGCGGTCGTGAGCCGTGCGCGGAGATGTTCTTTGCCCTCGAGGCAGCGATCGAGCACCGAGGCGACGGCCGCGAACTTCTCGCTCCCGGCCTTCACCGCGGCCTCGTCCGACGGGCCGAGGCCGGCGAGCTTCTTCACGACGGGCTCGAACGCGACCGTGCGGACGGCCGGGCCGAATTGGGCGACGCTCCAAGCAGCCAGCGATCGACGTCTGCCCGCTCCCGCGGCGCCGTCGGCGCGAGGTCGTTTCGGTCCGCCTTGCTCGCGACATAGGCGAGGATCGCGTTCTACTCCCAGAGGACGAAGTCATCGTCCTCGAGGCTGGGCGCGCTCCCATTCGGATTCTTCGCGAGCACCTCGGGCGACCTGCCCTGTCCCTTGAACAGGTCGACGTTCACGAGCGTCAGCCGCACGCCGACCTCGTGCGCGAGCGCGATCACCTTCTGGCGGTTGGGCGAAAGCGCGAAGTGGTAGAGCTTCATCTCGAGGACCTCCATCGACAGGCGCGACGTTGCGCCTCCGGAAGACAAGACCGTCCTCGCCGTCGAAACTGTTCGCCGTCTCGCGACCTATTTTCGAGCTCTCTGCGGTTGGGGTGACGCGAGCGTCGGGCGCTCCTCGACCCAGTCGGGAACTCTTCTTCCCTCGCGACGAGCGCGCGGTGCCGTCGAGCTCAACCATGGGCCGCAGAGCCCGAGCAGCGCAGCGGGCGCAGGCTTCGGGCGGGCGCCTTCGCGCTTTCTCGCGGGACGCGGCTCTCAGCCCCGGCGCCCTTCACGGCTGGCGACGAGCGCGCCCGCGAATAGATCGAGCTCGCACGGCTATGCCACCTGGCTTCATCGCGGCGCGAGACGGTTATAGAAGAAACCGTGACTTATATCGATACGGACAAAGTTAGCAAATTCGTCGAATCGAGACAATAAGGCATTGCACCTTTGCAAAGTGAGCGGTACCACTTTCCCTGCGACTTCCGGGTGGATGCCGCATCTGCTGTCGGCCTGCCCTGACATCGACACGTAACGCGCGAGCGACTCGCGTCCTCTCCTGCATGCTCGGCGTGCAGACGTGGCTTCCACCACGCAGAGGACCGCGAATCCCGCCGCGGTTGCGCACTTCCGCTGTCGGCGCCGTTACCGCGAACACCATCCGCCGCCGGACCGTTCTTGGCATTGCCTGTGCCGTGACAAGCGGCTCGAGGCTTCAGGCACCGTTCCATGTTCAACAATCAGTGAGGTCCTCAGACATGCAGACACATGAGACGAGCACAGCCGTGCTGCCGATCCTGAGCCCCAGCGCGCTCGATGCGAGCGCAGCGGCCGACGTAACGAACGGCGAGACCAGTGACTCGGCGCGTCGTCGGACGAATGGAGACGCGGCTGCTCACAAGGACGTTCGAGCGACCAGTGAGATGAGCCCCGCTGCAGCCGCCGTGCGTCGCATGCTCAACCGAAGCGGGAACAGCTTGTTCACCGCGATCGAGCCGCTTTCGGACGAAGAGTTCTTTGCGGCTGGTGTCAATGGCATCTCCGTTGCCTGGACCGTGGGCCATCTCGCGTGCGTCTTCGATCTCTTCACTTCGTGGATCCGTGGGAATGGCTGTTTGCTCCCCAAGGAAGTTCACAACGTGTTCAACAGCCTCGAAGTGAAGGCTCCGGGCGGGCCCACCAAGGCTGAGGTTGTCAGAAAGTCGATTTACAACAAAGGCGAGATCCAGTTTTTGCTGCGCTCCGCTCAGATCGAGGCGCTGAAGCTGCTCGCGACCTGCACCGAGCGAGGCTGGGCGGCGCCGCCTCCCGGCCCGCGCCCGGAAGATCTCCACACGGTGGGCGACATCTGGGAGCACCTTGCCGTTCACACGTATTGGCACATGGGCGAGCTGTGCGGAACGTTCCCGCGATTTCACGGGACCTACACGCTGAACATGCTCCCGCACTACTTCTTCTATCTCCCCGCGGAGCGCGCCGGTGAGTAACGACATCCGCGTCGTCGACGTTCTGCGTTGGATCGAGGGAAGCAAGCAGCGCCGGACCGATCAGGTGCTGGATCACGAGACGTGCTGGAATCGCGAGCTGATCGTGAAGCTCTTCGATGGTCCCACGCCGTCGGACCGGAGCGACTTCCACATCAACACGTCCCCCGAGCTCTTCTACCAGTTCGAAGGGGACCTGTTCTGCCGGTTGCTTCGCAACGGAGAGTTCGAGGACTGCACCATCACGACCGGCCAGATGTTCTACATCCCACCGCTCGTTCCGCACCTCAATCGCCGCCCGCCGGGGAGCATCGGTCTCGCCGTTCACACGCAACGTGCCGAAGGGGCGCTCGACGCGGTGGCTTGGTACTGCGAAGTCTGCCGCAACCAGCTTCATCGCATCGACTATCTGTTCAAGGACCTACTCGGACAGCTTCCTCCGCTGGTGCGAGCGTTCCTTGCGGATGAAGAGAAGCGAACCTGCACGAAGTGCGGCTGGAAGATGCCCGCGGACCAGGGCCGCATGTAACGACAGATAGCGTTCGGAGCCGCCGCAACAGAGCGATTCTGTCGCTATCGCGGCGGCCTCGAACGAACGAAGGAAGAAAGAGCGAGCACCACCAGTGGTGGTGACTCGCTTAGATGCGTTGCAGCCAGTAGCTGTTCAACTGCACCGTCGGCCCGATCGGAAGAGGAAGTGGCGCGATGACCGATCGGTGGTCCACTTCTTTCAGCGCAGGCCCGAACAGATCGAGGACCTCTCGGCGCGAACGCCGCCTCGGGCCGACCGGGCGCCAGTCGAGGGCGTGACGGCGACCCAGATGAACGAGCACGTAGCTGCCGCCCGGCTTCAGCCAACGAAGCAACTGGTCGCGATAGGCGGGCCGGTCGCTCGGGCGAAGCGTGTGCAGGCAGCCGCGATCGAGGATCAGGTCGAAGGGCTCACGCGGCTGGAACTCGAGAACGCTCCCGACCACCAGCTCGGCGCTTCGTCCACTCGCCTGAACCCGCTCGCGCGCCATGCGCACGGCGGGCTCCATGAAGTCCAGGCCGGTGACCTGATAGCCGCGCTCCGCGAGCCACAGCGTGAACACGCCCGAGCCGCACCCGATATCGAGGGCACGGCCCGGGTTCGTGTCTGCCTCGGTTGCCTTGCAGAGCAACTCGGGCGCCGCCTCGCTGTGCCAGGGAAGCTCTTCCGGCCGCTTCGCGTTCCGATAGAGATGCGCGAGGTAGGCGCGCTGGATCTGAGGCATCTTCACGTTCAGGACCACTGAACCGTGTACTGAATCTCCTCGGGCGCAGGCTTCTCGAGCGACCAGCCGACCTGTTCGATGGTTGCCTGGGCGCCGACGGCCTTCATTCCGAAACGCAGGAAGCCGACGGAAGCAGCCCCGACGTGATCGAAGTGCTCGACCTTGCTGAGTCGCATGCTGATCCGCTTGGCATCGTTGTCGACGCTGACCACGCTGAACTCGCCGGCCGAGTGATCGCGCTGCCAGAAGGTCGGCACCTTCTTGCAGAAGAGCGCCGGGTTCAGCAGCCGCAAGGCCAACTGGAGGAACGTGTTCGTTGCCTCGGTGGCCATGAACTCTCCGAGCGACACGAGCGACTCGTAGGCATCCTTCGGGCCGGACGCGTCGACGATCGCACGATGGAGCACGATGCAGTGCTCACGCGGATACCACTCGACCGGTTTGAGGTCCGCCAACGTCATTCGCAGTGACGGCGGAAAGCTAGCCTTGATCTTCGTCACCTCGGCGTCCGGATAGTGCTGCTCGATGAACTTGAGCGCTCGCTGGAGCATGTAACCCCGAAGCATCGGTGCTGACATAAGACCTCTCGTTCTCCTTTGCTGTTCGCTGAGCCGCGCCCTACGAATCCAGTGTCGCGGTCCGAACGCGCGAGTTGATGAAGTGCTGCAGCGCGTTCCGAAGCGAGCGATGCGTGAGGACGCCGCTGAGATCGACCCCCATGTGGACGATCGTCTGCGCGATCCCGGGATTGATTCCCGTCAGGACGCAGTCCGATCCGAGCAACCGGACCGCGCGCGCCATCCGCAGGAAGTGATCCGCGGTTCCCGTGTCCATCACCTGAATGCCGGTGATGTCGATGATCGCGCACGTTGCCTTCTTCTCGGCAATTGCACCCAGCAGCGCCTCCGTCATTTCCGAGGCGCGTGTGGTATCGAGCACGCCGACGACCGGGAGACACAGGATGCCTTCCCAGACCTCGATGATTGGCGTCGCCAGCTCTCGGATTGCGGCACGCTGAATCTCGATGGTTGCAAGCTTCTCTTCGAGCTCCCGCTGGTTGATCTCGCTTTGCCGCTGGGCATCACCCAGCGAAGCGATCATCGAGTTGATCCCCTCGTAGAGGGTCGACAACGGATGTTCGGCGGGAAGGTCGGAATGGAGCCGCGTGCCGTAGTGCCCGCTTCCGACGTCGGCGACGACAAGAAGGATATCGGCTACGCGTTCGACAATGGCCTCACCAACATCATCGATCTGAACGCTCATCAATTTCGCCCGGCAATCCCCCCGGTTGAAATTCGTTAATGCAGCCGGGGCGGAACATGCCATGGGGTCTTGGGCCGCGCCTAGCAAATTCGTCAGTTTTATCGCTTTCCGGAAAACCATGGGGGACGCGTGGAGGGCATCATGGGAGCGCAGCGTCCGAGGAACTACAGGGAGCGACTCGACCGCCGGTGCGTCCGTCCTCTCGTCTCGTCTCGTCTCGCGCGCCGCCACGCGTGAGGCGAGTCGACGAGGATGCTCCGTCGAGCTGCTGACCGAGCGGCGCCACGTCGACGCGCACCGGACGTTCGCGACCACACGATCCTCGCCGGCCGAGGGGCGCGCTTCGAGGTCGTCGAATACGACGGGCTGGTCGACCGCGCGCGCGGTGCTCGACGACGCGTGGCGGATCCGCTTCGAGGTCTGGAGGCGGGTTCGGCACGGGGCACAGCGGGTGAGCGCCGTCGGCACAAGCTCAACCGATCTCAGACGATATTGAAAGTCACTTTCATTTTGTTGCGAATCGCCTATACCATGGCGCATGGACGACCGACGCCCGGGCCTCGTCGACGAGACGCGGCGTGCCCTCGCGGCGGCGGGAATCGAAGCGTTCCGTCGGGCCGACGAGGCTTCCGCACGTGCGCTCGACCGCCTTGCGCTCGAGGAAGCGGAGCGTGTCTGCGCGCTCGCCGAGAGCGGGGCCGAGGCTGCGATGGTGGTCGCGCCCGTCCTCCAGACCATCGCATGCAACGGCCGGGCAGAGCTCGAGCGTTGCGCCGGCAACGAGGACGAAGCTCGCGAGCTGCTCGACCTTGCTCTGCAGCGTCTCATCGATATAGGTAGCGGTCCGTCAGTGCCTTTCGCCGTACGCGCGGCAGCCGCGCCAACTCGCAGCCCGCTCTCGCCGAGCTCGTTCGACACACTCCGGACTCGTCTCCGGACGCGCTCGGGCCCGCCGTCGCGAGCGCGATGGCCGCGTGGGTGAGCGTCAGAACCGTGCTCGCGTCCCGGAGCTCTTCCGAAACCCGCAACCAACCCGTCGTCTCGTAGTCGAAGACATGATGAACACTTCTCCGATCTCCGCTCCGGCGCCCTGGCGGTCGAAATACACGGCCGAGCGCGTGCTCGACGTTCACCACTGGACCGACCGCCTCTTCACCATTCGCTGCACGCGCAACGGCGGCTTCCGTTTCGCGAACGGCCAGTTCGTGATGATGGGCCTCGAAGTCGCCGGCTCGCCGCTCGTGCGCGCGTATTCGATGGCGAGCGCCAATCACGAGGACTGCCTCGAGTTCTTCTCGATCAAGGTCGAAGACGGGCCACTCACCTCGCGTCTTCAGCACGTGAAGGCGGGTGACGACATCCTGGTGGGCACGCGCCCGACCGGGACGCTCACGATCGGCAACTTGCGGCCGGGGAAGACGCTCTGGCTCCTCGCCACGGGGACCGGCCTCGCGCCGTTCTTGAGCATCATCAAGGACCCCGATACGTACGAGCGCTTCGATCGCGTCGTGCTCGCGCATACGTGCCGGAACGTCGACGACCTCGCCTACGGGCGCTTCATCGAGCACGAGCTCCCCTCCAGCGAGCTGCTCGGAGAGATCGTTCGCCCGCGCCTCGTCTACTACCCGTCTGTGACGCGCGAGGCTTTCCGCACGCAGGGGCGCATCACGGACCTGCTCGCGACCGGCCGCGCGTGCTCCGATCTCGGCCTGCCGGCGCTCGACCCCTCGCGGGATCGCATCATGCTCTGCGGTAACCCGGAGATGCTGAAGGAGACGTCGACGTGGCTCGAGTCTCGCAGCTTCGAAGAGGGCAACAGCGGAGAGCCGGGGGACTACCTCATCGAGAAGGCGTTCGTCCTGAAGTAGTCGGCACCACGCGTTCGGGAGCACGCCTGCGGTAGAGCTTTGCTGCGCAGCTGAGCTTGGGTGCTACGGTTGGCGGCATGTCGCCCGTGGCCATCCGAAGCGCCAGTCGACTGCACATCGTGGCGTGGGACCAGCGCGGCCACTGGCTGACGGATCTCGATTCCCGTCGCACGCTGCTCCTCGATCCTGCGGGGACCATCGTGGAGACGAGCGAGCCGTTTCCCACCGCCGTGAATGTGCCGGCCAATGCCCCTTATCCGCGCGGCTCGGTGCTCGCGGCGCAGGTGCCGTACGCGGATGCGGAGGACTCGCAGCTGCCGAAGCTCCCGGCGAGCGTCCCTCACGGCTGGACCGTGCGCTGGGGCGATCGCTGGGCCGTGCTTGCCATGGCGGACAAGCTCTTCGTCGGGCGCGGGACGCAGGTCGTCGCCATCGTGCACCTCGAGAGCAGCAGCGACCAAATCCGCGCGTATCCACCCGGACTCGTGATCCGCCTCTTCGGCAGCGACCACGCGTTCCCGTGGGATGCGTTCGATGGCGCCGAGCTCTACGCCACGCCCTACGTCATCCAGCTGGCTGCGTCGGTGCAGCGGCGCGCACGAGTGTTGCTCGCCGGCGCGACGATCTCGCGCCTGGAGATCCTCGAGCCAGAGCCCCACTGGAGAAACACGGTGACGGTGCCCTCACGTGGCAACCCGCTGGGGCTTGCGGCCGGCGAGCTCGTGCTGGCCGTCGGCAACGAGGTGGAGGGGCAGTTCGCGATCGCCGAAGTGCAGCGCGGGGAGCTCGCAACGAGCGTGACGTCGGTCACACGTGGCGAGCCGATGCTCGTCGGCAGGAGCAAGGCTCGACGACCAGCGTGGGTCGCCCGGCTGGTCCGCGCGGGTCTCGTCGATTCGGCGACGGACGTGCCCGAGCACACATGGTTCGACGAGCCGGTCAAGGCGCTCGCATCGATCTACGAACCACGCGCAGCGCTCGATCGTGGCTTCGTCTGGTACAGCTTGAAGATCCGTAACGACACGGAGAGCCCCACCGCCGACTTCGCGCGGATGGCGCAGGCGCCCAGGGGTGCACTCAAAGGCATTCGGTTCCCAGAGGACGGAGACGCCAACGACGTCGAGGAGCTCCTCGTCAAGGTCAACGCGCGGCTCGCACAGCTGGGGCTGTCGCGGCGAATCTACGAGCTCGCCACCGATGATACCTGGTACGCCTTCATCGCGCGCACGCCAGCGGAGCTCGCAACCTTGAAAGGCGCCGGCCTGATCGTTCAGTGACAAATCCGTTCGCTGAGATAGGGCTGGGGCGCCACGGCAAAGCGGCACGCACCCAGCGCGTGAGCGTTCGTTGGAGGTTGGGGCGCTTCCGTTTTCCGCCTCTTCGCTGTTAGCGTTCGCCGGCAACAGCGATGCGAGACAACGACTTCGGGAGTAGTTGCTCTGGGCGGTTGGGACCTTGGCGCGAACGCGGTCGGTTCGGAACACGACGAGGCGTCATCTGCTGGCTGTTTGTGGTTCTGCTCGGGAACGTTGCTTGCGGCCCGCAGGTCTATGTTCGCAATCATGCAGAGCGAGAGCTGCGTAGGCGCGCTGCCTTCGAGACCGGTTGCCCGGCCGATCAGCTCTCGTTGACCCCGCTGTCGTCCGCGATGGGCGTCGAGTCGAGGGACAGGAGCACCGACACTCCCAGAACGATGGGCGTCTCCGGGTGCGGGAAGAGGGGCATCTACGTTTACGTCGCGGGGCAGGGCTATGTGCTCAATGCCGCGAGCCACAAAGCCCACACGGACCCCTAAGCGGCTGGTGCTCGCGTGCGTCGGTGACGTCGTTCGGCATGCGTCAGCGGCTGTCGCGCGTCCCCTTTCTCGTAGGCGACCGTCAGCTCGCCGGCGATCGGCTGGCCCATGGCGCGCGAGACGTAGCTGAAACGCAGGAACCGCCCGCCGAGGAGCATCGCGATGGTGCCGTCCCACGGCGCGACCTCGGCGGCCTCGGGGTTGCTCGGATCGACATACGTCTTGGCCGTGCCCGTCCATCGTCCGGCCAACCGGGCGAGACGTGCGTGAAGGTCGGTCGGCGAGAAGGGCCCCGTAGCCGCTGCAGCGAGATCCATCGTGCGTTGCCACGGGGTGCCATCGCGCCGCCGCTCAGGGCTGGGGCGTGCTGCGCTCGTCGTTCGTGCGGAGGGAACGCGCGATGCGGACGGAGCGAACGGCAGTCGTCGCTACTGCCCGGCGCCTGATGACGTGGGGACCCTGAAGCGAAGCGTCCGAACTGCTGTAAGGTGGCGTGCCAGATGCGAGACGAAGCCAGGCGCGCGATGCTTCTCAAGATCCGTCCCTCCTTCGGGCGCACGGGATCCTCTCGCGCCGCGAGCGGCATGACCTTGCCGTGGCAGCTCTCCGCTCCGTGATCGCTCCCGCGGCCGAGCAGCTCCTCACCATCAGCTACGGAATCGGCGCCGTACCCGCGGCAGTTGCCGACGTAGGTTAACTAGGCAACTACTCCGCGAGAGAGCTCCGGCCGCCGGCCCTCGCTCAGCCAAGGCCGGCACACACCACTCACGCGCCGAACAGCTGCTTTGCCGCACGCGTGACGAGGCTGCTGCTCATCACGCCGAGCTCTGCGAGCTTCACGTAGGTCGGCACATCGGGCATCTCCGTTCGATATTCGGGATGCTCCCAGGCTTCGATGCCTTCGCGGTCGATCCAGTTGCCGTGCAGCGGAAAGCCCGGGCGAAGGCCCAGCTCGCCCACCGCGGGACCGAGTTTGCAGACCGGCCCGGCCGAGAGCGCGAGCGCCGTATCGAAGATCCACACCTCGGCGTGGGCCTCTTCCGGTCCCCACACGGGCCCGACGAGCCAGCCTTCACGCGTCGAGCGCGCGCCCGGCTTCGGGATCCAAACCGGAGTGCCCATGAACCAGCCGGGCGGGAACGCGTAGCTCGAATCGAGTCGAAGGTCGCGATCGAGCGCGAAGAGCTGCACCGTGTTCGAGCGATCGGCGACGCGCGAGCGGTACTCTGCCTCGGGCACGAGCCGCGGATGGATCACTCCGCGGAAGTTGTCGAAGGCGCGCTCGGACGCGATGTCGGGGATCCAGCCGCCCGAGAGCCAGTATGTCGTATCGAGCTGCTCGATCGACCGCGTGAGATCGCCCACCCGTCCCGGCGCGTTCGCCGGTGCAAAAGCAACCGGGGCGACGGGCGGCAGCAGGTTCAAGCCGTACCGGAACGTCGCCGGATCCTCCGGATCCGGAAACGCCGTCGTCGTGATGTCACCGCCCCGAACGTCGAGCACGTGCTTCCGAACCTGGTTCAGATCGGTCGAGCCCGTGAAGAGCCCGAGGAAGTCCCGCTGCGCGACCCGGCCGTCGACGAGGCGGTCGCCTTCCTCCACCTGATCTGCTGGGTCCGCGCCGATGTTGTGCTGCGCAAAGACCGTGATCCGTCCCTCGGCGTCCTCGTAGTCGGCGACCGCATGCGAAAGCTCGCCATCGAGGATGAAGCGTCGCGCGTCGACGCGATCGCGTCCGTCTGGCAGCGCCTCCTCGATGTCGCGCTTCGCGATCACGAACACGGGGCATCGAGGGGAGGGGACTGGCGGGTGCATCGACTCAGAGAGGGAGCGCCACGCGCGATCGAGGCCCGGCCGAAGCGCGCTCGGCCACGTCTCGCGCGCCGACTTGTGGAGGAGCGCGAGGATTGGCTCTGCCAGCGCGGACCCGTTCAAGACGAGGGTGGCGTTGAAGATGACGATGTGATCGCGCGTCAGGCAGATCTGATGCGCCGACGCTTGATCGAGGAGCACGGGCTTCCCGTCGACGCAGACGCGGAGGGGGCGCGACGGCTTCGACGTGCCGTCCCAGCTCATCACGTAGAGGTCGGCGCGAATGCTGCGCTGACTCGGATGTACCAGGTCGAGCGCGCGTGGCACGAGATGAGTGTAGAAAAGCCGGCCTCGCGGGTAGCCCGCGCTCGGCTGGGGATCGTAGACGGGATGGCCCGACGTCATGATCAGCGGGCTGAACGAGCTCTTCACGGCCGACCTGTATTGTGAGGGCTCGCCGACAGGCGTGATGTGCTCGAGCGAGCGCGGATCGATCTCCGACGGACGCCCGGCGTCGTACGCCATCAGCACCCGACGACCTGTCCGACCGTCGGGATGAGGCTGCGGAAAGATCGGCAGCGGCGTCGTGTTCGCGAGGTTCATGATCCCGAGCCAGCTCACCTCGGCGAAGTCCGTTCGGACGACCGCGCGCGGAGCCAGCTGACGCATGTGCCAGGACGGCACCTGGAGGAAGTTGGTCTGCAGGCGCAGCGTGCCATCGGCGGCCGGATCGAGATCGATCGAGAGCAGGCGACCCGGGCCCGAGAGCATGTGTGGGTTGCTCGCTAGCGTGCGGTCGTCGAACACAGCCTCGTAGGGGAACACCGTGAACAGGACGCGCCCGGTGAGGTCGGCTGGAAGCCCGCCCTCCCGCACCGCGTAGCGGGAGACGCGGTCGACGGTGTCACCGTGATAGATGTGCCGAAGGCCGCGCGTGATCGCCGCGAGCTCGTCGGCCGAAGCTGCGCTCGTCCCCGGGGCTCGCTCGGCCCGGCACTCGCGGTCGCGCCTCTCCGTTTGAATCTCGTGTGCCGCGGCCACGAGCGATTCGGCAGCAGGAAGCGGCGGATCGCCGATCGGACGCGCGCTCTGCCAAGGTGCCGACGACGCGCGGAGCAGGAGCCAGAGCTTGCGCGACCGCGGGACGACGGCGCGGCGTGTGACCGAGTCGTGGTCGGCGGCGGCGATCGTCCGACCGATGTCGGAGTACACGAGCCGAGCCGCCCGGATCGCGACGCGGCATTCACGTGGAAGCATCGCGATCCCGCGATCGGCGCGGCGATAGAGCGTGTCGGCTTCGTCGAGGAGGCGCCTCACGACATTCTTGATCTCGGGGGTCGGTGCTGGTCGTTCGAGCCAGGCCTCGAGATCGACGCCCTCGAGCCAGTCGAGCGGCAGGTAGATCCTTCCTCGACGTGCGTCTTCGCCGACATCGCGCGCGACGTTGGTGAGCTGCATCGCGATCCCGAGATCACATGCGCGCGCGAGTGCCTTCGGCTCGCGCACGCCCATCAGCAGCGTCATCATCGCGCCGACGGTGCCGGCGACGCGCGCCGCGTACGCGTGGAGCTCCTCGAGCGTCTCGTAGCGCCGCCCCTCGACGTCCCATTCCATTCCTTCGAGGAGGGCCTCGGGAAGGGCAGGCGGAATCGGCGTGTCCTGGAGAAGCGCCGCAAACGCGCGGTCGACCGGATCATGGGAAGAGCGGCCGGCGAACGCGTCGTCGAGGCGGCGCCGGAGCGCGTCGATCGTGCGCTTGGAAGCGAGCGGATCGTCGTCGACGCGATCATCGGATACCCGACAGAACGCGTAGAGGACGGTCGTGCGCTCGCGAATGGGAGCAGGCAATAGGCGCGATGCGACGGAGAAGCTCTTGGAGCCGGCGCGCAGGAGGGACTCGCAAAAAGCGAGGTCGTCGGGTCGGACGTCAAAGGGACGCATGGGCAGAGCTCCACTTCGTTGGCATCGGAATCACCGAGTCGAGCACGCGCGCCGACGAGAGCACGCCAGGTACGCCTGCGCCGGGATGGGTCCCCGCACCGACGAGATAGAGACCTTCGATGTCCTCGCTCTTGTTGTGCGGACGGAAGTAAGCGCTCTGCGTGAGTACCGGCTCGAAGCTGAACGCCGCGCCGCGTTCGCTGAGAAGCTCGTGTCGGAAGTGCGTTGGCGTCATGACGCGCGACGACACGATGTGCTGCGAGAGATTGGGCAGGAGCGTCTTGCTGAGATGCGCCTCGATCTTCCTGCGGTAGCGCTCGGACTCACGCGTCCAATCGACGTCGCCGTCGAGATGCGGAACCGGTGACAGTACGTAGAACGCATCGCAGCCTTCGGGCGCCAGGGCGGGATCGGTCGCGGTCGGGCGATGGAGATAGAGGCTGAAGTCCGGCGCGAGGACCTTTCGCGTGAAGATGTCGTCGAGCAGCTCCTTGTAACGAGGCCCCAGCAAGATGGTGTGATGCGCGACGTCGTCGTACTTGCGGTCGGTGCCGAAGTACCAGACGTAGAGGCCCATCGAGAACCGGGACCGATCGATGCGTCGATTCGTCCACGTGCGACGGTGTCGCTTCTCGACCAGGTGACGATACGTCCAGGCCGCGTCGGCGTTGGAGACGACGATGTCGGCGGCGATCTCTTCTCCGCTCTCGAGTCGCACGCCACGAGCGGTCCGCTTCTCGACGAGTATGCGATCCACGGTGGCGCCGTAGCGGATCTGCCCGCCTTGCCCCTCGATCAAGTCGACGAGACCGCGAACGAGGGCGCCCGTCCCGCCGATCGGAAAGTGAACGCCCCACTTTCGCTCGAGCCAGGCAATCAAGCTGTAGATCGAGGTCGTCGAGAACGGATTGCCGCCGACGAGAAGCGGATGGAACGAGAGCACCTGCCGGAGGCGCTCGTTCTGGATGAACTTGGCGACGAGCCCATAGACCGTGCGATAGCTCTCGAGCCGAACCATGTCCGGGACGATCCGGCCCATCGACGTCCAGGAGTCGAAGGGTACGTGCGCGAGCCGCTCGAAGCCCACCGAGAAGATCTTCTGGCTCATCGCCAGGAACTGCTCGTAGCCCTCCACGTCGGCGGGCGAGAGCGCGCGGATCTGGGCGCGCATCGACTCGGCGTCGCCGCAGTAGTCGAAGAGCGCGCCGTCGTCGAAGCGGATTCGATAGAACGGCGCGACGGGGACGAGCTTCACGTGGTCGCTCATCTTCTTCCCGCAGAGCGTCCAGAGCTCTTCGAACAAGAACGGCGCCGTGATCACGGTCGGCCCGGCGTCGTAGACGAAGCCCTTGTCCTTGAAGACGCGCGCACGACCGCCAGGCTGGTCGTGCCGCTCGAGGACGGTCACCCGGAAACCGCGCGCCCCGAGTCGAACGGCGGCGGCGAGCCCGCCGAAGCCGCTTCCGATCACGATCGCATGAGGCTGCTTTTTCACTGGAGTACCCCCACGCGTGCGGCGACGCGATCGAGCCATTCATCGAGGAGCTGTCCTCCGCCCCCGCGCCTTGCGCTGGCCGACGCCTGCGCGACGAGCTTCGCCAGATAACATCGCGCTCCCGCGAGCCCGAGCGAGCGGACCATGCTCGGACGCGCATTGGCGTCGTCCTGACCGACCGGCTTTCCGAGGACCGCAGCGTTGCCGATCGCATCGGCGATGTCGTCCGCGGCCTGATAGGCGCGGCCGAGCGTTTCGCCCAGCTCGCGCCACGTCTCCGGATCGGCGCCGGTCGCGATCGCCCCCATCACAGCTGCCGCTTCGAAGAGCGAGGCGGTCTTCGCGCGGTGGTACTCGTCGAGCGCGACAGCGGGCTCACTCTCCCATGCCTGTCCGGCGACGATCCCGCGGAGCGAGCCGGCAGCGTCCGAGAGCGTCTTCACGAGCGCCTCTGCACGAGGGCCATGGGCGGCCTCGCGAAAGGCCTGCACGATCAACGCATCTCCGACGAGCACGGCGAGAGGCTCGCCGAACATCCGATGGACCGTCGCTAGGCCTCGTCGCAAGTCAGCGTCGTCGAAACACGGCAGGTCGTCATGGACGAGCGATGCGCAATGAAGGAGCTCGATCGCGGCGGCGACGTGGAGCGCGTCGCGAGAAGGGGCGCCGTCGTCAGACTCGCTCATCGCGACGAGCAGACAGAGCTGAGGACGAAGGCGACCTCCGCCGGGGAACACGGCGTGGCGAAGGGCCTTCGCCAGCGTGGGCGGCGTCGACGGGCCGATCGCGCCGGCGACCGCCGCTTCGAGCGCTTCTTCGATCACGGACTCGATGTCCGTGAGCGCACCGTCCGTCATCCGCGTCTTCGACTCGGGAGGTGCGACGGGTTTGAAGCCTGCGACTACCGCGACTCGAGGATTGGCCGAGCTCATGGCCCGCCGGTGAGCACGAGCGGTGCCAGTGCCAGACTCTGTAGAATCAGGTACTTGCGAGTCGCAAGAATTCGCGAGTCGCAGCTTTTGCATCGCGAATTCTCACGAGGGAGCCTCTCGGCCTGCCCGACGCACTTCTCGATGTGGTCTCCGCCTCGGGCGAACGGAGTCGAGGCGCGGCACCTTCAGTTGTAGTTCGTGGTCGACGGCTCCGGGATCACCTCGCCCGAGGCGGTGCCCAGCGATTGTTCACCCACGCGTTGCCGTTGCCGTGCAGCCAGCCCACGACCGCGTTTCCGTTGGAGCCGGTCTTGTTGTTGCACGACACGAAGACGCTGTCGCTGATCTTGATGTTCGTCGGGTCGCCGTCGGAATCGGTCGAGTTGCCCGCGTACATGCAATAGACGGCGCCGGGCGCGTTGAGCCGATCCGGCTCTTCTCGATGGTCACGTTGTTCACGGCTCCCCAGAAGCTGCCGTGGGTGTACATGGTCACCGCGGTCGACATGCCTGCGCCGGTGCTATCCGCGCTGAAGACCGAGTCCAAGTTACTGTGCCGAATCGTGACGCCGCTGCGAGCCATCACCGCTTCGTTGTGAGAGATGCAGTCTCCGGGGAACTTGTGGCAGTCGTACTCGCCGTAGAGATCGACCTCGGCGCCGAAGAGACCGTAAACCTAACGCGCCTCCGGCTCATCGCTCCTTCGAAGGTAGAGGACCTGATGCATGCTGAGGCCGTCCCACCAGGTGAGGGCCTTGATGCCGGGGAGCGCGAACGGCGGCTGCGTCGGATCGAAGTAGCGGAAGGCGCCGATCGCGATGTCGCGATTGTCGCCGGAGAGGGTTCGAGCGCTGACGCTGTTGGTCAAGAGAACGTGGCGGTACTTCGGAAGCTGCTCGAGAAACGTCGCCACGTCGGCGTTCGGTAGATGCTGAAGGACGTGCTTGACGATGAGGAGGTCGGCGGCAGGCAGATCGTCGGTCACGATGTTCGCGACGGCGAACTGGACGTTCTTCGACGCGTATTTCTTCGTGTCGTTCGCGATGACCGAGCTGACGACGTCGAAGCCCTTGTAGTCGATGCCCGTCCAGTCGATCGCCTTGGAGAACTCCCAGTCGCCGCACCCCGCATCGACGACCGATCGGATCTTGTTCTCCTTCAAGAAAGTCTGCAGGTACGTCCGATAGAAAGCCGTGGACTGCAAGGTAGAGCCGCTGCCCGACGTCCCTTGGCCTTCGGCGCTCTTTCCCCAGACTTGGTCCCGATAGATCGTCCCGAAGACGCCTGCCGCCGCCGAAGCGGCGCTGGTGGGCGCCGACTGCGCCTTCGGCACGCTCGAAGGCATCGCCGTGCCAGGGGCCGTGATGGGCGCGGGCGCACGGTCACCGCTGTTCAGCAGGTGATCGAAGTCCAGATAGATCAGGAAGACGACCGCAAGGAACATCGGTGGCAGCGCCACCGCCGCCACGCGGGAATAGGTGAGAGGCTCAGCGGGTGCAGACGGGGCATCGGACACGACGCCCATACTACGCGGCTCCCGACGCTAACGACGGTCCGGAACGCGCGTGTGCTCCTCTCGTGCGACGCGGACCTCGCAGGTGGAGGTGTGACCTTGACAGCGCGACGGCCGACTCCCTCGGGGCACAGACGATGGCACGGCCCGCCTGGAAAAGCCCAAGGTTCGTGGAAACGTTGCCGTCGACGTCGATGGCACGCGCCTCGCCCCTCGACCGCTCCTCATGAAAGCCGCTTGGCTCTCGGCCCACTCCGTCTTGGCCAGCGGGATCGCGTCGGCCCCGGTCTGGCACGGACGCGGGGATGGTCAAGGGGCCGAGCCCCGACGAGCAGGCCGACGCAGCGGCGTGTACGACCGCCATGAAGCGTGCACCCACTCGACGAGCCCGCGCGAGGGCAACCACCGGGGAGCCACGTTCCAAGCAAGCGTGCTCTTCGGCGCGGCTCCTAGGAGGCCCGCCGCTTGGCAGCGGTCTTCTTTGCAATGGTCTTCTTTGCAGCGGTCTTCTTCGCGGCGGTCTTCTTTGCAGCGGTCTTCTTTGCAGCGGTCTTCTTCGCGGCGGTCTTCTTTGCGGCGGTCTTTTTCGCGGCGGTCTTCTTCTTCGGCTTCTCTGCGAACGCGCCGCGCGCTTTCCGCTCTGCCGTGAGCGCCGCGTCGCGCCTGAAGCGCAGCGCGCTCCAGACCTCGTCGATGGCGATCTGCCCGATCGGCTCGAGCCCCGTCTCACGCACGGCGCGCGCGAGGCTGTCGCGGTTCAAGTCCGTGCCGAGCTGGCCGGCCTTCGGGTAGGCGACCCAGAGGGTGCCGCCCTTCGTCATGCGCTTGGTCGCACGCGGCATCGACTTGGCCAGGGCCGCACGGTTCGTCACGTATGCGAGGACCACGTCTGCAGGTCCACGCTCGCTCGGACGGATACCGGGCGGGAGCACGAGGTCGATGGTCGGAGGAGCGTCGAGGACGGCGACCGAGGTGCCGTTCTTCAGGGAGAGCTTCTTGGCGAGCATGCGCCGCACCATACTGCGGGATGCGCTCGTTTGGCGGCGTCATTCTACGCGGCGTCGCCCATCGTCGACCGCTGACGTCTCTCGCTGCCGGCGATCCGCGAGGAAGGCGTGTCGTCAGCTGCGGAGCATCGCGAAGAGATCCGTCACGCCCGGATCATGCCCGGCCTGCATGAGGAGCGTCGTCACCTGGCCACGATGGTGCGTCTGGTGGTTGAAGAGATGAGCGACCGCGTGCCAGAGCGGGAATTCGTTCACGGCGCCGTGCCGGAGGTAGCGCAGGTTCCCGGCGAGCTTCTCTTCCGTCAGCGTCGCGACGTATGCCTCGATCTCGTCGTCGGTCGTCGAGCGCTCGCGACGGAGCTCGTCGAAGTCCGCGTAGAGCTCCTGATCGAGCGAGCGGATCCCGCCCGGCCCGAACTCTCCCGGCTGGAGGACCACGCCGGTGAAGCGCCCCATCCACACGCGGTCGGCGAGGAGAAGATGGTTGAACGTGCGGTGAATGGACCCGAAGAACGCGCCGCGATCCCGTTTGCGCTCCGCGTCGGTGAGCTTCCCCGCGACCGCGTAGAGCTTGTCGTTCATCCACCGGTTGTAGCGAGCCATCACGCGAGCGTGTTCGGGGGTCATACGATCGCCGGCAGCGTACCTCGTTTCGAGCGACGAGGCAGCGGATGGTCGCGATGGTCCGTCCGCGGGGGCCGGTGAAAGCCCCACCCGAACGTCGACCCGTGCTCAGCCGTCGAGCTTGGGTCTGGGCAGTGCGGGCGCGTCGACGCGCATGGAGAGCCGAAGGAGGCTGGGCGTGTGCCTGGTTCCAAGGACTCCGAGGTTCGTCACGAGCAGACCCTCTGGCACCACGGCGATGGCCGTTGGTCCGTCGAGCCCGTCGTCCGCGGTCGCGAGAACGGTGACGGCGCCATCGGGCGCGATGCGCTGCACGGTGTTCTCCGGATGCACCGCGAGGTACATGTTGCCGGACACGTCGAAGGCAAAGTCGTCTGCGGGAACATCCGAGTACAGCTTCGCGATCTCGTCTGGCTGTCCAGCCTCGAGAGCGATGCGGTGTACGGTCGCCTGCGCGGTGTTGGTGAAGTAGAGGCTGCCGTTCCAGAACTTCAAGCCGTTCACCCCGGTCGACGACACCGGGTCGTCCGGTGCGGTGGGCTTCAGACGCTCATCGTCGAGCCAGAGCTTCAGCTCGCGCTGCCCGGGAGGAAGATGGAGGATCTCGCCGTTCACCGAATCCGCCGCGAACAACGTTCCCGATTCGTCGAAGGTGATGCCGTTGAGTCCAGCGCGGGGCTCGGCGGCGGCGAATCGTGCCCAGTGCCCGGCAGTGTCTCGCCTCCAGATACCCGCCACGTTCACGTCCTTGCTGCGCACGGCGACGTACAGCCGATCGTCGGCGTCGGAAGCGAGGCCCACGGCCAGCGCGTCGTCGTCTCCCCGCGCGACTCGCTCTGCGACGTCCGTCGAGCGCCAGAGCGCGCCGGCCAAAAGCAGCGTCGTGCAGATCGTTCCGCTCGTCAGGACGACGATGTTCTCGGGCGTCTCTCGAGCGTCGAAGTCGAATGACTTCAGTATCGTGATCCCTTCTACGGCGTCGGCTCGCTTCATCGTTGTCACCAGGTTCGCGTAGCTCTTGGCTCACTCTGCCGTGAGCCCCTTCGAGACCGGTCGATCGCCGACCAGCGCGCACTCTACTCCACGCTCGCGCAAGTAGTCCCTTCGTGCCGCGAGATCTGTGAGGTCCACGTCCGGGTGCGGCGGCAAGAAGCGATGCATCTCCACCCTTCGAGAGGTCCTCCGACCTCGCGTGGTGCCGCGGCGGTCGGCCTTCGGTTCAGCGGGGGCCTTCGCGATGGCGCGCTCGACCACGAGCTCTGGCGACCTGCTCAGGCCGACTTCGCCAACTCCTCGGCGTCGGCGCCCGCGGCTTGGCGGAGCGGGCACGACGGGTCGGTCGCCGCGCGCCACACCGCTTCGGCCACGTCCAACGATCGCGTCAGCGCCGTGGACGTCTGCCAGCCAGCGAAGACGCTCTGAGCCAGGGCAGCGTACGGCTCGGGGAAGCCGTTCTGCATCCGGGAGCGGGCGTTGTCACCGAAGCGCGTCTCCGGCGACCGTCCAGGCAGGATCAGCCGGACGCGCACGTCGAACTGCTCGAGCTCCAGCGCGAGCGACTCCGTGAACGCGTTCACCGCCGCCTTGCTGGCCGTGTAAACGGAAAGGAGAGGGAGCGACTTCAGCGTCACGCTCGACGAGACGTTCACGATGACACCGGCCCTGCGCTCACGGAACTGCGGGAGCACAGCCTTGGTCATCGCGATCGTGCCGAGCGTGTTCGTCTCGAAGAGCTCGCGCGCAGTGTCCATCGACGTGCCTTCGACCGCGTTCAGCAAGCCGAGGCCTGCATTGTTCACGAGGACGTCGATCGGCCCCGCCTCGGCGATCGCCCGGCGGATGCTCTCCGGATCGGCGACGTCGAGCGCGAACACACGCAGACGATCGGTGCGGGGCAACACGTCCTCGCGCGGCGTCCGCATCGTCGCGATGACGTTCCAGTCGCGCTCGACGAAGTAGCGGGCGGTGTCGAGGCCGAATCCGGACGAGCATCCGGTGATCAAGATGGTCTTCATTCGAGGGCTCCTGTTGCTGGTGGCGTTAGCTGCTCGGACCATAGGGCGCTGAGCCCGGACGTGCTACGACAGGAAGTCCGCATTTCATTTGCAGGAGTCCGGTCATGATCGATCCGCTCGCCGAGGTGGTCTCGCTGCTCCAGCCGGGCGCTCCGTTCTCGAAGCTCGTCAGTGCGAGAGGCCGGTGGCGCGTTCGCCGCTCGGAGGCCGGGCGGGTCTTCTACTGCCTGGTCCTCGAGGGGGCGTGCCGCCTCGCCGTTGCCGGGCACGAGCCGATGCAGCTCGAGAAGGGCGACTTCGTTCTCGTGCCGGCGGCGTACGACTTCTCGGTCTCCAGCCTCGAGCCGCCGGCGAAGAACGTCGAGACGGTGCCCGCCGCGCTGCCCGACGGAGAGTTCCGACTCGGCCTCGAACGCGGGCAGCCCGACGTTCGCATGCTGGTCGGCCACTGCGCCTTCGGCTCTCCGGATGCGACCCTTCTCGTATCGCTCCTCCCCCGGCTCGTGCTCGTTCGGGGACAAGACAGGCTCGGCACCCTCGTGCAGCTGCTGCGGGAGGAGTTCCGCGAGCGGCGAGCCGCGCGCGACGTCATCCTGAACCGGCTCTTGGATCTCGTGTTGCTCGAGGCGCTTCGCTCGACCTCTGGTCCTCTTGCCTCGCCGGGCCTCTTGCGTGGCCTCGCCGACGAGCGCCTCGCCGTTGCCATACGACGAATGCACGAGAGTCCGACGAAGGCATGGACCGTAGCCCAGCTCGCGAAGGAGGCAGCCTTGTCTCGTTCCACGTTCTTCGAGAGGTTCAGCCGTGCCGTGGGCGTTGCGCCGATGGAGTACTTGCTCGGCTGGCGCATGGCGCTGGCGAAAGATCTGCTGCGACGCAAGCAGATCACCGTCGCGGAGGTCGCAGAACGAGTCGGCTACAGCTCCGCGAGCACGTTCAGCGTCGCATTCACGCGTCACGTAGGGCTTCCGCCGTTTCACTACGCACGGAAGCATGTCGAAGCGCAGCAGGCGGCCGGGTAGCACCACGCCAGACGAACATGCAGCGCGATCACGCTTGAACTGATCCTGAACGACGAACCAGCCGAGATGCGCGTCGTCGACGTCAGGACAGGAGCTCGACGTACCCGTCCGTTCCGTGCACGCGGATCCGCTGTCCGTCGCGGATCCGCCGGGTGGCATGTTCTACACCGACGACCGCGGGGAGGCCGTACTCCCGCGCGATCACCGCGCCATGGGTCATCAGGCCGCCGACCTCCGTCACGAGGCCCTTGATGCCGACGAAGAGGGGCGTCCAGCTCGGGTCCGTGAAGGTGGTGACCAGGATGTCGTCCGGTCCGAGGTCGGCGCGAGCGACGTCGAAGATGACGCGCGCGCGGCCCTCGACGATCCCGGCGGAGACGGGCAGGCCGAGCAGCGCACCCGCCGGCACGTCGTCGCGTCGGAAGGCCCCGTTGATGCCTTCTCCATCCGAGGTGAGCACTCGCGGCGGGGTCAGGGCTCCATACGATCGGAACGCCTCCTTGCGCTCGCGGATGAGTTGCTCGTCCACGTGGTTCGTGCGCACCACGTCATGAAGCTCCGGCAATTCGAGGTAGAAGATGTCTTCTTTCTCCCGAATCACGCCTGTTGCGACGAGGCGCTCGGCTTCTTCGACCAACGCCAGCTTGTAGACGAAGTAGCGGTTGATCATTCCGTACTTCGGATATTCGCGATATCCGATGAAGGACCGTAGGCGGTCGATCATTCTCTTCGTCTCTTCGGCTTTCTCCTCACCGTCCGGCAAGAGGCGCAAGCGTTCGAGTAGCTCTTTCTCCTTCTTCTCGGCCTCCTGGCGGCCTTGCTCGAAGCGTCGCGTGCTCGCGCCGGGCTCGAAGTTCTTGATGTTGCCGAGCAGGATGGGCACGAGCATCGTCGGGCGCTCGCAGAAGCGCGGCCGCGTGATGTCGATCTCGCCGACGCAGCGCATGCCGTACTTGTCGAGCCACGCGAGGATGGCGTCCCGCGCTTCGCGTCCGCCCGTGAGCTTGGGTAGCTCGTCGAGGAAGCCCTCATCCTCGACCTGCTGGAGGAATGCGACCACCTCCGCGTGCGGGCGGATCACGTCCGCGACGTCCAGGAGCGCCAGCCCCATCTCGGATGTGACGTTGTTCGGCACGGACTGCGTGAGCGTGTCGGCCGCGTTCTTCTCGCCGAGCCACGCGTGCAGCTGCTCGTTGAGCCACCACGTGGCTTCGATCCCCGTCATGAGCACCTGGAAGTCTTCCGGGTGGAACGCGAGCCGCCGCGACTCCTGGAGGTCTTGCAGGATGAAGTCGAGGAGCGCCGATCCGGACTTGGCTTGGATGGCCCGCTTCAAGGCGGCGATGGACGCCTGGGTGCGTTCGATGAGCTCGCCGACGATGGCGGGGTCCGGAGCCGTCCGTGCTGCCGCGGCGCCGGGTGGCGGTCCGCCCGGCCCCGCGTCTGGAACGAGCCGGATGAAGTCGCTGCGGTCGAGTACGGACTCGAGCGCGTCCCGAATCCGCGGATCGGATCTCCCGAGCATCTGCAGGACGGCCGCGCGGGTCGCGGGCATTGCGAGGCGATCCGTGACGTCGATGAAGAGCCTCCCGGCAGCCACCGCCATCGCGGGGTTCATCAGCTTCCAGACGGAGAGCCCCAGCGGCTTCATCGGGTCGGTCATCATCTGCTGATGACCGACCGAGATGTAGACGCGGTTCGTGTCGTCGACCCCGACGGGCGCGGGGAAGTTCGTGGTGATCGGACGGCTCTGGAGGAACCGGAACTCGCCGTCGACCACGCACCACTCGACATCCTGCGGCCGCCCGAAGTGCGCCTCGACCACGCGTCCGAGACGGGCGAGATGACGGACCTGCTCATCGGTCAGCGCAGGCAGGGCCCGATCGGACTCCGCGATGGCGACCTCGTGGGTGCCGCCGCCGGGTCGCGGACGGATCGCGACGGCCTGGTGGGCGATCGTCGACTCGACGACCTCGTCGCCGCGGCACCGGAACGAATCAGGGACGACGAGGCCCGA
>JAFAER010000022.1 GCA_023423895.1 Pseudomonadota bacterium
TCCGCGAGATCGCGCGTCTCGACCACGCGATCCTCGGCATCATCGAGGGCTCCGTCGCGTGCGGCGCAGCGTCGGTACGGACCGAGGTGCTGAGCTTCCTGACCTCTGGCGCATGTCCACCGCGCGCGCTCGTCTCGCTTCTCGAGACCGCGGCGAAGACCTACGAGCGGAAGACGCTGAGCAAGCTGGGCCTGGCTCCCGTTCACGATCACGCGCAGAAGGCGCTCGCTGAGGCAATGCGCAAGCCCGCTCGCGCTAGTGACGACTGGTCGATCCCTCCGCCGGGGGGCTGCGGCTGCGCGCTCTGCAAGGAGCTTGCGCGTTTCCTCTCCGACCGCACGCGCACCCGCTTCGACTGGCCGCTCGCGCAGGACAAGCGCGCCCACGTCCACCAGAAGATCGACGGGAGCGAGCTGCCCGTCACGCACACGACACGCCGCTCGGGCCGTCCCTACACGCTGGTGCTCCAAAAGACGTCGGCGCTCTTCGAGCGCGAGGAGAAGGAGCGGGAGGCTTGGGACGCCGGCCTCGCATGGCTCGCCCGCACGAAAGACGCCTTCGTGCCATTCTCGGGCCACCGCGAGCCGAAGTCCGGCAAGCGAGGCAAGGTTGACGGACCTCGGCGGCGCGCTACCTTGCCGGAAACCTTCACCAGCAAGGCGGGCAAGGCTCCACGACGCTCCTCATAACCCGAAGGTCGTAGGTTCAAATCCTACCCGCGCAACTATCACGATAGCGCGAGGTTGCCCCTTACCAAGGCACCTCGCGTTTTTCGTTTCGGGCCATTCATCGGGGCACGAGGAAGTCCGTGCACGGTTCGAGCAGAACCATGCACGGGCAAGTCAGTGCGGCGCTCGCCACAAGGAGCATCGTCATGGCAAGGCCGACGAAGCGCTATGGCAAGTGGCGCATCCGATGGGTCGACGAGAACGGCGAGAGCGAGTCTTTGACGACCGCCGCGAGGCAGCATTCTAGCTCCAGCAGCGCGAGCTCGAGGCCGAGGAGCGGCGGCGCGGGCTGAAGGAGGCGTCAACGGAACCGAAGGCGTTCGCCGACCTCGCCGACTACTAGGAGAAGCACCGCGTCCCGCAGAAGCGTAGCGGCCATCGCGACAAGAGCATCCTCCGGCGACACCTCCGACCTTCGTTCGGCGCCGTGACACTCGGGAACCCGGCGATCTGGGCTGGATCGACTTGTCGACAAGTACGTCGTCGAGCGCGCACCTCAACAATAAGAGCGTCGCCAACCACCTCACGCTGCATCATCATGATGCTCGACTTCGCCGTCGACCTCGGGGTGGACGCCTTTTTCAGCTCGATGAGTGTTCAGCTCGATGAGGAACGTCACGCCAAGCGCGTCGAGGAACGTGGCGGCTTCACTTGGATGAGGCTGACTCCATGATCGTCTTCACGTCGTGCTCGGTCGCTTCGGACGAACCTGGCCGCCGACGCGCAACAAAGAGAAGCCTCGGCTCCTGATGGAGCTGAGGCTTCGTTGCATTTGCTCGGGCACGTGCTCCGGCACGGAGCCTCCAGCCGCTTCGATGCGGTCATCAACGGCTCAGCAATCAGGACTGGACGTGGTTGCGCCTCATCCGGCAGCGTCAGTCGATGGACGAGCAACTCGCGCGTTCGGTCGTGGAGGATCTTCGCCTCGGTAAGGACCGCTCTAGGCCCCAACCTTTAGAGTCCGAGAGCCGTCGGGCGCTTCGATCTCCGCGACGTGAAGAGCTCCTTCGTCGAGGGCACGTTCCACCGTTCCGACCTGCTGTTGAAGCGAGTGGAACACGACCGTCGCGCTTGCGATACTGCGTCCGGTCCGGGGCGTGGGCGCACGCGAACTGCTCCCACGGCCCGAGAAGATGTCACGCATCGCGACACACGGCACCTCGCTCTTCGCAATCACGCGAACGGCATTCAACGCGATGGGCCTTCTCCTCATCGGACGCGAAGGTACTGTTGGTGATCTTGAGGCGGAAGATGGCGAACGAGCGTTTCTGGCGTCGAAGATTGCGTCATTGCCACGGTAACGCGCCGTCCGTTACGGCCACGGGGATCTCGGCATGATGCTCGATGCCGCTAGCGGCTACGTGCAGGTCGCTCGCCACGTGCGCGATCTCGGCGACAACCGAACGCAAGATGCCGCGATGCGCGCGTTCTTCCGCGACTTGAGGCCCGACGGAGGCGCCACGCTGGAGACGCTCCTTGCCGCGGAAAGTCTCGACCCCGTCGTGCTCGTGGCGCCATCCGGATCTGGAAAAAGCACGGAGCTCCGCGAAATAGCGAAGCGGCTGCGGACACTCGGGCGCGCGGCTGTATTCGCTGAAGCTACAGGTGTCCTTCAACCGAACGCGATGGACCTCGACCCCGATGAGCAGGCTGCACTAACAGTGCTGCTCGCGCGCGAGACGCCCGGGGTCCTCTTCGTCGATGCGCTCGACGAACTCCACATCCGCAATCATACTGTTGAGCAGCTCTTTCGTCGGCTCGCCCGAGAGATTGACTTCGCGACGCATCCAATACGTCTTGTCTTCAGCGCGCGAAATGGAGCTTGGACGCCGGCGTCGACCAGAGAGCTTCGTCGGCTCGTAAGGCGCTTCGGCGTCTCCGACTTGAAGCTCGTCACCTTCGAACCTCTCGACTTAGGCGCGATACGAAAGATCGCTGAAGCATCGGGAGTCACCGACGTCGATGCATTTGTAGAGGAGTTCGAGAGAGAGGAGATAGCCGACCTCCTCGAGCTGCGCCCGACGGACGTGAAACTTCTCGCTCGCATGCATGCGCGTGGCGAGAGCCTTGCGCGATGGTCGCATCTTCTGTCCCAATACATCGACGCTTCGTTGGTGGAGGAACGGCCGGATCGTGCGCGCTCGCAGCGGCTATCTGCCGAAGCGGGGCTCCTCGGACTTCAGCGCGTCGCCGCAGCCACAATGCTGATGCGAGTGCCGCATGTTGCTACCCCAACGGTTGCGATGCTCGACGGAGCGCTCTCTTCAAGGCGCCTGTTCGCAGACTGGCCTCCGCCCGAACTGGCGGAGCTCTTCGAGAATGCCTTGTTCGTGCACAAGGGACGGGATGCCGAAGCCGTGCAACTCCCGCAGGGTCCGCTTTCACACTTTCTAGCGGCTCGCTGGCTTTCTACGCGGGTGCGCCTAGGTCTCGAGACTGAAGATCTCAGGGCCGCAGTGATGACGAGAGTGCCGGGCGAGGATCGCTTTGAGGTTCCGAGTTCTCGTAGCACGATTGTCGGCTGGCTGGCTTCCGAGGTGCCCGAGGTTCGGAGTCTGATTGCTTCGGACCGTCCGGACATCGTTCTGTACGGCGGCGATCCCGATCGCCTCTCCGACGCAGAGCTACGCGGTGCGGTGCGAGGCCTTTGCGAAGCGATCGCTGCAGGTCGGTGGGATGGCTGGCCTACGCCAGCGACGGCAAGGCGCGTTGCGCGTCGTGCCATCGAACCCGAAGTTCGTGACTTGCTCGACCGGTTCCTACTCGTTCCCAAAGTCACTCAACAGCTCTTGCGCTTCGTCGAGCACGGGCGATACGGCTCTTGTGCGGACCTTGCACTCGCCTTGGCGGCGTGGTCGACGGACTCGCTCGTGCGAGCGCTTGCCGTAGCGGCGTTCGCCGCCGCAGCACCCGAGAAGAGAAATCTTCTGCTGAATCTTACCGGCGGAACGGATGCCTACGTGCGGTTGGCACTGCTTCGGGCGCTTGTTCCGGAGATCCTAAATGGCCCCCCACTCGTTTCTTTTCTTCTCATCGGAGGCGGCCATGCCGTTCGAGGCGGGCTCGCGGAAGTAGGCGCGAAAGTTTCTGTCTCTGATCTCGACGCTGTTCTCGCGGCAGTACTCCCGGTGCTCTCATCCGCGACTGTCAGCGCCGCGACGCAAGCCGCGTTCGATGTGGCTGTCCCAGCGCTCCTTGCGCGTCTCAAGTGCGGCGACGCTGTTCCGCCAACCGCTGTGGACGTCCTAGCCATGATAGAGCGCCACGAGCATGACCACGTTGGGATGAATCTCGGCCGCTCCGACGAGCAAGCTTTCAACAAGTTGCTGAAGGGGCGGAGTGACGTTCGGCGAGCCCTATGGGCGCGCCGTTTTGCGCAGGCGGCGCTACCCGACGGCGCGTTCGACCTATTGACGAATCTTCGATTCGGGAAGCTCGAGTCGACGGACGTCGAGTGGCTCTGGGAGCGTTCCCGCGAACGCGCGGCTGATCGTCTTAGCCATCCTCTATTTGTCCTTGAGAGCTACTGGAGTGGTCTGTCAGCAGCGCATCGAGGTGAAGTGCTCGCGAGTGTCGTCGACCCGGAGCTCGCAGGACACCTGTGCGGTCTGACCTTCCGCATCCAAGAGATGTCATCTAGGCGTGCGGAACGAGAGGACGTCGAGCGCCGGAAGGACGAAAGGACGCGTGCAGAGAACGAGACGGCCCTCGCCCAACGAAGGTCGGCGATTGAATCGGGCGACGACATAGATGCACTTCTCTGGGCCTGGCGGCATCTCGACGGTCCTGGAGCCGAGCAGGGGAAGCTCAGCCCTGACCGTCTCCGACGATACGTAGGCAACGAGTACGTCACCGTGTTCCTCAATGGTCTGCGAGCGGCCTGGCGAAGATTTGACCCCCCGTTGCCGACCCCGGGCGGGGGCAAGCCGTTCCGATGTCTGCTCGGTCTGACGGGGGTGAGCCTTGCTGTCCGCGCCGGTGTTGACGTGTCAACGTTGACGCTCGAGGACGCTCGGCGGGCCGCTCGTTTGGGTCTCTTCGAACTCAACGCGTTCCCGTTTTGGTTCGGTGACCTTGCGCGAGTGCATCCTTCGGAAGTTCGCGCAGTCCTCAGCGACTCGTTGCGACTCGAATGGGCTTTCGAGAAGGAAAATCATGGCGTTCTTCGATTGGCGGATCGCTCAGACGCCGAAGTCGCTCACATCATGCGCACCGTAGTCTTGGAGCTTCTCGAAGAACGCGCTCCTGCTCATCCGAAAACGCTCGAGTACGCGGTCGATGCCATCCTCACCTCGACGAGCGAGCGGCCGAGGGTACTAGCGGTTCTGCGTCGCGCGATCGACGGCGCCGGCGCGACGATGCCCGACGCGAATTGGCTGAGGCTTTGGGCGCATGTCGAACCCGAAGCTGCGGCAGACTGGTTGGAGAATCGCGTGTCCGGGAACGCAGCCACGATGGCGACGTTGTTGAAGGTCGCTGCGCTTCTCGAGCAAGATCTCGATGAACGCTTCGGGCGAACCGCCGCGACATGGTTGATGGCACCGCGAGCACTCGGGCGATGGTCGACGCTTCTCCTGTCGTTCGTGAAGCCGAGTGACGACGTCCGTCATCAGGGCGCTTACTCGCCGGGTGATCGCGAGCACGCCGAAGACCTTCGGAACCGTTGCCTCACGCGCCTTTCAACGATCCCAACGCCGGAGGCGAGCGCCGTATTGGCCGAGATGTACTCGACCGCTGTGTTGGCGCCTGCACGACGGATGATCGAAGGGCTCATCAAGCAACAACACGCTCTTCTCGTCGAGGCGTCTGTGGCGAGGTGGACGGAAGAGGATGTTCTCCGTCTCGAGCGGCGCGACGAGAAACTTCCGCGCACGCTCGAGGAACTCTTCCATCTCGTCATCGCGCACATCCGGCATGTGCATCGCCTCGTGGCCAACGACGACTTCAGCTACCGCGACTTGTTCAAGCCGCGCGGCGCTGACCAGGAGCCGACGAAGGAGCGTGAACTCCAACTATGGACGGCCTCCTGTCTGCGCGAACGAGCTCGAGGGCTCTACTCCGTCGTTCGCGAGAACGTTGTCGATGACGATAAGGAAGTCGACATCTCGGCATTCTCTGCAGGCGTTGGTCACGTCCCCGTAGAGATCAAGCCGCTCGGCGACTACTCCGTAGCCGACCTTGAGCGCATCTTGCAGAACCAGCTGCTCGGCCAGTACATGCAGCCGCCCGATCGCCGGTACGGGGTTCTCCTCCTTGTGCGACGTGATGAACGTCAATGGCTTCTTGGCGGCGCGCTTGTCAGCTTCGACGTTCTCGTAGAACACCTTCGCGAGCACGCACGAGGTCTCGGCGCGGCTCGAGGCAAGGAGATCCACGTTTCCGTGATCGATCTCCTTGCCACTCCTCAAGGGGGGGCCGCGCCCGCGGCGAAGGCTCCCACGCCGTCAGGGAGCGCGACGCACTCGCTCGGATCGACCGCGCCAGCGAATCAGAGCAGGAAGAAGGGGGCTCCGAAGAGAGCGTCGGGTTCGGCCTCCCCCACGAGCCAGAGGAAGAAGAGGTCGAAGGAGCCAGACAGTGGGCGCTGAGCCTCATCTGAACGAAGTCCGCGCGTTTGCTATTCGTCCCTTGGCACGACGCCGCGGGCCCTTCCGGCTTCCTACAACGGCTCGAGAAGGTTTCGAGCCGGCGCCGCGCCGCCTGCCTCGCTCACGTGCGCCGCTACTTCTTCGGGTAGCTGATGGTGCGCCCGTCGCGAAGGCCCTTGCCGCATCACCGACCTGCACCGCATTGAGTACGACGTGACGGAACTTCATGAGCGTGATGGCGTTTCGGAGCGAGCCCACGCTCCTATGCCTGCACCTAGAGCGCCGAATCGCGGTAGTCTTCCTTTGCAGGACCTGAAGCGCCGAAACATCACGATCACCGTGGCCTTGGACAGCAAGATGCACAGCTAAGCCATGCTCGAGACGATTTGCCTCAAGAACGTCGGCCTTGCGACCGAGATGAAGATGGACCTCGCACCGAGGTTGAACCTCATCACGGGCGACAACGGACTTGGAAAGACGCTGCTCCTCGACAGTGCATGGTGGGCGCTCACACGCACGTGGCCCTCAACGTGGGGGGGCAAAGGCGTCATCCCCGCGAAGGAAGACGCCGCGATCGAGTGGACCGAGCGCCGCGGTGACATCGTCATCGAGTTCGAGGGGCACTACAACTTCGATGACTCGTACTGGCAGCAAACCGACCACTTGCCGGCAACGATCGGGCACGAAGAGCGGCGACGCAGTCGCCAACGGGGTGCGCTCGTAATCTACCTCCGCGTCGATGGCGGCATCTCGGTTCACGATCCGCTCCGTGAGGGCGACGAGTTTCGCCCCTGGTCTCGGATGGGGGCATTCGGTTTGAGCAATGCGTTTCAGTTTCGCGACCCCGACATCTGGGACGGGCTGGAGCTGGGAGGCGGCGAAAAGGCGAGCCGCGCCTGCGAGGGGCTCGTGCGCGACGTTGTTCGGTGGGCGGTCGAACCGAAGAACGCCGACTTCGAGCTTCTCGCTGCGCTGGTGCAGCAGCTTGCTGGCGAGGAGCAGTTCCGCCTCACCCGCCGGGTGGGGCGCGTCTATATCGACGATGCCCGGGACTTCCCGATCCTCGTAGGTCCGGCTGGTGAGCTTCCGGTCATTCATGCGCCTGCCGGGCTGCGTCGGATCTTGGGCCTCGCGTACCTCGTGGTCTGGGCGTGGCGCGAGCACAAGGTGGTCGCATCTCTGAAGAAGCGCCCCGCCACCGAGTCGCTAGTGTTGCTTGTCGACGAGGTCGAGAGCCACCTCCATCCGAAGTGGCAACGTACGATCCTCCCGAGCATACTCCGGGCGCTCAGCAAAGATGTCCAGCTTCAGGTGCTTACGACGACCCATTCCCCCCTGGTTTTGGCGTCGGTCGAGTCGTCGTTTGATGTGAAGCAGGACGCCTGGTTCGATCTGGATCAGGATACGGGTACGACGCCGCTGAGCGTGAAGCTCGAGAAGCGCCCATACGTCCGCCAGGGTGAGGTGGGCAACTGGCTCGCGAGCGAGGCATTCGATCTGAAGGAGCCTCGCTCGCTCGAAGGCGAACGGGCGGTGCGAGCGGCGCACGATGTACTTAGTGCGAAGAGGCCATCGCTCGAACACATCGAAGCCGTCGACAAGCAGCTTCGCGAGGCTGGCCTTCCAGACATCGATCCCTTCTGGGTTCGTTGGGACTACTTCGTCGGGCAAGCCAGGAAGGCGGCGTCGGAGAAGAAGCAGTGATCCCGGTTGCCCTCGCGAACGAGCCGCCGAACTTCGACACGAAGGTCCGACAGCCCGGGCTCTCGGCCATTGCCGAGCTGGCTGGACATCCGCCGCTCATCACACGGCCCGGCCGCAGGCGGAAGAAGCTCGCGAGCCGAGAGCAGGACATACCCGCGGACGAGTTCCCCCCGTACTGGCGAGAGGCCCTTCCCGAGATGCTCATCGCCTACGAACGGCGTTGCGCGTATCTCGCGATGTACATTCATCCCGCCACCGGCAACCCGACCGTTGATCACGTGGTGCCGAAGTCCTACGCGTGGGACAGGGTCTACGAGTGGTCGAACTACCGGCTCTGCGCGGGGATCATCAACGCGAAGAAGGGCGCGTCGCTCGGGTTGGTTGACCCGTGCGCGATTGGTGTGGGCTGGTTCGCCCTCAACCTGAACACGTTTCACGTAGAGCGCGGTGACGCGGCACCAGAGGCCCAGCTGGCTCGGATCGCGTTGACACTGCCCGTGTTGAATCAACGGAACTGCGTGCAGGCGCGGGAGGAGTACGTCCGCTGCTACCGGGTCGGCCCGGGCGAGGGGGGGTTCGACCTTGCACACCTCGCCTCCCGTGCTCCGTTCGTCGCAGCCGAACTGCGTCGGCAGGGGCAGCTCGTTCGCGGCGACAGCTGAACCACCTCTTCATGCCACCTGACGGGGGCGACACGCGGTCGTGACCCATGCTGATGCCCAGGAAAGGATGAGTTTATAGTCTCAAGGATTCGAGTGCGGTTTCGAGAACGAGCTGAAACTCCTGAAGAGCTCCTTCACCTCGGCGAAGGGATCGGCAGGCGATTCGGAGGCCGCCTTGATGAATAAACGCTTCAGTCGAGAGACGTCGAGATGTGCTTTTGAGGCAAACTGCTTCAGGACGGCCTTGCCCGGTATGCGTCGCAGCCATTCATCGTCGTCGCGTGCGAGTAGATCGGATAGTTGTTCGAACTCCTTCTGTACCTCCGCCTCGACAACCTTTGGATCGAGTGCTTCCGACACGCGTGCCTCTTCAGCTGCTCTTCGCGCCTCGAACAGTTGCGTCAGGGCGGCCGCATCCTTGTTGTGGCAAGACGGCGGCATCAGGTCAACGTTCCCAACCGCCGTCCGTCGTCTGTGAGCCACGTTGAGGGCCACAGCGTAGGAAAGGGAGGATTGCGCGAGGGTTCGAAGCTCGCTCCGAATACGAACCGGGTCCAATAGCCACGAGCCAGCTGGTTCCAGCGACTCAAACACGTCCGCTAAGACTGTTTCGTTCAGAAAGTAGTTTTCGATGTGATAGCGGGGAAGGAGGCGGAGACGTGGGTTGCCGCTGGATCCCATGATTGGACCTGCCGACGTGTCTCCGTCGCAGAGCATGAAGAACTCGACGCCCCAGACGGTCTGGTTCAACACGGTCTCGAACGCCTTCACGAAGGAGGTGATACTTTCCTTGCCGCCAACGGGCACCAGCACAAGATCTGGGAATGCCGACCCCACAATGCTCCCGTACGTCTGTTTGTCGAGGCTCGACTTCGTGCCCTCGATCAACACGATTCGCTTTCCAAGGGATACGACGCCAATTGATTGCCCAATTAGGTTGAGTACACCCGTTGCCTCATCGTCTTCCCGGAGCTGGACAGCTTGGTTCGGGCGACCTGGATCTGGGGGCGCAACGAAGACGACCGAGTGATCGAGCGAGGCTGTGATGATGTCCGGCGAATGCGTCGAGAAAATAAACTGGTTTCGCTCTCCGACATCTCGCAGTGTGCGCAGTAGCCTGTACGAAAGCTCTGGGTGGAGATGCAGTTCAGGCTCGTCAAAGACGATGATGCAATCCTGCGGGTCGCGTAGCAGGAAATCGAAGACGATAGTGACTACCTCTTTCTCGCCCGAGCTGAGCGACGAAAGAGGGAGCACGGTGTCGCCAACGCGATAGTGTATGGTTTGGGATTGCTCGTCTAGCGGCTCTAACGTGCGGCCGGGAAGAAGTTTGGTGAATGCGTCATGGAACTTCTCAAGTGGGTCGCGGAAGTCCAGCTCCATCGCCTTCTTACCCGAAGCTTGGAGTGCAAGGGCCCTCTTGGCGATGTCCTCCTTCTGGCTTCGTAGCTTCCGATGCATCGAGTGGATCGTGTCCTCGAAGCGCCCCTTCATCGGCTGGAAGGAGTGATGCCAGCCGACGTCTTCGAAGAAGGGGTCGCTGAAGTTCCAGGAGAATATGTACGGCTGGATCTGTTCCAGTTGCCGCGCCGAATCGAAGTTGATGAGCCCGCTTCGAAGTTGTCCTCGCTTTTGGTTCCGTTGGAGAAACCTGCGAAGCTTCTGCGCCTCATCCTGCACGGACGATCGCAGTGTCTTCTGGCCCCAATTCTGTTCCTCCTCCTGGCTTGTGGCCTCAACGATCGCCTCGGCGTTTTGCATATTTCCTGGATTCTGGAACAGATTCAGGAGGTTGGTTAGAAGACTTGTTTTGCCGACTCCGTTGGGCCCGGCGAGGACAACCACGTCTGCGAGGTCCCTTACCTCAAACCTGCTAATCGGTGGATAGCCTTGAATGGCGTACGATTTGAGCTTCATGCGGTGCCTGCTTACGTAGTTGTGGAGATCGTAGATCGTGGGTCTGCGGCGCGACCGCGCAGGTGCGGCCATCCACCCGGCTCGCTTCTTCGTTTCGTCGGACCGCAGATCGCGACGCCACGAATCGCGACGTCGCTCGTAGTTACGGGCTGGTCTTCTGAGAGTTCGATGAGCCTCGCTCTTTAACGCTTGGTTGAGGAGCCGCAATCGCCAGCCACCAGACCGATTCGTCGGCGCAAAGTCTGCGCGCGCTGGCTACGGTTCAGACGTCCGATACGCCGTTTCGGAGTCTCTCTTCTTGCAACGCGCGAGCGGTAGACCCGATGGAAGGTCAACCGTCACCCGCGACATGCCCGCCCGTTACAGCACCGGCGCCGCCATTGTCTGCGCCTTCTTCATAGCTGGCCCGCACGGTGTTCAGCGTCGGGTTTCCGTTTGCCTCTCGTCCGTCTCCATACATGACGATGCATTTGTAGCCCGGATAGGTCGGGTTGAAGCGGCGCTCCTTCCACTCGCGGACGGTTGCCGTTCCCTTTATCTTTTGTTCGAAGTTGTATCGAGCAAACCCGTTGGTGTTGGTTTGGTACAGGAAGTTTGTCCTGAGACAATACGGCAACGTCGAAATTCTCGACATCTCCAAGTTCGCGCATTCTCGTTGCTAACGTCGTCATGCAGCGACCGTAGCGCGCGCGCCTCTACGTACGGATCACCCCCAGAGGTGATGCGCCGATGTGCGCTTCGGCGAAAGCGAAACCTTCCTCGAGATAGCCCTCCGGTGTTGTTGGCGCCGTTTGCGGATTGCGGATGCCACCTTCACGGTGCTTCTCCTGCTTCGCGCTCGCCTGCATGACGAGCGCGGACGCGGCGGCGTGGCTCGTCGCTTTCCTCTCCGGATAGATCGCTTCCACGCAACAGAAGTGGATGCCTTGGGAATCCTGGGGCTTGGGCGCTGTATTGGACGGGAGGGGACGCCGAGCACAGCGACGTCGGACGCCTCCTTTGCCTTGACAGGGCAGTCGGTCGATGGGGACGCGCGCCAGCGCGAGCCAAACCCGATCGACC
The DNA here is from genome assembly GCA_023423895.1 of Pseudomonadota bacterium. Lineage (GTDB taxonomy): Bacteria > Myxococcota_A > Polyangia > Polyangiales > Polyangiaceae > Labilithrix. The sequence continues at coordinate 11,662 of JAFAER010000022.1, forward strand.
GACGGCGCGACGAGCCGAGCCCGCCGCGCCGCTGATCGTGCGCGCGTCGGGCGCGCGCTCGATGTCGACCGTCAGCCCGTCGGCCCGTCCGTCGGCGTCACGACCGGGTCGACCGTGTCGTCCCCGTCGACGTCCTCCCCCTCATCCTCCGGCTCCGCCCCGCCCGACCCCCGCCGGCGCGACTTCGCGTAGAGCGACGGCGCATACGTATCCGCGTCGCGCTCCGCCCACCGCACGAACGTCACCGCGCGGCGAACGACGTCGTATTCCCGCACGAGCAGCGAGAACGCGCGCTGGCGCGTGTCGTTCGCGTCGTCCGGCTTGGGCAGCGGCTCCTCGGCCAGGGCGACGAGGAGGTTCGGACCGAGGAGCGCGGCCTCGTCGACCTGCTCGCGCGTGATCGCCGTCTTGTCGTGGATGACGTCCCAGCTCTGGTCGAACAGCGCGGCGAGCGCGACGAGGTCGTTCGCCTTGTCGATGTTGCCCGAGCCTTCGCGGATGCGCGCGACCGCCGTGGCGTCCACGAGCTCGGCGTCGGCGAGCGCGTCGGCCGCCTTGAGGAGCTTCGCCCGCAGCGGCGTGGCGCGCTCGAGCAGCTCCTTCGCCGACCCGCCCGACTTCTGCGGCATCGTGATCAGGTGCGCGTACCAGGCGCCGAGGGCCGTTTGGCGGAGGGACTCCACGGCGGCCTTCGGCGGGTTCTTCAGCTCGGCTTCCATCGCCGGCAGGAGCGAGCGCACGCGCGGCTCCGCACCGAGGACGACGGCCACCGCGCGCGGGATGTCGACGTTGATCGGCACGAGCGCCGTCGCCGGGAGGTTCGTGTAGTCCGCCTTCAGCGCCGCGAAGGCGTCCGCCGCCGGCGCGAGGCCCGACGGGCGATCGACCGGCTTGATCACGGCAGCGGCCTTCTTCGACTTCTTTCCGTCACGCGTGCTGCGAGGGTTCATCATCGTCTCCTTCTCGGGAGGCCGACGTCGAACCGCAACGCCTTCGCGTTGCTCCCCCCATTGCGCTGGCCCCCCCGAGCGCGCAACAGGCGCGAGCAAGGTCGCGCAGCGTGCCGTCGTCGTCAAGCCAGCGCGGCGGCCGGGCGCCCCACACGTTCGAACCGCGCGGCGGAAGCTCCGGGAGCGCCAGACGACTCGATTTTCGCCCGCGGAAGCTCCCAGGAGCCTCGCACGACTCGATTTTCGTCCGCGGAAGCTCCCAGGAGCCTCGCACGACTCGATTTTCGCCCGCGGAAGCTCCGGGGAGCCCCCTCACGATGCGCTCTCGTCCTGCCGGAGCTCCCGGGAGCCCTGCATGTGTCGCTGCCGGGCTCGTCGAGGCTCCTGGCAGCCGTGCTCGGCTCGATTTCGATCGGCGAAAGCTCCTGGGAGCCCTGGACGACGCGATTCCCGTCCGCGCGAGCTCCCGGGAGCCCGAAGCAGCGCGAACCCGCGCGGAGCCAAGCATCGACGTCCTTCATCGAGCGCTCCTTCGTTTCGTTCTTCGTCTTGGGGAGCTTGTTCCTTGCGGCTCGTTCAAGCCGTTGAAGGCGTGCAAAGACGGAGCCCGTCTGCGGGAGAGCCCGGCGAGGGCTGGCCCTCTGGTTCGCCGTGCAGGAGTGTGTGCCTGATGAGGACTGCGCACGCCACTGGCACTCACGCGCAGCCGTGAGCCGTTCGCCTATGTCCTTCTCATCTCGCCCGGCGGAGGTCGAAGCTCGCCCGCGCGACCGCAAGCCCGCTGAGCCGGAACCGGGCGCAGATCGAGAAGCGCGTGCGAGCTACCCGCCCTCGTTCTTCCGAAGAAGGAGCTCGAGGGTCTCCCACGGCGGTATCGTGCCGTCGAGGCGGTCGCGTCGGAGGGGCGTCAGGCGCTACTTCGCGTGAAGTCGATAGGAGAACGTCGTGCGCTCGTCGCCCACTGCGGCGATGAACGAACGGCGCTGCTCCTCGACGAGGCTCCCTCCCTCGTAGCGGAAGGTGCGGCGAAGGAGCGGCTTGCCTTCCGCCACGTCGAGAGCGTCGATCTCGTCGTTTGCAGTGTAGTGGACGCGAACCTCGACCGGAGTCAGAGGGACCACCTTACCCAGGAGGACCTCCTGCTTCTTCGTCACGCGCCGAACCTCGCGCCCCCTTGCATCGTACTCTCTCGACTCGGCGCGGATCAGGACGCCGTCCTGCTCGACGAGGACCGCGACGACGCGGCCGCCCTCGTAGCGGA
>JAFAER010000118.1 GCA_023423895.1 Pseudomonadota bacterium
AGCTGTTCAACGCACAGGGCGAGCGGCTTCTCGAGACCATGCGCAACAGCGGTCGCGATGACCTCATGAATCAGGCCGACCAGCTCGAGGACGCTGCGAAGGACTTCTGGAAGCAGAAGAAGCAGCAAGAGCTCGACGGCGCGGACGAGATCATGATCCGTCGCTACGCGACGTCGGTCGCCTACGCCCGCAAGTACAACGTGAAGAACGCGGCGATCACCAAGGCCATCGGGCGACTCGCGTACTACACGGACATCATCGGCGACGCGAAGATGCAGCAGTACGTCACCAACTCGCCGGACCCGACGACGAAGGGCGCCTCGAAGCTGCCGTACACGACGAACATGTACGTGCAGACGCGGCCCGGCCTCACGGTTCTCCCGGCCGCTCAGGGTGATTCGAAGCCGCTGCCGGCATCGCCGTGACTTCAGGCTCCAGGCTCCAGGCTCCAGGCTCCAGGATGAGAAGAGAGATGAACGCGAGGTTCGCCAAGAGCATGCAGGTCGAGGTCGCTGCCGCTGCGTCTCCGCGACGAATGACCCGGCAGGAAGGGCCCAGCCGCCCTCATGGCTCTCGGTCCGGAGCCTGGAGCCTGGAGCCTGGAGCCTGATCCCCATGCGAACCATCCTCACCAAGTCCATCTCGGCCGGCCTCGCTGCAGGCCTCATCCTCGTCTTCGCGGCGTGCGGCGGCGACGACAAGCGCGTCGTCGCTCCTTCGGCGGATGCAGGTGCGGGCACGCCCGTCATGACGGAGGGCGGCGGGCAGGTCGGCGTCGTCGACAGCGCCGGCGGCTCGGGCCTGACGGGAACGGCGCGCAGCCATTACGAGGCCGGCTGGAAGGCGTGGCTGAACGGCGACCTCCAGACGGCGAAGAAGAAGTTCCAGGACGCGCAGTCGGCCGATCCGAAGTCGCCGGCGCCGCCGTACTCGCTCGGCGTCGTGCTCGAGCGTCTGGGCGACACCGCCGGCGCGCAGAGCGCGTACCGCAACGCGTTCACGAACAACCCGAATCACGAGATCTCGATGTGCGCGCACGCGCTCTCGCTCGCGAACGCGGGGCACCCGGGTGAGGCCGACACGTTCCTCCAGGATCGGCGGAACAAGAGGCAGGAATCGCCGCGTCTGACGGCGTGCCACGGGGAGCTGAAGAGCATCGCGAAAGATCACGGAACGGCCCAGCAGCTCGCGCAGGACGCGCTCCGGATGGACCCGGACCTCAAGGAGGCGATGGTCGTCATCGCGCGCGATCACTACCGCGCGCGAAAGCTCGATCTCGCGAAGTACGCGCTCCAGGCCATCCTCGAAGGCTTCGGCGAGGCGAGCCCGGCGCGCGACAAGGACAACGCCGAGGCGCATCTCATCCGCGGGCTCATCTATCGTGAAGGTGGAGCGCGCGCCGTCGCGCTCGCGGACTTCGAGGCGGCGGTGAAGCGGCGCCCGGACCTCGTCGAGGCGCTCATCAACCTCGGGTCGATGCGCCTCGAGGCGGGGAACGCGACCGAGGCGCTGTCCGTCCTGGAGAGCGCGACGCGCTTCGGCCCGAACAACGCGATCGCCCATCTCAACCTCGGTGACTGCTATCGCCTGCTCGGCCGCTATGCCGATGCGAAGAAGGAGTTCGAGCTCGCGCTCTCGCGCGACTCGAGCCTCATGGCGGCTCACTACGATCTCGGCCTCATGTTCCTCACGGCCCCGACGATCCCGGGCTACAGCGCCGACAGCCAGGTCTCGACGGCCATCAAGGAGCTCGAGCAATACCGCACGATGCGCGGGCCGAAGGCACCGCCGGGCGTGCAGGACGACATCGACGACCTCATCGCTCGCGCGAAGGCAAAGCAGGCCGAGCTGAAGCAGACCCCCGCCGCAGCTGCCGCAGCGCCCGCAGCACCTGCGGCGGCGCCGGCCAGCGCAGCGAAACCCGCCGGTAGCGCTCCGGCGACGAAAAAGTAAGCTGTCCGGAGGAGCCTCGAGATGAAGACCGCAAGCCTGCTCGTTCTGCCGCTGGTCCTCGCGGCCGTCACGCTCTCCGATGATGCCTCCGCCCAGCAGAAGGGCGGCGTCATCACGATCAACGAGGTCACGATCGTCGGACGCGTGCAGAAGCCCGTCGCGTCGGTCGACGTCAGCAAGATCCAGCCGAAGCTGACGCTCGCCGAGCTCCGTCAGCCGTTCCTCGATCGCATCGAAGAAGCGGCGCGAAAAGATCCATTCTGAGCTACGGAGAGGCGACGTGATCGTCGCGGTCTCGATCCTCGTTGCCGTCGGTTGCGTGCTCGCCAGCGCGCGGCGGATGTGGCTTGCGGCGAACCCGACGGAGCTGCAGCCGGACGAGGTCCTCGCGACGCTCGGCCGGGGAGCGGACAGGGCCTCGGTCGAGAGGCTGCGACGGGCCGTCGCCGACGTGCCCGCGGCGGAGTGGGAACGCGACCTGCTCGATGCGTTGCTGCAGCCGGGCGCCGATGCGCGCGCCGCGCTCGTCAACGAGCAGCTCACCGAGCTCGACCTGCGGATGCACCGCTGGGCGCGCGTTCCTCGGGTCTGCGCGAGCGTGGCGACGAGCTTCGGTTTGCTCCTCGGGACGATGGTCCTCCGGCGCGGCCTCGCGAACGCGCCCGATCTCTCGGGTGAGCTCGGTGAGCTCTTCGTTCGTGACGTGATGGGCGACGCGGTCTCGGTCGCGACGTTCGGCATCGTCGGGACGACCTTCTGCATCGCCGCCCACGCCCACGCACGCCGGATGACACGGGCTCGCCTGGAGGCCGCCGATCGCATGATCGAGCAGCTCGAGGCCGCCGTCACCGAAGGGGCGGAGGGGGGACCGACGGCGGAGCCGCTGGCACGGAACGCGCTTGGCGCGTCGGACCCTGTGCGCAGCGCCGAAGCGGCCGAGGCCGATCCGCCCGGGCGCGCCGCGATCGCAAAATGAGGTGTGCTTTCAACGGGGTTTGCCGGTAGGATCGGCAGGCATCATTCCGTCGGGAACTTTTGTCCCGACGTCTCGTCTGAAGGCAGAGGACTTTGTCTTTCAACCTCGCCGCCGTGAAGCGACGAGCGCGTCGCGCGGCATCACTTCGAATGCACACGAGGATGAACCGATGATGGGACCGGGAGCAGGCCCGCAAGCAGGACCGGGAGGAGCGGCACGCCCCGGACAGATGACCGCGGTGATGCGGGCGATGTCCGTGCAGACGGGCCCGAAGGTGCTCCGCATCGGCCTCGTCCAGGCGGGCCGCGTCGTCGAAGAGCGCATCATCAAGCAGCGCACGACGGTGACCGTCGGTTCGAACGAGCGCGCGGTGTTCGTCATCCCGTCGCAGGCGGTCCCCCCGATGTTCAAGCTCTTCGAGCTCATCGGGAACGACTACCACCTCAACTTCCTCGACGGCATGACCGGGCGCGTCGCGCTCGCGTCGGGCATCACGGATCTGCAGGCGCTCAAGGGACAGGCGAAGAAGGTCAACAACGCCTACCAGATGAAGCTGACGGAGGAGGCGCGCGGAAAGGTCGTCGTCGGGGAGACGACGTTCCTCTTCCAGTTCGTTGCGCCCCCGCCGGTGCAGCCGCGACCGCAGCTCCCGCTCGCCGTGAAAGGCGGCATCGCGAGCCAGATCGACTGGTCGCTCACGATCATCGCCGCCTTCAGCTTCCTCCTGCACTTCGGCATCGTCGGCGCGATGTACTCGGACTGGATGGATCCGGTCGTCGGTGACGACTTCAACGTCGCCGGCCTCGTCGACATGATGAAGAACATCCCGCCGCCGCCGGTCGTCGAGCAGCCGGAGGTGGATCCGAACGCCAACGCCGTGTCGACCGCGACGGCGACGGCCGCCGCCCCGAAGTCGGGCGGAGGCGCGGGCGGCAAGAGCGGGGGCTCCGGCCAGAGTAAGGGCGCCGGGAGCGTCGGCGACAAGCAAGCCGCTGCGCTCGCCGCGCAGGCCGACCAGATGCAGATGCAGATGCTCGCGGCGCTCGGCGGCGGCTCCGCCGTCCAGGGCGCGCTCAATCGGTCGGACATTCCGCCGGTCGATCTTTCGGGCGCGGCTGCGTCCGGCGCTGGCGTCGCCCACGGCACCGGCGATCTGAAGGTCGGTGGTGGCGGCGGTGCCGTCCAGGGCGGCGGCAAGGGCGGCGGCCTGGGTGGTCTCGGCGGCGGCACCAAGAGCTCCGGCGAGGGCGGCAATGCCGGCCAAGAGCGCAAGGTCGAAGGCCCGAAGGGCGATGCGCAGCTCGGCGGCTCGACGGCTACGGTCCCGATCTCGGATGCCGATCGCGTCATCGCGGGTCTCCGTCCGCGCTTCCGTCAGTGCTACCAGACGGGCCTCAACTCGGATCCGAGTATGTCCGGCAAGGTCGTCATCACGGCCAAGGTCGGTCCGAACGGCGAGGTCGCGGACGCGAGCGTCTCCCAGAACACCGGCCTGTCGGCGAGCGTCGCATCGTGCATCGCGAACGTCGTCAAGCGCGCGTCGTTCAACCCGCCCGGCGGTGGCGGCTCGACGCTCAACATCCCGGTCACGTTCGTCCAGCAAGGCAAGTGAGCTCGCGCCGGGGACGACCCGGCGAGCTCATGCATGAGAGGGAGAGTCGGCATCCGCTGGCTCTCCCTTTCGAGCTTTCGAGCTTTCGATCCTCGACGTTTTCGATCTTCGACCTTCGATCGCGGCGCGCGCGGGTGGTCGCGGGATCGAACGTCCTCGGAGGGCGAGGCAACCAAGACCAAGAACGATGACCGGACTGCTTCGAGATGCGGGCGATCGATGGGGCTAGGTGCGTCAAATTACGCCAACTCGCCGACATCGCTCAAGTTTTCGCGCGGCTTTTGCGTTGACACTCCATGCCACACACACTAGAGTCGTCATGAGGTCAGGAGGCTGGATGCGCGTGCGCACGGCAGTGAAGTGGGTGTTCGCCTTCGGTGTCCTCGCGCTTGCCGCGGGACCCGCTGGCGCACAGCAGCCCAATGGGGGAGGGGCGGCGGCACCGGGGCCTGCGCCCACGGGTCCCAGCTCCACGGACGGTCAAGTCGGCTTTCAGCGCAAGACGACGCTCACGCCACAGGAGCAGCTCGCCGAGGCGCAGAAGCACGTCACGCGGATGGAGGGCGCTGCCACGGGCGTCCGCAAGATGCTCGAAGAAGCGCGTCGGCAGCGGGACGTCGTCAAGACGCTCTGTCTGAACGACAAGCTCTCGCAGATCGACGTCGCCATCCGCTCGGCGCGTGATCGCCGCGGGCAGCTCCAGGCTGCGGTCAACCGAAACGACGTCGAGCTGTCGAACCACGAGTTCACGATCCTCACCGTCCTTCGCCAGCGCAGCGAGCAGATCGTTGCGGAGGCGAATCAGTGCATCGGCGAAGAATCGGCATTCGTGGGCGACACGCGAACCACGGTGAAGATCGACCCGCAGATCCCGCCGGACGAAACGCCGTACCCGCCGACGGACCCGACGCTCGTCATTGGTCCGCCGCAGTGCACCAGCTGTACGCTCTGAAGGGGCGCATCTGCGCTCGATGAATTCTCGCACCCAGTCCGGAAACGAATCCGGCAGCTAGCCTCGCGCGGCAGTGGCCAGACAGCAGTTGGGGATGGCAGCGCCGAGAGCCTAACGGTTCCTCGAAACGATACGTCGTTGCCAAGGCCCCACTCGCAACTGTATGTCTGCCCCCACGAGCTCTTCCGCTTTCGGACGCGAATGCGCTGGCGCTGCTCTTCCTGACTGACCGATGACGAAACGCTCCGCCAAGTCGCTTGCCTCTGTTCGCCGTTGGCTTCGCTGGAGCCGTGCATGTGCGGTCATCGCCGTTCCGGCAGCAATCCTCGGCTGGTCGAGCAACGCTTCGGCGCAGGGCTGGCTCGCCGATCGGAAGTACACGGAAGGGGCCGGCATCCGAACGGGTGATCTCGAGCTCCATCCCGGCATCGGCGGCGAGGTCGGCTACGACACGAACTGGTACCTCCGCTCGCACACCGAGGGAGCGAACATCGTCAACGGCGCGCCGCGGTTGCCCCCGCGCGACGCGGCCATCTTCCGTCTGACGCCGTCGTTCTACGTCTCGACGCTCGGCGCGCAGCGCACGGACGCCGCCGGGATGACGCGCTCCACGCCGCGCCTCATCTCCTTCCGAGGCGGCGCCTCGGCAACCGCGCGCGCGTTCATCGGCGAGGAGATGAGCCGCCAGCACAACGTCGGTTTTGCTGGCGACATGCGCCTGGACGTGGCCCATGGGCGTCCGATCGGAATGGGCGTCTGGGTCGCCTACAACCGGCTCATCCAGCCCCAGGTGCTCGCCGATCCGAACCTCTCGTTCAATCGCAGCGACATCCGCACGGGCGCCGAGGTCATCGCAATTCCGGGCGGTGGAACGCTCGACATGCGCGTGGGCTACCAGTTCAACGCGGCGCTTTTCGAGCAGTCGAACGGCGTCCCGTACACGAACCTCACGCACGAGATCCTGGTGAAGAACCGGTGGCGCTTCCGCCCGCGCACCGCGCTCTTCAGTGACACGTCGCTCCGCTTCATCAACTACCCGAACGCCGAGCGCGCGCTGAACTACCTGAACGACTCGACGCCGCTGCGCACGCGGCTCGGTTTGACGGGCCTTCTCACGCACCGCTTCGGTGCCCTCGTGGCTGCGGGGTACGGCGCGACGTTCTTCAAGAACCCGCAGGCGTTCGCGTCGCCCCAGTACAACAGCATCAATGCTCAGGTCGAGGGAACGTTCTACCTCGGGCAGGGCAACAGCGGGACGGACGAGCCTGGCCAGGCGACGCTGCTCCTGTCGACCATCTCGCTCGGGTTCCTTCGCGACTTCCAGAACAGCCTGCTCGGCAACTTCTACAACACGAACCGCGTGTACGGCCGCATCGAGTACGCGTTCGGCGGCCGGTCGATCATCCGCTTCGACGTCTTCGGCGAGCAGCTGAACTACCCGCCGGTCTTCTACAACGCGGGGGGCGTCCCGACACAGGTGACGGGCGACTTCTCGAACTTCCGCGCCGGCGGAGGTCTCTTCGCCGAGTACCGATTGAGCTCGTCGTTCGGCATCAACACGACGATCGACTACATCCAGCAGTTCAGTGACACGCAGATCCCCGGAGCCGCTGCCCCCGGCGCGGCGGGCGTGCCGACCGGCGTGTTCGACCTGAACTATCGCCGCTTCCAGGCCTTCGCCGGCGCGCGCTACTTCTTCTGAGCGCGCGCCTTGACCTCCTCGTGGTGAGGGATAACGCTCCCGCACGGTGAGAATCAGGCGCTGCCTGCGATCACTGAAGTCTGGATGATGGTCTTCTCCCGCGTTCTCTCGCTGCTCTCGCTTCTGCTCGTGGCGCTCATCGGGCTCTCGATGCCCGGTTGCGGTCGGCATTACCCGCCGCCGCCGAAGTTGCCGGAGCCGATCGTGAATCAGCAGGTCGGGCCTGGCGATCTCCTCGAGGTGTTCGTCGTCGGTGAGGAGAAGCTTCCGAAGGAGTACGAGGTGAGCCCGGACGGGACGCTCGCATTCCCGTATCTCGAGCCCATCAAGGTGGCAGGCCTCGAGCCGCGTGAGATCGCGGCGTCGCTCCGCGACAGCCTCATCGAAGCGAAGTTCCTCGTGAGCCCGCAGGTCCAGGTCAAGGTCAAGACCTACAACTCGAAGAAGATCCAGGTCATCGGCCAGGTGGCGAAGCAGGGCCCGCTCCAGTACCAGGACGGTATGACGCTCGTGCAGGCCATCTCGGCCGCGGGCTGGTTCACGCCGCTTGCGGACACGAATCACGTGCAGATCATCCGGCAGACGAACGGCGGCGCCGTGAACGCGATCGTCAGCGTGGATGCGATCACCGACAACGCCCGTCCCGACATCAAGCTCCAGCAGGGCGACACGATCAAAGTCGACCAGCGCCTGTTCTGACCGTGCCCCGACTCCTCCTTCTGCTGACCGGTGGAACGCTCCTCATGACGCCCGACGAGGGCGAGTCGAGCGTGGACAACAAGCGCATCTCGATCGACGAGGAGCGCACGAGCCGTGACATGGTGATGGAGGTGCCGTCGCTCGGGCGCCTCGCCGAGCTCGATACGCGGCTGCTCTTCCAGATGGACTCGGCGAACATGCAGCCGTCCGACTGGCTCACGCTCGCGCGCGAGGTCCATCGCGAGCTGCCGAAGTACGACGGAATCGTCGTCGTCCACGGGACCGATACGATGGCGTACACCGCGAGCGCGCTGGCGCTCTTGCTCGGCCCATTGCCGAAGCCGGTTGTCCTCACGGGCTCGCAGAAGCCGCTCGTGGACATCCGCACGGACGCACGCCAGAACCTCGTGGACGCGGCGCTCGTCGCAACGCTTTCGGTGCCCGAGGTCTCGATCGTCTTCCACTCGCGGGCACTCCGTGGTGCCCGTGCGACGAAGAAGGATGCGTGGGGCTTCGACGCGTTCGACTCGCCGCAGCTCGCCCCACTCGTCGAGCTCGGCCTCGACATCGAGGTCGCGCCACACGTCCGCGCGGCCGGCGAGCTCGCGCCGCTCGACGATCGGCTCGAGCCGCGCGTGCTCGCGGTCCGTGTCTTCCCCGGGCTCGATCCCTTCCTCGTACGAGGCGCCATCCGAGCGGGCGTGAAGGGCCTCGTTCTGGAGGGCTACGGCACTGGCAACGTGCCGCGTTCGCTCCTGCCTGCGCTCGAGGAAGCGCGCGCACGCAACGTCCCCGTGGTGGTCGTCTCGCAGTGCCTGCGCGGGTTCGTCGATCTCGGCGTCTACGAGGGCGGAGCCATGGCCGCCGAGGTGGGCGCGATCTCGGCGAAGGACATGACCGTCGAAGCCGCCGTCGCGAAGCTGATGGTCGGCCTCGGTCGATACGGCATGGGCGACGCTCTCCGCGACTACTTCGCATCGAGCGTCATCGGTGAGCGCGACGCGTAGTACGATCGCGGCGATGTCCAGCTCGCCTCGACGCTCCGTCCTCGACCTGATCGGCGACACCCCGCTCGTCGAGCTGCGCCGCGTCCCGTCTTCGGCGGGCGCGAAGGTCCTCGCGAAGCTCGAGGCGAAGAACCCGAGCGGCAGCGTGAAGGATCGCCCTGCGCTCGCGATGATCGAGGCCGCGGAGGCCGACGGGCACATCCGCGAGGGGAGCGTCATCGTCGAGGCGACGAGCGGTAACACGGGCATCGCGCTCGCGATGATCGCCGCGGTCCGCGGCTACCGCTGCGTGCTCGTCATGCCCGAGGACATGAGCGTCGAACGGCGTCGCATCTTGCGGGCGTACGGGGCCGAGATCGTGATCACGCAGGCCGACGAGGGAATGGCGGGCGCGGTCGCGGAGGCCGAGCGCATCGTCGCGCGCACCGACGGAGCGTTCATGCCCCGTCAGTTCGACAACGCCGCGAACCCGGCCGTGCACGAGCGAACGACCGCGAGGGAAATCCTCGGCGCAGTGCCCGATCTCGCCGCGTTCGTGGCGGGCGTCGGGACGGGCGGGACGTTGACGGGCGTCGCCCGCGTGCTCCGCGCCGAGCGCCCGGGCGTCCGGATCATCGCGGTGGAGCCCGCGAAGAGCGCCGTGCTGTCGGGCGAAGAGCCGGGGCTCCACGCCATCCAGGGCCTCGGCGCCGGTTTCGTCCCGAAGGTCCTCGACCGATCGCTCATCGACGAGGTCGTCACGGTGACGGACGTCGCGGCCGACAAGATGGCCCGCCGCCTCGCGCGCGAAGAGGGGCTGCTCGTCGGTCCGTCCTCGGGCGCGAACGTCCACGTGGCGTGCGAAGTCGCCGCCAAGGCGTCCGGCCCCGTCGTCACCATCCTCTGCGACAGCGGCGAGCGCTACCTCCTCGGCTGACCGGCGCCGCGCTCCCATCAGAGCGCGAGCACGAACGCCAAGAGGTCCTTCTTCTCTTCTTCGGTCAGGCGGGCCTGGACGACGAGGTTGAAGAACTCGATCGCGTCCTCGAGCGTGAGGAGGCGGCCATCGTGCAGATACGGCGGCGTGTCACGGATGCCTCGCAGCGGGAACGTCTTGATGGGACCGTCGGCGGTTGCCATCCGGCCGTTGATCATCCGCGGCGTGAAGAAGCGCTCGACCTGGAGGTCATGCATCGTGTTGTCGGTGTAGTGCGGCGGCGTATGGCACGTCCCGCACTGGCCCTTGCCGAAGAAGACCTCCTGTCCGCGGAGCTCCTCGACCGACGCTTTCTTCGGATCGAGCTTTCCCGTCACCGGATCGAGCTTCGGTGCTGGTGGGAAGTCGAGGATGTCCTGGAAGTCGGCCATGTTCGAGACCTGACTTCCGCGCTCGAGGACGTTGACGCCTTTCTTGGCGGCGCTCGCGAGGTCGCCGTCGAAGTAGGCGCCACGCTGCTCGAACTCGGTGAAGTCTTCGACGCTCTTGAGCGCTCGCTGCGAGCCGAACAGGCGCTGCACGTTCACCCCGCGCAGGGTCGGTGTGTCGACGCGGTGCCGGAACTGCTGCGGGCGCGCGTCGAGGGCGGGATGGGTGGCGCCGCTCGTCGACCCGTTGGAGTGGCAGTCGAAGCAGGCGACGCCGGTGCTCGGTCGCTCGGAGCGACGATCGTCGGTGAGGTTGAACTGCTGCTGCGGGAACGGCGTCACGAGCAACCGAAGGCCGTCGAGATCTTTCGAGTGGATGATGCCCTTGAAGATCTCGAAGAAGTTGTCCGTGGTGATGAGCTGCCCTTGCGAGACATCACCGAGGTCGGGTCGGGTGGTGAGGAAGACCGCTGGCGGGAACTCGGGGAGGAAGTGCTCCGGCAGATCGAAGTCGAGGTCGAAGCGGGTGAGATCGCGTCCCGTCTGCCGCTTGGTCTCTTCGATGAGATTCTTCGGGAACACCATTCCGCCGGCTTCGTGATGCGGATGCGGCAGCGGGAAGAACCCCGCGGGGAACGCGTCCCGTTCGCGGATCTGCTCGGGGCTCATTTCTGCGAGCGCTTCGAACGTGAGCCCTTCGGGGAGGCGCGTGCGCGCGCCGGCCTGCAGCGGCTTCTTGCGGAACATCAGCTCGCGCGAAGGCCGATCGGCGAGGTCGTAGCGCGCTTCGAGCAGGCGTTGCTGCCGCTTCATCACGTCGGCCTTGCCGGCCTTGAGGCGGTCCATCATCTTCTTGAAGTCGATGTTGTGCTCGCCGATGAGACCTGGCTGCGGCGAGGGATCGGGCTCGTTCAAGAACGCGTCCGGCGGGTGCGCATAGCGGCCGGAGACTCCCTGATGCGAGGTACCGGCGCCGTCGCCGCACCCGACAGCCGCAATCGCGACGACGAGCCGGGTCGAGACGGCGAGAAGCCTCGTCCAACGCGCTCCAAGTGTTGCCATGACGATCTCCTCGAGCCCACGCGCGTGCTCGAGCGCACGAAGGACGACGCGGCTCTTGCGGTGGCGGACGTCGCAACAGCAACCACCGTTCCCGTTCGATGTCCGGGTGACCGTGACGAGATCCCTGTGTGCGAGGAACGTGGCGGGGGCGACGCGGGTCGTTCGCGCCGGACGGGTCACGCCTGCTGGTCCACCCATTCACGCGAGCGTGGCGAGAACGAACGTCGACCGATCACGTCGCCGGCGCGGAGCGCGCGGCTCACTTCATGAGGCGGCGGAGCTCAGGCTCCCTTGAACTCGGGCGGCCGCTTCTGCGTCCAGGCCATGATCCCCTCCATCACGTCCTGGGAACGAAGCAGTCGGAGCTGGCCCTCGCGTTCGCGGCGGAGCGCGGCCTCCAGATCGCCGAGGCTGGCGTAGACCGACTGTTTGAGCGCGGCGTAGGCGAGGGGAGGGCCCTTCTCGAGCCGACGAGCGAGCTCGATCGTGGCCGGCATGAGCTGGTCCGGCGCAACACACGCAGCGAGGATCCCGAGCGTGTCGAGCTCTCTCGCCTCCAGCTTGTCGGACAGGAGCATCGCCTTGAGCGCGCGGGCCGTGCCGACGAGTCGTGGCAGCCAGAACGTTCCGCCACCGTCCGGCATGAGCCCGATGTCGACGAACTTCTCCTGCACGTAGGCCGCGGTCGAGGCGACGCGGAGATCGCACGCGAGCGCCATGTCGGCTCCGAAGCCGACGGCGGCGCCGTCGAGCGCAGCAACGACCGGCTTCGGGCAACGGACGATCGCGCGGATGACCGCGTGGAAGACGTCCATGTACGACTCGAGATGATCGAAGAGCTCCGGATCTTCCGCCAGCGTCCGTCGAAGATCGGCACCGGCGCAGAAGTGGCCGCCGGCCCCGGTGAGGACGACGCAGCGCACGGACGCATCCTGGGCGGCCTCGTCGAGCGCGGAGGTGACGCGTTCGAGCACCGTTCTCGTCAACGCGTTGCGCGCCTCGGGTCGGTTCAGCGTGATCACGGTCGTACGACCGTTCTTGTCGACGAGGACCTCGTGAGAGCTCATGGCTTGCCTTTCGCTACGATCACGCGTGCTGGACCGCCTGCGGAGGTCGGCGGTGTCACGGAGGAGGCGGCGTCTACCGTCGTCGCCGCGGCCGGTCGCGTGACCGCACGCGCCATCTCGCCGCCGGGCGGACGATTGTAGAACGCGGACGCGAGATACGCCTTCACGCCGCGCTGGATGAGGATCTTGCCAACTGCGCCGAGCGGGACCGCGAGGAGCACGCCGAGGAAGCCGAAGAGGGAACCGGCCGCCATCATCGTGAGGATCACCTCGAGCGGCGCGAGGCCGACCGAGCGACCCACGATACGCGGCGTGATGACCATGCCGTCGATGATCTGCACGCCGCCCATCACCGCGACCACGCCGACGATCGTTCCGACGCCCTGCCAGTCGAGCACCGCCATGAACAGCGCCGTGAGGAGGCCGAGCGTGAAGCCCACGTACGGGACGAAGGCGAGCATGCCGGTCATCACGCCGATCGGCACGGCGAGTCGGATGTCGACGATACGGAGGCCGGTCGCGTAGAGCGCGGCGAGGACCACGTTGGCCGTGAGCTGGCCGCGGACGTAGCCGGAGAGCGTTTTGTGGATGTCCCGCGCGACCGAGGAAATCGCCGGCGTCCAGCGGCGCGGGATCAGCTGCTCGACCCGGTCGACGATGCGGTCGAAGTCGATGAGGAGGTAGAGCGCGAAGACGGGCACGATCAGCGCCGAGAGCGCGACGCCGACGTAGCCGAGGGTGCCGAACAGCGCCGTCCGAGCCGTTTCCATCGTGGCGCTCCCCTGGAGCCGCTCGTTCAACACCTTCGAAAGGTCGTTCATCGAGTGGGGGAGCTTGATGTGCAGCGTCGTCGCGAACCACGGCTCCGCGCGCGCCTGGAGGCGTCTCAGCTTCTCCGGGAGGGTGGCACTCGCATCGGTCACCTCGTCGACGAACAGCGGGATCGCGTAGATGAGGATGACCGTGAAGAGGCCTGCGATGCCGAGCATCACGAGGATCGCGCCGAGCGGACGCGGTACGCGCAGCGCCTCGAGCCGATCGACGAACGGATCGAGCGCGTACGCGAGGAGGAAGGCGAGAAAGAGCGGTACGAGGACGCCCCGCAGGACGTACGCGAGGCCGAGCACCAGCACGACCGCGAGGAAGATCATCTTCCGGCGGAAGCTGGTTCCAGGCTCCTTCGTCGACGCTGCTCCGTCAGCCACAGGCGCCTCTTTCGCCAAGGCTCTTCACGGATCGAGCGTATCAGGGATCTGGCTCCAGGCTCCAGGACCAGGCTCCGGGTCCGGACCCACCGCACGAAGTCGGCTTGCTCGCAGCCCTTCAGCGACTAGCCTGGAGTCTCGATGATGTTCACGGTGCGACGGCTCGGGCAGGGCGACATCGAGACAGCGAAGGTCCTCTTCACGGTGATGGCCGCGGTGTTCGGCGAGTCGACGGCGCCGCTCAGCGACGGCTATCTCGCGAAGGTCCTCGCCCGGCCGGACTTCTGGGCGTTCGCCGCGTTCCACGGCGAAGAGATCATCGGGGGCCTCACCGCGCACACCTTGCCGATGACCCGCGAGGAGCGCTCGGAGATCTTCCTCTACGACATCGCCGTGCGCGAGGACCGCCAGCGGCGCGGCATCGGCCGGCGCCTCGTCGGCGCGCTCCGCGACGCGGCGGCGAGGGAGGGGATCTACGACGTCTTCGTCCCGGCCGACGACGAGGACGAGCACGCCCTCGATTTCTACCGCGCCCTCGGCGGCGAGCCGGTGAAGGTCACCATCTTCACGTTCACGAAGGAGTGACACCGAAAGCGCGGCGACGATCGAAGGCTGCCGTCGCGCAGACGTCAGCCGGTCGTCCGAACGCGGGAGCGCTGGACCCCAACCTCCTGGAGCCTGGAGCCAGGAGCCTCTCTCTGTGGTAATTCCCGCGCATGTCCGACGACGCGCCGCCCTCCGAGTTGCCCCGCTTCGACGAGCACGCGCCTCGGTCCGTGCCGCCGCTCGAGCTCCAGGACGGCGCCACGCTGGCGCGCCTCGTCGGCGTCATGCGCCGGCTGCTCGGCCCGGGTGGATGCCCGTGGGACCGCGAGCAGACGTTCGAGACGACGCGCAAGTTCGTCCTCGAGGAGGCCTGCGAGGTCATCGACGCGATCGACTCGGGTGACAAGAGCGCGCTGCGCGAGGAGCTCGGCGACCTCGTCCTCCAGGTCGTCTTCCTGTCCGAGCTCGCCCGGAAGGAGAAGTCCTTCGGCATCGACGACGCCATCGCCGGCATCGTCGACAAGCTCGTCACGCGCCATCCGCACGTGTTCGGCGACCTCGACGCCGAGACCGCCGACGAGGTGCTCCGCAACTGGGAGCAGATCAAGGCGCGCGAGAAGAAGGACCGCGGCATCCTCGGCGGCGTTCCGCGGAGCCTGCCAGCGCTGGTCCGTGCTCAGGCGATCGGCGAGAAGGTCCGGCGCGTCGGGTTCGACTGGGCGGACGCGAAAGGCTCGCGCGAGAAGGTCGCCGAGGAGCTCGGCGAGCTCGACCGTGCGATCGAAGCCGGCGACTCCTCGGCGATCGAAGAGGAGATGGGGGACGTCCTGTTCGCCCTCGTGAACCTCTCCCGTCACGTGAAGCTCGATGCCGAGGGGGCGCTCCGACGGACGATCGACAAGTTCACCGCTCGTTTTGCGCACGTCGAGGCGCGCGTGAAGGCCGAGCACGGCGGCTGGGGCGGACCGAACGGCGATCAGCCGAACCTTCCGCTCGAGGTGCTCGATCGCTACTGGGAGGAGGCGAAGGCCATGCGCGCGAACCCGGCGCCGCACGGCGTCGCGGCGAAGGACGCGGTTCCGGCCACCACGCCGTCCGAGCACGAGGACGATGCCGCGTCCGAGATGCGTCCCGACGGCCCGAGCCGCGGCAATCCGAGGTAGGATCACCGCGTGGCACTTTCGAACGCTTCAGCTATCCCGAGACCGCTCGCCCGGACGCCGGAAGAATGGGCGGCCGAGGCCGTCCGTCTCGGCGGCCGAGCGTTCCACGGCAAGCAGGTCTTTCGCTGGATCCAGGCGCGCGGCGTCACCGATCCGGCGGCGATGAGCGACTTGCCGGCCGCGCTCCGCACCAAGCTCGCCGAGGATGGGCTCGGCAGCGTGATGGGCATCGTCACCGAGCGCCGCGCGCTGGATGACACGCGAAAGCTCCTCGTCTCCCTCGGTGACGGCGCCAACGTCGAGACGGTGCTCATCCCCCGAGTCGCCGGGGGCAAGTCGAGCTTGCCGTCGCCACTGGAGGAGGACGCGGATGCCGCCGCAGCGGTGGAGGACGAGGACGACCCGCCTGCCGACGACGGACCGATCCCGGTCACGCAGTGCATCTCCACCCAGGTGGGCTGCGCGATGGGCTGCGTCTTCTGCGCGAGCGGCGTCGCCGGCCTGAAGCGTCACATGCGCGCGGACGAGATCGTCTCGCAGGTCCTCGTCGGGCGCTCGCGGCTCGACGAGCGGGAGCAGATCCGCAACGTCGTGCTCATGGGCATGGGCGAGCCGCTCCACAACTACGAGCAGACCGTCCGCGCCTTGAAGCTCCTCACGCATCCGGACGGGATCAACCTCTCGTCGCGGAAGGTGACCGTCTCGACGAGCGGCCTCGTACCCGAGATCGCGCGGCTCGGGCAGGACTTCAACGGGCAGATCGGCCTTGCGATCTCGCTGCATGCCGCGGACGACGAGACGCGCTCGCGGCTGATGCCGATCAACAAGAAGTATCCGCTTCCCGTGTTGATGAAGGCGCTTCGCGACTATCCGCTCCCGCGGCGCCGGCGCATCACCATCGAATACACGCTCGTCGCGGGCAAGAATGACACGCCCGAGGAGGCGAAGAAGCTCGCAAACCTCCTCAAGGGCATCCCCGTGAAGGTGAATCTGATCCCGATGAACCCGATCGAGGCCTCGACGCTCGGGCCGCCGGATCTGAGCGGTGTGCTCGCCTTCCAGAAGATCCTCGTGGACGCGGGCTATTCCTGCTTCATCCGCCGGCGGCGGGGCGATGACGTCAGCGCCGCCTGCGGCCAGCTCGCGCTGCTCGGCGCGAAGCCGAAGGTGCGGGTCAATCGCGGGTAGCCCACCGCTCGGCCACGCAGAGCCATGAACGAGATTGCACAGGAACGGCGCTTCTTCGATGGCGGGAGAATCCAGGTTCAGGCGCCTTTCGGTTGTCTGCCTTCGCCGTTCACCTTCGCTCGCTGCGTGACCCGATGAACGGAGCGCTTCGCGGGGTGTTCGCTGCGCTCTCGTTCGTCGCCGCCATCTCCGCGTCCGGTGCCGCGCGCGCGGCTGAGCCCGTGGAGCCCGACGAGCCCGGCGAGCGCACGCCCAAGAAAGACGAGCCGCTCGCGACGAAGCCGGGATACGCCCAGATCTTCGCCACGATGATGGGCGGCACCGGCCTTCGCTTCAACAACCCGTATCGCCTGTCGACGCCGCTCGGCGACGATGCCGAGTCCGTGTCGCGGACGAACGCGTACGTCGACATCGGGCTCGCGATGACGCTCGGCAATCCGCTCGGCTTCCAGCACGGCGCGGCGCTCCGCACGACGGTGGGCGTCGAAGGGGTGGGGCAGGTGGTCATGACGCCCTCGTATTTCGGTTGGCGACGAAAGGGAGCCTTCGCCGCGTTCGCGCGGGCGGGTGTCCCGCTCGTGTTGACGCCCGATCCGACGCTCGGCCTCGAAGCCGGTGTTGGCGGGGCGTTCTTCTTCCTCGGCGGCATCGGCGTCGTCGCCGAGGTCGTCGGTGACCTGTTCTACGGTACCGGAACGCGCGAAGTGGCCACGGCGACCTACCCAGTGCTGAGCGGGCAAATCGGGCTCATGGGGACGTACGAGGTCCTGCCGTGAAGCGGCGTGCTCCGTTCGAGATCGCGGTCGTCGTGCTCGGCGTGCTCAGCATGGCGCCGACCGCCGGGGACGTCGGCGGGTGCGGGGCCGAGATCACGGCGCTCGATCCGCTCGCCTTCGCGCTGGCGCGCAAGGAGCTGGACTGCGAGCGCTGCCAGGAGTGCGGGATCGCGAGTCCTCGATGCGAGCGCGCATGCGACCCGACGAAGCCCGTCGAAACGGTGATCCCGGAGCGATGTTCTCCGCTCCAGCACGATGGCGAAGTCTGCATCCGCGCGCTCCACGCCGCGTCGTGTGATGCCTACCGCACCTACGTCGACGAGGTGTCGCCGGCCGCACCGAGCGAGTGCCAGTTCTGCCGCGTGGTGTCCGGTTCACCCGCACCGGGCTTCTCGAGCGCGAGCCCGGCCCCCTCGACGACGGACGGTGGACGATGACGCGGAACCTCCTTCTGCTTCTCCCGTTCGCGATGGCACTCGGATGCGCCGAGCTCCGGCCGATGGTCGCCGCACCCGGTGACCTCGAGGACTACCGCGCCTTCCGCGTCGCCGCGGCCGAAGGAACGAGGCTCGCGCGCGCGAAGCAGTACATCGAGCGGCACCCGAGCGGCGCGTGGATAGAGGAGGTTCGCACGTCCTTCGAAGAAGAGGAGCCGCGCTACTTCCAGGAGGCCCAGGCCTCGCGCGAAGGGATCCGGCGCTACCTGGCGGATCTCCCGGACGGACCTCATGCCGACGCGGCGCTCGCACTGCTGATCGCGTTCGGGTCGAGCATGCAGGACGCCGAGCTTCGGGACATCGCACGCAACGTGCGCTTCGAAGACGCGAAGCTCGAGGCGGCTGCGGTGCAGCGACGCGCGGTTCCCGAAGCGATCCTCTCGACGCTCGGCGTCCTCCTCGACGAAGACGTGTACGGCGCGCCGCTTTCTTCCGCGCCCCCGAAGCTCCGCACGCTCCTGCTCGGAAAGGATGCGACGACGTGGGGGGCGGTCCCGTCGCGCCGTGAAGAGGACCTCTTCTTCCTGCTGCCGACCCGCCCCGAGCGCGAGTCACGCCTGCTCACGCTCGAGATCTCGGTGACCGAAGCGGACGGCGTCGTCACCGGCGGCGTCGTGGAAGGAAGCGACATGTTCGTTCGTTGGGCCGAGGCAGACAAGATCGTCCGACTCGACCCTTCGGCCGCCGAAGATCGAACCGAGGCGCAGATCCACGTGATCAGTCGCCTGGAAGGCGCGCTCGAGCGCCGATTCCCGTCGGCCAGCTGTCCGGATACGAGGAAGGACCGCGAGCTCTACCACCGTGCGTGCAATGGCTGGGAAGCGGTGGTCCTGCCCGGGACGAAGGCCGGCGACAAGGACGCCGTCGTCATCCGGGCGCCTCGTGGTACAACGACCCCACCCAAGGCAACCCCTGCCGTTGGTCCCTGAACTGCCGCTCCTTCGATGATCCCTTACATCCACGTCCCCGACCTGAAGCTCGGGCCTCTGACGCTTCATCCGTTCGGGCTGCTCGTCGCCACGGGCGTCATCATCGGCACGTGGCTCGCCACCCGGCGAGCGCGACAGCGCGGGCTCGACCTCGACAAGCTGAACTCGTTCATCACCTGGATGCTCGTCGCCGGATTCCTCGGCGGGCACATGCTCGATCAGATTTTCTATCACCCGGCAGAGGTGGTGAAGCGGCCCTGGTCGCTCTTCCTCCTCTGGGAGGGCCTCTCGTCGTTCGGAGGTTTCGTCGGCGGTCTGATCGGCGTCGTGCTCTGGAAGTACTTCGAGGCGGTGCCGGTGTGGCGGACGCCGTTCTTCACGCTCTCGAAGTTCAAGCGGCGTGCGCAGACGATGCCGATCATGCCGTTCTGCGATCTGATCCTGAGCGTGTTCCCGGTGGCCTGGATCTTCGGACGAAGCGGCTGCTCCGTCGTGCACGATCACCAGGGCATGAAGGCGCCTGCAGACCATCTGCTCGCCGTCGCCTTCGGTCGTCCGGATCCGACGCGCACGATTCACCTCGGTTCGATCGAGCTTCGGTTCGGCGACTCGCCGCACTTCGACCTCGGGCTCCTCGAGATGATGTTCACGGTCGTCCTCGCGACGCTGCTGGCGCTGACGTGGCGCCGGAAGCTCACGACCGGTTCTTACATCGCCGCGGTCGCCCTCGCGTATGCGCCGGTCCGCTTCGCCATGGACTTCCTCCGTGTACGGGACATGGAGAACGCCGATCCGCGCTACGGCTCGCTCACGCCGGCGCAGTGGGCTTGCGTCGCGCTGTTCGTCTTCGGGCTCGTGATGGTTGGCCGCGTCATGCAGCTTCGTAAGAGCGGTGAAGACCCGATGGAGCTCGTGTCGTTGCCGCGTGAGCTGCCGCTCCCGCCGCCTGACGTACCGATCGAAGCGCCGCTGCGAGACTGAAGTCTGAAATCTGGATTCTGGACGGCACCACCGAGGTCGGGTGGGAGCCTCGCGGTGCGTGTCGCCGGGTAGCAGTGGCTCTGCCGGAAAACATGCTTGCGTTCGGCGGCATGACTATCCGTATGATGAGACAGTGGGCGGGACCACCGAACGAAAAGAGCGCGGGCTGCGGGTCATCCTCGTCGAGGACAACGATGACGACGCCACGTTGCTCGTCCGCGAGCTGAAACGAAGCTTCGACCTCGAGTACGAGCACGTCACCACTCGGACGGCGCTCCAGGCCGCACTGCAGCGCGAGACGTGGGACATCGTCATCTCGGACTGGGCGTTGCCCACTTTCAACGGGCTCGAGGCGTTCCAGATCGTCCGGGAGATTGACCGGGAGCTGCCGTTCATCATCGTCTCGGGGACGATCTCGGAGGAAAACGCCGTCGAGGCCCTCCGCGCGGGCGTGCAGGACTTCGTGATCAAAGGCCGCTTCGCGCGCCTCGCACCTGCGATCGTGCGTGAGCTCCGCGAGGCGGAGACCCGCCGTCAGAAGCGGCTCGCCGAGGCGGATCTGGAGCGGCAGCGCGCGGAGACCGAACGGTCGGAGCGTCTCCTCCGGAACGTGCTCCAGTCCGTGCCCGACGGCGTCATCGTCGTCGACGTCGAAGGGCGCATCGTCGTCTGGGGAGGTGGGATCGACGCCATCGTCCGGCTTCCGAGGACGGATCTTCCGCTCTCGGAGTGGCCTTCGCATTACGGCGTCCATCTTGCCGACCAGATCACTATCGAGCCCTCGGACGAGTGTGTCCTCGTGAAGGGGCTTGCGGGGATTGAAGTCGATCGCGACGAACGCTTCCTCCGCAATGCTGCGGTCCCGAAAGGCATCTGGCTCAGTGTCAGCGGCAGGCCGCTGCGCGCGGCGGACGGGTCCATCCGCGGCGCCGTCGGCGTCTACCGCGACGTGAGCCGCGAGAAGGCTGCCCAGGAGCAGCTCATGATCTCCGACCGCATGGCGTCGGTCGGAATGCTCGCGGCCGGCGTCGCCCACGAGATCAACAATCCCCTCGGTGCAGCGCTCCTCAACCTGGAGATCGTCCACGACATCCTCTGCCGGCCGGCGGCGAAGCGCAGCGAGCTCGAGCTCGAAGAGGCGATGGCCGACGCGCGTTCCGCAGTCGCCCGCGTCCGCGAGATCGTCGCCGACCTCCGCATCTTCGCGCGCCACGAAGATCCGTCTGCCGTCCGCGCCGACGTCCGCCGCGCGCTCGAGTCGAGCGTTCGCATGGCATGGAGCGAGATTCGTCACCGTGCCCGTGTCGTGAAGGACTATCAGGACGTGCCCCTCGTCGACGGCTCCGAAGCGCGGCTCGGCCAGGTTTTCCTCAATCTGATCGTCAACGCGGCGCAGGCCATTCCCGAGGGCAACGTCGACAAGAACATGATCCGCGTCGCGACGCGGACGGACGCAAGAGGTCGCGCCGTCGTCGAGGTGACCGATACCGGCAGCGGGATCGCTCCAGACGCGCTGTCGAGCCTCTTCTCGCCCTTCTACACGACGAAGCCGCCGGGCATCGGGACCGGGCTCGGTCTGCCGATCTGCCAGCGCATCGTCACGCAGATGGGCGGCGAAATTCAGGTCGATAGCGAGCTCGGCAAAGGCGCGACGTTCCGAGTCGTTCTTCCTCCGGCACGGCGCGCGGACGCTGCGCCGATGCCCGTGCACACGATCTCGCGGCCACCCGTCTCGCAGAGGCGGGGGCGCATCCTCGTCGTCGACGACGAGCCAATGCTCGGTTCGGCGATCCGGCGGGTGCTCGCATCCCAGCACGACGTCGTGACGACGACGCGGGCCGTCGATGCGCTCGAGCACCTGCGCTCGGGGGCGACGTTCGACGTGATCTTCTCCGATCTGATGATGCCGCAAGTGACCGGCATGGAGCTCTACTCGCGCATCTGCAACGAGTTCCCCGAGCACGCGTCGCGCATGATCTTCCTGACCGGCGGCGCCTTCACGCAGGCCGCGCGGGACTTTCTCGCGAACGTGCCGAACCCGACGCTGGAAAAGCCGATCGACCGCAACGGCCTGCTCGCGCTCGTGAGCGAACGCGTCAAGGGCTCGGCCGTCTGACGGTGCTCCGGGGCCTCAGGTTCCGGAACGGTGCGCTTCGAGGAGCGCGCGGCAGTCGTCGGGGATCGGGAGCTTCGTCATCGTGTCGAGATCGCTCGTCACCGTGACGTGCTCGATCGTCGCGGCGTGCACGCCGTCGGCCATGCGAGTGAACACGTAGCGGAACGTCGACGAGGTCGTGCCGATCTTGGCGACCGACGTCTCGATGCTCGCGACGTCGCCGTAGCGGAGCGGAGCTTTCCAGTCGGCGGTGACGTGGACGGCAGGGAAGCCCACGCGTCGCTTGGTGATCAGACCCACGTAGCCACCTGGAACGCCGTCGAAGAACCGCTCCATCGCCTCGTGGCACCAGTTGAAGAAGCGGGCGAAGAAGGCGATTCCGGCAGCGTCGACCTCTTCGAACCGCACCGGGCGTTGGTAGATGACGGACATCGCGTGGGCTCCGTGGCGGAGGAGGCGGTCAGAGAAGGTCTTCGGCGAGGCTGAGGACGAGCGCCGGCGAGAGGCGCGTCGACGCCGAATAGCGCGCATGTGTCGCGACCAGCTCGACGACGACGGCGTCGGGCTTCGTCTTCTTCGCGAGCACGTCGCGCAGCGTCTGCTCCGCCTCGGGGGCAAGGTCGAACTTCACGTAGTGAACCGCCGTCGTCCGGTCCGGATGTTCGCGTGCGGGGTCGTGCTTTCCCGGGCAGCGATGACCGGCGACGACGAGCGCGAACGCGCGCTCCAGCCCTTTCGCTTCGGCGAGGAAGCGTTCGCGAGGCTCTTTGTCTTCGATCTCGATGAGGATCGTCGCCGAGAGCTCGTGCTCTTTCGGAATGAGCTCGTTGTACGTCTCGATCTCGTGGAGGACCGACGCCTCGCGCGTGATGCGTTCGGTGCGGAGCATCTCCTGGATCTGCATGAGCACCGTGTCGCGGTTCTCGAACACGCACGACGCATGCTCACCGAGGAGCACGCGCCGGGCCTTCTTCTCCTGGATCACTCGCGCCCGGAAGCGGTCCCGGATCGCCTCGTAGTCGGCCAGGCCCAGGACCTCTGCACGTTCGATCGGCTTCATGGTCGGGTACTCCTTCCGCAGCTCAGAGCTCGACGGACAGGCCGTAGGCGCGAGCGAGCGCCTCGGCAGGATGGATCGCCTCGCGATCGTTCTCCTTCAGGATGCGGAGTGCGGAGAGAGGACAGTCGGTCACGACGAGCTGGGGCTCGACGTTCTCGATCCCGCGAGCGAGCTTCTGCGCGTACTTCTTCCCCATCTCGTAGTACTGCGCCTTCATCCCCCACGTGCCGTCGACGGCCGAGCACTTCTCGACGATGTCGACCTCGGTGTCGGGCACGAGGCCGAGGATGCGGGCCCCTGGCGTGCCTATCTTCTGCGCCCGGAGGTGGCAGGCAGCGTGGTACGCGACCTTGCCGAGCGACGCGCTGAACTCCTTCACGAGCTTCTTCTCGCGCCGAAGCCGCTCGAGGAACTCCATGATGTCGAAGGTGGCCGCGGCGACCTTCTTGGCCTCGGGCGTGCCGAGCAGCTCCGGCCATTCCTTCTTGATCGTGTACGAGCACGTCGGCCCCGGAACGACGACGCGGTGCCCTTGCTCGACGAGCGGGAGGAGCTGCGCGACGTTGAAGCGGGCCTTGGCCTTCGCGGCGTCGATGTCGCCGCCGTCGAGGTTCGGCATTCCGCAGCACTCCTGCGGAGGACGCTCGACCGAGAACCCGTTCTTCTCGAGGACGCGCACCGTCGCAGCCGCCATGCGCGGGAAGTTGTAGTCGCCCGTGCACGTCGCGAAGATCGCCACCTTGCCGGCGGAGCCTGCCTCCGGCAGCGGCTCGTGCTTCTTCCACCAGCGCTCGAACGGCTGCGCCGCGAACTTCGGGAGCGGGAACTCGCTGGAGATGCCGAGGACCTTCTCGTTCACCTTGCGAAGCAGCCGCTGCTCGTTGATCAGATTCGTCAGCGGCGCGAGCGGCCCCGACATCGTCATGCCGAGCCGTCCCGGCTCTCCGAGGGCCTTGTCCTGCAGCGTGACCTCCTTGCGTTTGGCTCGCTGTGCCTTCTCGCGCATCGCGAGGCGAGGGAAGTCGACGAGCCAGTGGTGCCCCTGATCCGGCGTGTAGGGGCACTCGATGAAGCACATCTTGCACTGCCAGCAGAGGTCGACCACGGACGCGAAGTCCTTGTCGTCGAGCAGCTCCGCACCGTCGGCACCTCGGCCTTCGATGTCACGATCGACGCGCGCGAACAGGTCGGGAAAGCTCCCGCAGAAGTTCACGCACATCCGGCACGAGTGGCAGATCTCGAAGACGCGCTTCAGCTCGCCTTCGAGGTCGCGTTCATCCCAGTACCGGGCGTCGTTCGGATCGAACGCAGGAGGCCGCACAGGCTTCGGGTTGATCTTCATGGGCTCGGACCTCGGAGGCCTCAGGCCTCAGGCCTCAGGCTTCAGGCTAGACGGGCTGCTTGCGGTCGAGATCGTCTCGACCGCGGTACTGGCGGGGTGACGGGCCTCCGTCCTCGGCGTCAACGCGCTTGGGCGCGCCCTCGGCCAGACGAGGGCGGGAGACCGAGCCCGCGCACGCCTGGCAAAGAGAGCGTGGCAAAGAGAGCGTGGCAAAGAGAGCCTGGCGCGAAGAGAGCCGAGGATGGACGACCGCCAACTGAGGCCTGAGGCCTGAGGTCTGAGGCCTGAGGAGGCCTCAGACCCCGGAGACTCCGACGCATCAACGGCTCACTTCAGCGTATCGAGCATCTTCTGGAAACGACCCGCGTGGCTCTTCTCGGCCTTGGCGAGCGTCTCGAACCACTCGGCGATGTCGTCGAAGCCTTCGTCTCGCGCGGCCTTCGCCATGCTCGGGTACATCGTCTCGTACTCGTGCGTCTCGCCGGCGATGGAAGCCTTGAGGTTCTTCTCCGTGTTGCCGATCGGCAGGCCCGTCGCTGGATCTCCGACCTGAGCGAGGTACTTCAGGTGGCCGTGCGCGTGGCCGGTCTCGCCGTCCGCCGTCTCCTTGAAGTTGCCAGCGATCTCGGGCAGGCCCTCGATGTCGGCGACCTGTGCAAAGTACAGATAGCGGCGGTTCGCCTGCGACTCTCCGGCGAATGCATCCTTGAGGTTCTGGTGGGTCTTCGTCCCATTCAGCGACTTGGCCATTTCTCTCTCCTTTTCTCGGACTCACGCGCAGCGGCCACAGAGACCGCGATAGGTTCGTTCCTCGATGCGGACTTCGAAGTGGAACTCTCGTTCGATGCTCGTTCTCAGTGAAGGTGACGGGGGAGGAGCCGGAAGGTCGACGACGAGCCCGCACGAATCGCAGACGGCGTGGTGGTGCGGGGTCGTGTTCGGGTCGAAGCGGACGGCCGAACCGAGGCGAAGCGAGCCGACCATGCCCAGCTTCGCGAGCGCGTCGAGCGTGTTGTAGACGGTCGCGAAGCTCATCGTCGGGAACGCCGGACGAAGGCGGTCGAACAGCTCGTGGGCCGTGGGATGCGTGCAGTCGTCTGCGAGCTCGCGCACGATCGCCATGCGTTGCGGCGTGAGCTTCATCCCCGCACGCTTGAGCTCTGCCAGCACGAGATCGGACCGGGCCTGCATCGAGAACCAAACGTTAATGAGAACCATTCCAAACTGCAACCGTGCCCGGGGCGCGCCTTCTCGCTCGCGCGGATGACGCTCGGGCGCGCGCACATCGGCCCGGACGTCGCGTCGGACCCGCGCAGGCCCCATAGGGCCAGGCGCGTTGGCAGCCAGGGCGAGTCGGCTCACGCCGGCGCGTTACGACGAACGCGCGGCACGCTGCTCACACGATGGCCGGCAGCCCGTCAGCGACTCAGGGCTTCTTGCGACCGCCGAGGACGGCGAGCTTGAAATACGAGAGCTGGCTCTTGGCGGCTTCCTTGAGGACGCCGAGCTTGTCCTCGGCGCGTGGCGCCTTCCGCTGTGTGAGCTCGCCGCTCTCGTAGAGCTCGCGGGTCTTCGCGCGTTGGAGCTTGCCGCTCGACGTCTTCGGCAGCACGCCGGGAGCGAGCGGCACGACGTCGTCGAGCGTCAGCCCCATGCCTTCCTGTACGAGCTTCCGGACAGCCTGGACGATCGCGTGCTTCTCCTGCGCGAGGTCTTTGGCCTCCGCGGTGCGCGCGGCGTCCTGGCACTCGAACGCCACCACGACGCGTTCGCGATCGCGCTCGATGTTGTCGCGCGCGCCGAACGCGATGACGTTGCCCTTGCGCACGCCTTCGGCGCGGCTGGCCTCCCACTCGATGTCCTGCGGGTAGTAGTTCCGCCCGTTGACGATGATGACTTCCTTCGAGCGACCGCAGATGTACACGCGTCCCTCGTGGAGGAACCCGAGGTCGCCCGTCTTGAGCCAGCCGCCTGCGAACGTCTCGCGCGTCCGCTCGGCATCCTCCCAGTAGCCCTTCATCACGCTCGGGCCCTTGATCCGGAGCTCGCCGACCTTGTCCTCGGGAAGGCGAGCGTCGCCCGTCGTGTCGTCGGGTGTGAATGCCGCGATCTCGTGGAGCGGGAACTGCGGACCGCACGAGACGAGGCGCACGGCGCGCGGATCGTCCTCCGGGACGGGTCTGGCCGTGTTCTCGCTCCAGAGCGTCTCGCCGTCGACCGACAGCGTCTTCATGCCTTCGCCGAGCTCGGTGAACGAGATCGCGAGCGACGACTCGGCCATTCCGTACGAGGGAAGGAGAGCCGTCTTCTTGAAGCCGACTCCGGCGAACTTCTCTGCGAACGCCTCGAGCGTCTCCGGGCGGATCGGCTCGGCGCCACAACCGGCGACGCGCCACGAGGACAGGTCGATGTTCTCGAGCTCGCGCTCGCGGATCCGCTTCACGCAGAGCGCGAACGCGAAGTTGGGCGCGTAGGCGATCGTCCCCTTGTGGCGCGTGAACGCCTGGAGCCACGAGATGGGCCGCTTCAAGAAGAGCAGCGGCGGCAGGAACACGATCGGAATGCGGTGCACGACGGGCGACAGCACGAAGCCGATGAGCCCCATGTCGTGGTACAGCGGCAGCCACGAGATACCCCTGTCTTCGGGCGTCGCCTTGAGGCCGTCCTGCATGATGCAGCGGACGTTGGCCATCAGGTTCTCGTGCGTGAGCGTGACGCCCTTCGGTCGCGAGGTCGATCCGCTCGTGTACTGGAGGAACGCGACGTCGCTCGGATCGATCTTCTCGGGTCGGAGCGTCTCGAGCGATTCGCGGATGGCCTCGACGGCGACGACTTGTTCGAGCGACGGCGCCGACGCCTGGACGGTGCCGAGGAGTCGCTTGATCTGCGCCGTCGTCACGAGCGCTCGGGCGCCGCTCTTCGCGACGATGTGGCGCGTGTTGTCGAGGTAGCCCTGGAGCTGGCCGAGGCCGAGCGGCGGGTAGATCGGGACGGGCACGATGCCGGCCCGGATCGCACCGAAGAAGCAGAGGACGAAGTCCTCGTTTGCTGGACAGATGAGCGCGACGCGGTCGCCCTTCTTCAAGCCGAGCGCTTGAAGGGCTCCGCCGTAGCGAGCGCTCGCTCGTTCGAGCGCGGTGTACGAGAAGGACGCCTCGCTCGTCGACCCGGCGCCCGGGTGCTCCGCACGGTTGCCGAAGCCGGGGACTCCGTCTTCGGAGACGAAGCGAAACCCGAGCGTCGGATCCGCCTTGGCGGCGTCTTCGATCGCTGCAGCAAGCGTCGGGAAGTTCGGGCCCATTCGAAGAACGGTTCTATCAGAATCTGGTCGCGGTTCGCGATCCGACGATGGCGGGCCTCTCGTGCGTTCGGGGGAGCCCCGGCCGGCGCCGACCGCGTTGACAGCGCCGGGACCGGCGGAGCTGGCGCGGGGGCGCACGGAACGGCGGCGCGGGAAACGGCGTCAGAGGCAAAAACGAACAGCCGACCGGCGAAAGGGCCGCGCCGGTGCGGCCCCTTTGACATCCTCCTCGTGCCTTCGCGATACTGGCCGTCCGCATCTCGCTCGCGTCTCGTTCGTTGCGCGCGAGGGGCGGAATGCCTGGCTGAGGAGATTCAACGATGCCGCTCATCGAGACCGAGGAAGCCGCCCGCCGTCTGGCCCGCGCGATCGCGAGCGATCTTTCGCTCTACAACGAAGAGAAGATCGTCAACGGCATCACGAACGACAACCTCTTCGAGACGCTCGCGGAGGAGATCGAGGAGGGCCGTGCGCTCTACAAGCGCCGCGTTGCGCCCGAGCTCTACCCGAAGAACTTCTACGATCGGGCTCTCGTGGACATCCTCATCAAAGCCAAGGGCCACATCAAGTCGAGGATCTGGTAGCGCGACCACGCGCTTGCCACCGCCTGACTCGCCTGTCCGTCGGTCTCGTCTGGGACGCGCGTGAACCGGGCCGGACGAGGAAGCGAAGCCGATGCGACCCATCCTCCTCGTCGTCCCGCGCGAAGCAGAGGGCACCCGGCTCGACCGGTTCCTTGCATCGACGCTTTCGGCGATGGACGGCGGACCGTCCCGCTCCGAGCTCCAGCGCTGGATCGAGCAAGGCGGCGTCAAGGTCGACGGCGCGATCAAGAAGCCCTCGGAGAAGCTCCGCGAGGGAGCGCGGATCGACGTGCAGCCGCAGCCGCCGCCGCGCACGACCGCCATGGCGGACGCCGGCGTCGAGTTCGACGTCGTGTTCATGGACGACGCGGTCATCGTGCTCGACAAGCCTCCCGGGCTCGTCGTTCACCCCGCACGTGGGCACGAGAGCGGAACGCTCGTGAACGGGCTGCTCGCGCGAGGCGTGTTCGATCCGCCGGACGGTGAAGACGAGCTGGACGA
>JAFAER010000212.1 GCA_023423895.1 Pseudomonadota bacterium
CGCACCGTTCCCGTGAGCGCGAGCCCGCTCGCCACGAGCAGGCCGACGAAACCGTCGGCGATGCGGTTCATCATGATCGTGGAGATGACCTCATGCGCGCCGAAGCGGCCTTTGAGCAGAGCCGGAACGAGAGCCCATACGGCGCCGGCCGCCATCGCCGCGGCGAGCGTCACCGGGAGCGCGATGACGAACGGCGTCGAGCCAGGCAGACGCGATCCGACCACGCCCGCGGCGAGGCTCGCGACGGCGAGCTGACCCT
This sequence comes from Pseudomonadota bacterium, assembly GCA_023423895.1. Lineage (GTDB taxonomy): Bacteria > Myxococcota_A > Polyangia > Polyangiales > Polyangiaceae > Labilithrix. The sequence goes on from JAFAER010000212.1 coordinate 260, forward strand.
CTGCGCCGATGTTGAAGAGGCCCGCGCGGAGCGCAAGGTCGACGGCAAGGCCCGTGAAGAGGAGCGGGGTCGCCTTGAACAGGACCTGCCCCGCTCCATAGCTCGTGCCCCACGTGCCATCGAAGAGGAGAGCCGCCATGTCGCGCGGCGACGCGCCGTAAGCCCAGACCAGGAGACAGAACGCGAGCCACCCGGCCGCAACCCCGGCGACGGCCGGCGTCGACAAGATGCGCGCGGCCCTCACGGCGCGGCGTCCTCACGAGCGTTCGCGGCAGGTGCCGCTTCGCCGGAGAGCCCCAGCATGAGCCGGCCGATCTCGTCGTCGGTCGCCGTCGGCGGCAGCTCCGCGACGAAGCGGCCACGCGCCAGCACGAGGATCCTCCGCGAGAGCTTCCGCAGCTCGTCGAGGTCGGCGCTGATGACGACGACGCCCGCCCCGCGGCGCGCTGCAGCGACGAGATCCGCGTGGATGTCGAGCGAGGCCGCGAGATCGACGCCGCGCGTCGGCTGGGCCGCGACGATGAGCTTGGCATCCCGCGCGAGCGCCCGTGTGACGACGATCTTCTGCTGGTTCCCGCCCGAGAGCGATCTCGCCGTTCGATCGAGATCAACCGGCGCGCCCGACCGCTCCAAGCGCGCCCGCGCTTCACGCTCGAGCGCACGTTGGTCGAGCGGCCCGAGCATGCCCCAGCGCGCGTAGTGATGAAGCTCGCCGAGCATGAGGTTGTCGCGCAGCGGCGCATCGAGCACGAGCCCTTCCGTCTGCCGGTCTTCCCGGACCACCGCCGTTGCGCTCGCAGCAATGGTCCCACGTGACGGAGCGACGTCACCCGCGAGCAGCGCGACGAGCTCCGTCTGGCCGTTGCCCGCCACACCCGCGATGCCGACGATCTCACCAGCGTGGACGGTCAGCGATGCCGACACGAGCGAGCGACCGACGTCGACGTCCTTCATCACGAGCACGGCCTCGCCGGTCGCGTCATCCCGCTCGGGAAGTGGCCGGTCGTGCTCGGACGAGCGGCGCGCGACCGCGCCCATGATGGCGGACGTAACCGCTTCGATCTGCGCATCGACGTCGCCCTTGCGATCGAGCGGCCGTGTGAAGACGAGCTCGCCGCGGCGCATCACGCTGACGACGTCGGCGTGGGCGCGGACCTCGTCCATCTTGTGGGTCACGACGACGATCCCCTTCCCGTCGTTCGCCAACCGCCGCAACGTCGTGTAGAGCGCGGACGCTTCGGACTTCGTGAGGACGGCAGTGGGCTCGTCGAGGATGACGAGCCGTGCGTCGCGAAAGAGCGCGCGCGCGATCTCGATGCGCTGCCGATCGCCGACACCGAGGTCCTCGACCGGCGTGTCGAGCGGGATCTTCACGCCGAGATCGGAGGCGATCTTCAGCGCGCGTGAGCGAGCCGCTTCGAGATCGAGCATCCCGAGACGGCTCGCAGGCTCCGCGCCGAGGATGATGTTCTCGAGCGCCGTGAAGACCGGCACCAAAGCGAAGTGCTGGACGACCATCGCAACGCCGCGCGCGATGGCTTCCTTCGGTGTGTGGGGGTCGAGCGCCACGCCCCCGACGAAGACCTCGCCCTCGTCCGGCTCGGACATCCCAGCAACCAGCTTGAGTAGCGTGGTCTTTCCGGCTCCATTTTCGCCGCAGATCGCGTGAATCTTCCCTGCGCCAAACGTGCAGGAGACCGCGCGAACCGCGACGGTCGCCCCACAACGCTTCGTCACTTCCCGGGTCCGGGCGAGCTCGAGCTCCGTGTCCTCCCCCTCCGGGGCGTTCGCCGACGCCACGGGCGCAGAGCATAGGGCAATCCTCTACGGTTTTTGTATGATCACGACCGGCCCGCCGCGTGCGGGGACGAGGACCGAGGCCATGAGCTCTTCGAACCGCTCTGCGAGGCGCATCTTCCGACGTGTGCTCGGACCCGCGATCGGGGCGCGCGGCGCCACGACCGTCGAGTACGCCGTCATCCTCGTCGCCGTGCTGCTGCTCGCAGCCGGATCGTGGAAGCTCCTCGGCAGCGCGCTCGGCAAACGAAGCAACGTCGCCGGAGACACGGTCTCGGGCGGCGAGAGCAGCTCCTCGTCAGGCGGCGGTGGCGGAGGTGGTGGCGGCGGAAAAGGCAGCGGCGCTGGGCGAGGCGGCGGCGGGTCCGGCTCCGGCTCCTCGTCAGGCGGCGGCGACAAGGCCACGGCGGCTGCAAAGGTCAGCGTCGGCGGGGTCGGCGGCGCCGCCGGCGAGAGCGGAGGCGGCTCGAGCTCCGGCAAACCTTCGCGCGAGAGCGGGTCTTCCGCGGAGTCCGGCGGCAGCGGCGGCGGTGGGCCGATCGGATCGGTCGGCGGTCGCGACGGCGGCGGCGGCGACGTGACCGAGGGCTTCACGGCGAAGCGCTGGTTCGGGATCGGCTTGCTCGCCGCCGGAGTCTTCGCGCTCGGCTACGTGCTCATGTCGATGCGACGCGCGAAGAAGAACGCCGACGACATGGCGAAGGGCGACAAGGGCAAGAAGGGCTTCGCCGCGCCGCGAGGACCTGCTCCGCCTCTCGCCTGACGCTCCCGCCGCGCGAACGCCTCGGCCCGACGGCGTGACGACGTCCCACCGTCAGCGGTTTCGCAGGCCCGTCCACGTCAAGAACCGCTGCCACATCGTTCGCGGCGGTTCGACCGGCGGAGGCGACTGATGCGGGATCCAGTGCGTGGCGGCGGGCACACCGTGCAGCGGCGACGGCGGACCGTACGGCCCGCTCGGATGATGCGACGGCGACGACGCGCGCATTCCCATGTCGTACGTGCCGGACGACGGCGGCGGCATCGGCGCGTTCACGTTGAGGGCCATGCCCGTGCGCACGCGGACCGCTTCCTGCTCGTCGCTCGCCAGCGAGACGCCGCAAGCGACGCAGGCACGAACGTGAGGCGCGTTCACGGTCTGGCACATCGCACAGGCCTTCGGCTCCAATCGCCAGACCTCGTCCGGAACCTGACGCTTCGACGTCACCACCTCTTCCGGGAAGAGCGGCGCGTGCGGCCCCTGATGGATCGCTGGCGCCCGGACGGCCGGAGAAGGCATGGGCGGGACGGCTCCGCGCGGCGTCATCGGCAAGCCGCCACCCCCGCCGGGCAGCGCAGGCCTCATCGACAGCGGACGGTCGATGCGAATGGTCGCATCCTCGAACTCGTTCACCCGTTCGTTCACGGTCGCGTCGTCCGGGAGCGCGTCGTGAATCGATCGCCCCCCGCGCGTCATGCCCGATGGTCTGTCGGTGTACGAACGCGCGACCGCGGTCTTTTCGCCTTCGCCGTAGATGTCATCGTCGCTCGAGCCGCCGTACTCGAGATCGACGAGGCCGGAGTCGGGCATCACCGCATGCGCGAGGGCCCGTGCGAGCTCCGCCATCGACTCGAAGCGACGGTCAGGGTTCTTCGCGAGGCAGCGAAGGACGACGTGATCGAGCTCGTTGGGTACGCCGGTCGTCGCCTCGATGAGCGGCTTCGGCATCGTGTTGAGGTGCGCGTGGATGAGCGCGGGAACGCCAGTGTCCTTGAACGGAGGCTTCCCGCTGAGCATCTTGTAGAGCACGACGCCGAGCGCATAGACGTCCGTGCGCCCGTCGACCGGCTTGCCCATGATCTGCTCGGGCGCCATGTAGTCGACGGTTCCGACGAGCATGCCCGTGTGCGTGAGCTGCGTGTCCTGATCGCCGGTCGTCGACTTCGCCACGCCGAAGTCGAGCACCTTCACGTAGTCGTCGTCCCCTGCCCGCGACAGCAGCATGATGTTCGCCGGCTTGAGATCGCGATGCACGACGCCCGCCGTGTGTGCCACCTGGAGCGCGTCGCAGATCTGCCGCGCGATGTGCACCGTCGTCTCCGGAGAGAGCTGCCCTTCCCGCCGAAGGCGCGCCGAGAGCGACTCGCCCTCGAGCAGCTCCATGACGAAGTAGAGGCCGCCTTCGTCGCTCCTACCGAGATCGAACACCTCGATGATGTGCTCGTGCTGGAGGCGCGCCGTGTTCTTCGCCTCGCGGAGGAACCGACCGGCGATCTCGTCGTCGAGCTCGACGCCGTCGACCGCGCGGATCAACTTCACCGCGACCGGCCTCTTCATCATGAGGTCGGTCCCGCGATAGACGATGCCCATGCCGCCGTGCCCGAGCGTCGCTTCGAGCCGGTAGCGGCCGCTGAGCAGCCGTGGGAGGTCGTCGTCCTCGGACATCGCCTCTCACGAGCCTATCATGGTCCGCAGTCGGCCTCGTCTTTCTAGGCCGCGTTTCGGGGTGCTATACCCTCACGACGTGGACTCCGAGACGCACAAGCGCTTCCTCGACTACCGCGACCGTCACGGCTACTTCGGCGGGACGACCGCCCTTCTCACCCGCGAGCAGTTCCTCGCCGCCGACGCGGAGCAGCGCGCGCTCGAGGCGAAGGGCGAAGCGCGGGACGACGAAGAAGAGGCTCGCTGGGCAGAGCTCTCGAAGCTCCTCTTCCGTGATTGATCGCGATTGATCGCGAGCCGCTGCCGCGCCGGCAGCGCTCGCCCGACAGTCGGCGCGCCGGAGGCTCAACGAAGACGAGGTCGAGAGCGAGCACACGGGCTCGTCCTCGACCTCGCATTCCGCTGACGGACGAGCTCAGACGACTTTGCGCACCGGCTCCTGCACGAGCGAGAGATCGCTCTGCCGGAACGTCACGCCGGACTTGGGGCGCTCGTCGCCGGCGCGCCTCCCCGTGAGGGCGGGGCTGGCGTGGAGCGTGGCGCCGTCGAGGATGGCCTCGCACAGCGACGCGTAGTCGATGCCCGCATGCTCGCTGATTTTCGGCAGGAGCGACGTCGGCGTCATTCCGGGCAGCGTGTTCACCTCGAGCACGTATTCGTTCTCGCCCTCGGTGACGAGCAGGTCGACGCGGCAGGCGCCGCTGACACCGAGCGCACGCGCCGCGCGCTCCGCGAGGTTCATCACGCCACGCGCGCGTGTCGGGGCGATGCGCGGCGGAAGGATGTAGTCCGTCTCGCCGGGCGTGTACTTCGCCGTGTAGTCGTAGAGGCCGCTCTTCGGCACCACCTCGATGGCGCCGAGCACGCGGCCGTCCAGGATCCCGACGTGCACCTCGGTCGCCTTCACGAAGCGTTCGACGAGCGCGAAGCGATCGTGCTCGAGCGCGCGTTCGAGACCGGCGCGGAGCTCATCGATGTCCTTCGCCATCGTGAGACCGACCGACGAACCCTCGCCGCGCGGCTTCACGATCACCGGGAAGCCGAAGCTGCCGTGGATCTCCTCGAGATCGAGCAGGTCGGCGTCCGTCGCGACGTAGTACGGCGGCGTCGGGATGTTGTGGAGGCGAAACATCTCCTTCGCCTTCAGCTTGTCCATCGCGAGCGCCGAGCCGAGCACGCTCGAGCCGGTGTACGGGATGCCCATCATTTCGAGCATGCCCTGAATGCAGCCGTCTTCGCCGAGACGGCCATGGAGCGCGAGGAACGCGACGTCGATCGATGCTTCGCGCACGACCTGATCGGCCGGCTTCCCAGCGCCGAGGACGACGCGAACGACGTCGTGGCCACGGGACTCGAGCGCCTTGGCGACACCCTCACCGGTGCGGAGCGAGATCTCCCGCTCCGCGCTCGTCCCACCCATCAAGACCCCCACACGCCGCTTGCTCATCCGTGTTCACCTCGGGGTTGCGGAATCCAACTTCTGGGCCGCGTGCATCACGTCGGAAAGACAAGGTCGATGCTGGGTACGGATGTGTCTTGTGAGACACGCCCTCGTCCACTGGAACGCACCAGGCGGAAGAGAGAAAGCACCGCGAAAGCTCGTTCTCACGTACCTAGGTAGAGGTCAAGGGGACAAGTTTGTTGCTGTCTTTGACGTTGAGGAGCGCTGCTCGGGCGGCCGCTCGCTTTCGGGGGCTGGAGGGGCTGCAGGCTCCAGGCTCCAGGCTCCAGGCTCCAGGCTCCAGGCTGGGCGGTGAACGTGGGCGCCTTCAGAGGCGTCAGGCGTCTCAGGGGTCCTGGCTTCCGACGTTGGGCTCGGTCCACGCG
>JAFAER010000139.1 GCA_023423895.1 Pseudomonadota bacterium
GGAGGGGGCGGGGGGGCGTGAGGCCCGGCGGCGCACTCATTTTGTAGAGGGTGAGGGCGAGGACGAGAACGCGTCGAAGCTCTGTATCCGGAGCTTATCCGCCGGATTCTCCGCCCGTAGTTGAAGAAGCGTGAAAGGCAGGAATTGAGTCGATGCGAACGATCGGTGTGAGTGTTTCCCTGGCTCTCGTGGCGATGGTCTCGGCGGTGGTGGGAGGCTGCAGCAACGACGCGTCTCCCCGCGAGCGGGCAGCCACGGGCATGTCGCTCGACGAGCTCCAGGTGAGCACGCGCGGCCAGCTCCCCGTGTGTGACGCGTCGAACGAGGCTGCGCTCGCGTACGTCGTCGACGAGAAGCAGATCGTCGCGTGCCTCGACGGCCAGTGGCAGCAGGTCATCTTCCCGGACGCGCCGCGCGGCGACAAGGGCGAGGCCGGCGACAAGGGCGACGCGGGCGACAAGGGCGAGACCGGGTACAAGGGCGCGAAGGGCGCGACCGGTGACAAGGGCGAGACCGGCCCGCAGGGCGAGATCGGCGACAAGGGCGCGCTCGGCATCGTCGGAGCGGTCGGCGACAAGGGCCTCTTCGGCGACAAGGGCGCCACGGGCGACAAGGGCGAGAAGGGCGACACGGGCGAGACCGGTGACAAGGGCGAGAAGGGCGATGCCGGTCCGACCGGCGACAAGGGCCCGACGGGTCCGCAGGGCGAGACCGGCGACAAGGGCGAGAAGGGCGACGCCGGCGTCGAAGGCGACAAGGGCGACGCGGGCTCGACGGGCTACACGTCGCTCGTGAAGTCCTCCGTCGCCGCCGAGGGCACGACGAACTGCGAGGGCGGTGGCATCCGGATCGATGCCGGCCTCGACACGAACCGCAACGGCATTCTCGACGGCGCCGAGATCACGCAGACGGCGTGGCTCTGCAAGGACGCTCCCCCGGTGCGCTCGCGCATCATCTTCATGACGGCGGGCAAGTGGACCGGCAACCTCGGCGGGGTGAGCGGCGCTCACGCGAAGTGCCAGTTGGCCAAGGGAAGCAATCCGACGATCGCGGGCAAGAACTTCAAGGCGCTCATCGGCAGCTCGACGACGAAGCCGAGCGACTATCTCCTGACCGACGGAAAGTTCGTCCGCATGGATGGCACCGTAGTGGCAAAGAACTGGACGCAGCTCCTCTCGAGCTCGACGCTCGACGCGACGATCAATCAGGATCAGTTCGGAACCGTCTACACCTACAGCAACACGAACCAGGTCTGGACCGGCGTCGTGTGGGGCGCGACCGCGAGCCCAAACACGTGCCTCAACTGGACGACGAGCACGTCGGACTTCAACATCGCGAAGGGGCATACGGGCACGGCCGTGCAGACGTGGCACTCCTGGTTCAACCAGGGAGCCGGCACGTGTGACTACGCGCGAGCCCTCTACTGCATCGAAGAGTGACGCGTCATCACGTCGCGTGAGGTGAGCGCTGGCGAGCTCGAATCGGCCACCCTCGTGGGTGCCCGGTCCGAGCTCGCGCCGCTTTGTACTCCGCGCTCCCGACAAGTCGCGCGCCGTCCGCGGTCAAGGGTTCGGGCCTTCGGCGGCCAGCTTTCGCGACAGCGCAGGCCGTGAGCGCGCGATCGTAGATCCGGAGGTCGGCGTATTCGGCTTCGCTCTCGCCCGCGTCGAGCTCACTCGGGACAATCCCCTCGTATGTCGCTCGACATGACCAGCCTGTAGATCGCGTCGGAGCACGGCTCGAGGTCGCCCGAGTCGCGAAACGTCCACGTAAAGGGCGTCCGGAAAAACTCCTTCCCTTCGGGACCGCTCCGGACATAACAGCCGACTTCACCGTTGTTCACGCAGATGCCCTCGGACGGAGGGTGCGTTCCTCGGCATGCGAGAGCTGTTCTGGTGGCCTCCAAGCAGCCGGCGTCGAGATGGACACGCCAGCCGGTCATGGGACTGCAACAATAAGGGCTGGGACCACAACTGCCGGCGTCCAGCACGCACACCTCCGACGTCGAGGTCTCGGACGGAGCCCCCTCCAGCGAAGCGTCTCCCGCCTCGTCCTCCGAGCTCGCGTGCTCCCCCGACCTCGAACATGCCAGCACCATCACGAAGCCGACGGGCAGAATCAGCGTAGCCGCCGCGCGCATTGTCAGTGCTCCGCAGGATTTCCTGAGTGGAAGTAGTCGGCCGAATGGATGGTCACGCCATGCTCCGGCACTCTGTAGTGCCGTAGCTCGCATTCGGTTGACGTCAAGGCGGCCTCGACGCGACGCCGCTGCACTCGCCAACGATCAAGGGTTCGGGCCGTCCGCGGCCAGCTTCGCGACGGCGCAGGCGGTGAGCGCGCGGTCGAAGATGCGGAGGTCGGCGTATTCGGCTTCGATGTGCGGATCGGCGGCGTATTGCGAGCGGCCGAGCCACGCGTTGTGATCGACGATCGACGACAGCGGGATGGTGAGCGGCACGCGCGCGACGAGCGTCGCGCCGGAATAGAGGGAGAGCCCCTCGCCACCGACGACGGCGACGATGAGCTGCATGCGGTCGTCGAGGCCGACGTCGCTCGATGCGGCGACCTCGTTCGGCGGGCCGTCGGTGCTCATGAGGACCGCCACGCCCGAAGGGACGTTGCCCGTCGCCGGCGTCGCCGCGAAGTACGAGCGCCCCGTCGCCGCCTCGCCGAGGGGCGGGTCTTCACCGAGGCTGCTCGTCCCGATGTCGAAGATGCGCGTGTAGCCACCCCCGCCGAGGCGCCGGATCCACACCGCGACGCTCACCTCGGTCAGGCCCGCGAGGATGCCGTTCGGCAGGTCGACGTAGTCGTCTCCGCCGTTCAGCCGGAGGACGCCCGAACCGTCGAGTGTCGCGGTCCCATGAGCTCGCCCGGACGCACCCCCGCGCGCGTCCACGATCTCGGTTCCGACGCCGTCGAACGTGAAGTGGCGCGTCGGCGCCGGCGGCACGCACGGATCATCGTCCCCCGCCTCGATGCTCCCGCCGGCGTCGATCGTGCTCGGAGAAGCGTCGGTGCCGTCGAGGCGCCCCAGCGGGATCGGCCCGGAGCTGCAAGCCGCCGCCAGGCATGCCACGCTGAGCCATGCCGCTCGAGCTCGACCGAGCGCGGTAGCCATCGATGAGCAGATAGCATGCCCTACGATCGTTCGCGCCCGTGCGGATCGCGACACGGAACTGGCCTCTTGCGGCAACATCCTCCTCGTGAGCCCTTCGAGCGTGCACGGCGACCAGTCCACGCGTGACGTCGTGCAGCACGGCGCCTCCGCGTCGGCCGGCATGATCGAGCCGCCTCCCGCCGAGCGGCCGCAGCACGACTTCCACAGGGTGTACGAGGAGGTCTTCCCTTTCGTCTGGCGCGTCGCCCGCCGGCTGGGCGTTCCCGAAGCCGCGCTCGATGACGTGTGCCAGGACGTGTTCGTCGTCGTCCACAAGCGGCTCCCGGAGTTCGAGGGCCGATCGTCGCTCAAGACATGGGTCTACGGGATACTCCACAACGTCGTCCTCATGCGGCGGCGGACGACGAAGCGCAAAGACGCGCCTCTCACCGACCTCGACTCGGAGGTCCTGATCGACGCCTCCACCGATCCGCACGAGGCGGCGAGCGGAGCGCAGGCCGCGCGCATCGCGCACGCGCTGCTCGCGCAGCTCGACGACGACAAACGCACGATGCTCGTCCTCGTCGAGCTCGAAGGCATGACCGTGCCCGAGGCGGCAGAGGCCACGCAGACCAATCTCAACACGGCATATGCCCGGCTTCGCGCAGCGCGCGCGGAGTTCGCCGCGGCCGTGAACCGATTCCACGCGAAGCAGAGGAGGACGTGATGGACGAGCTCGGCCCTGACGAGCAAAGGTGGCTCGACGTGCTCCGCGTCGCGGACGAACCGACGGCGGAGGACCGTCGACGCGTGCTCGCTACCGTCACGTCGTCCGTTGCCGGTGCAGGCGTCGGCGCTGCGGCGGCTGGCGTCGCGAAGTCCGGCGCCGTCGCGAAAGCGGCAGGCACGGCGACCGTGCTGACCGCGGGCTGGAAGATCGGCCTCGCCGTCGTCGCGCTCGGAGTCGCCGGTGCGGCGGCAGGCGCAGCGATGGGCTTCGGGGCCGGTCGAGCGCCGGAGGCCCTGCCCGCGAGCCACGCGGCAGCGGCGAACGCGGCCGCGCCGGAGACATCCGCCGAGAGCCAGGCGGCCATATCCATTGCGCCGACCAGCGACGAAGCTCCTCCCTCGACTCCGACGCCTGGCTCCGTTGCTTCGCCGAGTGTCCCCGCCGCAGAACCGTCGACCGCGTCGAGCCCTCGTTCGAACGAAGCGGTCGCCGCCGTTCCCCCGAAAGGAGCCAGTCGCACGGCGGCGCCCCGGTCGTCGCACCCGCGCGCGGTCGCGCACGACGTCGAGGCGGAGCTCGCGCTCCTCACGCAGGCACAACGTGCGCTCGAGCGCGGCGACGCGAGCGGAGCGCTGACCGTCCTCGGCCGTCACGGCCGCGAGCATCCACGCGGAGCGCTCGCCGTCGAGCGTGAGGGCCTTCGCGCGATCGCTTCATGTGAAGCTAAGCGGAGCGACGGCCCTGCGCTCGCCCAGCGCTTCGTCGCGCAGAACCCGACGTCGCCGCTCGTGGCGCGCGTCAAGGGTGCATGTTTGTCGCCGTAAAGACGCCGCGCCGGACGTAGACTCCGCGGCGATGCAGCCGCGGGAGGCGGAACGAGGAGGAAAACGCGAGGGCTCGCGCCTCGTTCTTTTCAGCGAAGGCAGGTGCGCCGCGATCCTTCGACGATGCTTCGTGCTTGCCGTCACTCTCGCCTCGTTGTTCGTGACGATGCGCGCGCACGCGCAGTCTTCGCTCGATCTTCAGTGGTCTGCTCCCACGGATTGCCCCGATCGCGCCTGGGTCGTTCGCGCCGTCGAGCGCCTCGTGTCGGCGCCGCGCGCCACTCGCCAGGTCCCCCTTCAGGTCTCCGCATCGGTACGTCAAGACGACGGCACGTGGATCGTCGACATCGCGATGTCAGGCGCCGCGTCGGGCACGCGCACGCTCCGCGCGTCGTCCTGCCCTTCGATCGCGCGGGCGACGGCGCTCCTCGTCGCGCTTGCGCTCGATCCCCAAGCCGCCACGCGGGCGGACGACGCGCTCGCGAACGATGAGCCTGCACCCGACGAGGCGCCCCCGCCAGCACCCGCACCGCCGCCGGCACCCGCACCGCCGCGGGAAGAGCTCCCCGCCGAGACGCCACGTCCTTCGCCGGTTCGGCCATTCGTCTTCGCAGGCGCCGCGCTCGAGCGCGCGCTCGTCCCGGGGCTCGCCCTGGGGATCGGCGTGGGCGGCGGCGTCACGTGGCGTGCGCTGCGCGTCGACGCCAGCGCGCAGCTCTTTCCTCACGCGAGCGCGTCGCTCGCACGCGTTCGCGACGTGGGCGCAGACTTCTCGCTCGCAGCGATCGGCGCACGCGGCTGCGTCGGCCACGCGCTGCCGGCGCTCGCGGCATACGGATGTGGAGGCGTTCGCGGCACGCGAATCGCCGGGCAAGGCACGGGCATGGCGGAGAGCTACCGCCAGACCGCGCTCCTCGTCGCGCTCGAGCCCGGCGTGCTGGTCCTCGTGCGAGCTCCCGGCAACACGAGCGGCCCCGCCCTCGAGGTCGAAGGCTCGCTCGTCGTGCCGCTCACCCGGCCGGACTTCGTCATCCTCGCGGACGGACCGAGCGAGCCCTTGTTTCGCGTGTCGGCCGTGGGCCTACGTGTGGCCCTCTTCGCCAGCTACCACTTCTGATGCCAGTCGATTTCGACACGGATCGCGGCGCAGGCGGTGACAGGACGCAGACATGAATCGCCTCCGCGTTGCAGCGCTGTTCGGCGTCCTCGTCGCATGCTCGAGCACGAGCGAGCCGGCTCCGGGCGGGTCCTCGGGAACCTCCTCGGGAACCTCCGGCGGAAGCTCGACGCCCCCCGCGGACGGCAAGCCTGGATCGTCCGGCGGCACGAGCAGCGGCGTCGTCCCTCCCGCGGACGGACCGCGTGCAGGATGCAAGCGTGGCGTCGCATACGGGTATCACTCGCAAGCGGACATGCAGGCGCTCTCGAAGGGCGTCTCCTGGTGGTACAACTGGGCGTTCGTCCCCGACGACGGCGTGCGCGACGTCTTCGGGACCATCGGGCTCGAATACGTGCCGATGGTATGGGGCGGCAACGTCGACACCGCGCAGGTCCAGCAGCGTCTTCTCCCGGGCGCGACGACGCTGCTGGGCTTCAACGAGCCCAACTTCCACGAGCAGGCGAACATGTCGGCCGCCGACGCGGCTGCGCGTTGGCCCCAGGTCCAAGCCGTCGCCGATGCCAAAGGCCTCCGCCTCGTCTCCCCCGCCGTGAACTTCTGCGGCGGCGGCTGCCATGACACCGATCCGTTCGCGTACCTCGATGACTTCTTCGCGAGCTGCAAGGACTGCCGCGTCGACGCCATTGGCGTGCACCTGTACGTCGGTTGCAAGGGCGAGAACGGGAATCACGCGCAGTGGATGATCAATCACCTGAAGACGTTCGAAGCGCGCTTCTCTCAGCCCATCTGGCTCACCGAATTTGCGTGTGACGACGCCAAGAACGCCGACGAGCAGCGGGCGTTCCTCGTCGACGCCGTCGCTTACCTCGAGAGCGATCCGCGCATCGAGCGCTACGCGTGGTTCGCCGGACGTGCGAACAACGTCGCCCACGTCGACCTCCTCGGCGCGGACGGACAGCTCACGGCGCTCGGCCAAGCCTACGTCGACGCGCCTCGGAGCGACGCCTGCCAGCCCTGACGCCCGCACCGCCCGCACCGCCCGCCGCGAGCTGGTCGCACGACTTGCCGATGCGTCGAGCGGTTCGCCCCTCTTTCGCGCCGTAACCGTAAGAGCCCGTACGGTACGTCGTGCCGTTGTCCCACTCGATAGCGCCGGACTGCGGAAGTGGATCACGCAACGTCGACGAATTCGTCGATACTGCGTTCGATGATGAAACGCGTGTGTGTGCTGGCCGGCCTCGGGCTCCTCGGGCTCGTCGGGGGAGCACTGGAGGGCTGCGGCGACGATCCCACGGCGGGCACCGCCGACGGCGGCTCGACCGAGGGACCACCATCGACGTCTCTCGACGACGGGGGTGGTGAAGCCGACGGATGCGAGGCCTCTGGCAAGTCCTGTGGTGACGGCGGCGTCTGCGCGGGAAGCGTGTGCTGCGCGGCTTCGCTGGCATGTGGCGACGTCTGCTGCTCTTCCGGGAGCGTCTGCTCGTTCCAGCAGTGCGTCGTGCCGGGAGCCGAGTGCGCCGACTCGATGGACTGCGCCGAGAACGAGTTCTGCGACTACGCCCTCGGGACGACGGTGGACGCCGGCGCTTCCCAGGGTCCGGGAGCGGACGCAGCGTGTGTCCGCGGGAACGATCGCACCGGGCGCTGCCTCCCTCGCCCGCCCGATTGCGCGCCCGACGCGGGCCCTTCGCCGGGCGGTCCCATCACCTGTCTCGATCGCTGCGAGTACAGGCCGCCTGCGCCGACGTTCATCCCGAAGCTGAAGTTCGCTTGGGGCGGACAGACGAAGCCGCCGTTCGCCACCGACGTCATGATGGCGCCGATCGTCCTCGAGCTCGACGACGACGACTGCGACGGGAAGGTGAGCGCGCGCGACATCCCGGAGATCGTGTTCTCGACGTTCGAGAACACGACGGGATACGCGGCGAACGGCAAGCTGCGCGCGATCTCGATCGTGAGCGGCGCCTTCGTCGAGAAGTGGACGGTCCCCAACGCGGACAACCCGACGATCGTCAATCCGACGAAGCACATCGCCGGCGGAAACTTCGACGGCCAGCCCGGCAACGAGGTCGTCGCGTGCGGCGTGGACGGTCGGGTCCACGCCTTCCGAGGCACGGACGGAGCGCACCTCTGGTCGAGCCCGGTGATGTGGTGCTTCATGCCGGCCATCGCCGATCTCGACGGCGACGGCAACGTCGAGGTGATCGTCGAAGGCGGGATCCTGAACGGCGCGAACGGCACGCTGAAGCATGCGTTCACTCCGCAGCTGAACGGCCCCTTCGTCGTCAGCGACATCGACTCGGACGGCAAGCTCGACGTCGTCACGTCCTCACGCGGCTACGACGCTACCGGCAAGCTCTTCGTCGACACGGGCGTCGCCGACGTCGGGTTCCTCCACGACACCAGCGACTGGAAGGGCCCGTGGTCAGGCGTCGCCGACTTCGACGGAGACGGCAAGCCGGAGGTCGTCGCGGTCGATCACCAGGAGCATGCCGTGCTCCTCTGGCGCTACGACGCGTCGAAGCCGGAGAAGTTCACGATCGTCCGCCAGCCGGTCGACATGAACGCGCTCTTCGGGCCGAACACCTGCCCGGAAGGCACCTCCGGTCACTTGCACGGCGGCGGCCCGCCGACGATCGCCGACTTCAACCGCGACGGCGTCCCGGACATCGGGCTCGCCGGCGGCATCGGATACGTGGTGTTCGACGGCAAGAAGCTCGTCAACTCGAGCGTCACCGGCAGCGGCACCATCATGTGGAGCAAGTCCACGACCGACTGCTCCTCGGCGTCGACGGGGAGCACCGTCTTCGACTTCGACGGCGACGGAAAGGCGGAGGTCGTCTACTCCGACGAGCACCGCCTCCGCATCTACGCCGGCGAGACGGGCACGGAGCTCGCGTCCGTGTGCAACACGACCGCGACCCTCACCGAGTTCCCTGTCGTCGCGGACGTCGACAACGACGGACAAGCGGACATCGTCGTCGTCTCGAACGCATTCCGTAAGACCTGCGAAGAAGAAGCGCCCGACGGCGGCGAGCCCGCCGTCTCCGCGCAGGCAGGCGTGCGCGTCTTCGGCCCCACGAACGGCGCATGGGTCCGGACGCGGCGCATCTGGAACGAGCACGCGTATCACGTCACCAACGTGCTCGAGGACGGGACGATCCCGAAGGTCGAGCCGGTGAACTGGAAGCAGAGCGGCCTGAACAACTTCCGGCAGAACAAGCAGACCGGAGGCGAGTTCGCCGCCCCGAACGTCGTCGCCACGCTCGCGCCGCTCTGCTCGAGCCCCGGCGTCGCCGTCCGGGTCCGGAACGTCGGCGAAGCGCCGCTCCCCGCCGGTGTCGTGGCCGGCGTCTATGCGGGAGCGCCTGGGAGCGGCACGAAGCTCGGGACCGTCACGACGACGCGAGCGCTCTACCCCGCGGAGGTCGAGCCGCTGGACTTCGTCTTCGGCTCGGGGCCGCAGCCGGCGTCCGTGTACGCCGTCGTCGACGACGGCTCACCGGAGCATCCGGCATGGACGGAGTGCCGGACCGACGACAACACGTCGGCGGCCATCTCTCCGGTCTGCGCGGACGTGAAGTGACGGACGCGGCGGTGGACCACGAGCCCGCCGCCGCGCGCGTTCAGGCGCCGACGTAACCGAGCACGAGCTCGCGCAGCTTGTCCGGCGCGTCGACGTGGACCCAGTGGCCCGCGTTCGGGATGACGTCGACGGTGGCGCGCGGCGCCTTGCGTGCTCGCTCGAGATCGGCAGCGTCGACCACCTCCGAGTCGCCGCCGGTGATGAGGTGCGTCTTCATCGTGCCGGGCGGGTTCTCGATGACCTGCCAGACGTCCTGCACGAAGTAGTCGTCCATCATCGTGCGGATCGACGGGATGTCGAGGCGGAACTCGAACCGCGTCGTGTTGGGCACGGGACGCACGTTCATCGCGAGCCACATCGCCGTGGGCCGGGTGACGCCGCGCTCCTCCGCCCACGCGGTGAACGCGTTGCGGTCCGGGAACTCGGAGGGGAGCTGCGTGAGCAGCTCGACGATGTGCCTCACGCCGGACGAGCCGCGGAAGTCGGGGCGCGCGCTCGGTGTCGAGTCGACCACGACGAGCTGCTCGATCGGACCGTTCGCAGAGTCAGCGAGCTGACGCGCGAGCTCGATACCGACCTTGCCCCCGAAGCTGTGGCCGAGCACGCCGCGGATCGGCGTTCGATCTCCGCCGGGCAGCGACGGGATCGCCTCGACGATGTCACGTGCAGCAGCAGCGAGCGTGTGCGGAGGGGCAAAGTCCTGCGAATCGCCGTGCAGGCGCAGATCGACGAGAAGCGCGCCCCACTCGGGACGCGCGGCGACGATCTGACGCGCGAACGTCCGCCAGTTCGCGCCGGAGCCGAGAATGCCATGGAGGAACACGAGCCACTTCTCGGGAGTCGTGTCCTGTGCCGTGATGGGAGCAATTGCGAGCGAGGCGGCCATCAGTCTTCCGTAGGGACCTTGAGTGGGATGTCGAAGCGAAGCATGACGCCACGGTAGCCGATCCTCTCGACGGGGCGTTCGGAGAGCTCGGCCCCGAAGAACGCGAGCGTGGCTTTGAAGGGGAGATGCGCGGGGTCGTCCCACGCGACGCCGAGCCCGACCTTGCGCCAGACGGACACGCCTTCACGCTCGAAGTCGAGCGGCGCGACGTCGCTCGACACGTGCTTCGACGGACCGCCCACGAGGAACGGCGCCATCACCAGCTCACCTTCGAGCGCGAGGTGCTGCTTGACGATCATGTGTCCTTCGACGCGCGCGCCGGGGCCAATCCCCGCGTCGAGCGGGTACATCTCGGTCCACGGGACGTTCGGATAGAGGTCCGCTCCGCGCGTCGTCGGATGCATGTGAGCGTTGTGCATCCCGAAGTAGACGCCGGGCCCCGCGAACAGACGGAAGGCGACGTCGTTTGCCGGGTCGGTCTTGAACTCGCGGACCGCCGAGATCGGGGTCAGTACCCATGTCGATTCGGCGACGGTCCGGAGCGCGTCGTTGAGCACGCGCTGCTGGATCCATCCGCCGCCCGCCTCGTACCACCACTTCGAGCGAAGGGGACGGATCTGGAGCAAGCTGAACGACCCGATGCCGAGCCCGCATCCGCCCCAGGCGCCGACGTGCGGGCAAGCAGGGAGATCCACCGGAACGACCCAGTCGGTTCGAAAGGCGGCCTCGCCGAGCCAGTCGAACTTGCCGCCCGAAGCGACGACGACCGCGAGGCTCTCGAGCCCCATCATGATCGTCCACGACATGCCGTAGAGGATGCGCGTCGAATACTGACCGATGCTGCCTTGCGGCCAAGGCGCGTCCCATGTGCGGTTCGTCAGCGTGGTCGTGATGTTGAGCGCGATCGACCAGGCGCCCTCGAAGATGGCCGCAACCGGGACCGTCCGCACGAGCTGGGAGCTCGCGCGAAACGAGCTCCACGCGCCGCGCTGCGGCTTGTGGGTCGACGGCATCGTCAGCTGGAGCGGCTTCGTCGGCACCGCCGCCGCCGGCGGCTCCTGCGGAGCTGGCGTAGGCGATGGAGCTGGTGGAGCGGATGAAGCTGGAGCCGGCGCTGGCAGCGGAGGCAGCGTCTCGTCCGCCTGCCCGGGAGCCTCGAGCGGCTCGGCGCTCGCGACCGACGGAGCAAGCGCGAGCGTGAGCAGGCAGATGAGCCCCCCGCTCGCGGCTCGGACCTCCGGACGTGTCACGCGGAGCACCTTAAGACACTCCCGCGAAACGTGCTCCCCAAAGCAGCGAACGTCAGGATGTCGCGCTCGCTCGCAGCCGCGTCAGTCGCTCAGGTCGAGCTGCTCGTCGTCGACGAACGGACCGCCGATCTCGTCGACCGAGAGCTCGTTCCGAGCATCTTCGAGGACGCAGTCGGCCGACGTCACGGATGCGATGAACTCCTCGGCCGCCGACTCGGCGTCGGCAATCGTGATGAAGGATCCACTTGCCGGATCAGGAAGAAAAGCGTCGCCGCCATCGCGGCGAAAGGGTCGGCGCTTCCAACGGCGCATCTTCGACATGACGACCTCCTTCGCTTCGCCCGTCCAGTGTTGCTCCCGGTCGAGCCGAGAGCAAGGTGCCGAATCGCGATTTCGACGCCTCCTTGCGTCGTGCCATGCTCCGTTCCGTCGATGCGCACGATGCGTCTCGCGCCTGAGGGGATCCCGGCGTGTTCCGGGCAAACGCTTTCCCTGGCGCGCGAGATGCAAAGATCTCTTTTCGTCTTCTCGGACGCCGTCGAGGCGGCTATGCGCGTGTTCCGCTCTCACTCCTCGGTCGTCCGATGCCACCTCCCTCCACCGCCACCCAGCTCGAAACACGTCGCCAGGAGCTCGAGGCAGAGCTGGGCGAGCCGATCACCGTCGACGGCCTCACGGCGGCCTGGAGCATCTTCCAGCGGAAGAAAGGGCACCGTCATTCGACAGACGATCTTCTCACCGGCTGGTACGCGCTCGAGAAAGCACCGCTCCTCGGGCGGACGATCGACCGGCATCTCGACCTCGGCACAGGCATCGGGACGGTCGGCCTGCTCGTCCTTTCGGGCATGACGGCCGGCACGCGGCTCACGTGCATCGAAGCCCAAGACGTGAGCTTCCGCTTCTTGCGAGAGAACCTCCGCGCGAACGGTGTCGAAGATCGCGTGACGGCGCTGCACGGCGATCTTCGCGACCTCGCCCTCGACGAGCGCTTCCCGCTGATCACTGGCAGCCCGCCGTACTTCGACGTCGCGACCGGCGTCGTGCCCGCCGACTCGCAGAAGGCGCACGCGCGCTTCGAGCTCCGCGGAGATGTCGGTGACTACGCCCGCGCAGCAAAGCGCCATCTCGAAGACGACGGCCTCTTCGTCTTCTGCTTTCCTTGGCAACAGAAGCAGCGCGCGCTCGACGCCGCGCGCAGGGAAGGCTTCTCGGTGATCGCGCATCGCGACGTCGTTCCTCGCGAGGGCCTCGCTCCGCTCTTCTCGCTGTTCGCATGTCGTACGGGTTCTCGGCCCGAGCTCGAGGAGCCCCCCTTCGTCGTCCGTCATGCCGACGGCCGCCACACCGACGCGATGCACGCGGTGCGCGCTCGCTTCGGTTGGGCGCCGTCCGTTCGATGAACGCGTGGCGTCAGACGGCGGCAGAAGGTGACGCCATCGTGAACTCGTGTGTCCGGATCGCCGGCACGTGCCACACGCCGCCGTACGCGACGGCGCGCGTCGTCGACCGCGTCATCGCGTCCGCGTTCGCGAGGACGGTGACCGGCGACTCGTTGTAGCGGAAGTTCGCGACCGGCCCGGTGACCTTCCCGTCCTCGACGAGGAACACGCCGTCGCGCGTGAGGCCGGTAACCATGATCGACTGCGGCTCGAGCATCCGGTTGTACCAGAAGCGCGTGATCAAGAGCCCGCGCTTGGTCCCGCGCACGAGCTCCTCGATGCCGTCGGCTTTGCCGCCGCTCAGGTGGAAGACGCTTTGTCCGCCGGTCGGTGAGAGGTTCTTCTTCGCTGCCCAGTAGCGCGAGACGGCGAGCTTCGTCACGCGGCCGTCGACGATCCACGGATGGCTTCCCAGCGCGAGGCCCTCGCCGTCGAATGGCGCGCCGGGCGTGAGCGAATCGGCGGGGTCGCTCCGGAGCGACACGAAGTCGGCGAAGAGCTTTTGCCCGACCTTGCCGGAGAAGAACGACCGTCCCTCGTCCGCGCTTCGTTGGTCCATCTGGCCCACGAGGAACGCCATCATCTCGAAGACCGCCTGCGGCTCGAGGATGACGGTGTATTTGCCCGGTGGCAGCGACTTCGCGCCTGCCGAACGCGAGGCCTTGTCGATCGCCGTGCTCGACAGCAGGTCGTCTTCGAGGTCCGACGCCCGATACGCTTCGCGTCCGCCCCAGCCGGAGCCGCTACCGTCGGTCGTCCGCGCGGTGACCGTGTAGTGCGCCGCGGTCTCACGATGTCGTGCGACGAGGCCGGCGCTGTTCTGCATGACGCGCTCCTCCGCCTCGCGCTCGAAGAAGCCGGCGATCTGCACCTTGGCCTCGTCTCCACGCGAGACCGCCCGCTGAACGACGGCGGCGCGCTCTTTTGGTCCCATCGTCGCGAGCGCGTCGTCGAACGCGCTCGGCACGGGTCGATACGTCTGCGGAGGAAGCAGCGGCATCTTCTCCGGATCCTGCGGCGAGAGCTTCGCCATCGCGAGCGCACGCGCGGCGACCGACGTGAGGCTCTTCTCGTCCGTCTGGTTCACGGACGTCGCCGCCTGGCGCTGGCCGATCGCGATCCAGGTCGCCACGGTGACTTCGTCCGATTCTCCGGACGTCGTCGCCTCGTTGCGAGCGAAGCGGACATTCGCCGCCGCACGGCGCACGACGTCGACCTTCACTTCGGCGGTCGGCTGCCCGTCTTTCTTCACGACGTCGAGCGCGATGCCGAGCGCCCGCGTGGCGAGTGCGTTCAGGTCCTCCGACGCCATCAGCACTCGTCCTTTCCCCGCGGTGCCCCGGCCGATGACGACCTTCCGCGTGCGTTCACGTTGAGGATGTCGACATGACGAAAGCGCGCTGGCGGACAGCCATGACTCACCGCATTCGACTGCATCGGCTCGCCCTTGCCGTCCCAGAGCGTGCCGTGGAGCTCCCACGACTTCGCGCCGCCGATGATGTCGCACGAGCTCCAGAACTCGAGCGAGTTCGACTGGTAGGCGACGTCCCGCAGCGCGCGCGTGATCTTCCCGCCTTTGACCTCGTGGAACATCTGGCCGGAGAACTGAAAGTTGTAGCGCTGGTGATCGATCGACCAAGAACCGTTGCCCGAGACGAGCACGCCGTCGTCCGTCGCGGCGATGATGTCCTCGAGCGACGTGTCCTTCGGACCGTGCGCGAGCGAGACGTTCGGCATCCGCTGGAAGGCGACCGAAGCGTGATCCTGCGCATAGGATGTCCCGCGCGACGCGGTCTCTCCGATCCATGCAGCCTGATCGCGTGTCGTCTGGAACGCGACGAGCACGCCGTCCTTCACGAGGTCCCAGCGCTGCGTCGCGACACCGTCGTCGTCCCACGCGCACGACGCGAGCCCACCAGGCACGGTCTTGTCGGCATAGAGGGTCACGATCTCCGAGCCGTACCGGAGCTTGCCGAGGTTCTTCGGCTGGGCGAACGACGTCCCCGCGAAGTTCGCCTCGAGCCCGAGGACGCGATCCAGCTCGGTGGGATGACCGACGGACTCGTGGATCGTCAGCCACAGGTTGCTCGGCGCGAGGATGAGATCCTTCTTTCCCGGCGTGACCGAAGGGCTTCTCAGCTTCTTCACCGCGTCTTCTGCGATGCGACGCGCGTCTTTCTTCAACGTCGACCGGGTGACGTACTCCCAGCCGGCCTGCATCGGCGGGATCTCGGCGGCGCGCGACTCGAACTGCCCCGCATCGACGGCCGTGACCGAGAACGACGGCCAGATGCGTACCTGCACCTGCTCGACGAACGTCCCATCGCTCGACGCGAAGTACTTGTGCTCCCCGAGCGACTCGACCACTCCGCTCGCGAACTTCACGAGCGGCACGTCCTTCACGAGAGGCCAGAGCGAGAGCAGATATTCGGCCTTGTCTGCGAGCGGCACCTCGAAGGGATCGATCTCCATGGTCGTCCGCCACGTCCCCTTGGCGACGGAGGCCGGGGCGAGCTCGACGGGCCGCTTGAGCGAAGGCCGGGCCGCGCGGGCGATCGCGACCGCCTTTCGCGCGGTCTCGTCGGCGCTGGCGCCGGTGACCATGGGGCTCGACGCGAAGCCCCAGGCTCCGTCCGCGATCACACGAACGCCGATGCCGAAGGTCTCGCCGGAAGCGATCGACACGACGTGGTCCTCACGTGTGGCGACGCGCTCGGTCCGCCGCCGAACGACACGCGCATCCGCGTAGCTCGCGCCCGCCTTCTTCGCGGACTCGATCGCCTGCGCGAGGACGTCCTCGATTCTCGTCCCCGCGCGCGGAGCGGTCGGCAACGCTCGCGGCTGCGGCCGCGCACAGCTGGCGGCGCCGAGCGTGGCGACGGTCGACCCGCCGATGAACCTGCGTCGCGTGACGGAGCGAACGGAGCTCATGGACGCGGAGGCTACACGAGGATCCTGCACGGCGAGATGTTGCAGGTCGGCCTCGATCGCCGTCCGAGCTCCCGTCCCTACCATCCGGACCATTCGTCCAGGTGGCCGCGGCCGCCGGTGAGCCCCGTCTTCCTCACACCTCGCCTGCGGGCTATCGTCTCGCTTCATGACGTCGCGACGTGTCCTTGGCTTCGCACTTGCCCTCGCCACCAGCGCAGCGCTCGTCGCCTCCTGTGGCGGCGACGATGCTCCGAACGGATCGAATCCGCCCGGCGGCGACGGCGGGCCCGGCGCCGACGGAACGCTCCCCGACGGAGCGAAGCCGCCCGAGCGCGCCGAGTTCGGCCTCGACACCCGTCCGTCGAACACGACGTGCAAGGCCCCGGCGCGGCCATCGACGACGACGCCGGTCGCGTTCCAGCGCGTGTTCCAGAACGTCAATCTGAGCTACCCGATGGCGATGCAGCAGATGCCCGGCGATCCGTCGCGATGGTTCGTCGCGCTGCGCGGATCGAACAGCGGCTCGTCGATCGTGTCGTTCACGACCGCGAACCCGCAGAACACGCCGAAGACCGTGGCGACCATCGGGCAGATGGGCGGCGTCAACAATGGCGAAGGTGGCCTTCTCGGGATTGCCTTCCATCCGAAGTGCACGCCGCAGAACTGCCGGCTGTACATCTCGTGGACGCCCGCAGGCGGCGCATCGGGCATCCGCTCCGAGGTCGGCTACCTCACGAGCACGGACAACGGCGAGACGTTCGGCAACTACACGACCGTCCTCGGCCCGTTCCAGCAGCCGTACACGAACCACAACGGCGGCGGCCTCGCGTTCGGCAAGGACGGCTACCTCTACATCTCGTTCGGAGACGGCGGCGCGGGCTACGACCCGCAGGCGAACGGCCAGAAGAAGACGACGTTCTTCTCCAAGATCCTCCGCATCGATGTCGACAACGTGCCGGCCGGTGAGAAGTACGGCATCCCGGACGGCAACCCGTTCAAGAACGGCGGCGGCGAGCCCGCGACGTTCGCATGGGGCTTCCGCAACCCGTTCCGCATCTCGATCGATCGCGAGACCGGCGAGGTGTGGACCGCCGACGTCGGACAGGACAAGTACGAGGAGGTCGATCGCGTCGAGCTCGGAGGCAACTACGGCTGGCCGTGCCGCGAAGGCCTCCACGACAACACGCAGGCGAACACGACGCAGTGCCCGAGCAGGGTTGGCCTCATCGATCCGATCGTCGAGCACGAGCACATTCCGGAGAACAGCCGCTCGATCACCGGTGGCGTCGTCTATCGAGGCAAGGCGATCCCCGGCCTCGTCGGCGCATACGTCTACGGCGACCACGAGCAGCAGGAGCTGTTCGCGCTGACGTTCGATCCCACGACCGGAGAGCCGACGTCGACGAAGCTCAACGATCAGGGCAATCCCGCGAGCTCCTGGGTCTACTTCGCCGAGGATCTCGATGGCGAGGTCTACGCGATCGGCCTGTACGACGGCGAGATCTGGAAGATGGTGCCCGCGCCCGGAGCGCCGCCCTCGACGTTCCCCGATCGGCTCTCGAAGACCGGCTGCGTCGATCCCGCCGATGCGAAGAAGCCGGCCGCCGGGCTCGTCCCCTTCGGCGTGAACGCGCAGCTCTGGAGCGACGGCGCCGACAAGGAGCGTTTCATGGCGCTCCCCGATGGAACGACGATCGAGGTCGGCGCCGACGGTGACTTCACGTTCCCGAAGGGCACGGTCTTGATGAAGACGTTCCGACTCGGAGGCAAGCCGATCGAGACGCGTCTCTTCATCCACCACGACGACGGCGTGTGGGCGGGCTACTCGTACGAGTGGCTCGACGACGGCTCGGACGCAGTGCTCCTGCCGTCGAGCAAGCGGAAGCACGTCGGCGCACAGAGCTGGTACTTCCCCAGCCGCAGCGACTGCGCCCGCTGTCACACCGAGGCCGCCGGCCGCTCCCTCGGGCTCGAGCTCGGTCAGCAGAACGGCGAGTTCGTGTACACGTCGACGAACCGGCTCTCGAACCAGCTCACGACGCTCGACCACATCGGCATGTTCTCCGCACCGCTCGGGAAACCCGCCGCGGAGCAGCCGGTGATCCCCGATCCGCTGAAGGACGGCCCGATCGACGCACGGGCACGCGCCTACC
Organism: Pseudomonadota bacterium; assembly: GCA_023423895.1. GTDB lineage: Bacteria > Myxococcota_A > Polyangia > Polyangiales > Polyangiaceae > Labilithrix. The sequence continues at coordinate 18,023 of JAFAER010000139.1, forward strand.
TCCATGCGAACTGCTCGAACTGCCATCGCCCCGAAGGCGGCGGACGCGGCGACATGGACCTGCGCTTCTCGGGCACGTTCGGCGCGACGAAGACGTGCAACGCGGATGGTCAGGCAGGCGATCTCGGCGTCGCGGGTGCGAAGCTGCTCGTGCCCGGCGATCCCACGAAGTCGCTCGTGTCACTCCGCCCGCGCGCGATGGGCGCGATGCGAATGCCGCCGCTCGCTTCTGCGATCGTCGACACCGCAGGGCTCGAGGTCGTCGATTCGTGGATCAAGGGCATTACCGCGTGTCCATGACGTGCTAAATCGCGAACATGGCCCTCGAGCATCGCGTCCTCTACCCCGACATCGAGCCGTACCGCACGGGTCGTCTCACGGTCGACGGCCTCCACGAGATCTACTTCGAGGAGAGCGGCAACCCGAACGGCAAACCCGTCGTGTTCCTCCACGGCGGTCCTGGTGGCGGCACCGAGCCGAAGCACCGTCGCTACTTCGATCCGAAGGCCTATCGCATCGTCCTCTTCGACCAGCGCGGATGCGGACGTTCGACACCGTTCGCGTCGCTCGAGGACAACACGACGTGGCATCTGGTCGAGGACATCGAGAAGCTGCGCGAGCACCTCGAGATCGAGCGCTGGCTGGTCTTCGGCGGCTCTTGGGGCAGCACCCTCGCGCTCGCCTACGCCGAGACGCATCCGAGCCGCGTCACCGAGCTCGTGCTCCGCGGCATCTTCCTCCTGCGCAAGGAGGAGATCCGCTGGTTCTACCAGGAGGGCGCGAGCTGGATCTTCCCGGACGCGTGGCACGAGTACGAGAACCACATCCCGCCGGCAGAGCGCGTGGATCTGCTGCGTGCCTATTACGCGCGTCTGACGTCTTCCGATCCGGCCGTGCAGCGCGCAGCCGCGAAGGTCTGGAGCGTGTGGGAAGGGCGAACCAGCTGCCTCATCCCGAACGCGGAGCTCATCGCGCGAACCGGCGGCGACGAGTTCTCACTCGCGTTCGCACGCATCGAGTCTCACTACTTCGTCAACGACGGGTGGCTGACGAACGGCCGCGAGCTCCTCGCGCCCGCGAACATCGAGAAGATCCGCAAGATCCCCGCGACCATCGTGCAGGGCCGTTACGACGTGGTGTGCCCCACGCGTAGCGCCTGGGATCTCCACGTGGCGTGGCCCGAGGCGGATCTGCGCATCGTGCCCGACGCGGGTCACGCGGCGAGCGAGCCGGGCATCGTCCACGAGCTCGTCAGCGCGACCGACCGCTTCCGCCGCTGACGCGTCAGCTCGGACGATTGTCGATCCGGCGGCGCACGCCGACCGGCGCCCCGCCGGAGAGACGATAGCGCTCGCCGTCATGCGCGATGGTGACGTCCTCGGAGAACGGCTTCAAGCTGTCCTTCAGACGCGCCAGCGCGACGTAGACGGCGTTGCGATGGCGGAGCGGATGGAAGGTGCCCTTCCACACGCGAGCGAAGAGCTCTTCGAGCGTCGCGCCCACCTCACCCGCCTCGGCGAGCGCGCAGAGGAGCGCGACGCGTTGCTCGGGAAGCGAGAGCGAACGTCCGTCGTCCGCGCGCACCTTGCGTGCGTCGACCTCCACGGCGCACGCCACCTTCTCCGGCGGCGGATCGCCGATCGCCCGCAGCCAGGACCTCGCTCCGATGCGCCAGAGCACATCGGCCGGGCGGGCCAGCCCGAGGCGGTCGATCATCGGCGTCCAGGGTGCACGCGACGCCGGACGCGGCCGAGGGTCGAAGGTCGTGATGGCTCCCGCGCGGCGCGCGGCCTGCACGAGCATCACGTCCGCGGCGTCGCCGGCGATTCGAAGCGCATCGCCGAGGGCGGACGCGGCCGCGTCGAGATCGCCGCGCGACTCGAACATGGCCGCTCGAACGAGCGACGCGCCGACGAGGATCGGCGCATAGCCGCGCGGCGCCGCGAGGCTCACACATGCGTCGAGCGTCCGCTCGGCCCGCGCCAGCTGCTCCGCGCGCGAATTCGCCGTCGAGACCGTGACGACGTCTCCGGCGGCCGCCGCTCGCGCTCCGCCGTTCTTCGCCGCTCGCTTCTTTGCGGACGCCCCCCGCGCAAGCGCGTCGCCGGGCTGGGTGGCCAGCCGCGCCAGAGCCTCCGCGAGCGCGAGGTGCGCGCGCGCAGCTTCGTGATGCAAGCCGGCCTCCGTGTAGAGCTCGATCGCCGTCTCGCTGCGCACGGCCGCCTCTTCGAGCTGACCGACGGAGATCGCTCCTTCCGCGCCCCGGAGCGCCGCGTAGGCGTGCACGATGGGTGGAGCGTCGGCGCCGACGACCGGCAGTCGACCCTGGATCACCTCGCGATCGATCGCGATGAACGGCGAGCCCGGGATCGTCTCGTGAGCGCGATCGATCTTCTCGACCGCACGCGCGAGCTCGCCACGCGTGAGCGCGAGCCGAGCATCCTCCGCATCGCAGATCGGACGGAGCACGGCGAGGCCGGGTTCGTCCGCACCCGCCTCGGTCAGCCGCAACATGCGCGTGGCGCGCGCGAGGTCGCCCAGCCCGAGAGCAGCACGCGTCAGATCCCGCGCGACGACGGAGCGGGAGAGGAGATCGGCGCGCCGGCCGAGCGCGGAGATCGCCGCGTCGCCGACCTCGATCGCTCGAAGGAACTCGCCGCGCCGGACGAGCAGCGCAACCTCGAGCATCGGGCCGATCGGACGACCGCGCGCCTCGCGGCCCCACACCTCCTCGGCGCGTTCGACGAGACCGAGGCCGAGGAGCGCGTGCACGTCGAGGATCGTGACGACCGGCTCGAGCGGAACGCCGGCGGCACGCTGGGCCGCCCGAGCATGCGTCATCCACTCGTGCGTGCGCTCGTAGCGCTCCTCGTAGAGGTAGCTGGCCGCGATCTCGACGGCGCGCCTCGCCTCGAGCGTCGGCGAGCGTGTGGTCGCCGACGCGAGCCGCTCCGCGAGCGCACGAGCGTCCGCGAGCTCCCCGCGAAGGATCGCGAGCTGCGCTTGCGTCAGCGCGAGCGCGGGGCCGGGCAGGGCGTTACCCCGGGACGCCTGGCCACGGGAGACGAGGTCGTCGATCGCTCGCTGCGCCGCTTCGGGCTCGCCCGCGCGCACGTGGCATTCCGCCCGGAGGAGCGCCGCGCGCTCGGCGTCTTCGCGCGTACGCGGACGCGGGAGGTCATCGAGCGTGCGTCGCGCCGCTTCGTAGTCGGATGCGCGGAGCTGCTCGCGCGCGAGCAGCCGGAGGGCATCGAGGCGATGCTCCGCGCTCTTCGCGGCGACCTCGCGCAAAATCCGCTCGAGCCTCACCGGATCGGTCGAAGCGCGCGCGAGCGGGTGTTCCTTCAGAACGGTGAGCGCGCCGGAGGGGTCATCTAGCTCGACGCGCGAGCGCGCAGCCACGAGCGCCGCTGCCGGATCGTTCGGCGACGCGACGAGCACGCGATCGGCGAGGCGGGCGAGCAGCTTCCACGTTGCCGGCTTCGGCGTACCGAGCACGTCGCGCGCGAGCGACACGGCGGGGCTCGCGATCGACACGCGCTTGCCGTCGCGGACGACGATGAGGTTCTTCCGGAGCTCGTCGAGCGCGGCCTCGGCCCCCTTCCCGGCCGCACGCGCGACCTCGGACTCGTCGAGGGGAACGCCGGCTGCGGACAGGAGCGAGAGGATGATGCCTTCCGGCCCTTCCTGCCTCGCCTCGATCGCGCGGCGGAGCGCTTCCGTGGGATCGCCCGAGATGCGCGCGCCGAGCGCGCTTCCGGCGAGCGCGAGATGGATGAGCATCGGGTTTCCGCCGGTCGCGGCGGCGACGTCGGCAGCGAGCGAACGTCCTCGTGCCTCCTCGAGGGCGCGCACGAGATCGATCGCACCCTGCTCTCCGAGGGCCTTCACCTCGAAGGTCGGCGCGCGGAGGCCGACCTCCTTGGAGCTCATGAAGCGCCTCGACACGAGGACGACGCGCGAGACGGAGCGGTGCTGGGCGAAGCGGGAGACGAGCGGCGCAATCTTCCGCGCGCCGTCGAGATCCAGATCGTCGAGCACGAGCGTCGACGGCGCCGCAGCGAGCAGCTTGATCAGATCCTCTTCCTCGGAGGGCCCACGATCCGGCGTCGGCACGCCGAGCGTCCGAGCCACCCGCTCGACGGCGTCGTGGACCTCGCCCACCCCCTCGAGCGAGACGTGCACGAGCGTCGGCACCTCGCGCATCTCCGCCGCTGCAGCGAGCGCCGCGCGCACGAGGGACGTCTTGCCGACGCCAACCGCTCCGTAGACGAGCGCGACCGGGCTTTGCACCACGAGGGCGCGAAGGGCAGCAGCGTCGTCGTCACGCCCGATGAGAGGCAGCTTCAAGGCTATTCCCGCATCATAGGCGCGGCCCAAGCGGTTTCGTACGGACTTCGTCAGCGGAATGCGGAGAGCCCGGGAAGCCCGGAGCGAGCATGGGTGGCGAGCTCGGCCGCGGTCTGCCCTGCCCTCCCCTTGACCGGCCTCCTGGTAGATGCCACACCGCGGGCGTGCAGCATGGCGTCCGCAGCCCGCACGCTTCCGTGCTCGGGCCATGATCTCGGTCGACGAAGTCCGTTCGGTCGTCCATCGCCTCTTCATCGCGTGCGAAGGCGCATCTCTCCGCAAAGAAGACGAGAAGAAGAGCCTCGAGCTCGCGGCGTTGCTGTCACGTCTCGCGCGCATCAAGCGCGGAGCACACCTCGTCGACGCCGCGGCCGGGAAATCGAGTGTCGGCCTCGTCGCTGCGGAGCTGCTCCCGATCGGACGCCTCACGGTCCTCGAGCGAGATCCGAGACGCGTCGAGGCGTGCCGCGCTGCGCAGCGGCGGATGAACCGTGCGCTTCCCATCGACGTCCGCCACACCGACGTCGCCGAGCCGTCCGCGTGGCCCGAAGCGCCCGACGCGGTCGTCGCCCTGCATGCGTGCGGGCCCGCGGCAGACCTCGTGATCGACAGGGCCATCGCCAGTCGGGCGCGTCTCCTGTTCGTGGTGCCCTGCTGTTATGGAGCGGCCGTTCCTTTCGCCGGCCGCGCGGCCTCGGTCGTCGAGGCGCTGGGCTACGTCGCCGACGACGTGCTTCGCCGTAGGATCGGCGCATCGCTCGTCGACATGGAGCGGAAGCTCCGGCTGGAGGCCGCCGGGTACGAGACCGAGCTCGACGAGCTCGTCGGCGCGACGGTGACTCCACACAACTTGCTCTTCTCTGCGCGCCATTCCGGAACGGAGGTGCGTATCCGGCGGGCCGAGGCGCGCCTCGCCGCGCTCCGCGGAGAGGTCCGTCGCCCGACGTGAGCGAAGAGAAACGCCCCTCGACGCATTCGAGACGTCGTTTTCGAGATCAAACGGTCCCGCTCCGCGAGATATGAGCATACGGCGGCGTCTCTCTGGCGACGCCGCATTGCTGGAGAAAGCACAATGGCTCGGATCGTCGGCTCACGTTCCCTCCTCGGCGCGCTCGTTCTCGTGCCCATGCTCGCGGCTGCGTCGTGCTCGGACGCCGACGAGCCCGGGGCGACCGGAGACGACGCCGGTGCCGATGTGACGACGTCCGATGATGCCGGGACTACGGACGGGGGCGACCACGATGCAGGCCCCGACGCACAGCTGGGGCCCGATCTCGAACGCGACTACTGCACGCCGAGCGCGGCCCTCGTCTGCTCACGTGCCCAGTCGTGCGGCTGCGGCGACATCGTCCCCGGCGGCGCGCTCGCTCTCGAGGCTTGCACCACGCGCCTCGCGGCGGAGTGCATGGCGTCGTGGGGCCAGTTCCTGACGGCGGGCGCGAAGCTCGATCAGGCCGCCGCGACGGCGTGTATCGCAAAGCTCGACGCTGCGACGCCGGCGTGTGCCGCTCCGAGCGGCCGCGTCGTGTTCGCGGCGTGCGCGCCGTTCATGATCGATCCGGCCAACATCGGCGAGACGTGCAAGACCCCGTATTGCGCCGGCGGCTCCGGGCGTTGCATCGAAGGCAAGTGTGCGGCGGCGCCCGCCGCAGGAGCGCAGTGCCAGAACGAGTACACCTGCGCCACCGGCTTCGTGTGCAGCCCGGCGAAGGGCACGTGCGTCGCGCAGGGCAACGCGGGGACGACGTGCGAGGTCACGGAAGAGTGCGCGCCGCCGCTCGCATGCATCGGCGGGGCGTGCAAAGCGCTCGGCGCGGTCGGCGCCATGTGCACCAACGCCGACGAGTGCGCCACCGGCCTCGTCTGCAACGGAGGGAGCTGCGCAGCGGCGCCGGCCACGTGCGCGCAAGCGAGCGAATGCGGCCAGGGTCAGATTTGCGGTGGAGCCCGCACGTGCGCCGCCAGGGCCGGTGCCGGCGCTGCGTGCCTCGAAGATCGCGACTGCGGGCCGTCGCTCTACTGCGACGACGCCGGGCACACCTGCATCGCGCGCCCAGCGCAGAACGAGCCTTGTGCAAAGGGCATCGTCTGCGCGCCCGGGCTCGGGTGCAGCCTCGACAACGGGACGTGCCTCCCGCTTCCCGGAAACGGAGAGACGTGCGCGGCAGGAGAGCCGTTCTGCGCGGGCAACCTCGGCTGCAACGACTTCACGTGTGGACCGCTTCCGGCAGCGGGCGCTCCGTGCACCGTCGACAATCGCTGCGCCGACGGCCTCGCATGCGACTTCGGAGCAAAAGGATCGACCTGCATCACGCCCCGTGCAGTCGGCGAGGAGTGCACGAGCGACCGGAGCTGCGCTGCAGGGCTGTTCTGCGGAAGCGCGAACACGTGCGAGGCCGGTCGACCTGCCGGCGCCGCCTGCAGCTCGAGCTCCCAATGCGCCGGCGCGTGTGCGCCCGACAAGAGCGGCGGACTTTCGTGCCGTGCTCCGCTCGCCGCAGCCGATCCGTGCGTGTCCTCGGACGACTGCCCCGACACGCTCCGCTGCGCTCCGCAGCCGACGAAGTGCCTCGCGGAAGTCTGCACCGCGCTATGACCTGCTTCAGCCGCGAGTCGAAGGTCAGGTCTGCTTGCGCGCCTTCGCTCGATCGACGAGGCCGGTCACCACGACCGTGAGAAGCATCGCCGGGAACACGTAGAACGCGGGGCTGCTCCATGCTGCCCCGCGCGGCCGATAGACTCCACCGGTCGCGGCGCAAACCGCGAGGTACATGCAGAGCACCACTGCCCCGCACGCTTCCCAGAGGCGTCGATCGATCCGTGCTTCGTCGGGGCCGACGTCCGACGCGGCTCGCCCGAAGATGCCTCGCCACGTGTGCCAGTCCCAGAGGAGCAGCGCGAAGGTTCCGAGCCACATCAGGCTGACCACGCTCGCCGTCGGATAGACCTTCGTGCTCCAGCACAGCGCGAGGATCGTCGTGAGGATGGGCAGCGCGAGGAGCGCGCCGACCGTCGCGAAGCGGCCGGTCATGAGCAGGACCGCCGCCAGCAGCTGCACCACTCCGACGAACCGATAGAACCATCCCGTCGCGTAGAAGGCGTGGAGGAAGTCGTGAAAGGGCCCGTGCAGATCGGGGTCGGTGAACGGCTGGCCGAGGACCTTCTTCAACCCCGCCGGCACGAACGCGAAGCCGACGAAGATGCGCAGGCTCGCGACCGTGACGGCGAGCCACCTCTTCCGTCGCGCACGCAGCACCAGGTCGTCGATCACGGCGGCCGCAGTGTAGGACGCATCCGGTGGGCTCGCGGCCAGAAACGAGGCCGATGAGCACACAGCCGCCGTCCGCCGAAGGCGGCGTGACGAGGATGTGCCCGACCTCAGCAGTGCATCCGCGTCGTGCGCACGGTACGCTCGCGTCCATGGTCCGTGTTTCGCGATTCCGGGCGATCTGCTCCGCTCTCGGAGACGTCGAGGAACGGCCCCATTTCGATCGGGCAGCGTTCCGCACGCCTGCGCGGACGTTCGCCACGCTGGGGCCGACGGGAGAGGACGTGAACGTCCTCCTGCCGCTCGAGGTGCAGCAGGTCCTCGTCGACTCGCAGCCGGAGGTCTTCACACGACTGCAGGGCGGCTGGGGTGCACGCGGTTGGACGCGGATGGATCTGCCGCGCGTCGACGAAGCGACGTGCCGCGAGGTCCTCCGTGAGGCCCACGCCCATGCAGCGCCGAAGCCGACGAAGAAGCGGGCGACCGCGAAGACCGCGAAGACGGCAAGCAAGGCAACGACGGCGGCGCGGCCGAAGCGCGCGTCGAAGGTCTGAGCTACGCCCGGTGCTTGCGCCGCGTATCCCGTCACCGTCAGCTCGCAGTCATCGGGACGACGAGCACACCAAGAGCCGCGCGACACGCGCGTGAAATGCCCGCGCACCGCCAGTCGACATCCACTCCCAGTGGAGAGGAGTCATGTTGCGCACGGTGTGTTCCGGCTCTACCGGAACAAGAGCTCGCCGACGACGCGCGTCGCGACGAAGCTGACGCCGAGGAGGAGCATGAACAGCGCGATGGCGCTGGCGCGTTCGTGACTCCATCGCTGGAGCGGTCGCTTCGACGACTGGAGCGCCGATGCGCTCGCGGAAGGGCTCTCACCGGACGGACGGGGCGCAATCGCGAACGGCGTGGCAAGAGAACGATGAACCATTGCTCCTCCTCGTGACGTCACGTCATGAACGTAGCATCCCTAAAGAGATAGTCCGGTTTCCGACGTGTTTTTCGTGCGTGGAGGTGCCGCTCGCTCGCACCCGCCAGGATCTCCCGCCGTCGTTCCGCGGGGCGACGCTCGACGCTCGTCGACCGTGATGCGGTGAGCGCGCGCGGCACCCGTGTGATGCCATCGTCGCTGCGGTATCGTGGCGCCATGAAGCTACCGCTCGAAGGTGGGTGCCGATGCGATCGCATCCGCATCCGCGCCATGCAGGCGCCGATCATGACGATGGCCTGTCACTGCAATGGTTGTCAGCGCATGTCGTCGAGCGCGTTCTCCCTGACGGCGATCTTCGCCGCCAACACGTTCGAGGTGACGAAGGGCGAACCCGTCATCGGCGGCCTTCACGGCGCCGAGGCGCACCACTTCTTCTGCGCGTACTGCATGACCTGGATGTTCACGCGTCCGGTCGCGCTCGATCACATCGTCAACGTGCGCCCGACGATGTTCGACGATCACGCGTGGTTCGCACCTTTCGTCGAGAGCTTCACGAAGGCGCGTTTGCCCTGGGCGAAGACGGGCGCCGTTCACGCGTTCGAGGAGTTTCCTCCGCTCGAAGCCTACGAGCCCCTCATGCACGAGTTCGCGAGCTCCTCCTGGCTCGAGAAGGCGACACGCCCACAAGGGTGAGCTACGCGCGTGCTCGCGCGTAGCGCTCGGTCAGAGCTCGACGTAGAGTCCCACCGAAGCGGCGCCCCCAAGGACGGGAAGCGTGAGCACGGTCGTCCGGCGATCGGCCGAGGGCCCCGGTGCATCCCATTGGCCGACGACGCCGATCTGGGCTCGTCGCAACGTCGCGACGAGGTCCGCCGCCGCCAAGACCCCCCATGCGAGCTTTGCTCCGCTGCGCTCGAGCGGGATCCGCACCTCGCCGCGTAGAGGCAGCCCGAGCCATGGCTGCGAGGGAGAGCGCCGGTCGAGAAAGCCGATCCCGCGCGACTCCACGAGGCCCCACCCGAGGCCGACACAGGCGCGGAGCTCGAGTCGCCATATCGGGCTCGCGGCGCAGACGTCGGCGCGCGCGGCGAAGAGTCGGGTCTCGACCTCGCCGGATCCAAGGGGAGATCGGGCGGCGGTCGCGGCGAGCAAGGTCGTGCGCGTCTCGAGGTGCCGAGACCACGCGACGTCGATGCCGGCGCCCAGGAGCGGCCTTGCGCCGGGAAGCGTGGTCAAGAGAACACCGGTCTCGGCCCTCAGGCTTGCCTGATGTGGTGCGGCCGCGGCGTGCCGCTGTCTCGGAGGAGCGTGAGCAGGACGTGCCGGAGCAGGTGGACGAGGAGGGCGACTGACCGGGATGGACGTCGAGGACGGCACGGGCGACGGCGCGTTCTCCGGCGCAGCGGCTTGTTCGTTCTCCGGACCGAAAAACGTCGCCTCGATCGCGACGGCAATGGACAAGGCGAGCGCGGTGGTGAGCTCGCTACATGCTTCGGGGAGGTTGGTCACCCTTCGCTGGCCGACGAGGACGTCGTCACGTTGGAGCTCGTAGACGACGGCGCCGTCCTCTCGTCGCACGACGACCGAGATGCGCCGATCGATCTCGTCGCGTCCGAGCCATCGCCCGACCGCAGGGGCGAGGGTCGTAAGCTCGAGACACTCGGCCGCCTGGAGCGTGATGGCCTCGCCGAGCGGCCGCCTGGGCGCGTCGTCAGCGGCGGCGACCGGCGAGGCGAGGCAGACCGCTGCGATGGTGATGCTCGTCAAGCCACCCCGGCGATCGCGCGACACTGATCCTAGTAGATACACGAAGCGTCGCCGCCACAAAGCGAGCCCCACTTCGCCCCGTTCGGCGGCCGAGCGCGAGTTCCGCAGCCCGCAGGAGCGCCGAACGGCTGGGCTTGGTGCTCGGTCGAGTGACCACCGCTCGAGGGCGCGTTCCGAGCGCCGAGAAAAAGCCGACGCGCTCCGAACAAAGGAACACCAAACTCGGCGCGGCCGGGCAGTAACGGGCATGACGACTTCGATGGTGTCTGCCGCGGAGGCTGGGCACTATGCGAACGACCATGAACCGAGTCCGGCGTGGCGGGTGGCCATGACGGAGGCGTCGGATCCGGCCCAGGGACGGGACGCCCCCGTGTCGGCGGTGGCCGTCGGCGCCGACGTGCTGTTTCGCGAGCATGCACGCTTCGTCGCGAGGTTCCTCGTTCGTCTCGGGGCACCGCCACAGTCGATCGAAGACCTGGTGCAGGAGGTGTTCCTCGTCGCCCATCGCCTGGGTGGCTCGACGAACGACGCGGCGAAGCCGACGACATGGCTCGCGATGATCGCCCTCCGGGTCCTCTCTCATGACCGCCGCACCCGGCGTCGTCATCCGGAGGTCCTCGACGAGACCCAGCTCTCGGCGGCGGTGGCGGCTTCGCCGAACCAGGAAGACGTCGTCGGCGCCCAGGAGTCACTCTCGTTCGTGGGGCGTGCGCTGCACGCGCTCGATCTCGAGAAGCGTGCACTCTTCATCCTCTTCGAGATCGAGGAAGAGTCCTGCGAGTCGATCGCGGCAGGTCTCGGGATCCCCATCGTGACGGTGTACTCGCGCCTCCGGGCGGCGAGGCAGGAGTTTCGCCGGGAGTACGCGCGACTTTCGCGCGATCCCCTCTGCGTGAGGAAGACGAATGAGCGCTGACGAAGAGGCGACGGAGCCGGTGCGCCTCCATGACGACCCGAACGAGCCCCTGTCGCTTCGCGACGAGCTCGTCCGCGAGAAGGCGCTCCGCGTCGACTACGACGTGGCCAGCGGCCTCGCGCGCTTCAACGCGACGCTCGCCGCCGCCGGCCCCTCCACGGCGCTCGGACGTGCACCCGCGCGCGCTCCAGGACGGTGGACAACGAAGGCGCCGGCCGTCGTGGGCCTCGCCATCCTCGTCGCCGGAGCCGGTGTTTCGTGGCTCGGCCGAGACGATCGCGCTGTCTCGCCGGCAATCGCTCCGCCTACGTCGCAGAGCCAGACGTCGGAGAAACCGCAGACGCCGCGGACAGCGGAGAGCTTCGCACTGCCCACCTTCTCCGTCGACTCGCTCCCGACGGCACCACCTCCTCCGTCGCCCGGAGCTGCGCGCACGGCGCGTCCGGCCGTCACGACTCGAACCACCGTCCCTCCGTCGTCCTCCGCACGGACGGGCGTCGACCCGCTGGAAGAGACACGCCATCTCGGCGCGCTCCGTCGCGTTGCTGCTAGCGATCCTCGGAAGGCGCTGTCGATGGTCGCCGAGGGCAATCAGCGGTTCGCCGGCGGCTCGTTCCGCGAGGAGCGAGACGCGATCGCCGTCGATGCTCTCGCTAGGCTCGGCCAAGACGTCGAGGCCAAGCGCGCGGGGGCGACGTTCCTCACGACGTATCCGACGAGCCCGCTCGCGCCCTCCGTAAGGCGCGCGGCAGGACTCTAGGCCGTCTCCTCTCTTCACGACGTCATCGACGTCGTCATTCCGTTGTCATCCAGGTCGAAATGAACGAACGAACGAGATCGATCCTCGGCACGACCGTCGTCGCCTCGGCGACGCTGGTGCTCGTGTTCGGCTGCGTCGAGCCGGTGCGCGACGTCGGGGCCGAATATGCGGGCGACGGGGGCACCGGGACGGGTGACTTCGGCTCCCCTACCGAAGACGCGAGCGGCGCTGTCGCAACGCCCGACCCCGGCCTCATCCGCTACTGCCCTTCGTACGAGTGCAAGCCTCCTTACGCGAGCTGTACGGGTTCGCTCTACCCTTGCAACGTGAACGTGATGAGCGACCCGCTGAACTGCGGCGGGTGCGGCATCGTGTGTGGCGGAACCATCAGCACCTGGTTCGAGTGCCTCGAGGGCAAGTGCGTTCCGCAATGCCGCCCAGGCTATCTCGACTGCAACGGCATCGCAGATGACGTCTGCGAGGTCCAGCTCGGCAGCAACGAGAACTGCAACGGATGCGGAGACAGGTGCTCCGATCCGGCGAAGCCTTGCATCTTCGACGGACGCTCCCTCACGGGGAAATGCGGGTGTGATGCCGGTCAGAAGCTCTGTTCCGGCATGTGTGTCAATCAATTCACCGACGACGCCAACTGCGGAGAGTGCGGCGTCGCTTGCCCTGCTGTCGGCGACGGGGGCACGCCTCCCGCGAACACCTATCATGGGTGCGCCGGCGGCGAATGCGGACATCTGAAATGCGCACCGTACTTTGCGGACTGCGACGGCGACATCGCCGATGACGGCTGCGAGACCAGTCTGCTCACTGTCGAACACTGCGGCGGCTGCAACAAGGCGTGCGATCCCGGTCAGACCTGCCGGCTCAACAGAGGTGGTCAGCCCGAATGCATGTGCCCCCCCGGGAAGACCCTCTGCAACGAGGAGTGCGTGGACGTCCTCACCGATGCGTCCAACTGCGGCGGTTGCGGCGTCAGGTGTAGCGCGCTCGTGCCGGATAGCAGGAACGGCCGGAGTAGCTGCTCGTACGGGTCGTGCCGCTTCGACTGCAGGCAAGGTTGGGCCGACTGCAACGGGAATCCCGCGGACGGGTGCGAAACGAATCTCGCGTCCGACCCTCGCAACTGCGGTAGCTGCGGGAACACTTGCGATCTCCTCTCTGGCCAGCCTTGCTTGGGCGGCCAGTGTGCGGTCGAGCCTTGCTCCGATAGCGGGGACGCCCCCCAATGAGTCGGCGTATTCTCGCGATCGTCGCAGGCGCAGCATGCGGACTGACCACAAGCACGCTCGTAGCGTGCGCGTCGGACGAGAACGCCGTCCTTGCGATTCCCGACGGCGGGGAGAATCGACTGCCCGGCGCTGACGGTGGAGGCGACGCCTCGCCGGAAGACGCCGATGCGGCCGTCGCGGCCCCTTGTCCGCCGGACGTACTCTGCCCGAACGGTCCTTTCGATCCGGACATGCCGGGCGGGCCCCTCGATGTTCGGACGCGCATCAACGTGATCCGGGGGCGTTCGGCAAGCGACGTATGGGCCGCCGGTGCCAAAGGAACGATGGTGCACTTCGACGGCACGTCATGGACCCGATCGGAGATGGACACCCTCGAGACGATGCGTGCGGTCTGGTTGCGGACCGACGGCGAGATCGCGCTCTCGTCTCTCGCAAGCATCTACACTCGCGGTCTCACGGCTCAGGGCGGAAACGGCGATGCATCGGCTCCGTCCACCGGTGGTTGGACTGCGACTACGCTCGCCCGAGCCAGCGGCTTCGTCACGTCGTCGTGGGCTCCCCCCGGCGCGGAGTGGCTCTGGCTCTCGACCTACCAGAACGGCCTCTGGCGTCTTCGGATCGACCCCGTAAGCAATAGTCTCGAGATCCGCGACGCCTTGCCTCCCAACGCATGCTTCACGTTCCCGTGCCGGTACGTGGCGAGCATCCACGGCATTTCGGCGGACGATCTCTGGGTGGTTGGTCATACCGGGACGACGTTTCACATCACGAATGCTCAGAGCGCCACGCCCGGCATCGCACAGCTCGACAGCCAGACATGGGCCGCGCTCAACGGCGTCTGGGTTGCGTCGGCGAATGACGTGTGGGCCGTCGGCGGAGCGGGCGTGATTCGCCACTATACTGGCCAACCCTCGTGGGATGTCGTCTCCGACGTCCCAACGAGCAACGACCTCTACGCCGTCTGGGGATCGTCGGCCACGGACGTCTGGGCCGTAGGTGAAGGCGCAATCGTTCTTCATTACGACGGCAAGACCTGGTCGACCGTCGAGGTCGCGGGCCTGGGCGATCGGCGTCCCGACCTCCACACCGTGTGGACGTCGGCGCCTGGACACGTCTGGGTTGGCGGTGACGGCGTCATCCTCTCGCTTGGAGGAAAGCCATGAGAGCCCTCTTCTTCCGCTTCGCGGGCATCGCGTGCGCGTTCGCCGCTGCTGCTGCATGTGCCGCGTCGGGATCGAACAACTCAGGATCGAACGGGCCTCCCGACGACGGTGGGGCGGCGATCCCAGACGCCCCGACGCCGGATGCCGCCATTCGGCACGACGCGAGCTTCGATGCGCTGCCCGAGACCGAGACGTGCAGCGCGGCCGGCTGGTGCTCCACTCCGCTTCCGGATGTCGACCTGCAATTCCTGGATGTCTGGCCGCTCCCGAACCGAGCGTTCGCTTTCGCGGCCGGCGAAACGCGCGGCATCAAGCTCATGGAGTGGAGCGATGCGGCTGGCTGGAGGTACATCGATGAGGGCACTCTGAACGCCCTCAACACGCTCGCGCTGGCTCCCGGCGCCCTCTGGGCACCGAGCGGTGACGAAGTCTACGTCGCGATGCTCCACTACGGACTCCTGTTTGGGCTTCCGGATGGATTTGGCGGGTACGTCTTCCGGGGGAAGCGTCCCGTCCCCCCCGCAACGAAGTGGACGTGGACGAGATACGACTTCGACTGCGACACTTTCGACTTTTCGCCTCCGGCCGTCGGCGGGACGAGCAAGAGCGATGTCCATGTCGCGTATTGCGGCACCGTTCATCGTTTGGACGGTGCTGACGGAGATGGCGGAGCAGACGCAGGCTCCAGTTCCTGGGTCCCCGAATACGTCGATGGTGACCAGACGAGCTTTCTGGCTCTGACCGGCTCCATCACCGGAACAGCGCCCGATGATACGTGGTTCCTCGGGTATCGCGGCGAGATGCCTGGAGCATGCACCGTCATCCTGCACAAGACGTCGGGTGGGATCGAGACGGTGGCCGACGGGACATTGATGCCCGACGGGACGACCTGCGCAGAGATCCCCGGGAAGCTCTTGATCGACGGAGGGCTGCGTCAAATCCACGCGACATCGACCGGTCATGTCGTCGGCGTTCGAGCTAGCGAGAGCGTCGGCAATGACGTCGTCCGCATCGTTCGGGGAAACGACGGAAGCTACTCCGTCTCCTCGGCGAGTCCGGCCCCTACGTTCAACGTCCTCTTGCAGAGTATCTGGGGCGCGTCGGACGACGACCTCTGGCTCCTTGCAGACGATCCGAATGGCACATACGGGATTCTCCGAGGCACGAATCTCTGGAGCGGCGCGAGCTCCTACCAGTATTCGACGCTCGTGATGAACGATCTTCCGAACCGACAACCGCTATCCAAAATCCGCGGGACATCGAATGACAACCTCTGGGCCGTTGGATACGAACGTGCGTTTCACAAGAAGACGCCTTGATTGGCGCGTCTCGGGCGTACTCGTGTGCATCCACCTCTCGGCGATAGGTGCGCTCGCGAGCTGTTCGAGCGACGACCGCGTGCTGGGCTCCTCGGTGGCCGACGACGCGGATGGCGCGGACGATGCCGACGACGCCCCGGACGCGGGTGCGGACGGGGCAGGACGGCCCGTCACGAGGCACCCCGATGCGGCGACATCCGATGCCGGGCCTCGGCCGGTCGTCTGTGAGGCGCCGCCGTGCGCGATGTCGCTCACGACGACGGCGTACCAGACGTCAGAGGGCTTCTGCGCACTCCTTCAAGACGGCACGGTCGCGTGCTGGGGCAGCGATCGGCACGGCCAGCTCGGGCGCGGGGGCGAAGGAGGCTTGTTTCCGCCCCCCAGTGCGACCCCGGCACCCGTCGTAGGTCTGTCGAACGTCACGCGGCTCGAGCGCACCTGTGCGATCGACGAGGACGGAGCGACGTGGTGCTGGGGGACGGGTCCCTATCTGCGCGATCCCTCCGCGGTCGTGACCACGGAGCGCACGCCGGTGAAGCTCCCCATCCCCCCGGCCAAGCGCGTGGGAGTCAGCTGGAATGGCATCTCGAACCTTGCGGTCGGGTGCGCCGTCGTCGATACGGGAGTCCTCTGTTGGGGAACGAACAAGAATGCCCAGGTGGCAGAGATCGACCTCGACGCGAGCTCGTCGGGGATCCTGTCGCCGGTTCCCCATGCCATTCCGGCCGGAGCGCCGATCGAGCAAATCGCCGTGGGTGATGCAGCGTTCGTCACCCGAAAGGACGGCACGCTCCTGAGCTGGGGCGCGAACCCGCCGCTCGGCCGCGTGTCGTCACTCGCTCCGGATCCACACCCAAAACCGGTGGCGCTCAGTGGGGTCTCCTCGATCAGCGTAGAACAGGACAATGCGTGCGCCATCGCGCACGGAATCGGATATTGCTGGGGTCGCTTCGATTCGAGTGATCCTGGACAGGAGCTTGGTCCAGCCCTCGCGCACGCGCTTCCCGAGCCCGTCCCGACGCCGGAGCCCATCGTCCAGATCGCGGCGAGGCCTGCCAGTACGCACACGCTGCAGCTATTCCGCGGATGTGCCGTCGGCGTCTCGGGCGACGTGTATTGCTGGGGCGGGAATGCGTACGGCCAGGCCGGAGATGGAACGAAGGACTATGCCGTCACCCCCGTCAAGGTCGCCGGGCTGCCCGCTCCCACGGCACGCGTGTCGGTCTCGCCTGCATCGACCTGCGCGCTCCTGACGAACGGAAAGGTCTTCTGCTGGGGCGACAACAGCGAAGGTCAGCTCGGCACGGGGCAGCGTTGGGAGCCGAGCCTCATCCCCGTCGAGGTACAGCTTCCGTGAAAGAAATGCGAAAGCGAGGGGCCATCTCCTTCATCGTCTTTGGAGGCGTGGTCGCTTCATCACTTCTTGGGGCTTGCGGCGAGCGGGACGGAGGGTTCGACGAGCACACGACGACCTTCCCCTTCGACGGCTCCGCCGAGGCGCAACAATGCTTGCTCCAATGCTCCCTCGACGGCCGTTCGGTCATCGATACATGCACGCGTGCGACCGTTCAGACGTGTCCGCCGGACCTCGCGTGCGGCGCCGGCACCTGTCAGGCCCCGTGCGCGGCGGCAGCGGCGGACCGGAGCTCGACGGGCTGTGAGTTCTACCTCCAGCCGCCCCTCTTCACGAAGGCTTTCGGCAGAAGCTGTTATGCAGCCTACGTCGTCAACACGTCGACGCTCCCGGTCGATGTGTCGCTCGAATATCAGGGCAAGCCTCTCGACGTATCGAGATCGCTCTATCGAACGAATCCTGGCGACTCGACACTGATCCCTCATGAGGGGTCGCTCGCTCCGGACGAAAGCGCCATTCTCTTCATCTTCGACGGACCGCCGGACGAAATTCCTGCTTCTGGTGACTCCCCGGCACCTTGTCCGGAGGGTGTCGTCGCGGCGACTTCCGTCGACGGACTCCCGGACGGCACGGGCATCGGCTCGTCATTCCATCTGCAGACGAACGTGCCCGTGAGCCTAGCGGCGATCTACCCCTACGGAGGAGCACCGAGCCATCTCCCCTCCGCGACGCTTGTCTTGCCGGTGGCGACTTGGGGCAAGCAGCACATCATCGTCAACGCGTGGGAGCGGGTCATGAGCATCATCGTCCCGCCCTATGCCCCGGCCGCACAGATCGTCGCGTCGGAGGATGACACGGAGGTCACGATACGTCCGAACCAGCCGATCCAGGATGGTGCCGGAGTCATCGGCACGGGAGCGTGGGTGCCCGCGACCTACCGCCTCGGAAAGGGAGAGGTCCTGCAGCTCGTTCAGGCCCAGGAGCTCTCGGGCAGCGTCGTCACGTCCACGAAACCGACGAGCGTCTTCGGTGGGCACGAATGCATGAACATCCCGTCGAAGCGAAGCGCCTGCGATACGGCGCTCCAACAGCTTCCGACGTTCGAGCAGTGGGGTTCGGAGTACGTCGCCGTCGGCTATCGGCCGCGTCTCGGCAACGAGTTCGAGCTCATGCCCTATCGGATCGTCGCAGCGCGCGACGGGACGCGCCTCGACTACGATCCCGAGGTGCCGCGCGGCGCGCCGATCACGATGTCCGCTGGTGAAGTCGTCACGTTCTGGGCGGGGACCGGGCAACCGTTCGTCGTTCGCACGCAAGACGCCGAACACCCGATCTACCTTGCCGCGTACATGAGCGGGAGCGGCGACGCGAATGTCCCCGATGAAGTCGGCAGCATCTATTTCGATTTCAAAGGCCGCGGAGATCCGGAGTTCGTCAACGTCGTTCCTTCCCGGCAGTACCTGAGCTCGTATTCATTCTTCGCAGACCCGACGTATGACGAGACGTCGCTCGTCATCGTTCGCGCCAAGACGGATGGCCATTTCAGGGACGTTTGGCTCGAGTGCGCCGGCAACCTCACTGACTTCAAGCCGGTGGGCACGAGAGGCGACTACGAATGGACACGCGTCGACCTCGCTCGTGAAGGGGGACCTGGCCAGGCCTTCGACGGGGGCGTTTGCAGGAACGGTCTCCAGCGCATGCGGAGTGCCGGCCCGTTCACAGCGACCTTGTGGGGCTGGTCGTACTTCGCGAGCTACGCGTATCCGGGCGGCATGGCCCAACGAAAGCTCGTGGAGGCACCGCTCGATCCCACCCGCTGACGACGCAGCAGATCAATGCTTCGTGAACCAGTCCGTGATCTCGGCCGGTGAAACGGCCAGCCACGCGTGGCCGGCGCTCGGGTCGACGATCTTCTTCGTAGCGACCGCATCGGCTACGAGCTCGTCGTAGTAGCGCTCCGCAGTGAAGAGCGGCACGGTCGTGTCCAGCGCGCCGTGGAGGAAGAGCGTGGGCGGGTGATCCGCCGGGAGCTTGTTCGGCACGTTGCAGACCGCACCGAGGCACGTCGCGTAGCTCGCCGACTGGATCGCCAGCGCGCGGAACTTGCCGGCGTAGCTCACGGCCATCCGGCTCGTCATGTATCCGCCGCTCGAGATCCCGGTCGCGTAGAGACGGCTCATGTCGGCCGGTCCGAAGTCCCCGTTCTCGACGGCAACGAGAAGCGCGTCGATCACCTGCTTGTCGGTGGTCAGATCGTACGGCACTCCCGAGTTCGTCTGCCATGCGACGCCGGCGGCCGCCGCTGGAGCGATGACGGTGAAGCCGTGATCGAGGAGCATCGCCTGCAGCCGGCCCTGGTGAAAGCCACCGAACGGAACGTTCGGCGTGAGCGTGTCCCAGGTGAGGCTCGGTCCGCCAAGCGAACCTTGATACAGGAGAACGACCGGGTAGCCGCCCGCGGGAGCAGGCGTCGACGGAGTCTGCCAGTAGACGTCGCGCGTCACGCCTCCGGCCTCGAGCGGCGTGACCTCGTGCGAGCAATACACGGAAGAATCCGTCACCGTGCAACGGCTCGGGAAGGATGCGTCGGTCGATGCGTCGGCGTTGGGCATCACGCCGGCATCCGCCTCGACCCCGGCCTCGGGCGAAGGCCCCGTCGCGCTCTCCACGCCCGCATCGGGGAAGGGAGCATCGTCGACCGGCGCACCGGCGCTCGATCCGCACGCAGCGAGCGGCGCGATCGCGGCAACGAACGAAAGCAACCCAAAGCGAGCGGAGCGACGCATGGCGAACGCGACCTTCCCTAGCACCGCCCCCTCGAGTTTCACGTCCCAACTGCGTCGAGCATCCATGCCCTTCGCACGTTCGTGCGCCGCACGAGGACGAGGACGAGCGCTCGGTCAGGGACGCTCGGCGACGAGGATGTCCATGGAACCGCCGCGGTCGCTCGTGAGATAGATGCGGCACCCGTCCGGCGACAGCCACGCGGGGTAGTCCTCGGTCGGCGAGCTCAGCTCGCTCACCGGCTCGGCCGCGCCGAATGGATCCGAGAGCGATGGTCGTCGCGCCATCCAGATGTCGCTCTCCCCTAACCCGCCCGGGCGATCGCTGCCGAAGTAGACGGTGAGCCCGTCCGCCGAGAGCGCGACCCCGGCCTCGTTGTTCGACGACCTCAGCTCGCTGATGACCGACGCTTCCCCGTAAGCGCCGATCGCGTCGCGCACGCTGCGGAACAGGTGGCGTGTCACCCCGCCGAGCCGCTCGGACGTGAACCACAGCTCGGCGCCGTCGTGTTTCACGGACGGGTACACCTCGACCGAGGACGATCCGGCCCGCTCCACCTTCCGCGCCTGTCCGAAGGGTGCGGTAACGACGGTGCGTGACGCGCTGAAGATGTCGGCGTCGTCGGCGGCCGAGAGCTCACCGAAGAAGAAAATGGTCAGCCCATCGCCCGTCATCGACGGTCCGCCGATCGCTTCCACGCCCGTGAGCCCTTGCGTCAGCTCCGTGAGCTCGGCGGGCGCGGAGAACGGCTCGGCGCGCGAGCTGCGCTTCGCCATCAGGATGGTCCCTGCGTTCAGATTCACGGACCGGTCGAACACGATCACGAGCTCGTCGGCGGTGAGCGTGGGCGACATCTCGTAGCCACTGCTGTTGACGGGCCCCTCGACCGGCTTCGGAGGGCCGAACGGCTTCGCCGGATCACACGACGGCGGCGGTCCACTCTCCTCTCCGCCGTCGTCGAGCACCACGCCCGCGTCAGAGCGCACCGCGGCGTCCTGCTTGCCGGCGTCCGACGACGCGTCGGAGACCTTCTGGAGGTCTCCGAATCCGACGACGGCGTTGCACGCAGCGAGCGGCACGAGGACGAGCAGGCTCGGGATCGACCGCCGTGCGCGCATGGAACGACTTTAGCCGAGCAACGAGCTCGAACGTAGCTTCCGGAGTCACCGCGGGATCTCCGAGATGAACCCTTTGATCGCGGAGATCGACCCCGCCCACGTGCGGGATGGATGGTTTCCCGGACACTTCGAGCGCTGCACCCCCTCGGCACGCATCCTGCTTGGGCGGCAGCGTGCTCGTCCTCGTTCGAGCCTACGAGCGTCCGACGCGCAACGGTGCATTCACGCACCTGAGGATACAGAGCCTCGAGACCGTTCGCGCAGCGGCGGTCATTCAGCAGTCGCTGCCCGTCGCCAGCGCTCGCGGAACGAGCTGCGCGCGAACCGCGTGAAGAGCAGCGCGGCCGCCACGCTCAGGCCCGCGATGAGGCCCATCCACATGCCGCGCGCGCCGAGCCCGCGCTGGAACGCGAGCCACCAGCCCACCGGCATGCCGACGCCCCAGTAGGCGAACAGCGTGATCACCATCGAGACGCGCGTGTCCTTGAGCCCACGGAGCGCGCCGTTGGATGCCACCTGGATCCCGTCGGAGAACTGGAAGAAGCCGGCGAGGACGATGAGCTCGGTCGCCGTCGCGATCACGCCGGCGTCGCGCGTGTAGAGCGATGCAATGACGTTCGGCAGGGTCAGCATCAACCCCGCCGAGAGCGCCTGCGTGGCGAGCGTCAGCCCGATCCCGCAGAAGCCGGCGTAGCGAACGGCCTGGGCGTCGCCGCGACCGACGGCGTGCCCCACACGCACGGTGATCGCCATCGCGAGGCCCAGCGGGACCATGAAGAAGAACGAGGCGATGTTCAGCGCCACCTGGTGGCTCGCCACCACCTGCTCACCAAGTGTTCCGATCGCCAGAGCGACGGCCACGAACAGACCTCCCTCGGCGAGCAGCGTCACCGCCATCGGCAAGCCCACCCAGAGCAGCTCGCCGATGCGCTTCGCATCCGGCGGGTCGAAGCGTTCGCCGAGCCCGAGACCACGGTAGTTCCGATGCCGCGCGATGAAGACGGCGAACGCGAGCATCTCGAGCCAGAGCACCAGCGCCGTGGCGATGCCGCAGCCGCGCGCGCCCTGCGGGGTGAACCCGAGCTTGCCGAACATCAGCACGTACCCGAGCGGCGCGAGCACTGCGAGCCCGCCGAGGCTGAAGTACATCGAGGGACGCGTGAGCGACAGGCCCTCCGACAGGCCGCGCAGCGCGAAATAGACGGTGAGCGCCGGCGCCCCCCAACTGATGGCGCCCAGGAACTCTCCGACCTCGGCACGGAGCCCCGGCGCGACGCCGACGAGCGCGACGAGCGGGCTCGCATGGCGCACGCCGAACCAGAGCACCCCGCCCATCACGAGCGCGAGCCACATCGCCTGGCGGAACACCGCTCCGACCTCGTGGCGGCGTCCTGCGCCGTCGAGCTGCGAGACCGACGGCGGGACCGCCATCATCATCCCGATGCCGCTCAGAATCGCCAGGGACCAGATGCTGGCTCCGACGGCAACGGCTCCGAGCACGTGCGCGCTGTGATGCCCGGCGAGCACCGCGTCGACCATGTTCGTGCCCACAGCCGCGAGCTGCGCGAGGACGAGCGGCAGCGCGAGCCGAACGGTCGCGCCGATCTCGCGCACCACGCGGGCGCGATCCGGTCGCCGGTTACGTGCGGAGCTCGTCTGGGTCGGATCTCGCATGGCGCCGCTGGGACAAGCAGGTTCAGGCCTCGTGCATCGCGCGAAGCGCAAGCCCGCTCGCGACGGAGACGAGCTCGCCGCCCGTCCGCATGCGCGACGCACCGAAGCGCGTCTCGAAGATGCGCCGCACCGCGGGAACGAACGAGCTGCCGCCCGTCATGAAGACCTGATCGACATCCTTCGCATCGACCCCCGCGCGTGAGAGCAGCCGATCGACACAGGCAGCCATCTTCTGCATGTCCTCGTCGATCCACTCCTCGAAGGCGCGCCGCGTGACGGGAGCCTCGATCTCGAGCGGCGCGTCGGAGAACTCGAAGACGGCCTCCTCGGCGTTCGAGAGAGCGACCTTCGTGCGCTCGATTGCCCGATAGAGGTGGTAGCCGAGGTCGTTCTCGAGCACGTGGAGCAATGCGCGCAACGTGCTGCCGTCGGCGGCCTGGCTCATCATGCCCTCGAGCATCTCGATGTTCTTCTTCGACTTGAGGAACGAGAGGTGATGCCACCGCAAGAGGCGTGCGTAGATCCACACCGGGACGGGCAGCTCCTTGTTGCCCATCAGCGATCGGTAGGTCGTTCCCTGACCGAGCTTCGGGGCGACGAGCTTCTGCATCAGGCGTGCGTCGAGCGCGTCGCCGGCGATCCCGACGCCGTCGCTGCCGAGGATGCGGTCAGCGCCGCTGTCCTTCTGCCCCGGCCCGACGCGCACGAGCGAGAAGTCGCTCGTACCGCCACCGAAGTCCGCGACGAGGACGAGCTCGTCATGGTCGAGCTTCGACTCGTAGAAATGCGCGGCGGCGACGGGCTCGTACTCGAGCTCCACGTCTTCCCAACCGGCGTTCGCCAGCGCCTGGCGCAAGCGCTTCAGCGCGAGCGCTTCGTCCTCCTCGTCCCGCTCGGTGACGAAGTGCACCGGGCGCCCGACGACAGCCCGTGAGCCGAGCGGACCGAGCTTTTGTTCGGCAGACGCGCGGAGCTCGCGGAGGAGCACGGTCAGGAGGTCGACGAGCGACGTCGTTCGACCGAAGATATTCGTCGCCTGGAACGTGGCGTCCGCGAGGTAGGACTTCATCGACTGGATGAGCCGTCCTTCGCCCGCCGCGTCGAGGTAGCGGTCGATCGCGCGTGGACCGCCGACCGGCTTCTCGCCCGCGCCGAAATAGAGGAGCGAGCGGAACGTGTCGGCGGAGCCGGCGGCGTGGTCATGCGTCGCGAGCCGAACGCTGCCGTCGCCTTCGCTCACCGCGATCGCGCTGTTGGTGGTTCCGAGGTCCAGTCCGATACGCCGCATGGGACGCGCGGAGATAGCAGGCCACGCCCCCGTTGTCCCGAACGCGAGACGAGCGCGTCCCATCCCCGCTCCGCAGCTCAGCGGCGGAGTCGTAGCCGCGTGCGAGCCGGCCCTCGCCGCAGCGCTGGCGTCCTACCTAGGCTCGAGCTTCCACCGGCCGAGCTCCCTCGCACTTTTGGCCTCGAGATCGATTGGGGCGGGCCCGTCGATGAGCGTGGTGATGCAATGACAGATCTCCGCTTCGCAGATGACCGCGAAGCACCACGGAACGGGCTGCGGTCCCAGCACCTCTTCGGGTGGGGAAAGGGTCGGAACCGGCCCGACGATGGCGACGGCCATCGAGCTCATGGCGGAGGAACGCTGGTTGGTTTGCTCCTCGGTCGTCGGAGTCTCGGGAGGCAAGTCGCGAGGCAAGTCGCGAGGCAAGTCGCGAGGCAAGTCGCAAGGCGAGTCGCTCGACTGCACAATCGACGCCTCTGCCTGGTCGGTCGTGGTCTCGACGCTCGTTGCGTCCGCTGCACAGCCGTACTCGGCGAATACCAGCGCGAGCCCGACGAACCATCGAGGGTAGGAGCTGTTCATGATTCTTCCTCCTGAGCGACCGACATTCTGTACTTCTTCGCGAGCTGGGAAAGCCGCGGTCGCTTCATTCCGAGGAGCGCCGCTGCTCGCGAGATATTTCCCTTCGTTTCCTCGAGTGCACGGACAATGCAATCGTGCTCGATCTGGCGTTTCAGATCGTACAAGGTCATCTCTCCGCGACGGATCTGCTCGTATCTGTCGCCTTCGGGGCGAGGTTCGCCGTCCGTCGAGGCAGGCTCCGCCCCGGTAGGCTCCGGAGCCGCGTGCGTCCGAACGGAAACAGGCGCGTGCGTCGAGACGGCGAGCTGTGCGACCGCACGGAGCTCGTCGACGTGCGCGACCAGATCGGCGACGTCGATGACGTTGCCGTCCGCGAAGAGGGCGACGGCGCGAAGGACGTTATCGAGCTCGCGAACGTTCCCGGGCCACTTGTGCCGTTGAAGAAGAGCGATCGCGTCCGCCGAGAGTGTCTTCACCGGCTCGTTGCGCTCGGCGGCAAATCGCGCGAGAAGATGTTCACCAAGTCGTCCGATGTCGGTGGACCGAGCGCGCAGCGGCGGCACATCGACTGTGATTCCACGGAGTCGATAGTAGAGGTCTTCGCGGAATTCGCCGCGTTCGACCATGGCCTTGAGGTTGCGGTGCGTCGCGCAGATGACGCGCACGTCGGCGCAAATCGGGGAGATTCCACCGACACGCTCGAACGTCTTCTCCTGAAGCACGCGGAGCAGAGCCACCTGCGTCCTCGGCGAGATGTCCCCGATCTCGTCGAGGAAGAGAGTTCCGCCCTCGGCAAGCTCGAACCGACCACGACGGCGGCTCGAAGCCCCGGTGAAGGCCCCCTTCTCGTGCCCGAAGAGCTCGGAGAGGAGCAGGGACTCGACGAGCGCCGCGCAATTGACGCTCACGAGTGGGCCGTCTCGGCGATCGCTCGCGCGGTGGATCGCTTCGGCGACGAGCTCCTTGCCGGTTCCGCTCTCGCCCTGGATGAGCACGGTCGCGTTCGACCGTGCGACCTTTCCGACAGTGAGCATCAGAGAGCGAATCTGCGGGTGCTCCCCTACGATCTGTCGATGGGTCGTCGCCCGCGTCGGTGCGGTGACTTTCTCACGCAGATCGAGCTCGGGAGCTTCATTGCAGGCTCCAAGCGACACATGGAGCTTGATGAGAGCGACGCCTTCCGGCTTCGCGAGATAGGCGGTACGGATATCGGCCGGTAGTGTCGCCGCCACTCGCTCGCGTGTCAGCATTGCCTTCTCGCAGTGGGTCCGCGCGGCCTCGAGATCGCCACTGTCTCGGCAGCCCAGCGCGAGAAGCATGAGGGCTTCGATGATCAGATCTTCGTCGCCCGAGGAGCGCGCAGCTGCCGCGGCGTCGGTCGCTGCGTCGAGCGCGCACCCGGCCCCGATCGATCGCAGATGGATCGCCCGCAGGATCATCGCTTCGGCGCGGATCTGAACGTTCGTGGTCGCCGCTCCCGCCTCCTCGAGGATCGGCGCGGCCATCGTGAGATTGCCCTCCTCGAGCGCAATGCGCGCCATGAGGAGCTCGGCCCATGCGAGCGTCTCGACATCACCCGCCGTGCGCGCGAGCTTCAGCGCGCTCTCGGTCTCGTTGCGCGCGAGCTCGGTATCGCCGCGTGCAAGCGCGATCTTCGCTACGACCCGACGGTAGTGTGCGACAGCCGCCGGAGCATCCGTCGCGACGAGGCTGCGGCCAAACGTCAACGTCTGCTCCGCGTGTGCACGGAGCCCCAGGCGCAATCGAAGCTCGGCCAGGTTTGCGAGCGTGTGCGTGACGCTCGCGCGGCCAGGGAGAACGCGCTGCAAGCGGAGCGAGCGGTCCCAGGTTCCGAGCGCGGTGACGTAGTCGCGCTGACGGTACGCCACGACCCCCAGATTGATGCACGCAAAGGCCTCCGCGCGCTCTTCGCGGAGCCGGACGGCGTCGTCGCGTACGCGCTCGAGAATGGTGCGAGCCTTCTCGATCGCGTCGTTCGACAAGAGAGCGATCGCTCGATTGAGCCCGGCACGAAGCTCCGCTGCACTCTCGCCGGCGGAGGACGCGAAAAGCGCATCCTCCGCGAAGTGCCGATCGGCCTCTTCCCAGCGCCCGCGAAGAAGAAACATCTTGCCGAGCGTGTTGCGCGCGGCGAGCTGCGTCGACGCCGTCGACGCTAGGCTGCCGGCCTGCTTCGCGTGGTCCGATGCCGCGTCGAGATCTCCCGCCAAGAAAGCAACCTCGGCGAGCTCGGCGAGGGCACGCGCGCGCTGCTCGTCGTCGTGCGCCCACGAGTGCGCGTTCTCGAGCGACACGCGCGCGGCCACGGGATCCCCGAGTTGAACCAGCACTTGCCCCATCAAGAGCGCCGTCGATGGTTCGCGGGGTTTCAGAGTCTGCGCGCTCTCGCACCATCGGAGGGCGCCCTTTGCATCACCGAGTGAGAGCGCCCGCTCGGCCGCACGCGTTCGCAGGAGCAAGCCATCCTGCCCACGGACGGGCAGGATCGCCTCGAACCAGCGCTCGGCCAGATCGACCGCGACGCGCGTACCGGCCGAGTCTTCGAGTGCACGCGCGATCGCAGCGTCGGCGTCCTCGGGCTTCCCCGCAGCCAGGAAGAGGTGCGCGGCGCGCGCGTACGCCCAAACATCCGGCTCCACCTTCGCGTCGACGAGGAGCTGGGCCGCGAGGAGCCGCTCCCCGCTCGTCGCGCTGGCTTCGAGCTTTCGCGTGTCGACGTCCCAATGGAGACCGACGCGCGTGCCGTTCGTCACGAGGACGCCGGCCTCGAGAAGCTCGTTCAGCTGGCAGCTCAGGTCTGCGCGGAGGGCGCTGCTGTCGAGCATTCGCCCTACCAGGGCCAGCAGCCTTGCGGCCGCGCGGTCCTCTTCACCGAGCTCGCTCAGCGTGTCGATGGGCTCGGGCTTCGGTCGACGCGCCTTCCTCCACCATCCCTCGAGGCCGACGAGGTCGCTCGTAGCAACGTCGCCGTGTGCGGCCTCGGCCATGGCCGCCAGCCATCGCGACTTTTCGTTCGAGTCGAGCTCGGCGCCGACCTCGAAGACGGGAACATCCCACGGGGCGTCTCGTTGCCCGGTGACGAACACGAGGAGCCGGCCGCCATCTCTCACCAGCTCGCTCGCGACGTCGAAGTCCCAGGTGTTCTCCCTGGGAAGCAGACCGACGACGGCGACCGCGCGCTTCGTCGAGGCCGCGGCGATGGCCTCGGCCCAGGCCAGCGGCTCGAGCGACGACGCCTTCACGCCGAGCTGGGCTGCTGCATCGCAAAAACGCGGAGCCCCTGGCCTCGCGACGACCGTCACAGGGTGGACGCCGCTCGCACGGAGCCGTCTCGCAACATGAGCGATGATCGCCCCGTGGAGCCCGGAGGAACACTTGACGACGATGGCGCCCGACGCGGCGCCCATCAACCGATCGTCGAGCTCGACGAATCTGCTCGCATTCACCGTCGCGACCTGAGGAGCGGCGTTTGCCAAGGCGAGCGTCTGCCGGTGCAAGGCCCGCTCCAGACGTCGTGCTCCCGAAACCGCCTCTGCATTTGCCGTTGCCGCGCTGCGCCTGTCACGGAATGCACGGTCGACACCGTTACTTCGAGTACGCACCTCGCGGGCGGAGTCAGAAGCGCAACGTGAGCTCCACACGTGCACCTTCGAACGCGGGGAAGATCCGACAAACCCCGTTCACGCACTTCAGTCCGCCTCGTTGCTGTCCGACGAGGATCTTCACGTTCGATTCGCTGCTCATTCGAAACAAGAGCCCGCCGTTCAGGTAGTAGGTCGGATTTCCCGGGCGCGTCGTGTACTCGAAGCCCTGGCTCAACACCCATTTCGGCGCAATTTTCAGGGCGGTGTAGTGCTCGCCTTCGCGCCAGCTCTCGACGCTGCCGCCTGGCTCGCGAAGACGGTGCCGTCCCATGAGCTCGATCGACGTGGCGTGTCCGATGTACTGGGACAGTGTGTAGGTAATGCTCTTCTCCTGGTAGAAGCTCGAGCCCTCGCCGGTAACGTCGCTCCGGAATCCAACCGTCGAGAACAGATAGGACCGGGACTCGTCCCAATAGAGCTGCACGCCTGTCGTTCCGTCCCAGACGTCATTCCGGGCAGCCGCAGCCTTCGTGCCGCGATCGCCGACGAAACTGCCAGATCGGTCGCACGCCCCCGCACTGGACTCGGAATGCGTACGAGCATGGATGGCCTGCACATAGGGAACGAAGTTTCTCGACAGGCGGACGTCGACGCGGGCACGGCCGCCGTCGACGCAGGTATTGAACGCACCGGCCATGTTGTCCTGGGTGATGGCCTCGGCGGTCGGCGGCTGGGAATATGCGAGATTCGCGAAAGCGTCCGCCGTGCGCGTGTTGACGGCCGCGGCGACCGGGCTGAAGTTCCGATAGCTCTTCATCTCGAGCGTCGTGACGAGCGGACCGAAGGTGCCGGAGTGCGTTGCATACAGGGCATTTCCCTGCGCCGTGGCTCCGTTCCGCGCCGGGTCATCGAAGACGCGACGCTGCGTAACCCCGACCACGTACAGACTTCCGAGAGGACCGAGACGCGGCACCTCCACGGACTGTGCGACCATGTCGACCTCCGTGGCCTGGCGCGTCGGGTCGGTCCCATCCAATACGTCGATCCAGGACTGAGTGTCGGCGGGGTCGCACGAGCCGAGCTCCGACAGAAGGCCGCGGTCCACGATTCGACCTCGGTCGAACGCGTATGGAGCACACCGCGTGTAGCGGGCGGCGGAGGTCGCGAGCACGATGGGCAAACCTCTTCCCGCCTGGATCTCCGCAGCCACGACACGGTCCGAGCCGAACACGGGATGCGGAGAACGATTGTCCGTCGGGACCCGTTGGAGGAAGAGCGCGCCGCCGGACGCTTCGTCGACGCGGGATGGGTTCGCAATCCCGGCGACTCCGGTGAACGAGAAGAGCCCCTTCGTGACGGCCAGCTTTCCTCCGCGAACCGTCGTATCGATGCCGAGGTCGTCGACCTTCCGCATCGACATGACGAAGCCGCGCGCCATCTGCACGTAGGCGTCGCCGAGTGTGACCTCGATCCCGGGAGCCGAATACGTCAGCCAGAGCTTCGCCGGGTATATGGTTGCCGGGAACCGATAGGAATCGAAGGCGAGAAGCTCGCGCTTCTCATCGGGAGTCCTCGCCAGGTCTTCGGGGCGACGCCAGTAGAGGGAGGAATCGAGCCGGGTCCCCAGCGTGAAGCTCCCGAGCGACAGCTGCGCATTGAGCCGATTGATCCAAAAGCCGAACCCTGCGCTCGCTGCTCTCTGGCCTTCGCTGGTGCGCGGGTCGAAGCGTTGAGTGAAAATCGAGACGTTCGTGACGTCGAGCTTCACGGGCTCGTCGCGCAGGATCGGGAGATCGACGGCGCGAGCTCGGGCGGATACCGTCACGACGCCGAGCGCAATGGCGAGTCGGAGCGCCCTATTCGACAGCTTCGAGGACACGTCGAACGTCCGCGGCGATGTGCTCGTCGTCTCCCGGGTTGTATCCTTCGCGGACGACGACGATGCGTCCGGCGCGATCGATCAACACCGAGAGCGGTGCGCTCTTGCGGGGGTTGTAGATACTCGCGATCCGTGAGTCCTCGTCCATGACGACCGGAAAGGTGAGGCCGTTGCGCTTCACGAACGCCGGGACCATGGCTATCGAATCGGGGCCGTCCATCGAGACGGCGACGACCACGAATCCCTTGTCCTTGTTTCGATCGTAGAGCGCCTGGAGATGGGGAAACTCTGCGAGGCATGGCTCGCACCAGGTCGCCCAGAAGTCGATCAGGATCACGCTCTTTCCGACGTGATCGCTCAAGCGGAAGGTCTGGCCGTCGACGTCCTTCGTGGTGAAGTCCTTGGCCGTCGTTCCCTTACCGATGGGGCTCTTCGCTCCTTCACCCGGATCGTTCTTCACCCCGCAGGCGGAGAGCAGGACCGACGCGACGAGAAAGCATCGAAATACGCTGGAGGTCATCGTGTCTCCTGGCCCCATTACTCAGCGGCCTTGGCAGGATGGGTAGCCGTCCAGTCCAACCACTTTTCGACGTGAGCCACGATGTCGGGCGGCGCGCCTTGGCTCGCCGTCAAGATCTCCATCGATCGGGCGTCGATATCCAGATTGAAGGGGACCGAGTTGGCCCGAAAGAA
Source organism: Pseudomonadota bacterium (assembly GCA_023423895.1). GTDB lineage: Bacteria > Myxococcota_A > Polyangia > Polyangiales > Polyangiaceae > Labilithrix. Next base: position 48,714 of record JAFAER010000139.1, read on the forward strand.
CGAGCCAAGCGCGTTCTGGTCGGGATCGAGCATGACGGTGAAGTTGAGCGGAGTGGTGTAGACGCGGCCGGAGTCATCTTCACGCGGGCCTTCGATCCACTTCTTCAGGATCTCGGTCGTCGCGCCGACTCCGGCCTTGGGGCCGTCGATGAGAGCCTCGAGGAAGACGACGCCGCGCGGAGCCAACTCTGCTGCGACGCGCGATGCGATGAGCTCGGTCTCGTAGTTGCACGGACCGCACCAGTTGGACGCTCCGATGATGTGAATGAGTTTGAAGTCGGTCCCGGTCGGGTCGTAGAACTCCGAGAGCGAGACGCGCTGCGTTTCTCCGCTCGGATCGGTCATCGTCGTCGGAGTGACGTTCTTGTATCCATAGAACACCAAGTTTCGGATGCGCTGTCCGGCGGTCTTTCCTTGACGTGGATTCGTTCCGAGATCGTCGACGGGATAGCAGTCACCTTTGGGGTTCTGCTCGCACGAGCCGGTTGGCGGCGGCTCTGGAGTGATCCCCCCAAAGCCCTTCGGCTGCGGCTCACCGCAAGCAAGGACAGCAAGCATCACGGCGCACGACCCGGTCACGATGAATGACGTCTTCATGGGCATCCTCGGTGAGTGGAGCGGTCCCCTCGTGCAGGCCGTATGCCCAACGCCTCTTCGCGTGCTCTCCGCCGGAAAGCAGGCCGGAACGTACGCGACGGGAGCGAGGTGTAATCGCCGCGACGTAACGGGCGCGACGGTCAGCGGCTGGTGAGCGCGCATCCGCCCGTTTCGCGATGGCATCAACCTCGCTTGTCGCGCGCGCATGAACGACACTTCGAGACGCTTGAAGCACCTGGTCGTGAGCGCAACGTTCGCGATCGGCCTCGGGTCATGGGCATGCACGACCGCAGAGGCGACCTGCGAGTCCTCTTCTTGCCCCGAGGGAAACGCCTGCGTGGCGGGATTCGATACACAGGCAGACGAGGCCACCGGAGATCCCTCCAAACGCACCATGGCGTGCCGCCTCCTCTGCTCGCTCGGACCGAACGACCAGGGCATCTCCTCCCAGGACAAGTGCCCGCCGAATTTCCATTGCTCCATGGGAGGCGAGAGCGATGGCAGCACCGTGCCCTACTGTGTTCCCGACAAGCACTCGTACCCGCTCCCGGCGACAGCCGGCGGGTGGGGAGCGTCGTGCAATCCCGCCGCGGGGATCGATGCGAACCCGTCCTGCGACTCCGAGAATGGATTCTGGTGTTATGGAATCGGCCCAACGGATGCCAAAGCGTTCTGCACGCAATACGGCTGCACGGAAGACTCCGACTGCAGAGGCGGCTATTGGTGCGCCACGGTGAACAACGGGCCGAACGCCAGGACGCTCACGCGCAGCTATGGAGCAGAGTCGACGACGACCGTGTGTTTGCCCCGCGCGTGGAACCCGTGGCAAGGATCGTATTGCGCGCCATGCAACTCGGACGTCGACTGTCCGATGAACGATGGCGTCCGCCAACATTGCGTGAGCGCGGACGGCGCCGAAGGAAGCGAGAAGATCTGCGCCGCCGAGTGCACCTCCGATCGCAACTGCAACCTCGACGGGCGTTGTGCGACGATCGCCGGAGCCGCGGCCCCCGTCTGCTTGCCGCGCGCAGGCACCTGCCGCGGAAATGGCGAGCTATGCGCTCCGTGCCGGAACGACGCTGACTGTCCGGACGGCTATTGCATCGAGGCTGGGATCTCGAGCGAACGCTTCTGCACGGTGAAGTCGAAGCAGCCTTGCTCCGATGGCGTCGCGGACTGCCCGGCGGGGCTCGCAGACACCCTGGGGGTCGCCTGCTACACAGCGCGCGGAAAGCTCGAAGATCAGTGCGTGAACCTCGTGCAGGCGGGCGTCGATGGAGCGAACAATCCCGCGCCTTCGATCGGATGTTGGACGGTCGCCCGCTCGGGTAGATGAAGCGCATGGTCAGGTCGTCGCGCTCTCGCGGTCGCAAACGAGCTCACTGATCACGTCTGGGTGCACCTCACGGCTGCACCGTGATCCCGTGCAGGGTCTCCAATCAGGGGCAGAGGCCTTGTTGCGGCCTGCACTGGCAGAACCCGTTGGAGCCACAGAACCCGCCCCAGCAGCCGCAGTTGAGGTCGCAGTCGCCATTGCAGGTGACCGTCTGCCCGCAGTTGGTGACCCCGGTGCCGGAACACCGGCTTCCGCAGTTGTTGCTCGTCGTCGTGCAACCACAGCCGTTCGGGCCTGCGCCGCCGCCTCCGCACGTGTTCGGCGCGGTGCAGGTGTTCGGGCACTCGACGACCTGGCCACAGTTGTTCGTCCTCGGACCACACGCGACGCCGGCACACGTGGTCGTGGTCGGCTCCGGGATGCAGCAGCTCGTTCCGATGCAGACCTGGCCCGAGGCGCACTGTTGCGGACAGCCGACGTTCTGCCCGCAGTTGTTCGTCACGTTGACGCCCCCACAACGACCGCTGCAGGCCGCGCCGTTGTCACTGCAACACGAGCCGTCCGCCTTGCAGATGGCTCCGGGCGTCGCGCACGCGCCGCCGTTGCCACAAGCCACGGTCTGACCGCAGTTGTTGACGGCCGTCCCGCACGCCTTGCCCCCGCAGGTCGTGGCCGTGGGCTCGGGATCGCAATTGCAGCTGTTGTTCGTGCACGTCCCGGTGTCGCAGCCACCGCAGTCGACGGGACGCCCGCAGTTGTCCTGGGTCTGACCGCAACGGTTGGTGCACCACGATCCCTCGGAGACGCACTGGCAGCTCCCAGTGATGCACGCCTTGCCAGCGCCGCAATCGTCCGAGCACGCGCGCGGGCTGTCGCAGTTGTCCTTGGTCGTCCCGCAGCGATCCGCACACGTCACCGCGTTCGGCTCGGGGGTGCAGGAGCTCGTGACGCCGCCGTCTCCATCCGTGACGACGGCGCCGTCGGGGCCAATCACGGCGGGCGGCGGCGGCGAGCCGTCGAGCCCGTCGCTCGGCGACGCGAGCCGAGCCTTGTCGAAGTCGACGCCGGCGATCGTCTCGCAGCCAGCGCCGATGACGATGCTCGTGACCGCAAGCGCGACCACGAGCACGAGCTTCGTCGGTTGAGAGCCACGGCGTCCCGGCACGATGGACATTGTAGTCCCGCGCTCGGCATTGCACCTGGGCGAAGCGTTGCTCACGAGGAATGCATCCGCAATGGGTGCCAGCCTGGCGAGTCTCATTTCGTCTCCGCGCGCGCGGGGGGAGCCGCGGCACGGACTTCGCTTCGACGTCGATGCGGGGATCATCGCCGGCTCCGGTGGTAAGCTTCGGTCGTTGGGTACGGAGACCCGCCACCTTGCCGAGGGACGCGTCGGTACGCTCCTCGACGGTAAATGGTCGCTCGACGCGCTCCTCGGGTACGGCGGCAGCGCAGCGGTTTATGCGGCGACCCACCGGAACGGTAAGCGCGCTGCGATCAAGGTGCTCCACCCGCACTACGTCGGCGACGAGAACCTCCGCGGCCGCTTCACGCGCGAGGGCTACGTCGCCAACAAAATCGAGCACCCCGGTGCCGTCTCGGTGCTCGACGACGACGTGGCGGCGGACGGGACGGTCTACCTCGTCATGGAGCTCCTCGAGGGGACCTCGCTCGAGAAGATAGGGCAGAAGGTAGGGCGCGGCGAGGCGGCGCCGCTCACGATGGCGGAGGTCGTCCGCATCGTGGACGACCTGCTCGATGTCCTCTCGAAGGCGCACGCGATCGGCATCGTCCATCGTGACATCAAGCCGGCGAACCTGTTCGTGACCACGACCGGGCAGGTGAAGGTCCTCGACTTCGGCATTGCGGGGCTCGCAGAGGCGAAAGCCGACGGTTCGTCGCTGACGCAGACGGGCTTCATGATGGGCACGCCCGCGTTCATGCCGCCCGAGCAGGCTCGCGGCCGGTGGGCGGAGGTCGATGCCCGGTCCGACGTTTTTGCTGCCGGTGCGACGATGCTCGCGCTGTTCACCGGGCGACGGCCACGTCGTGCCGAGACCGCGAACGAGGAGCTGCTCGCGGCGATGACGGCGCCGCTCGCGCCGGCGGCGTCGCTCGTTCCGAGCTTGCCGCCTGCGATCGCGTTTGTGATCGACCGAGCCGTCGCGTGGAACCGCGACGAACGGTGGCCCACGGCTCAGGCGATGCAACAAGCGCTGCGCGCCGCCGCGCGCGAGAGCGAAGCTTCGCTCGGGGCGCCGGCGACGGGCGACGGTGCTCCGATCGCACCGTTCATGGTGACGACGACGCTGGTCACGCCGAGCGCGCCGCCGCGCGGAGCGCATCCAGCTCCGGCCGCGAGCGTGGAGCCACCGCCGGGCCTCACGACGAGCCGCGCCGTCCTTCACTCCGCTGCGCCTCCCGCGACACCGAAGAAGTCCACTGCAAGCGTCGCCGCTGTTTCTGTCGGCCTCTTGGTCGTGGTCGTCGGGCTCGCGGCCGGTGGTGGGCTCTACGTCCGCGCGCGAGGAGGAACACGTGCTGCTACGCCCGCGCCGCTGGCGGCCGACCCCGCGTCGGGCGCACGTCCAGGAACGCCAGCGTTGTCCGAGGACCTTCCCAGACCGACATCCGGCGTTCCTGGAGCCGCATCTGCCGTTCCCGGACCGACATCCGACGTTCCTGGAGTCGCATCTGCCGTTCCCGGACCGGCATCCAGCGTTCCTGGAGCCGCATCTGCCGTTCCTGGAGTCGCATCTGTAACGGGCCACGCTGAAGCAACGCCGGCGGTCGGGCAGAGCGCCGACTCCGCGGCATCGACGAGCGCACCGGCGAAGCTCGACGCGAAGCCCGGTAAGACATCCTCGCCCTTTCGCCCGACGCCGTCTGCCTCGGCCGACCCAGCCAAGTACTTCGATTCCCGGTTCTGAACGGATGAAGCACCCGCCGTATCTGACGACATCTTTCGCGATCACGATCGCGGCCATGTGCTGGACGACCACCACGCAGGCGGCGCCGTCGGAAGGCGAGACGCTCTTCCGAGAAGGTCGCGCGGCGATGCAGGAGAAAAACTACGACGTCGCGTGCGCGAAGTTCGCAGAGAGCCAGAAGAAGGAGCCCGCGCCCGGGACCGCCCTGAACCTCGGTGAATGTGAGGAGCAGCGCGGTCATCTCGTCGCTGCGGGTGAAGCCTTCACGATCGCGTCCGCGACGTTCACCGCTCCGGACAAGCAGAAGTACGCTGCATCACGCGCCGAAGCCGTCGACCGTAAGACGCCGCGTCTCACCGTGCGGACGAGCGCACCGGTCCCGGAGCTCGTCGTCCACGTCGGCACGAGCGTGCTTCCGCTCGACACCGAGGTGAAGATGGATCCCGGCGCGGTCGTGATCCGCGCGGAGGCGCCGCGCCGACGCCCGAAGGAGCTGACGGCGACGCTCCGCGAAGGCAGAAACCTCGAAGTCGACATCGGCGTCCTCGAGCCCGATGGCGCGAACGGCGCAGCCGCGGCACCAGCGCTCGCGGCTACACCGTCGAAGACCGGGCTCCAGGATCACCTCCGCCCCATCGGGCTCATCGTCGGCGGGGTCGGCGCGGCCTCGCTCATCGTCGGCGGCGTGACGGGCGTGCTCGCGCTCGATCGCGCGGGCACCGTCGAAGATCGATGCACCCCGGACCTGGTCTGCGATCGCGAAGGTCTCGACGCTGCGCGCTCAGGCAGCACGCTGTCTCTCGTCAGCACGATCACGATCGCCGCGGGCTCCGCCGCGCTCGTCGGCGGTGCTGCCCTCTACTTCTTCGCGCCGCGCGCTGCGAAGCGCACGGGCGGCGTCGGGATGACCCCGACGGCATCCCGCGACGGCGCCGGGCTCACGATCCGGGGCGTCTTCTGAACGAGCGTGATCGACGTTGCGCGAGCTGTTCGTGACCGCCACGAGGAGCACCGCGCCCACGGCGCGGAACCGAAGTGGAACGCCAGGAGCTGCCACTTCGACGGATCGTTGGGATCGCAGTCTGTCCCCGTCAACGAATGGCCCGCAGGGGCGCTCGCGCCGATGCACACGGTTTGCGCGCTGCCGCTACCGACGCCGTCGCCGTCCGTGTCAGCAAAGAGCGCCGTGTTGACATGGACCGTTGGGTTCGTGTCGTCGCAGTCCTCGCCGTCCGGCACGGTGGAGTAGTCCGGCGGGAGGGCTGCGCCGCTGCAGACCGTTCCGACCTGCGGGACGGTGTACGTATCGCCGTCGCCGTCGCGCAACGAGGCACGGATCAACGGGGAAGCTGCATGAAGGACTCCCCTCGCGCGGGCGTGAGCCCGCGACAGGCCCAACACGTTACAACGTCGAATTAGGCAGAAGGTCTAAACATGTGAACTTCGCGACAGCCCGTCGCGCTGACCTCGACGCCCATGTAAGCCTCCGTCCCAGCGGCGATCTCCGGCCACCTGCGCCAATCAGCAACACCGCGCGGTCCGTCGCTCACGTCCGAGCGGTCGGGGATGTTCCTCACGACGACGAAGAGCGGATCGCCGCCGATGGGAGAGGGACAACTCGCGCTCCTCGCACGACCAGCCGCGACACACGTCAGGAGCGACGTCCGAAGACATTCTCGGCGAAGTGCAGGATCGCGCCGGTCGTCGCGTCTGCCGCTTCTTGCTGGATCCAGTGGCCTGCCCTGGGGATGACGAGGGGTGCGCGCAAGGTGGGGACGCGAGCGCGCATACGCTCGATGGCCCCCGGATCGAACACGTAGCCGACGTCCCGCTCCCCGACGATGTAGAGCGCCGGCACCGTGACCCGGAAATCCGCGACGTCGTGCTCGTGTTCCCAGTCGCGATCGATGTTCCGATATCGCCGCAACGGTCCGCGGAACCCCGTGCGTGCAAAGACCGATGCCGCGGCGTCGAGCGCCGGCTCTTCGAGCCATGCCGGCCGGTTCGGGAAAGGCGACATTCCCTCGAGCAGCCCGGCGGCCCGCGGCTTTCCGAAAAACCCCATGCCCGGGGACGGCGCGTCACCAGAGCCTGCGTGGTAGATGCGCTCGAGGACGCCTCTGGGATCCGCGTCGAGCTCTCGCTCGGCGACACCTTCCTCCTGGAAATGGAGGATGTAGAAGAAGGTATCGGCGAAGCGCTCGCGCATCATCACGAGCGGCGGTGCCGGCGCACGCTCGCCCAGCGGCGCCGAGAGTGCGACCACTCCTCGAAGCCGCTCCGGATGGCGAAGCGCAAGCTGCCACGCGGTGACGGCGCCCCAGTCATGACCGACCACGAGCGCCGACCGAACGTCGAGCGCGTCGAGCAGCGCGATCGCGTCGGCGACGTGAGAGCGCGTGTCGTGGCACGCGACGTCCGGCGGCGCTTCGGTGTAGCCGCAGCCGCGCGCGTCCGGCGCGACCGCGTGGTACCCCGACGACGCGAGCGCTTCGATCTGATGGCGCCACGAAAGCGACGTCTCAGGGAAGCCGTGGAGCATCAGGACGAGCGGTCCCTCACCTTGCTCGAGGATGTGATGTCGAAGGCCGTTGGCAGTGACGAAGCGACGTCGAAGGGCTGTCATTCGTTTGCGGCGAACGTAGAATCCTGTCCCATCCCGATGAAGTCGCGAACGTCTTGGCTTCCGTCGCGAGCGTCTCGATGAGTGCGGACGCTCCTCGCGTCGCGGCAGCTTCGCTGCGCTTCGAGTCCTCTCGAGCGACGAGAGTCGAGCTTGCTGGCTCCTGGGGAGCGTCACACCCAGGCATCGGTACTCCGACGCTCTACGTCTTCGAATCCGGGAGCGCCGTCGTCGAAACGCGCTCGGGCGGTCGCGTTGTGGTCACGGCAGGCGAGCTCCTGCTGTTTCCGCGTGGAGGTGCGTACCGGATGGCGAGCGATGCACGCGCTGCGACGCCGCCGATCGGCGAGGTCGTCGCGAAGCATCGGCTCGCGTGTAGCTCGGTCCTCTCTCTCGGCGCTGGAGGCACGACGACGCGCGCAACAGCGTTCGCGTTCACCCCCGCCGCCCGCGAGACGAGCGACCTTCTTCGATTCGCGCCGGAGCTGGTCGTTCTCGGCGAGCGCTCGGAAGAGCCGTGGCTCGCGGACGTTGCTCGCGCGCTCGGAGGTGTCGCCCTCGACGAGACACCGACCGCGGGCGTCGCCGCGGCGAAGCTCGGCGAAATCGTCTTCGAGAGGGCCATTCGGACGGCGGTCGATCGACACCCCACCGCCCGCCTCGTACTCGCGACCGCGAGCCTCCTTAGAGGGTCCCTCGCGTTCCCCTGGACGGCGGAGAAGGTCGCGCGCCGACTCGGCTACTCCCGCGCGGCGTTCTACGTCGCGTTCGCGCGCGCGGCGGGCATGTCGCCGATGGCGTATGTGATGGACCTGCGGCTCCGCGAGGCCAAGCGGCTCCTTCGCGACAGCGAGAAGAACATCGACGAAATCGCGGAGAGCGTCGGCTTTGGTTCGGCTTCGTCGTTCGCCGCTGCATTCCGGCGCCGCGAGGGAGAGCGCCCGAACGCGTATCGGAGAAGAGCCCGAGCGTGCTGAGCGCGCCAGCCTCGCCGAAAAGCAGTCTCCACGCCGCGTGTCGAAGCGGCGAAAGGTTTCTGTTTCCCGCGAATTGTCGACGCTTTACGTCGCACCGAGCACGCGCTAAACGCCGCTCGCCATGTCCGACGCACGCAAGCAGGCACCGGGAGAAAGCGGCTCATCTGCAGAGGAGACGCTCATCGCGTCCCGTCGTGCGAAGGCAGACAAGCTCCGCGCGCGCGGCGAGAACCCGTTCGCGAACGATGTTCTGCCGAAGAGCGGCGGTACGACCGTCGACATCGCCGACCTCCGCGCCAAGGCGCAGGCCGCACGCGGCGAGGACGGCAAGTACACCGAGGAGCGCGTCAAGGAGGCCACGCAGGGCGCGGTCTTCCACATCCGCGGGCGGGTCATCGCATTCCGCTCGACGGGCGGCCTCTCGTTCCTCCGCCTGCGCGACCGCACCGGCGAGGTGCAGCTCCTCATCAGCGAGGCGAGCCTCGGCGAGGCGTATGCGCGGCTCGACGAGATCGACCTCGGCGACATCGTCGAGTCGGAAGGAACGCTCACGGCGAGCAAGCGCGGCGAGCTCTCGATCGAGCCTTCTCGCGTGAGGATCCTCACGAAGGCGATGCGGCCGCCGCCGGAGAAGTGGCACGGCCTGCAGGACGTCGAGACGCGCTATCGCCAGCGCTACGTCGACCTCGTCGCGAACCCGCACGTGGCCGATGTCTTCCGCGCGCGGAGCTACATCGTCCGCGCGACGCGCAAGGTGTTCGACGAGCAGGGCTTCCTCGAGGTCGAGACGCCGACGATGCACACGCTCATCGGCGGCGCCGTCGCGCGCCCGTTCGAGACGCACCACAACGCGCTCGACATGAAGCTCTTCATGCGCATCGCGCCGGAGCTGTACTTGAAGCGCCTGCTCGTCGGCGGGCTCGAGCGCGTCTACGAGATCGGCCGCTGCTACCGCAACGAGGGCATCTCGACCCGGCACAACCCGGAGTTCACGATGCTCGAGTACTACTGGGCGTACGCCACGTACGACCAGCTCATGGACTTCACGGAGAAGATGCTCCGGTCGATCGACGCCGAGCTCGCCCGCGCGATGCCGGAGGCGCAGGCGCGCTGGAGCGCCGAGCGTCCGTTCACGTTCGACGAGCCGTTTGCGCGCGTGCCGATGAACGTCGCCGTCGCGAACGCCGCCAAGGCGACCAAGATCGCCGCATGGGAAGAGGCCGTCGCGAAGGACGGCGGAATGGGGCTCGTCGCGGCGCTGACCGCGATGGGCGACTTCGGCGGCAGCATGAAGGAGTGGTCGAAGAGCTCGCCACGCGCAAAGGCCGTCGACTGGGGCAACCTCCGCAAGGGCTGGATGAAGTGCGAGAACGACGGCGAGCGTCTGTTCGCGCTGTACGAGTACCTCTCCGAGCCCTTCCTCACGGAGGACTACAAGGCGAGCGACGGCAAGCGCAGCCTGCCCGTCTTCATCATGGACTACCCGTTCGAGACATCGCCGCTCGCACGCCGGAATGACGCGCGCCCGGACCTCGTTGACCGCTTCGAGCTGTTCGTCCACGGGCGAGAGCTCTGCAACGCGTTCAGCGAGCTCAACGATCCGGACGATCAGGCGGAGCGGTTCCGCGAGCAGGTCCGAAAGAAGGCTGCAGGGGCGGAAGAGACGATGGACTACGACGAGGACTACATCCGCGCGCTCGAGCAGGGCATGCCGCCTGCCGCTGGGTTCGGGATGGGCATGGATCGCCTGACGATGATGCTCACGAACGCGCCGTCCATCCGCGACGTCATCCTCTTCCCGCTGCTGCGCAAAGAGACCTGACGGCATGTCGCACGAAACCGAGACGGAGAAGGCGACCGCAGAAGCAGAGGCGGAGGCGACCGCAGCGGCAGCCCCAGCGGCGCCGGAGCCCGAGCCCGCGAAACGAGGCGGACGCTGGACGTCCGAAGACGTCGATCAACCGTGGACGCTCGGCGACGCGATCGGCGTCGCCATGCGCGCGCTGCGTGGCCACTTCCTCTCGCTCTTCGTGCCGTTCGTCGTCGTCCAGATCGTCGGCAATCTGCTGTGCGGCCTGCTCGTCGGCGGGACGCTCTCGAGCTACGGCCTCTCGGCGATCGTCGAGATGCTGCAGCCGCAGAAGGCGAGCCCGTTCGGGGTCGCTCCGCCGGTCGTCGTGCCCCCCGCGGTCCTCACCGGCGTCGGCATCGGCGCGGTCGTGGTCCTCTTCGTCACCGGCGCACTGGCGCTCTCGTTCCTCGTCGAAGCCGGGCTCTACGCCGTCCGGGACGAGAAGGTCCCTGCCGGACGCGTGAAGCGCGCGTTCCGCCGCGTGCCGCGGATCCTCGGCTGGGAGCTCCTGCTCCTGATCCCGACCGCGCTCCTCGCGGCCGTGCTCGAGGGGACGCCTTACCTCATCGCGAACCTGCTCGACCACGCGAACGTCACGGTGCCCTGGTACCTGCACCTCGCGACGTTCCTCGTGACGTCTCTGTACGCGGCGGTCTACTGCCTCCTTCTCGGATGGACGCCGTTCTTCTTCGTCGACGACGACGTCTCGCTGTTCACGGGTCTCCGCAGAAGCTGGAAGGTATCGAGCAAGTACGTCGGCACGCTCTTCCTCTACTTCATCGCGCTCTCGCCGATCGCGCTCATCATCCTCGTGCCGCTCGTCGGGATCGTCGCGCACACGTTCATCTGGCTCGGCCTCGCATACGGATACGTCCGAGCGACGGGGCGGAATGAGCTGCCGTGGTACGCGGCCGACTTCGCGAGCCGCTCGCTCCGCACGTTCCTGAAGATCCTCTTCGTCGCGCTCGGCGTCGTGGCCGGCGGCCTCGTCGCCTGGGTGAAGCGCCACCCGATGAGCAGCACGGCCTGGTCGATCCAGGAGACGATCCTCCACGCCGCGGCGATCCTCCTGTCGGTCGGCGTCGTCATCGTCCTCCTCGCGCTTCTCCTGCCGTACGTTCTCGATCGCCTCGAAGGAAATCGCTTCACGTCTTTCGTTGCTGCGCGCCACGTGCGCTCGCAGAAGAGCGGCTTTCTCACCGTCATCAGCGTGCTTTCGATCTGCGGCGTCGCGATCTCTTCGTGCGCGCTGTCCGGCGTCATCGGCGTGATGGACGGATTCAGCCAAGATCTGAAGCGAAAGATCCTCGGCAACAGTGCGCACATCGTGATCGACACGACGTCGGCGGCGCCATGGGGCGAGTACGAGGAGACCCTCGAAGCGATCCGCAAGGTTCCAGGGGTCGTCGGCGCCGCGCCCGTCGTGAAGGGCGAGGTCATGGCGTCCAGCGCGTCGAACCTCGCGGGCGTCGTGGTCACCGGTATCGAGCCTTCGATGATCGATCAGGTCATCGACCTCAACCGGAACATCCAGGTCGGGAAGATGGACTACCTGGAGCACCCGGAGAAGCTGACGAAGCTCCCGCCGAACGAGGTCATCGGCATCGGGCCGGGCGGCGAGAAGTACTACAAGGGCACGGAGCTGCCGTCGCTGCAGGACGACCTCGATCCCGACGTGCGCGCAGTGATCATCGCGAAGCCGGATCGCCCGGGGATCATCCTCGGCCTCGAGCTCGCGAAGACGCTCCACGTCTACGTCGGCGACGAGGTCACGCTCGTGTCGCCGCTCGGCGATCTCGGCCCGATGGGCATCATGCCCCGCACGAAGCGCTTCCGCGTGGCCGCCATCTTCGACAGCGGCATGTACGAGTACGACGCGATGAACGTCTACACGATGCTCGAAGATGCGCAGGACTACTTCGCGACTGGAAAGAAGATCAGCTCGATCGACGTCAAGGTCGAGGACGCCGACGTATCGGATCGCGTCCTGCCCGCCGTCGAAGCTGCCGTGAATCGCCCGGAGCTTCGGATCCGCGACTGGCGCGAGATCAACAAGAACCTCTTCAGCGCGCTCAAGCTCGAACGGATTGCAACGTTCATCATCCTCTCGATCGCGATCATCGTCGCGAGCTTCTGCATCGTCTGCACGCTCCTGCTCATGGTCACGGAGAAGGGCAAGGAGATCGCCATCCTCAAGGCCATCGGAGCGTCCGACGGCTCGATCCTTCGCACGTTCATGATCGAAGGCGTGATCATCGGCGGCATCGGGACGATCTTCGGCGTCGTCACCGGCCTCGCGCTCTGCAGCGGTCTGAAGTGGATCGGCCTGCCGCTCCCGGGCGAGGTCTATTACATCCACGGACTGCCCGTGAGCGTGAACGGCTGGAACTTCCTCGTCGTCGCCGTGGCTGCGCTGACGATCTGCACGCTCTCGACGGTCTATCCCGCCTACGCCGCTTCCCGGCTCAGGCCCGTCGACGGCCTGCGCTACGAGTGATCAGGGCGGCGTCTCCACGCGCGAGCGCATGACCGGCTCGCTCGTCGGCTCGGCCGCGGCCGGGACCTGCTCGGGCGTCAGGAAGACCTCGAATCGATCCAGCGGAGTGAGCGTCTCGAGCTTGCCCTTGCGGTCACCTCCGACCGCGAGCGCGCCGAGGTTCTGCGGGGCGCTCGCGTCGTCGCGCTGCGCCCACACGACGTAGACCTGCGCTCCAGGAACGACCTTTCCAGGCGGAGCCAGGTGCTGGACCTGGACGTCGAGCCGCGTGTTGCCGGAGTCGGTTCGCTCTGCTCGGACATTGCCCTTCGCCGCCGCGACCGCCTGCGTCGGCTCGAGCGCGACCTTCTTCCCACCGGCGCACCCGGCGAGCGCTACGACGAAGGTGAGCGCCGCCAGCTCCGTTCGTGCTCGAGTGATCATGATCGGATCCTCCGTCGATGGCGCACGCAAAGCGGATGCCTCGCGGCATGCGAGTCAGCGAGCTCGCTTGATCTCGATTCCGATGTCACAGCTTCCGCCGTCGACCTCGACGCTGGCCGGCGCTGCCGTGACGATGCCGAGGTTGCGATCCCGATCGCTCGCCTGCACGATCGTGAGGGTCGCGCGCTCGAGCCTCCGCTCCCGTGCACGCTGCCGTTCGTCGGTCGCCGTACGTTGCTCGGGCGCTGGCCCGATCGGCTCGGGAACCGCGGCCGTCGTCTCGCCGGCGTCGGCGTCGTCCACGGGCTCGAGCGGGCGCTCCCCACGCGACGCCGGCTGGGTCGCTGCGGTCGTCGAGGCATCGCCCACGGCAGGGATGTCTCCTCGTCGGTCGCAGGCGACTCCAGCAACGACGGCGACCACGGCAACGACGATGAACGTGAACGATTGACGCATCGGGACCTCGGGCACGGCTTCGCGCGCGCATCGGTCGACGCACATCGCATGCCTCGAGCGCTCGCGGAATGTGCCGTGCACGCGACGGCGCTGGTGCGCTCGCTCGCGTCGTTGTCTCTGCTCGTGCTCGGCGCGTTGGCTGCGCTGACCGCGCTCGCCGGCTGCAGACGGGCCGCGCTCGTGGCGCTCCCGTCCAAGGACGCGCACGTCGTTGCCGACTTCGCTGCGAAGACGATCGAGCATCGAGTGAAAATCGAGGCGCACTTGCACGCGTGGCGGGGTGAGCCTCGTGATCTCGAAGATCGCGCGACGACCGTCCTCGTGCGGCTCGAGAACCAGGGCGACGTCGCCATCGAGATCTCGCGGACGGCCTTCGAGCTGGTGACGGGAACGGCTCGCTTCTTCACCGTTGCGCCCGAGCAGATCACGGAGCAGTCCGCCCCGCTCGTCGAGGCACAGCTTCCCGAAGGATCCGTCCTCGCCCCCGGAGAGTCGACGTCGGGCTACCTCTACTTCCCGCGGATCGAGGGAAGCTGGGGATTCGTGCACCTCCGCACGCACCTCTTTGCCGAACCCAGCCGCGCTCTGCTCGGCTCGATCGATCTGCCATTCGGTACGGGGCGCGTGGAGCGCTGCAGCCTCGCGCACGTCGACAAGCGCGAGCCGGACGCCTCCGACTTCCTCTTCCAGACGTGCCTCGCGCCTTTCTGAGGCCCTCCGTTTGCAGCGTGGAGCTGCGTGACCCAGCAGGTCGAGCATCTGCCGCAAGCCGCTCCACCTCCGCGGCGGTGGTCGCGACGCCAAAGGGCGATCGCGATCGCGGCGTTCGCGGCGGTGCTCCTCGCGATCGTGGTCACGCTCGTTCTCTCGCTGACGAAGAAACGCGAGGCTGCTCCGGTCGACACCGGTCTTCCGCACAAGGTCGGCGACGCGCTCGAAATGTCTCCCGCGTTCCGCGAGCAGGCCGGCATCGAGGTCATGGCGACGAAGCGCATGCCGCTCACCCCACTCATCAAGGTGGTCGGAACGGCAGCGTTCGATCCCACGCGGACCGCAGCCGTGGGTACACGCGCGCCGGGCGTCGTCAGCCAGGTGTTTCACGTCGAAGGTGATCCCGTCCCGAAAGGCGAGCTCCTGGCAGAGATCGACAGCCCGGAGCTCGCGACGGTCGAGGCCGACCTGCAGATCGCTCTCGCGAAGGAGAAGGCGGCCAGGATCAACGAGCAGCGCGAACGGAGCTTGTTCGACCGCGGCCTCACCACCGCTCGCGAGTACGAGGAGGCGGTCGTCGCGCTCGAGCGCGAGAGGGCGCTCGTCCGCGCGGCGAAAGAGCGCGTCGAAGCGCTCGGCGGCGGCGGCCGCCACATGGGCACGTCTGCTCTTCGCGCGCCGCTGCCCGGCATCGTCGCCGAACGCTCGATCTCGCCCGGGCAGAGCGTGGACCGGAGCGTCATCGCATTCCGGGTCGGCGACCTCGACCAGCTCTGGGTGCTGCTCCGCGTCTTCGAGCACGCCCTCGAGCACGTACGCGTCGGCGACCCGGTCGACATTCGTACCCTCGCCGATCCGGAGCGATCGATCCCGGGAGAGGTGGCGCACGTGGGAGCAGTGATCGATCCGGTCACGCGAACCGCGGACGTACGCGTCGAGGTCGACAACACCGCACGCCGACTTCGCGCCGGTCAGGCGGTCCAAGCGACGATCCGTGCCAGCGGGCCGGCACGTCTCGCGCTCGCCGTCCCCGCCTCGGCGATCACCTACGTCGACGGCGCGCCCATCGTGTTCGTCGCCGAGACGCCCACTCGATTCGTCATGCGGAAGGTGGAGCTCGGGATCGATTCAGGAGACTTCTTCGAGGTCGTCCGCGGCGTGAAGGAAGGCGAGGACGTCGTCTCGCAGAACGTGCTCGCGCTGAAGAGCGAGATCTACCGGTGACACCATGCTCGCGAAGCTCGTCGCCCTCTGCATCCGTGCTCGAGCGCTGATGCTCGTCTTGCTCGGGCTCCTCCTTGCCGGAGGGGCTGTTGCCGGGATGAACCTCCCCGTCGACGCTCTGCCGGACACATCGACGATCCAGGTCTCCGTCCTCACCAAGGCGCCAGGCCTGTCGCCCACGGAGGTCGAGCGGGCCGTCACGATCCCTGTCGAGCTGTCGATGAACGGGATCCCACGAGGGCAGCAGGTCCGCAGCACGTCGCGCACGGGACTGTCCGCCGTGACGATCATCTTCGACGACGGAACGGACGTCTGGTTCGCCCGGCAACTCGTGCTCGAGCGGCTGCGCAATCTCACGCTGCCACCGACCGTGGAGACCCCGCAGCTTGCCCCCGTCTCGACCGGCCTCGGCGAGATCTACCAGTTCGTCGTCCGGTCGAACCTGCACACACCGATGCAGCTACGCACGATGCTCGATTGGGAGATCGTCCCGCGGCTGCGCAGCGTGGCGGGCGTCATCGAGGTCAACACCCAGGGCGGCGAGCTCAAACAGTTCCAGGTGCTCGTCGACCGCGCGAAGCTGCACCAGTACGACGTGTCGCTCGGTGACGTCACCCGAGCGCTCGAAGCCGCGAACATGAACGTCGGCGGCGGCTACTTCGAGCGACAGGGAGAGGCCTTCGTCATTCGCGGCACCGGGCTGCTGCACGACGAGCACGAGATCGCCGAGGTCGTCATCACCGCGCCTGCCGGCGGCGCGCCCGTGCTCGTCGGCACGGTGGCGAACGTCCGCATCGGCGCAGCCCTGCGCTACGGCGCGATCACGTTCGACGGCAAAGAGGAGGCCGTCGCCGGGATGGTGATGATGCTCCTCGGGTCGAACAGCCGGACCGTCGTCCACGACGTGAAGGCGCGGATGAACGAGATTCGAAGCGACCTACCTCCCGGCGTGACGATCGACGTCGTCTACGATCGCGCGGACTTCGTCAGTCGGACGCTGATGACCGTAGGAAAGAACCTCGCCGAGGCGGTGCTCATCGTCGGCGTCGTCCTCGCGATCTTCCTCGGCTCCGTCCGCGGCGCTCTCGCCGTGCTCATCGGGATCCCCGCGTCGATGAGCGTCGCGCTGATCGCCATGTATGCCTTCGACGTGACGGGGGACCTGATGTCGCTCGGCGCGATCGATTTCGGGTTCCTCGTCGACGGACCGATCGTCGTGCTCGAAGCAGTGTTCGCGGCGACCGCGGGGAAGACGGCCGAGGAGCTGACGAAGACGGCTCGGCTCGAAGAATATGCGGCGGTGGCCGGGCGGGTCGCTCGCCCCGTAGCCTTCTCCGTTGCGATCATCACGCTGGTCTACATCCCGCTGCTTTCGCTCCAGGGGACGGAAGGCAAGATGTTCCGCCCGATGGCGATCACGATGGCGTCCGCGCTCTTCGGTGCGCTCGTGTTCGCCGTGATGTTCTTCCCTCCCCTGCTCGTCGTCCTTGCGCCCAAGTCCCACGACCCGAAGTGGATTCACCGTGTCGCTCACGTGTACCGGGACATGGCTCCGCTCTTCATCCGGCTGCGGTGGGCGCTCTTGTTCGGAGCGACCGCGCTGCTCGTGATCTCCGCCATCGTCTTCGCGCAGCTCGGAGCGAACTTTCTTCCGCGCATCTTCGAAGGTGACGCGATGCTCACGATTCGAAGAGCGCCGAGCGTGGGCATCGACGCCGCGCGGGACCTCGATCTCCGGACCGAGCGCGTGCTGGCAACATTTCCCGAGGTGAAGACCACGCTCGGAATGACCGGACGCGCCGAGGTGGCCGTCGATCCGGTCGGCAGCGACAGCACCGATATCCTCGTGCGTCTCACCCCGCGCGAGACGTGGACGAGCGCGCCCGACTTCGAGTCGCTGTCGAGCGCGATGAAGACGCGCATCGAGCGCGAAGTCCCCGGGACCTTCGTGTCCGTGTCGCAGCCGATCGAGAACAAGATGAACGAGCTGATCAGCGGGACGCGAGCCGACGTCGCGGTCAACGTCTTCGGCCCCGACATCGAGGAGCTCGCACGCATCGTCGATCACGTCGGCGATCGCCTCAAGACGCTGCAGGGGACCGGTGACGTCCGCATCGAGCGCCCCATCGGACAGCCGATGATCGTTGTCCGGGCGGACCGCGGCCGCATGGCTCGTTACGGTGTCCGCGTCGAAGACGCGTTCCGCGTGGTCGCCGCGTGCCGCGAGGGCGTGCACGTGGGCGTCGTCTACGAACAGGAGCGCCGCTTCGATCTTCGCGTGATGCAGCCGCCACGAGAGCCGACGAAGGACGCACTCGCAGATCTCTTCGTCGAAGGCACGGGCGATCGCGAGGTCCCGCTCCGCGAGGTCACCGACATCGTCGAGGAGTCCGGCCCGGCCGCCGTACGCCGCCTCGACCGCATCCGGACGGCTCGTATCGACGTCAACATCAGAGGCCGCGACCTCGTGTCGTGGGTGGCCGACGCGCGGGAGGTGATCGCGCGTGAGATCCCGCTGCCGAAGGCGTACTCCATACAGTGGGGCGGTCAGTTCGAGAACTACGAGCGCGCCAAGGCGCGCCTCGGGTTCGTGCTTCCCGTCTCGGCCGCGATCATCTTCGGGATGTTGCTCGCGATGTTCAAACAAGCCCGGCTCGCGGCCGCGGTGTTCCTGACCGTCCCGTTCGCGCTCACTGGCGGCATGCTCGGGATGATCGCGCGGGGGTACGCGTTCAGCCTCTCGGCGGCCGTCGGCTTCATCGCGCTCGGCGGCATCGCCGTGCTCAACGGTGTGATCATGACGACGGAGGTGAAGAGTCGCCTCGAAGCAGGCGAGTCGCTCGAGCGCGCCGTCGTCTACGGTGCGGGCTCGGTCGTCCGTGCCGTGCTGACGACGGCGGCCGTGGCCGCGTTCGGCTTCCTCCCGATGGCGATCGCGACGAGCGCGGGGGCCGAGGTACAGCGGCCGCTCGCGACGGTCGTCATCGTGGGCATCCTCTACGGCACGCTCGTCACGCTGATGGTCCTTCCGGGGGTCCTGACCGTCCTCCTCCGGCGCTATCGCGCGGCGGTTCCGCGGCCGACGCCGACGTCATCCGCGCCGGCGAGCCCTGGGTGAAAACAACCCAGCTGCGTCGAAATGGGCTACCGCGGCTCGCGACGAGCCGTCGTTCCGCCGGCTTTTCCCGCTGGCACGACCTCTGCTCGGTGGGCCCCGATGAGCAACTCGACCGCAGCGTCCGCGGGCCGACGGACGGCCTCGTTCAACAAGCGCCGGATCCTCGTCGCCGAGGACGATCCGGAGATGCGCCGCGTGATCGTCGATGCGCTGACCGAGGGCGGCTACGACGTCCACACCGTCGGGGACGGCGCCGCGCTCCTCATCGAGCTCGCTCGCAGCGACCGCTTCCACTACCAGACCGTCGACCTCGTGATCGCGGACGTCAGAATGCCCTTCTGCTCCGGCCTCCAGGCGCTCGAGACCATTCGGGGCGTTCGCGCCCGCGTCCCGTTCCTGCTGATGACCGCCTTCGGCGACGACGACGTCCATCGGAGGGCGAAGAAGCTCGGCGCGACGCTGCTCGACAAGCCGTTCTCGATCCAGAAGCTCCGGCGCGCGGTCGGCTCGCTGATCGACGAGCGCTCTCGCTGATCTACTTCGCGAACGGGACGCCCAGGCGCTCCAGCATGCGATAGAGCCGCTTGCGATCGATCCCGAGGATGCGCGCGGCCGCGCTCTTGTTCCCTGCGACCGCGTGCATGACACGCGCGATGTATTCGCGCTCGATCCGCTCGAGCGTGACGAGCTCGGCAGGATCGTCGCTGGCCAGGATGAAGTGCGAGCTCTTGTAGTCGCGCACCTTCTCCGGGAGATCGTCCGTCGAGATCTGGTCGAAACGAGCGAGCGCCACCGCGCGCTCGACGCAGTTCTGGAGCTCACGGACGTTTCCCGGCCATGGATACGCCATGAGGCGTTCCGCGGCCGCCGGCGAGAGGCCCGAGACGGGCTTGCCGATGTTGGCTGCGAAGCGTGCGATGAACTGAGCGGTCAGCGGAAGGATGTCGGGCCCGCGTGCTCGCAGCGGCGGCACGGAGACCTGGACGACGTTGATGCGGTAGAACAGGTCGTGCCGGAAGCGCCCCTCCTCGACGGCGGTCTCGAGATCGCGGTTCGTCGCGGCGACCACGCGGACATCCACGGGACGCTCCGCGCTTCCACCAACCGGGCGCACCGTGCGCTCCTGGAGTACGCGCAACAGCTTCGGCTGGAGCGGCAGAGGCATGTCGCCAATTTCGTCGAGGAACAACGTCCCGCCGTTGGCCGCCAAGAAGAGACCCGGCTCGTTGGTGTGAGCATCGGTGAACGCGCCGCGGACGTGACCGAACAGCTCGCTCTCGAGCAGCGACTCCGGCACCGCAGCGCAGTTCATCGCGACGAAGGGGCCATCTTTTCGACGTCCGGCGCGATGGATTGCCCGGGCGATGAGCTCCTTGCCCGTGCCGCTGTCGCCGGTGACGAGCACCGTGGCGTCCGACTGCGCCACCCGATCGACGAGCTCTAGCACTGCGCGCATCGCACTGCTGCGCGCGACGATGTCGTCGGCGAGCGGCGTGCGCGACATCTCCCGCTCGAGCCGGCGGACCTTCTCGCGAAGCCCGCGGTGATTCGCCGCCCGCTCGATCCCGATCGCCAGGACCTCGAGCTTCACCGGTTTGCTGAGGAAGTCGTAGGCCCCCGCACGGATCGCGGCGACGGCCGTCTCGTAGCTTCCAAAAGCGGTCAGCACGATGACGGGCACGTCCGGTCGGGACTCGGCGATCCTCCCGCAAAGCTCGATGCCATCGACGTCACGCATCAGCAGGTCGGTGACGACGACGTCGATGTCCGCTCGCCGCATGACCTCGAGCGCCGCCCTCGCGGACGTACAGGTCTCGACGGCGTAGCCGCGATGACCCAGGTCGAGCGCGAGCGTCTCGCAGAAGGAGATCTCGTCATCGACGACGAGGATACGCGTCATGCGACTGCCCCGTACGGCAGGAATGCCGAAAATGCCGAGCCAGCGCCGAGCTCGCTCTGGACGGAGATCCATCCTCCGTGGTCGCGAACGATTCCGTAGCTGACGGCAAGGCCGAGCCCGGTGCCCTCGCCGACCTCCTTCGTCGTGAAGAACGGCTCGAAGAGGTGCGGGATGTCCTCGGACGCGATGCCCGCGCCGTGATCTTCCACGCGGATGCTCACGCCGCTGCGCTGTGGTCCACCCACATCCGCGGGGGGCGACTCGGTCGTCTCGCGCACGCTCACCTTCACACGTCCTCCTTCTCTCGAGGCCTGAATCGCGTTCATCACGAGGTTCGTGACGACCTGCTGAAGCTGTCCTCCGTCCACCGCCACTCTCACCGCGCTCACGTCGAGGTCGATCTCGATGCTGCGACGCTTTGCAAGCGGCCGAAGGAGGTCTGCCGTCTCGCGCACGAGGGCCGCGACGTCACGCGAGTCGCGCTGGATGTTCTTTCGGCGCCCGAACTGGAGCAGCTGGCTGATGATCGCCGTCATCCGCTCGGCCGCGCTCGCGATGACCCTCGCGTACTCGCGACTCTCCTCCGGCGACGTGCGTCCTCCGACGATCATCTCGGCGCGTGCCGAGACGACGTTGAGGGGCGTCCCCAGCTCATGGGCGACGCCCGAGGCCAGCTTGCCGACCGTCGCGAGTCGATCCGCATGACGAAGCTGCTCGAGCGTCGTCGCGAGCCGCTCGCACATCGCGTTCATCTCGCGCGCCAGCTCTGCGAGCTCGTCGGCGGAGCGGAGCTCGACCGGACCGTCGAACTCGCCGCGCCCGATGCGCTGCGCCTTCAGCGCGAGAGTGCGCACCGGCCGCCCCACGATCCAGTGGCCGAGAACGAAGGCGACGAGCGCGCTCAGCGCGGCGAGCCCTGCCGCCGTCTTCAGCGTCTCACTGACGATGTCGCGCGCGTTCTGGCGATCGGAGGTGGCGGACTCGGCGAGCTCGATCTCGCCGCGCCGTTCGCCGTGGATGGCGACGGGGACGTACGTGTACCAGGTCGCAGGATCCGAGCTGCGATCGATCGTGGTCACCGGCTCGGCGGGTGCCCGCGCACGCGCGGCCGCGTCGAGGTGCTCGAGCGGCGAGCCCACCGGGCGCCATGTCGCGTCCATGGGGCCGTGACGGGCGACGGTCGCCTCGAGCGCGGCCAGCGCCGCGTCCTCTCCGTCGACCTTCCACGTCGCGCGGACCGCCGTACGGACCGCGCGAGCGATGACGGCATGGCGCCGCAAGCGCTCGTCCTCCAGCGCCTTCGTCTCCCGGACCACGCGGATGTACCCGTTGATCCCGAGCACGATGCACATGCCCGCGACGAGGGCGGCCGTGAGCTTCGGAACGATCTTCATGGCGTCGGTACGCAGCTGCAGACCGAGCCCATGCACAAGCCATGGAACCCGCGCTACCGCGAATATCCCTCGCCAACTTGCGATTGCAACCGATTACTTTGACCTCAAACGATCAACTGCGGCGGACGCGCGCACCGTCGCTCACGACGGTCGAGCTGGCAACGGGCCTTGCCTCGGCCGTCATCGGCGTATCGTCGAAACGCTCGCGGTTCAGAGCTCGTCATGCTCCGGCTCGCGCCGCCGACGGCGAGGCAGCGAGCCGGAAGTCACCATCCATCAGCCGCGTTCGATCGCGACGTACTGGCTGGCGTCGCCGCGCTGCACCTTCAAGACAAGCGGCTTGTTCGCCGGTGCCTCGCGCACCTTCGTCCGGAGGTCGTTCGCGGAGGCGATGGGCTTCCGGTCCACTTCGACGATCACGTCGCCTGGCTGCAGGATCCCGGCGCTCGCCCCGTCAGGAGCCACCCGACGCACGACGGCGCCGCCGCCCTCGGCGTCGCCGACCTGCAGGCCCAAGCCGCTCGTCTCGTTGGCGCTCTCCCGGGACGCCGGGCCTTTGCCGCGATCGGTGTCATCGAGCGCCGCCAGGGTGACGTTGACGTTCTTCGTCTCCGCGCCGCGACGGACCACCAGATCGACCTTCGCTCCCGGCGCATGCCGCGCGATCGTTCGTGAGAGGTCGCGCGCATGGGTGATCGACGTCGTACCGACCTTGAGGATGACGTCGCCCGACTGCAGGCCCGACTTCTCCGCCGGCCCGCCCTTCTCCACGTCGCCGACGAGCGCGCCCCGGGCGTCGCCGAGACCGAGTCCCTTCGCGAGATTCTCGTCGATCTCCTGGATGCTGACGCCGAGACGCCCACGCTTCACGTGGCCGTCTGCGACGAGCTGCGGAAGGATCGCCTTGATCTCGTCCGATGGGATCGCGAACCCGATGCCCTGCCCGGCCGGATTGATCGCCGTGTTCATCCCGATCACCTGGCCCCGAGCATCGAACAACGGCCCGCCGCTGTTGCCGGGATTGATCGACGCGTCGGTCTGGATGAAGTCGTCGTAGGGTCCGGCACCGATCGCGCGGCCTTTGGCGCTCACGATCCCGGTCGTCACCGTGTGGCCGAGGCCAAACGGATTTCCGATCGCGACGACGGGCTCGCCGACGCGAAGAGCACCGCTCGAGCCGAACGGAACGAACGGAAGCCCCTTGGCGCCTTCGATCTCCAGGACGGCGACGTCGAGGCGCGCGTCGCGCCCTTTCACCTTTGCGCGCAGCTCGCGTTCGTCGGCGAGCTTCACTCTCACGACGTCGGCCCCCTCGACGACATGCGCGTTCGTGAGGATGTGCCTGTCGTCGAAGAGGAAGCCTGTTCCGAGCGCCCGCTGCTTTCGTGGCGCCTCCGGCATCATGCCTGGGCCATTACGGAAGAAGAACTCGAACGGCGACTGCGCGCCGTCCGCGCTCATGCGTTTGCTCGTCTGTTCCACGGTGATGTTCACCACGGACGCCTTGACCTTCTCGACGAGCGTCGCCGTGTCGAGCGCCGGCGCCGTCGCGATCACGTCGGCTCCCGTCACGCCGGTGGTCGAGGACTGGGCTGCTGCGCGGCTGCATCCCGCCGCGAGCACGAGCAAGGGTACGGTCGAGAAGACCAGCTTGTTACGAAGACTTGAGGCTCGCATGTTCACGCCGCATGAACGTGTGAGCGCCCCCCATGTTCCCGGACGAGCCTCGCCGCGCGCGCTCAGTGGACATGCGCGACGTGCGCGACCTGCCCCAACATTTCACCGCACGACTCTGCCGGCACGACCACGCGAACGACGGAGCCCTTTCCTGGCGTGCTCTCGATCGACATCGTCCCGCCGTGCTCTTCGACGATGCGCTGCGCGATGAACAACCCCAGGCCATGACCAGGGACCGCTCGCCGGAGCGTCTCCGCGCGGGCGAACGGCTGGAAGACCTTCTGGACCTCCTCCGCCGTCATCCCGACGCCTTGGTCGGCGACCTCGATCTCGACGCTGTCGGGCGTCGACGCGACGCTCACGCGAACGACGCCACCGTCCGGCGAGTACTTGATGGCATTCCCGACGAGGTTCGCGAGGACCTGCTCCATGCGCTGGCCGTCGCAACGCACGAGCGCGGGACGGTCGGGTAACGCACACTCGATGCGATGTTTGGCCGACGTGGACGAGAAGAGCTCCGCCGTCGCCGTCACGACCTCGCGCAGGTCATGCCGCGAGATGTGCAGGCCGAGACGCCCGGCCGCGAGGTTCGACGTATCGAGGAGATCTTCGGCGAGGCGGGTGAGACGGGCGATCTGACGACGCACGATCGACAGCACCCGATCGAGGCGGGCTCGGTCCGGCGTCTGTTCCGAGACGGTGTCGACCGCGAGCCGTAACGTGTTGAGTGGATTGCGTAGGTCGTGAGCAACCGCCGCGAGATACGTGCGGTGCGCCGTCCGCTGCTCGGCGAGCCTGTCAGCCATCGCATTGAACTGCTGCGCCATGTCCCGCAGCTCCTCGGGACCGTCCTCTGGAGCACGCAGCGCCTCGTTCCCGAGACCGTAGCTGCGGATCACGCTGGCGACGCCGATGACCGGACGAAACGCGCGCGCACGCACCCACCATCCGAGCGCGATCGCGCCGGCAAGGACTCCGAACGCCATGACGAATCCGACGACGTTCGCGGTCGTGTCGAGCCGCGTGGCTCGGCTTGTCGAGGCCTCCGCCTGGGCGATGTTGTCGCGCACGAGATCGCCGAGCGCCTCGTATGCGGCCGGCTCGAGCTCGAGTCGCCGCGTGTCGTCCGCGCGGAGGTAGGCGTCGACGTCGCGTTCGGCGCGCTGGAAGACCGCGAGCTCTTCATCGTTCGAGATGTAACGGCGCGCCTCGATGAGCTGCGCACGAAGCTCATTCGCCTTTTCGCTGCGCGTGATGCGATCGTTGGCCCGCGCGTGCAGGAGAAGGTCCCGCTGCGCGTCCTTCGCGATACGGACCGTCTCCACCGCGGAGCTCAGCTCCTGCGTCGTCTCGTGGAGCACGCTCGTGATCGACACGAGCGACGCCGAAGCGAGCGTCGTGATCCCGACGAGGACGAAAAGGGCCTGGAAGAGCCCGCGCTTCAGGCTCGGCGTGCGTGTTGCCATGAAAGCTCGCTTCGAAGCCGCACCGGTCGCGACCACGAGCCGCTGCAGCGGGTGTTTCAACACGTCGCCGCACGCCGTTATGCCCGCCGGGCGACGACGACGCCGAGAAAGCTGGCGTTCGGATCAGCCTGACGCTGGCGGGCTCGGCTCGTACGCCTTGATCACCTCGATCGCGTCTTCGGGTTTCTCGTCGACCGCGGGCGGAGCAAGCCCTCCGCCGATGCCTGCGACGATGACGGTGATGTTGTCCTTGCCGCCGCGCTCGTTCGCGAGCGCGACCATTTTCTCTGCCGCCGTCTCGGGGTGTTTGGCTTGCAGGACGATGTCGCGGATCTCCTCGTCGGTCACGTGGCCCGTGAGCCCGTCGGAGCAGAGGATGAGGCAGTCGCGATCGCGGAGGTCCATCTTTCCCAGTGCGATCTTGAGGTCGCGCTGATGCCCCATCGCTTGCAGGATGACGTTGCGCATCGGCGAGTGGCTCGCGTCCTCGGGGCTCAGAACGCCGCTGTCGACGAGCAACTGGACCATGCTCTGGTCGTGCGTGAGCTGCGCAATGCGTCCGGCCCGGAGCAGATACGCACGCGAGTCGCCGACCTCGGCGATGTACGCGCGCCCTGCGCGCACGAACACGGCCGTGAGCGTCGCGCCCATCCTCGCGCGGTCGCGCTGGCCTTGCACGCGGACCGCCTCGTGCGCGCGTTGAATCGCTTCCATGAGGGTCGTGTCTCGTGGCGTCTCGAGCGGAGCCGCGGCGATCTCGCGCGTGAGCGTCTCGACCACGAGCGCGCTGGCGACCTCTCCGGCCTGGGCGCCCCCCATCCCGTCCGAGACGGCGAGCAGGACCCCTCGCTCCCCGACGTCGAAGCGGGCATGAGAATGATCGGGGAGTAGAGCGCCGCCGGTCAGGTCGGCCACGACGAAGGCGTCTTCGTTTTTCTCCCGAACGCGGCCGACGTGGGTGAGGGCGGCGACGCTCACGTAGTGCGGGCTCTCGGACGGCATGGGCGGGTCTCCTCGGCCTCGTCACATTGCACGAGCTTGGCCGAGCCGCCTTCGCCGAAAAAGGCGCAGGATCCCGAGGGACCACCCGCCCCGGCGGCCGTGTCGCCCTGTGGCTGTCCTTCACGATCGGGGCACGGCGCCCCGACCCCAAAGGCCCCATCGAAGAGAAACAGACGGACGGTCTCGTGTGCTAGAAGGGGGCCGGCTCATGCCTCGTCCAGTCGTCGTCGCCAGGGACGTGAAGAAGTCCTTCCAGCACATGGGGCGGACGCTCGACGTCCTCCGCGGGATCGACCTCACGATCGACGAGGGCGAGATGGTGGGCATCGTCGGGCAGTCCGGCGCCGGCAAGTCCACGCTTTTGCACTGCATCGGCACGCTCGACGTGATCACGTCGGGATCGCTGAAGATCGACGATGCCGAGCTCACGGCGCTCTCGGGCGCTCGGCTCGCGGCGCTCCGGAACCGAACCATCGGCTTCGTGTTCCAGTTCCACCATCTCCTGCCCGAGTTCAGCGCGCTCGAGAACGTGATCATGCCCGGCCTCATCCAAGGGCGGTCGCGACGCGACATCGAGCCCCGCGCGCGCGCCCTGCTCGAAGAGGTCGGCCTCAAGGAGCGTGTCCTGCACCGGCCCGGCGAGCTCTCCGGCGGCGAGCAGCAGCGTGTCGCGCTCGCCCGTGCCCTCGTGCTCGAGCCGAAGCTCCTCCTCGCCGACGAGCCCACCGGCAACCTCGACTCGCGCACGAGCGAGCAGATCCATCAGCTCTTCTACACGGTGAACGAGCAGCGGAAGACGACCATCGTGATCGTCACGCACAACGCGTCGCTCGCCGCCGGCATGCCGCGCGTCGTCACGCTCCGCGACGGCCGCGTCGAAAAGGACGAGCGCCGCCCGCGCGGCTCGGTCCCCGCGACTTCGGAAGTGAGCGAGCGCACCGGCAAGGTCGAAGTCTGAGCGCTGCTGCTGCGGCGCCTTAGCGGCCGAGGCGCGCAAGGACGGCGGCGGCTTCCGCGTGCGCGCTCGCCGGCGCGGCGTGCAGCGCGGCGATGATCGCGGCGTGGAGTGCCTCGGTTCGCACGCGGCCGGCCTCCACGAGCCTGCCGATCCGCATCACGACGTCGAGGTCCACGCCGTCGATCTCGCGCAGCCCGACGATCGCCGCGAGGGTCACACCATCGTCATCGTGCTGGACGAGATGCGCGAGGACGGAACGCGCGCGTTCACCCCAGACGCGCGGAAGCGCGCGCGCAGCGGCGCGGCAGAGCGTGGGGATGCCCGAAGCCGCGTACTCGACGACGAGACGGCCAGCGGCCTCGTCGTCCCATCGCGGCGTCGCGAGCAAGAGATCCTCCGCGAGCTCCGCCGCCGCGCGATGCTGGCCCGAGAGCGCTTGTTCGCGGACACGCTCGAGCGCAGCGCGCACGACCGGCAGCGCGGATTCGCCGAGCGACTTCATCGTCGTCACGAACGCGATGCGCGCACGCGCGTCGCCGACCGTCTTCGTACGAGCTCCGTAGAGCGCATACGCGCCCGCGACGCGCGCATCGGCGATGAGCTGCGTGGCGGCGTCTCGAGAGTCGTCCTCCTGCACGAGGAGCCGAGCCGCGATCGGCGCGAGCAGCTCGGGATCGGCGAACGACCTCTCCACCGACGCGAGAGCGGCCCGCGAGGCTTCGTCGTTCTCGGGACGGTCGTGCAAGCCGGCAATCACCGCACGCACCATCTGCAGCGACCTCGCGTCGGCGCGCTGCGCCAGCGTTCGGACGGCGCCCTCGAGCTCCGCGACGCGACGCCGGAATGCGCGCGGGTCGCGTTCGCGCGCGAGCGCGCCGAGCATCGACCGCGGATCGTTCGAGAGCTGCTCGACGACGCTCGGAGCAGGCGGTGGCGACGATCCGCCGCTCATGAAACGTGCGTAGCCTTCGGCGCGGCTCTCGAGCCAGTCCGCGACCGGGGCCGAACCTTCGCGCGGAGACGGCGGCGGAGCCGTGACCGGGCCCTGTACCGGCGGGAGCGTCGGCATCGATCCGCGATCGAGCACGGCGACGGCACGAACGCTCGACGGGGCGTCTTCGGGCACGAGCAGCGCCTTCAGCTCCGCTCGCAGGTCCTTCATGTTCTCGTGCCGGTCCTCGCGCCTCTTCGAGAGCGCCTTCTGCACGAGACGCACGAAGCGCGGATCGGCGTCCGGCAACGTCTCCGAGACGAGCGGCGCGGGCACGTTCACCTGCATCCGCCGTATCGTCTCGGAATCGCGTGCGAGGAAGGGGACGGTCCCGGTCGCGAGCTCGTACATCATGATGCCGCACGCGTAGACGTCGCTGCGCGCGTCGAGCTCTTCACCCAGACATTGCTCGGGCGACATGTACACGGGCGTCCCCGCGAGCCGCTGCGCGACCTCTCCGGAGACGCTCGGTGGCACGGCGAAGCCGAAGTCGAGGACCTTCACGGTCTCGACGCGCTCGCCGTCGTCGTTCTCCTTCGTGACGACCATCACGTTGTCCGGCTTCACGTCGCGGTGGAGGAGTCCGCGGGCATGGGCGTGGCCGAGGCCAGCCGACACCTGCAACATGAGCGAGACGATTCGGCCGATCTCCAGCGTCCTCTCGCGACGCTGGATGGAGCGGAGCGTGACGCCGTCGACGAGCGCCATCGAGAGATAGAGCAGTCCGTCGGACTCCTGTCCGAAGTCGTAGATGTGGACGAGGTTCGCGTGGTCGAGTCGGGAGAGCGCCAGCGCCTCGGCGTAGAACCGGCGACAGAACTCCATGTCCCGCTGGAAGGCCCCGTGCAGGACCTTCACGGCGACGACGATCCCGAGCCCCGTGTGGCGCGCGCGATACACGGCGCCGATGCTCCCCTCGCCCAGCATGGAGACGATCTCGAAACGACCGCCGGCGATCGAGCGACCCACGAGCTGGTCGTGCGAGACGTCGGGCAGCGGCGCCGCCGTCTCGGCCGCGACCTCTTCGTACGGGTACACCGTGAGGACGGTCCCGTCTTCGCCCACCACCCCGAGCGGCTCGGCCAGGAGGCGCAGCGGCTCGCTCGCCGTCGGGACGTACACCTCGAGGATGTGGGGCCCCACCTCGGCAGGTTCCCACTTCAGCGGAACGGAGACGCTCCGGCCCAGCCGCGACGCTTCCTCGATCTCGCGCGCCTTTTCTTCGGAAAGGGACGCGACGAGGACTGGCAGCTCCTCAGCCATCCACGCTCAAAGGTCCCATCCTCGCCGCTCGCGATCAAGCAGAGAAGGCGAGCTCTGCGCGCTTGTGTCGAGGTCGGGTCGAAGGCCAGGTGTCAGCCGTCTCACCAGCGCGCGACGACCTCGCGTGGGGTGATGAAAGCATCGCAGTTGTCGATCCGGACCGCGACCGGGAGCGAGACGCTCCCCGACGGCTCCTTCGAGGTGACCTCCACCTGGGGCACGATCTGCTCCGGCCGGAGGTTCCGGACGATGTCGGGCGGGCAGACGAGCCGAACGTCGACCTCCGGCGGCGTCGCCTTGCCCTTCGCCTGGCCGACGACCATGACCGGGAGCTTCGGGAACGGGCGCTCGGCGACCTCACGCGCGATCTCTGCCGTGACGATCACGCTCTGGGGCTCGATCTTTAGGCGCGGGTTTGGCTTTTCGATCGCGAGCTGGCGCGGGTACTGGCCCTCGGCGGTGACCGTGCGGACGTCGAAGGCGTCCGCACGCAGGTGCTGGAGCACCATGACGTCGCTCTGCGGTCCGCGGACCTTCACCGTCTTCGGCTCGACCGTGAGCGGGCCCTTGACGACGTAGCCGTCGGCCGGCGCCCCGACCACGCTCACCTGCACGGGCACGTCGCGGGTCACGCGCTGCTCCCATTTCAGGTCGATCGAGGGCGGCTCGAACTGCTCGATCTCGACGCGAACACCCTCGGGCAGCCGGACCATCTTCTCGTTGAAGACCACGCGTTCGGGCGATCCCGTCAGATCGAGGATCATGTGAACCGCGCCGCCGCGCAGGTTGTCGATCGTCTGCGCCGATCCGCGCACGAAGATGCGCACGTCGCGCGGGATCGTGCCGATGAAGACCTTGTCACCGCTCTCGGGCGGCAGGTTCACTTCGAGGTCGACCGAGATGGAGCCGCGGGCGTCCTGGCCGCCGTGGACGAGCGAATAGAGGACGAGCGCGAACGCGAAGCTCAGGAGCTTCAGGTTCAGGTTGTCCGTGATCAGGGCCTTGATTCGTTCCCACATGGTCTTCAGGCTCCGGGCTCCAGGCTCCGGGCTCCAGGAAGAGAGCGGGGCATGGTACGAGCGTCGAGGCTCGTGGCGAAGGCCAGCCGCGCCGAGCTCCGGCGCAGCCGCGCTCGATGTCGGGAGGACGGAGAGTTTAGCCGGCGCACGCCTGCGCGCGAGCGCACGTCATGGGGCACGCCCCCCGGAGCCTGGAGCCCGGAGCCTGGAGCCTGCTGCCCCCTCACTCGCTCCCGTCCTTCGGCGTGGGCGTCGACGAGCTCCGCTGCATCGGCACGGGCGTGGGCACCGGGGTCGCGATGGACTGCATCGGCACTGGCGTCGCGATCGCCGACGCCGGCGGCATCGGGCGCGTAGCCGTCGGATCGGTGATCCGCTGCGCCGGCACGGAGTCATCGGGGACGACCGACGACCGCCGCGTGGACGGCGCTGCCGTGCTGTCCACGCTGAACGAGCCGCTCTTCTCGCGCTCACGCTCACGCGGCTCTCCGAGGGAAGCAGGCGACTGCGGCGGGAGCGTGATGCGGAACGAGCCCGTCGCCGGGCTCATCGAGCTCCGCTGTTTGCCGCCCTTCTTCTTTGCCCGTGCGCGCTGGCCGAACAGGCCGAGGAGTGCTTGCTTGAGCGACGCGCCGTCGAGATTGGGCACGATGTTGCCGTTGAAGCAGAAGCTGATGGTGCCGCGCTCCTCCGAGACGACGACCACGACGGCGTCCGTCTCTTCCGTGATGCCGAGGGCCGCGCGGTGGCGGGAGCCGAGCGACTTGTCGAGCACCTTGATGTCGGGCATCGGGAAGAAGACGCCGGCCTTCGCAACGCGGAAGTTGCGGATCACGACCGCGCCGTCGTGCAGCTTGTTCAGGCTCTCCGGGATGAACATGCTGACGAGCAGCTCGCGCTGCACCTGGGCATCGACGGTCGTCCCCTGCCCGACGACGAACTCGTCGAGGTTCGCGTCCTGCTCGAA
The DNA here is from genome assembly GCA_023423895.1 of Pseudomonadota bacterium. Lineage (GTDB taxonomy): Bacteria > Myxococcota_A > Polyangia > Polyangiales > Polyangiaceae > Labilithrix. Next base: position 80,095 of record JAFAER010000139.1, read on the forward strand.
GCAGATCAGCGCGCCGATGCGGTGCCGCGCGAGCTCCGTCGATGCGGCGACGACCTCGTCGATGACGCGCGTCTCCTGCTGGCGGGCCATTCCGGCAAAAAACGCGCGAGAGCCGACGCGCATGAGGCCGCGGCGGATGTCGTTCTGGAAGACGACGACGACGATCAGGATGATCGACGAAAGCAGCGACGACAGCAGGTTGAAGAGGGTGACGAGGCCGGCCCACTTCGCGACGACGTAGATGAGGAAGATGACACCGAGGCCGGTGCCCATCTGCATCGCGCGCGTCCCACGGAGGACGAGGAGCGCGCGATAGACGACGTACGTGACGATCAGGAGGTCGGCGACGTCGACGAGGATCTGGAGGAGCGGGCGCGCCGCGAACAGGTAGCGGAGTCCTTCGAGCATCAGATCTTCCTCCGGGGGGTCCCGAGGACGATCTCCATGTCGATGGCCTGACGGGTCGCGTGGACGTCGTGCACGCGGAGGATGTGCACGCCCGCGCGGACGGCATGTAGTGCAGCGGCGATCGATGCGCCGTCGCGATCTTTGGGCTCGCTCTTCGCTCCGCGGGAGTCGACGAGCGTGAGGAAGGACTTGCGGCTCGCGCCAATGAGGACCGGCACGTCGCCCATCGCCGCGACGAGCTGATCGGCGCGACGGAGGAGCTCGAAGCTATGGCGCGACGCCTTGGAGAAGCCGAGCCCGGGGTCCATCACGAGCGACGAGCGCGGCACGCCGAGCTCGCCTGCTCGAGCTGCCGCGCGTTCCCATTCGGCGATCACGTCCTTCACGACGTCGCCGTAGGCCCCGAGCGACCAGCCGCCGTACCCGGCCATCTGCTCCTGCGGCGCGCGCGCATGCGAAAGCACGAGGCAAGCACTGCTGCCGGAGACGACGCGCGCAAGGTCCTCGTCACGCAGCAGCGAGACGTCGTTCACCGCATGCGCTCCGGCGTCCAGGCACGCAGCCGCGACCCCGGCGCTCGTCGTGTCGATCGAGACGCAGGCTCCGAGCTGCACGGCGTGACGGACGACCGGCAGGACACGCTCGATCTGCTCGCCCGCAGGCACGGGCTTGCTGCCCGGACGCGTCGATTCACCGCCGATGTCGATGATGTCGGCGCCGGCCGCCATGAGCTCGTCCACGCGAGCACATGCGGCATCGCGATCGAAGAAGCGGCCGCCGTCGCTGAAGGAGTCAGGCGTGACGTTGCAGATCCCCATCAGGGCTGCACCGCGGCGAGCCACGGCCCCTCTCACGACGCCAGCGAATCTCGAGCTTCGCGTCATGACCAACATGAACCCGTAGCAAGACGTGCGCC
>JAFAER010000167.1 GCA_023423895.1 Pseudomonadota bacterium
CGCGACGCACGGACGACGGCCAGGTGCTCTCCGAAGGCACGCGGCGTCGATCGACGAAGCTGACGGATCTCCGCGACGAGCGCTCTCCAGAACCTGTGAGCTCCAAGTTTCCGAGACCCGGCGCTCACGTCGATCGACGGGATTTCCAGGCGTTTGGCGCGTTCGCCGCGGACGGTCGAGCTGGCCTTGCGCGTGCAGACGGCTCCGCACGATGCGCCGCAAAGGGCGGCGTCCTTCCACCCGTTTGACACGGAGCCAACCATGTCTGCCTCGTTCACGACGTTTGCTCGTCCCGCCTTCACGTCCCTCGCCCTCGTCCTCGCCGCTGGCTGCGCGGCATCGGTCCCCGACGACGCGGCGTCGACGGAGACCTCCGAACAGCCGCTGACGGTCGCGACGCTCGGCTTCGCACAGCCTTCCAGCGTCCCGATGACCGGCTTCGCAAATTCGGACTTCAAGCCGGTCGACGACACGATCCGCCGCTTCATGGCCGAGCGTTGCGTCGGCGGCGCGGTCGTCGGCATCAGCTACAAGGGCGTCGTCGTCCACAATCGCGGCTACGGCTACAAGAACGGGCCAGCGAGCCCGGGCTGCGCGACGACGACCGACCCGTTCGTCGGCGGCGAGAAGATCCAGCCCGACACCCCGTTCCGGATCGGGAGCAACAGCAAGGCCGTCCTCGCAGCGGTGTTCCGGATCGAGCTCAAGAAGGCGCTCGCCAAGCTCGGCAAGCCGGCGGCGGACAAGGACGTCACCGACCTGAAGCTGCTCGACAACGGCATCATCGAGCTCGTCTCGCCGGAGGTTCGCAAGGCCATGCTCGCGAACCACTCCGGAGACATCACGACGCAGGCATGCGCCGTCGTGAATCCCTGGACGAAGGTCACGATCGGTCACCTGATCTCACACTACGCCGGCCTGCCGCGCACCGGCGAAGACGTCTACGAAGAGCTCTCGAGAATCCGTTCGCTCTCCTCCACCTCGAAGCTCTCGGCACAGGAGGCCGCCTCGGGCGCACCGGCCGCAGCGCGCACGGCGTTGAAGAACGCACAGGGCAACAGCGCCTACTTCGTGCCGAATAACACGCTGGAGGAGTACGTGTTCGCGCAGGGTAACCGCTGCTTCGTGAGCGAGCCGGGCGCGAAGTACGAATACTCCAATTCGGGGTTCGGGATTCTCCAGTACGTCCTCGAGCACGTGACCGGGAAGGCCTACAGCGCCACGAACGGCTACCCGGTCACGCACAACTGGTCGCTGCTCTCCGACTTCACCGAGACCGAGCTCGGGTTCCAGAGCGGGATTCAGCTCTCGCACGCGGCGCTCAACGCGCTCGATCCGGGGGAGCCGCGGTACCGCCACTGGGACGCGAAAGCAGCGACGTATTACCCGATGATGGACGACGAGAAGCGGCCGTGGTGCGTGCTCGAAGGGGCCACCTGCAACTTCGAGCCGTGGAAGAAGGACAAGGATCGGTTCAACTGGTTCTGGAAGGAGCAGAAGGTGCCGTTCTACGCGGCGGGCCACGCCTTCTCGGCAGGCCCGGGGCACCTCGCCGCCGAGGCGCCGAAGTTCCTCGCGTTCATGAAGCGGTTCTTCGTGAACGCGCCCTACGGCTATAGCCGCGCTGCCTTCTCGCCGGCATCACACGTCTCGCACTACGGCGCGTTCGAGGGCACCGCGTCGTGGGTCGCCCAGATCAAGGGCGGTGAGCCGCTGAAGTACGTCAAGCTGGCGAACAACCCGGACGGGACGATCAACTTCGACAAGAAGAAGGGTGACGAACGGAGCTGTACGCTGCCGAGCGGCATCGACGTCTTCTTCGCGATGAACCAGCGCAGCGACGCGAGCTGCACGAAGGAGAACGGCTGCGTCGTGTGCTTGGACGACAAGTGCAAGAACATCGAGACCGCGTACAGCGTGCAGGTGGAGGCGATCAAAGAGTCGCTCTGCAAGTCGAGCTGGAACCTGCCCATCCAGTGATCGACGGGGGCCCGCGCGCGCAATGACGGGCCGCGCGGGCCGACCTGCTCTGCGCTCTGCTTCGAAGTGCCCAGCCGCTCGATCCAAGTCACCAAGGGTCACGGCAGCTAGCCTCGAAGGAACAACGCTGGTCGCGACCTTCACACGTTCTTCGAGCGACCGGACCTTGCGCAGAGCGGAGCACTCCCATGACGTCTGCCTCCCGGCGAATGGCGCCCTTCCTTCTCTTCCTCCTTCTCGCTGCGTGCGGAGCCGATGATGACCCCGGATCCGCACCGCACCAACCGCCGCAGCCGTCCGCCCCGGCGCCAGACGCGGGCACACCGAACATCGAGTGCAAGGAGACCCCCTTCGCGTGCGGAAAGAGCGAGCCTCGCCCCGCGTCGACCTACAGGCCTCCGCGCTTCCGGCTGGTCGGAGTGGGCGTTCTGCCGGGTACCGAGCAGATCAGCCATGCGCATGGCGTGAACTCGCACGGGCAGATCGCCGGAACGGCCTACTACCGAGACGAAGACAGTTTCCGGACGTACGCGTTCCGGTTCAGCGAGGCAGGTGGCCTCGAAGATCTCGGCGAACAGGGAGCGAGCTCGTATGGTCTCGCCATCAACGCCGACGGCCTCGTCCTCGGCTATCAGCAGCAGGTTGGCCCCGATCGTACATTCCTGACGGACGGCACGACGAAGACGTTCATCGGAGACGAGCTGACGGACGGCACGGCGCGCGGGTGGGCGCTCAACGACTCGGGCACCGTGGCCGGCGCATGCGAGTTCCCAGACCGCTCGAACCTCTGCGTGTACGTACCGGGCAGCGGATGGCACGTCTCCGACCGATTCGGCAGCGCCATGGCGCTCGCGAACGACGGCACGCACACGGGCATCAGTCGCCCCGGCGCGTCGGGCATGTACGTCATGACCCCGGCGGGGACGCACCGCGACGTGGGGCCGAGGTCGGCGTTCGAGTCGACGGGATATGGCATCAGCCCGAACGGGCGCTGGGTCGTCGGGCAACACTACCTGCCTCGGGCGACGGTCGACGGCGCGGGCGTGCTGATCGATTTGACCGGAGTCGAGCCACCGCGACTCCTCGAAGACGCCGACATGCATCCTTGGCGTGACCTCTACCTGCAACCGCTCGCCGTCAACGACGCCGGGTTCGCCGTCGGGATCGGAGAGGACTGGCGCGGGAACGGCACCGGCTTCCTCTACGACCCGCGCATCGGCAAGACCTTCGACCTGAACGACCTCGTCGATCCGCCGCTGCCGTCTGGGCACATCGGCGAGGCGCGTGCGATCAGCAACAATGGCTTCGTTGCGGTCACGGTGAACGTCGACGAGGGGGCGACCATGGCGGCGGTCCTCGTGCCGCTCGACGAAGTCGGCGACGCCCCGCCGCCTCGGCCCCTCCAGATGGGTGCCGTGAGGTACGAGGCGAAGGTGCTGCCACAAGACGACGCGCTCCCGGGCCAGGAGGCCGTCGCCATCGACGACGGAGGGCGCATCGCCGTACACGAGCCGTACCACGTGGAGGCGATCGACTTTGTCCGCTACGTGACGACGTGGCGCGACGCGGATGGCGCGTCGAGCCAGCTCTTCCCTGCCGGCGAGCTCTCCGGTGAAGTCTTCGCCGCGCGGGCCTCCGGCAACGGCAATCTCGTCGCGACCGGGTGGGTCCGCGACGAGTTCAGCGACATGAAATACTACCGGCCGTTCCTGTCGATCGGCGGCGCCGACTTCACGCCGGTAGCACCCCCGGAATGGGCAGTGCACCTGTTCGGGTACGGGATCGACGACGCGGGTAACCTCCTCGCGCAATGCCTCACGCCCGACGGCTACGTGGCCTGCACGCGCGATCCGCAAGGCGCTTGGGTCGCGCTCTTCCTCGGACGCCCGCACGCGTTCTCCAAGAATGGCCTCGTCGGAGGAGAGACCGCGACGGACGCGGTCATCGCCGATGCGGAGAACCTGGTCGAGCTCGGCCTCGGGCCCGGCGCAGCCGTGTACGCCCTGAGCCGTGACGGCCGCTATGCGGCGGGGGTCGCGGGTCACCTCGCCTTCGCGTACGACCGCGAGACGCGCACGTTCGACTGGTTGCCTGACTTCGCCGGCGATCCCGCGACGGTGGGACGTGTCGTTCCGCGCGCCGTCAACAACAGCGCGACCGTCGTCGGCGTCGCCTACGAAGGCAACGGTCGTCCGTTTGCGTTCTCCTACGACGCTCGAGCAGGCCGCTTCGTCCGGCTGCAGGAGCACGTGGGCGCGCTCGACCTCCATCTGACCGAAGCGCGAGACGTGAACGACCGAGGTGACATCGCCGCCAATGCGATCGCCAAGGACGGTCGCACCTACGCGGTCCGGATCCGTCCGTTGCCCTGAGCCCGGTCGTCAGCCCGGCTCGAACGGACGCCCGAACACGGTCTCGTATTCGTCGACCGGCGTCACCGTCACCGCGATCTGGAGCTCGTGATCGCCGCCGCCGAGGAGCACGCCGCGCAGCGGGATGACGTCGTCGTAGTCGCGTCCCCATCCGAGCGTCACGTGCTCCAGCGACGGGAACAAGGCGTTCGTGGGGTCCGCATCGATCCAGCCGTGTCCGGGGGAATACACCGAGACCCACGCGTGCGATGCATCGGCGCCGACGAGGCGGGGACGCCCGGGCGGCGGATGCGTCAGCAGGTAGCCGCTCACGTACCGCGCGGCGAGGCCAACCGACCGGAGGCACGACAACATCAAGTGCGCGAAGTCCTGGCACACGCCGCGCTTGCGTTCGAACACCTCCATCACGGGCGTCGACACCGTCGTCGCCTTCGGGTCGAAGGTCAGCTCCTCGTGGATGCGGGTCATCAGCCGGCGAACGCCGACGAGGAGCGGCGTTCGCGGCGGGAAGCACGCGAGCGTCCATGCTGCGAGCTCTCGCTTGATGCGGACACGCGAAGACTCGAAGAGGAACCGAGCAGCATCGAGATCGTCCCGCCCGGGCGCGATCCCCGCGCGATACGCGAGCCGTGCGCGGACCTCGTCCCAAGGGAGGGTCGCGTCGTCGGCCGGGTAGTCGCGCGCAGTGACGTCGACGCACGACTCGGCGTGAACGACCAGCGCCTCGTGATCGTCCTCGATGCAGAACGACGTCATCGGATTGCCGAACGAGTCCGTCGAGACGCTGAGGATCTCCGGCTGAGGGCGGATCTCGAGGCGATGCGAACGCGTCCTCTGCCAGCGGAGCTCGCGCGGGGTCAGATGAACGATCTGGCGCGAGATACCGACGGGTTGTTCGTAGGCGTAGCTGGTGTCGTGCACGACGACGTAGCTCCGCGTCGTGCTCGTGAGCGTCGTGTTCATCGCGGGCCGATCCCGACCGGCGCCGGCGTGGCGGCATGGGTGAAGAATCGACGATGGAGATCGTCCGAGATGGCGTAGGCGACGTGCTCCGCGCGTTCGAGGAGCTGCGCCAGGTTCGCACACGCGGCCTCGAGCACCTCACCGGACTCGGGCTCGAAGCCGACGAGTGGCAACGTGCGCAACCCCACGATGAGCGGAGAGAGGTCCTCGGTCGACACCTCACCTCCGAGCTCGGCGGCTGTCCGGACGAGCGCGAGCGCGAGCTCGCGAAGCTGGAAGGCCACGGCGTGCGGGTTCGTGTCGTCGAGGACGACGAGGTGGATGACGGGCAAGAGCTCGGGCGCCCGTCGGTACCTGGCGCGGTACGTGACGATGCTGTTGGCCGCTTCCAGCACCCATTCGAGCGCCTCGGCGCGCGCCGCCGGAGTGAGGCCGAGCACGTGCCGGACGACACCGGCGAGATGCGCGAGCCGCTCGATCCGCCGGCCGAGAAGCAGGAACTGCCAGCTCTCGTCGCGCGTCATGTCGTCGACGGCGAAGCCGGCGAGCGAGACACAAGCGAGCATCACTTCGTCGAGCGACTCGAGCGCGGCAGCGATGGTCGCGTCTTTGCCGGGGAGGCGCTGCGGCAGGCGATTGAAGACGTGCCAGTTGTCCGTCGACATGCGCTCGCGCACGTGGTTCGCGCACGCGTGGAGGCGGAGCACGTTCGCGACGAGACCACCGGGCACCGCCGGATCGACCGCGGCCGCGAGGAAGGCCGCTGCATGCCGCTCGGAGCTCGGAGCTTCATCGAGGTCCTTCGCCGAATCGCGCGAGGGCAACACCTCGAGGCGCTCGCTCGCCGAGCGAAGCGACTGCAGCGCCGGGAGCGTCTGCGGTCCGGGATCGGCGATGCGCACGAGGGCGGCTCGAAGCAGCCGGGCGACCGCCTCGCAGCGCTCGGCGTAGCGGCCCATCCAGAACAGGTTCTCACCGACCCGAGACGGGATGTCGACGACGCTCTTCACGACGTCCTCGACGCCGAGCCGTGGCCTCCAGAGGGCGATGCGGGTGACCGGCTTGTCGGCGAGGATCCACGTGTCCTTGCTGGAGCCGCCCCACTGCATCGAGACGACGTCGCCTCCGTCATGCGGGGCGACGCGGGTGAGCGCGCCCGGAAGGACGGCGTAGCCGTTCGGCGTGGCCACGGCGAAGACGCGGAGCGAAGCGGCGCGAGCGAGAGGCTCCGCGCTGTCACGCGCCCACGTGGGCGCATGCGAGAGGCGGATCCATTCCTGGGCGACGTACGCGTGCGGCTGCCCTTTGATCCGCTCGATGAGTTGCTCGCGTCCGGCCGCGTCCAGCGTGTGACCGAACACGGGCTCCATCCGGATCGTCGGGTACGCCGGCTTGATGACGAGCTCGTCGAGGTGCCGGAGGACGTACTCGAGCGCGGGAGCCTCACCGCACCACCACGTCGCGATCGAAGGCATCAGCAGCTTCTCGCCGAAGAGCCGCTGGCTCACGGCGGGATAGAACCCGGAGAAGGCGCCGGTCTCGAGGACGGCGCTCCCGAGCGCATTCGCGACGAGCACGTTTCCAGAGCGGATTGCATGAAGCAATCCCGGCACCCCGAGCGCCGAGTCCGCTCGTAGCTCGACGGGATCGCAGTAGTCACCGTCGAGCCGCCGCAAGATCGCGTGGACGCGCCGCAGCCCGCGAAGCGTCTTCAGGTAGACCGCGTCGCCGCGGACGATGAGGTCCTGCCCTTCGACGAGAGGGAAACCGAGGTACCGCGCGAGGAACGAGTGCTCGAAGTAGGCCTCGTTGTACGGGCCCGGTGTGAGGAGGACCGCGAGGGGCGGCTCTCCATGGGTCGGCGCGTTCTGGTAGAGCGTGTCCTGCAGCGCGGTGAAGAAGGGCGCGAGCTGCTCGACGTGGAGCTCCCGGAAGGCGTCGGGCAGCGCCCGCGAGATCGTCATCCGGTTCTGCAGCGCGTAGCCGGCACCCGAGGGTCCCCCGGTTCGATCGGCGAGCACCCACCAGCTCCCATCGGGAGAGCGCGCGAGGTCGGCGGCGTAGACATGCATCGAGATGCCGCCGGGCTGCTCGATGCCGTTCGCCGGCCAGAGGTAGCTCTGCTGGCCGAAGACGAGCGCCGGCGGCAAGAGACCTTCGGCGAGCAGCTTCTGTGGGCCGTACAGATCGCCGAGCACGGCATCGAGCAGACGTGCTCGCTGCGCGACGGCGGCGGCGATGGCGTGCCACTCGTGTCCCGGCAAGATCAGCGGAAGGACATCGAGCTCCCAGGGTCGGCTCGCACCTTTCGGATCGGCGTAGACGTTGTAGCTCACGCCGTCCGCCGCGATCGCGTCGTCGACGAAACGCGCGCACCGATCCATCGCGTCGGTCGACATCGACGACACGAGCGACAGGAAGCCCTGCCAGTGAGGCCGGGGCCGGCGGCCGTCGTCGACCATCTCGTCGAAGCGAGAAGGTGGCGGCGCGTAGCTCGACAGGAAGCTCTCGAACATCGCTCGTCGTCTAAGGACGGCGGAGGTCCAGCGTAAACGGAAAATCGCGGTTCGGTGTCGCGTCTTCGACTCGAGCGCGACCGTTGGCGGCTCCGGACGCGCCGCGTCGTTCCGGAGGTGTGAGTCCCATTCGGAAGAACCTCGCGCGCCGGCGGCCCTCGGCTTCCAGCGCGTTGACCGGGCGCTTGTCGTGGTTGCGGCCGCCGGGATGCGCCACGTGATACTGGCAGCCGGAGAGGCTGCGGCCGGCCCACGTGTCGACGAGGTCGAACGTGAGCGGCGCGTGCACGGGGATCTGGGGATGCAGGCAGCGCGGCGGCTGCCAGGCGCGATAGCGCACGCCGGCGACGAATTCGCCCTGCTTGCCCGTCGGCTGGAGAGGAACCGCGAAGCCGTTGCACGTGACCGCGTACCGGTCGCTCGCCATTCCCGTCACCTTCACCTGGAGCCGCTCCAGCGACGAATCGACGTAGCGCGCCGTGCCTCCCGCCGTCGTATCCTCGCCCATCACGTGCCATGGCTCGAGCGCCGACCGGAGCTCCAGGCTCATGCCGCGTGCGTCGAGATCGCCGTACTTCGGGAAGCGGAACTCGAAGTGCGGTGCAAACCAGTCGAGGCGGAACGGGTACCCCGCGGCCTCGAGCTCGCCCAGCACGTCCTCGAAGTCCTGCCACACGAAGAACGGGAGCATGAAGCGATCGTGCAGCTCCGTTCCCCAGCGCGTGAGCCGCTCCGGCGCGAACGGCGTCTGCCAGAACCGCGCGACGAGCGCCCGCAAGAGAAGCTGTTGCGTGAGGCTCATCTGCGCGTGAGGAGGCATCTCGAGCGCGCGCAGCTCGAGCAGGCCGAGCCTTCCCGACGGGCTGTCCGGGGAGAACAGCTTGTCGATGCAGAACTCGGCGCGATGCGTGTTGCCCGTGACGTCGACGAGCAGATCGCGGAACAGCCGGTCGACCATCCACGGCGGCGGCGCGTCTGCGTGCTTCTCGAGCCCGCGATTCAGCTCGCGGAACGCGATCTCGATCTCGAAGAGGGAGTCGTTGCGCGCTTCGTCGATGCGAGGCGACTGCGACGTCGGGCCGATGAACAGGCCCGAGAAGAGGAACGACAGCGACGGGTGCTGATGAAAGTAGGCGACGAGGCTGCGGAGCAGATCGGGACGGCGGAGGAACGGCGAGTTCGCCGCCGTCGCGCCTCCGAGCACGACATGATTGCCGCCCCCTGTACCGACGTGCCGGCCGTCGACCATGAATTTCTCCGCGGAGAGCCGCGAGGCGCGCGCCGCCTCGTAGAGATGCGTCGTGCGCAACACGAGCTCGTCCCAGCTGGCCGAGGGGTGGATGTTGACCTCGATGACACCGGGGTCCGGCGTGACGCTGAGACCTTGCAGGCGCGGGTCACGCGGCGGACCGTAGCCCTCGAAGAGGATCGGTACGCCGACCTCCGCCGCAGCCGCCTCCACTGCCGTCACGAGCGCGACGTAGTCGTCGAGGACCTCGAGCGGCGGCATGAAGACGTAGAGCGTCCCGTTTCGCGGCTCCGCGCACATGGCCGTGCGCACGACCCACGACGCAGACTCCCCGCGCTTCGGCTCCCGATCGCGTGGCGTCGAGTCGGGCGCAGGCTCCGTCCCGTCCTGCGCATCGGAGATGTCGTCCCGCTTTGCGAGCGGCTCGCACTCGTCCGCAGGATCCCGCGGCAGCGACGGCTCGCGCTCCTTCGGATCGATCCAGGGCATCGCGTCGAGCGGCAGGCGCAAACCGATCGGCGAGTCGCCAGGGACGAGATAGCACCGCCCTCCGCGGAAGAACCATGGGCTCGTTCTCCATCCCGTCTTCCATCCCGGTTTCGATGGCGTCGCGTCCTTGGCGCGTGCGACCGGCAACACGTGCCCGACGACCTCGCCGAGCCCTCCCTCGAAGAGGCGGCGGAGGCGTTCGCGTTCGAGAGGGTCGGCGAGGCGGGAGTCGATCGGGTCGACGTTGATCGGAAGGCGTCGCTCTCGCCAGAGATAGTAGTAGGCGTCCTCGTGCGCGGGAAAGACGTGCTCGGGATCGAGCCCGAGCCGCCTGGCCACGGCGCGAAGGAGCTTTCCCGCGGCGCCGGCGTCTGCTCCGCTCGGCGCGCTCTCGTCGGCGACGAGGTCGGGTCTCGTCCAGAGCGGCTCCCCGTCGGTCCGCCAGAAGAGGTTCAGCGACCAGCGCGGGAGCGGCTCGCCCGGGTACCACTTCCCTTGCCCGAAGTGGACGAGGCCGTTCGGCGCGTATTCGGCACGGAGGCGCTGGTACAGGTCGACCGCGAGCTTCTTCTTCGTCGGGCCGAGGGCGGCGGTGTTCCACTCGTCGGCGTCCATGTCGTTCGCCGCGATGAACGTAGGCTCTCCACCCATGGTGAGACGCACGTCGCCCTCGCGGAGCTTCGCATCGACTTGCCCGCCGAGGCGAAGCACGGCGCTCCACTGCTCCGGCGTGTAGGGCTTCGTCACGCGCGGCTCTTCATGGAAGCGCGTCACGCTCATCTCGTGCTCGAGCGTCGTCTTGCACTGGTCGACCAGACCGCTGACCGGCGCCGCGAGCGACGGCTCCGCCGTGCACGCCAGAGGAAGATGCCCCTCGCCCGCGAGAAGCCCGGACGTGGGGTCGAGCCCGATCCACCCGGCGCCTGGGACGTAGACCTCGCACCACGCATGCAGATCGCAGAAGTCCTCCTTCGGCCCCTCCGGACCTTCGAGGGGCTTCGTGTCGGCCGTGAGCTGGATCAGATAGCCGGAGGCAAAGCGTGCCGCGAACCCGAGATGCCGGAGGATCTGCACGAGCAGCCATCCCGAGTCGCGACACGATCCGGATCGCTTCTCGAGCGTCTCCTCCGGTGTCTGCAGTCCGGGCTCGAGGCGGACGACGTACTCGAGCTGCTCGCAGAGGCGCCGGTTGAGATCGACGAGGACGTCGCTCGTGTTGCGAGGCTCCCGGGACACCGACGCGACGAACGCGGAGAGCAGCGGCGTCGGTGGATCCACCCTCCGATACGGCGTCAGCTCCTCCCGCAGCGTGGGCTCGTATTCGAACGGCCACGTCTCGGCATAGGGCTCGACGAAGAAGTCGAACGGGTTCACCGCCGCCATCTCCGCGACGAGGTCCACCTCGATCGTCAGCTCCTTCGTCTGCTCCGGAAAGACGAGACGCGCGATCCAGTTCGACTGCGGGTCCTGCTGCCAGTTGATGAAGTGCTTGCTCGGCGTGACCTTCAGCGCGTACCCGACGATACGAGACCGGCAATGAGGTGCGGGCCGTAGCCGCACGGTCTGCGGACCGAGGGCGACGAGCCGGTCGTAGCGATACGTCGTGCGGTGCCTGAGGGCGACGTGGATGGACATCGACCGAACAACGTTACGGTACCCGTCCGCTGCGCCGCCAGGCCCTGGTAGGCTCGATTCTCGCTTCCGGACCGCACGAACGCACACTCGGTGCCGTCGCGATGAAGGTTTATCACTGCGATCACTGCGGGCAGCTTCTCTTCTTCGAGAACATCAACTGCGTACGCTGCGGCAGAGCGCTCGCATTCGTGCCCGAGCTGACGCATCTCGCCTCGCTCGATCCGAAGCCGACCGACGAGACCCCGAATCGGTGGGCGTCGCCGACGGGGAAGATGTTCCGGCTCTGCGACAACTACAGCCGATACAACGTCTGCAACTGGGCCGTCGCGTTCGACGATCCGAACACGCTCTGTCGTGCGTGCCGTCTCACGCGGACCATCCCCAACCTGTCTCGGCCTGGCAATGACCGCCGCTGGTACAAGCTCGAGGTCGCGAAGCGCCGTCTCGTCTACACGCTCGACCAGCTCGGGCTTCCGCTCGAGAGCAAGATGGACGACCCGGAGAGCGGGCTCACGTTCGAGTTCCTCGAGGACGTGCTCACCGGCCACGCTCAGGGCGTGATCACGGTCAACATCGTCGAGGCAGACGACGCGGAGCGGGTGAAGAGGCGGGTCGAGCTCAACGAGCCGTATCGCACGCTGCTCGGGCACTTCCGGCACGAATCGGGGCACTACTACTGGGACCGGCTCGTCCGCGACACCGACCGCATCGAAGGGTTCCGCCGCCTCTTCGGCGACGAGCGTGCCGACTACGCCGAGGCGCTGAAGAAGAACTACTCGCAAGGCGCTCCGGCAGGCTGGCAAGAGCGGTACGTCAGCGCCTACGCCGCCATGCATCCCTGGGAGGACTGGGCCGAGACATGGGCTCACTACCTCCACATGCTCGACACGCTCGAGACAGCGGCCGCATGCGGGATCTCGGTCGAGCCGCCTCGGCGGGACGAGCCGACCCTGACGGAGGTGCCCGACCCCGTTGCCGACGGCGCCGTCTCGTTCGACACCATGATGAAGAGCTGGACGACGATCACGTACGTCCTGAACAACCTGAATCGCGGGCTCGGTAACGACGACGCCTATCCGTTCGTGCTCTCCCCCGCGTCGGTGGAGAAGCTGCTCTTCGTCCACGAGACCATCGCGTCCACGTGCCGCTGACCGTCGCGCCTTACGCGCGAGTCGCTCGGTCAGCGGCTCGGCTGTGGTCTGGCTCCGATCCGTTCGTCGATCATCGCTGCGAGCTCGCGAGCACCCCGAGCGACCTCGTCGTGTCCGTAGAGCCTCGCCTGGCTCTCGGCCGACAAGAGCGCGCATTGATGGACGTCCTCGAAGTCGCCGTACAGGAAGAGGTACTTCTGCTTGACGTCGTGGTGCTCCTCGCGATCGACGCCGAGGCACCAGATGGCGTACTTCTCCCAGCCCAACTCGACGAGAAACGCGTTCTCGACCTCGATTGGAGGTCGATGCGCCGTCCACGCGTCACGGTCGTCCGCGGCGTAGCGGCCTCGGCGGATCAATCGCTTCGCGTGCTCGAACGCCGCTTCGTTCAGGACGACTCTCATCCGAACTTGATAGACACGCCGTCGGTGCGAGCAACTCGGTGCCAGGCCGCAGCAGCGCGTGCTCGCACCCGTCGCACGGGGCGGCGCGCATCGCGGCGAGCCGCGCGGGGCGCCGCTCGACACGGACGCGTCACGCCGCCGTCGTCATCTGCGTAGGGTCTTCACAGAGCGGCGGTCGCACGCCGTGTCTCGAGCCGAAGTGTTCGGACGGACGACCACGCACGCAGATTGCGTGAGGTCGATGTTCCGTCTCCGTGAACAAAGCGGGGCGGCCACAGCGACGGAGGTGAAATGATGGATCGCCGTGAATTCTTGAAGCGTGCGTCGGGCGTCCTTCTGGTCCTGCCGTTCGGGACGTTCTTGGTCGCCTGCAAAGGCGACGACGAGACCGGAACGGAGAGCTTTCCGACTGACCCGAACGACGAGACGCCGGCGGATGCGCCGCCGCAGGTGATCGGCACGAACACGATCTACACGTCGAGCCAGACGAACGAGCATTCACACAGCTTCACGATTCCGGATGCCGCGTTCGCCAATCCGCCCGTCGGCGGCATCATGGGCCGAACCACCGAGGCACAAGCGCACCAGCACAGCCTCACCGTCGATCAGGAGGCGCTCCGCCGCGCGGCGAGCGGCGAGATCGTGAAGATCGAGTCGACACAGGACGCCGAGCACACGCACATGTTCACGATCGTGAAAGTCGGCTGACACGCCGCGGGATGCCCCAGCGTCGAGTCAGGTCGCCTTCAGCTGGCAGTCGGTTGGCGTTCAGCTGGCCTTCGTGAGGAGTGTGCCGCAGGCCGCACGCACGTCGCGGCCACGGGATCGGCGCACCTTCACGAGACAGCCGTGCTCCCGTAGTCGCGCGACGAATGCGTCGATGCGATCGACCGAGGGCTCTCGGTACGGAGACGCCGTCGTGCCCCATTCGTTGAACGGAATGACGTTGAGGACGTGACGGAGGTCCCCCGTCCAGGCGGCGAGCCTGTCTGCGCTCTCGTCGTCGTCGTTCACTCCGGCGAGCAGCACGTACTCGAGCGTGATCTTCTGGTGCGGCCGTCGTGGCCATCGTGCGAGCGCGTCGCGCAGCTCGGCGAGCGGCCACCTCTTCCCGATGGGCATGAGGCTCCGACGGACGGTGTCCGTCGCTCCGTTCACACTGACCGCGAGCTCGGGCACATGACGCGCCTGCGCGAGACGTTCGAGCCCCGCGAGGTGTCCCGCGGTCGACACGGTGATCCGGGTCGGCGGGATCCCGAGCCCTGCAGGATCGCAGAGCACATCGAGGGCGCGGATGAGCGCCTCGACGTTGTGGAGCGGCTCGCCCATCCCCATGAAGACGAGGTTGAGCTGCTGCGCCGAACGCGGGCCATACCGATGCAGCACCGCGAGGAGCTGGCCGACGATCTCGTGCGCCGCGAGGTTCCGGACGAGCCCCATCTTCGCCGTCGCGCAGAAGGTGCATCCCATCGCGCAGCCCACCTGGCTCGACAGGCACACGGTCACGCGCGGCCGAACCACGGCACGTGGCATGTGGACAGCTTCGATGCGCGCACCGTCCTCGAGCTCGAGCACGAGGCGGGTCGAACCGTCGACCGAAGGTCGCTCGTCGACGATGACCGGCAGGTCCAGACGGAGCCGAAGACGAGCGAGCTCCCGCCCCGGCCGTGCGAGCACGGGCCCGTTAGCGTCCCATGTCCCGACCCGCTGCAGCCGGCCGAAGAGGTGCCGCCCGTCCCGTTCATATCCGAGAGCCTTCAGATCCGCCGGAGTCCTGTCCCATGCCGGAAGCACGGCTCCAGTATGGCTCGGCCGCGTCAGGTCGTTCATCCCGCTCCACCTTCACTCCCGTGGGCGCCGCTCGTCAATGGCCCGAGCGTCGAGACCAGCGAGCGAACGCGCTAGAGTGCGCGTCGTGCCTCCTCCCCGGATGACGCTCCCCGTCCTCGACGCCCGCATCGACGCGCGCGCGAGCTCGACACGGAGCGCTCATCCGTGGTGGCCATGCGCCGAAGGATGCGACCATTGCTGCCGCTCGCTTCCTCATCTACCCACGATCACGCGGCCCGAGTGGGAGCGCCTGCGCGATGCCATCGATGCGCTCCCGGCAGCATCGAGAGACGCCATCGTCACGCGGACCCGGGCGATCGCCTCCGCCGCGCCAGCACGGCACGTCACCTGCCCCATGCTCGACGAAGACCGAGGCGCGTGCACCGTCTACGCCGCGCGCCCCATCGCGTGCCGGACCTACGGCTTCTACACGGAGCGCGATGCCGGCCTTCATTGCGACCGGGTCACCCGCGCCGTCGAGGCGCACGCCAGCGACGGTTCTCCACCCATCCTCTGGGGCAACGGCGAGGCGATCGCCGAGGACATGAGGACGCTCGGCGAGCTCGCCTCGCTCGCAGAGTGGATGGATCGCGCGCGCTAGCGCGCGCCCTCGAACAAAGCGGCGGCAGCCCCCGCCGAAGGCGGCACCCTCCAGCGCGCGATGACTGCGATGACCAGTTCCTCGGCCGTGGCGAGCGGCGCCGACTTCGGCCGCCGGCTCGCTCCTCGAGACCGTACCCGCGCTCCTTGAACCGCATCATCCACTCGAGGCCAGACTGCCGACTGACGCCGAGCTCCCGGCATAGCGCCGTGACGTCTCGACCCCTGCGCGAGGCGTTGTTCAGGCCTTGGAGAGCGTGCTGCGGTCGAGCCGCCCGGCCTGCTTCAGCCAGTCGCTCTCACCCTGATTCATGAGCGTGTGTGAGTGGTGCAGGAGTGTGTCGAGGAGCGCCGCCGCGCGCGAGCGCGCCTCCGCTCCGGCTGGTGCAGGGGCCTGATTCGCAGGCGCGACTGCCCCACAAACCGCCATTCGCCCTCTCGCCCGACACGGCCGATTTCGCGCTCGCGCAGCTTCGGCGTTCCGCACTCGGCGCGAGAGACGTCCTCCGGATGCCGGCCGCAGACCGAGGTCCGTCGGGCAACCTCAGGACGGATCCCCCTAGAGCGCCTTGCCCGGATTGAGGATCCCGTTCGGGTCGAAGGCCGCCTTGATGCGCGCCATCAGCGCGCGTTCGGCGTCCCCCATCATCGTCGAGAGATACGGCTGCTTCAGCGAGCCGACGCCGTGCTCTCCGGTGATCGTTCCGCCGAGCTTCGTCGCCTCGCCGAGGATCTCCTCGAACGCGGTCAAGGCGGCTGACGTCGACCGGTCGTCGGTACGGTCGAAGACGATCGTCGGATGCAGGTTGCCGTCGCCCGCGTGTCCGAACGTGCCGATTACGAGGCCGTGCCGCGTCCCGATCGCGCCAATGCGCGCGACCATCTCGGGGATCGCGGGCTTCGGCACCGCGACGTCGTCGAGCAGCGTCGTCCCCTTCCGCTCCAGCGCCGGCAGCGCCATGCGCCGCGCCATGAGGAGCAGGCGGCCCTCCTCGACGTCGTCGGTGCAGAGCACGCTTTTCGCCGAGTGCGCGCGACAGATCTCGTCACACTGCGCGATCGCCTCGGGCGCGTCACGGGCATCGCTCTGCACCAGCACGAGCGCAGCCGCCGATGTATCGAGATCCATCCGCGTCATCTCCTCGACGGCGCCGAGCGTGACCTGGTCCATGATCTCGAGCAGGGACAGGTCCGCGAGCGAATCCATCGAGACGATCGCCTTCGCCGCGGCGTCGAGCGTGTCGAAGAAGGCGACGAGCGTGGACGGCGGCCGCGGCGACCGGAGCAGACGCACCGTCGCTTCGACGATCACGCCGAGCGTCCCCTCGGACCCGACGACGAGGCGGGTGAGGTCGAGCCCGGCCACGTTCTTCTTCGTGAGCCCTCCTGTTCGGAGCGTCGTTCCGTCGGCGAGGACGACCTTCAGCGCGGCGACGTGATCGCCGGTCACTCCGTACTTGAGGCAGCACGAGCCACCGGCGTTGGTCGCGATGTTCCCGCCGATCGTGGAGATATCGCGGCTCGCCGGATCGGGCGCGTAATAGAGGCCGCGCGCCGCCACCTCCTTCGCGAGCGTTCCGTTGAGCACGCCCGGCTCGACGACCGCGGTACGCGTCGCTTCGTCGATGCTCACGATCCGATCGAGCCCCGAGACGAGCAGCACGATGCAGCCGTCGACGGCGTTCGCGCCACCTGCGAGCCCGGTGCCGGCTCCTCGCGTCACGACGGGAATGCGCCGCTCGTTCGCGAAGCGGAGGGTCGTCTCCACGTCCGCGGCGCTGCGTGCGCGGACGAGCGCGAGCGGAGCTCCTGCAGGCGCGAGTGGCGCCTGGTCGCGAGCAAACGACGCGAGGATGTCGGCATCCGTCTGTACGGGCATTCCAAGCGCCGCCGCGAGCGCATCCGTCCAGCTCATCGTCCGGCGCGCTCCTCGTAGAAGGACTGAATGTGCTTCGTCACCAGCGTGCGGGCGCGCTCCCCGCGACCGGTCTCGATCGCCTCGAAGATGGCCACGTGCTCGCGTGCGAGGCGCTTCATCGTCGCCGCCACGTCCGCCTCCTGGTGGAGCGCCTCGCCGAGATGGCCCGAGATCGCCGTGCGCAGAACGCCCATCATGAGCGGAAACGCTGCGTTGCCCGAGGCCAGCGCGAGGCTGCGGTGGAATTGGAGATCTGCCGCGCGAAACGCATCGACGTCGATCTTCGGCGCGCGCATCGTCTCGAGCGCGGCGCGCGCCGTCTCGAGCGCGTCGTCCTGAGAAGCCCCAGCGCGCCGCGTGCCTTTCGAACGCGAGGACGACCGTGCGAGCGCGGCCGCGCTCTCGACGGACGCTCCCTCGAGGACCACGCGCAGCTCGACGAGGTCGCGCAACGGCACCTGACCGAGTCGGATGACGTTCTCCATCGCCTGCGCCGCGGCGAGGCTCAACGTCTGCTGCGTCGACACCCGTGCCCGTCGCGTCGAAACCGAATCGCCGCCCGACAGCAGCCCCTGCGCCTGGAGGATCCGGAGCGCCTCGCGGATCGTCGAGCGGCCCACGCCGAGCTCCTCGGTCAGCTCCTTCTCGCTCGGGAGCTCCGCGCCGACGGCGACGCGCCCGGACATGATCGCCTGACGCAGCTGGCGTGACACCAGGACGCTGAGGGGCGCCCGATCGGGGGCGCTCAGCTCGAGCGCCGTCCGCTTCTTCTCGGCCATGCTCCTGGTGTACCGCTTGACTGCTTGTCAGACAAGCTGACATAACAACCAGACACAGCCTTTTCCAGAAGGAGCCCCGCCATGTCCCTCGATCCGAAGACCACGGCCATCGTCCTCATCGAGTACCAGAACGAGTTCACGACCAAAGGCGGTGTCCTCCACGACGCCGTCGCCGGAGTGATGGAGGAGACGAACATGCTCGCCAACACGGTGAACGTCGTTGCGGCCGCGCGGAAGAAAGGCATCACCGTCATGCACGCGCCGATCACCTTCGCCGAGGGCTATGGCGAGCTGACGTCGCGGCCGTACGGCATCCTCAAGGGTGTCGTCGACGGCAAGGCGTTCATCCAGGGCTCCTGGGGCGCCGCCATCGTCGACGACCTGAAGCCGGTGAAGGGCGACATCGTCATCGAAGGCAAGCGTGGGCTCGACACCTTCGCGAGCACGAACCTCGACTTCATCCTGAGGAGCAAAGGGATCAAGACCGTGATCCTCGGCGGCTTCCTGACGAACTGCTGCGTCGAGTCGACCATGCGCACGGCCTACGAACACGGCTTCGACGTGATCACGCTCACCGATTGCGTCGCCGCCACGTCGCGCGAGGAGCATCAGAACGCGATCAAGTACGACTTCCCGATGTTCTCGCGACCGATGCCGTCGTCCGAGCTCATCGGTCAGCTCGGTACCTGACGCGGCGCAACGGTCGACGGCGCCTAGGCATCTCTAGCGCTGCTTCGATGACCGCCTTCACCGCACGCACGATTGGCCTACCGAGCTCCACCGACGTGGACCTTGTCGCGAGCTCCCCGTTCGTCGAAGGTCGCGCGCGATGATGGCGACCACGGCCCAGAAGACGAGCGTCGGCTCGTCACGAGACAAGCTGCTCGTCGCCGGTGCGCTGCTCGCCGTCTACGTCGTCTGGGGCTCGACGTACTTCGCCATGCACGTGGCGCTCTCGTTCCTGCCGCCGTTCCTCATGGCGGGGCCGAGGTTCCTCGCGGCAGGCGTCATCCTGTTCGTCGTGCTCCGACTTCGTGGCGCCGCGCTGCCAACGGCAAGACAATGGGGCGGCGCCGGGCTCGTCGGGGTCCTCCTGCTCGTGCTCGGCAACGGATTCGTCGCGCTCGGGCAACGTTCGGTCGACTCCGGCGTTGCCGCTACCGTGGTGGCGACGATGCCGCTCTGGGCGGCTGCCATCGGGACCGCCTTCGGTGACAAGCCGACGGGGCGCGAGCTGTTCGGCCTCGTCGCCGGCTTCATCGGCGTTGCCATCCTGCAGCGCGGCGGCAGCTTGTCGTTCACGCACCTCGACTCGATCGTGCTGCTCCTCGCGCCGATCACGTGGGCGTTCGGCTCTCTCCTCAGCAAGCGGGTGCCGATGCCCTCGGGGCCGATGGCCACGGCGGCGCAGATGATCGTCGCGGGCGTCGTGATGATCTCGATCGCGCTCGTGTCCGGAGAGCGCCCCGTGGGTCCTCCGACGGCCGCGAGCATCGGCGCGCTGCTCTACCTCGTGTTCTTCGGGTCGATCCTCGCGTTCAGCGCGTACGGCTATCTCCTGCGAACGACGCGGGCGGCCATCGCCACGAGCTACGCTTACGTGAACCCGATGGTCGCTCTCCTGCTCGGAGCGGGCCTCGGGGGCGAGCGCTTCACGTCCGCGAAGCTCGTCGCGTGCCTCCTCACGAT
Source organism: Pseudomonadota bacterium (assembly GCA_023423895.1). Classification (GTDB taxonomy): domain Bacteria; phylum Myxococcota_A; class Polyangia; order Polyangiales; family Polyangiaceae; genus Labilithrix. Next base: position 19,576 of record JAFAER010000167.1, read on the forward strand.
CGCGGGCGTGCTCGTCGTGACCCGACAAAAGAAAACGATGCAGTGACGTCCGTGGACGCCACTGCATCGGGTTTCCCGTTCGAAAGGTCTCGGTCCGTTCGTCCGAGCGACTACAGCGCGTTCAGGAAGGCGACGAGGTCCTCTTTCTCCGCCTTCGTGTACTTGAAGCCGAGCGACTTCTCGTAGAACTCCACGACGTCGTTGAGGTCCTTCGCGACGCCGTTGTGGAAGAAGGGCGCGCGCGCCGTCAGGCCGCGGAGAGACGGCACCTTGAACTTGTTCATGTCCGACCAGCGCCCGGTGCGGTTCGCCTTGCCGGGGTCCGTCGTCTGGATCTCTTCGCCGGTGCTGACGTTCTTCACGGTGTAGACCGGGAGATTGTCGACGCTCGCCCAGCGCGCGTCGGACGCGCCGATGTCGAACACCGTACCGGCGACGTTGCTGCCGTTGTTCTCGGAGTTGTGGCAGCTGAGGCAGGGGCCACGGCCGTCGGGCCGGGTCTTGGTGTTGAAGAGCTCCTGACCGCGGGCGATCGCGGCACGGTGCTTGTTCTTGTCCTTCTTCCACCCGTCGAACAGGTTGAAGCGTCCGGCGACGAAGGCCTGCTGCGAGAGGAACTTCGGACCACCCTTCGCGCCGTGTTTGTCGAGGTCGCCCGCGCCGGGGACCTTCGACTGGGCGAACGAGAGCGCGAGCTCGTAGTCGACGATCGCGTTGACGGTCTCCGGCGTGGGCGGAGAGCCGGCCTGGCCGCTCACGATGTTGTTGTCGGCCTGAGCGAAGAGGCCCTGGCGAACCGTCTGCCCGTTCCGCGTGTTGTTGTCGTCCCAGCTGACGTTCTTGGCCAGGTGGAAGTTCGCCGTCGCGAGCGGACGGCGGAACACGGAGAAGCGGCTCGTCGAGCCGTAGCCGAACGGATCGTTCGCGGCGACGATGTCGAACTCGCGCGTGGCCGGCAGGGTCCCGCCACGGCGGAAGAGGCCCTTGCGGAGCATGCTGTAAGACGCGTATCGTTCCTGCCAGTTCGCGACCGGCGACGTCGGCGTGTTCGCGTCCGCCGGATTGAAGATCGGGTCCTGGCCGGCCGTTGCCCAGAAGAGGACTTCGACCTGCAGGGGCGTGATGCTCCAGCCGCCCTCGGGCAAGTGACAGCTTGCGCAGCTACGACCATTCGCTCCCTGGGCCGTGTGGAACTCGTTCTCGAGATCGAGATCCCCCATCGTGCTCCACGTCGCGGCCATGCCGCCCAAGTTCAGGAAGTCCTTTCCGTTCTTCACGGATTTTTTGCCCCACGTCGTGAGCAGCTCGGACTCCTGCTGTCCGAGGTCCTCGACTTCCTCGGCGTCCGGCTCGGACGTGTTGTCCGCGCACGCAACGGCGGACGTGAGCGCGAGAACTACTGCAGTTAGGCGACCTTTCATGGGCGAGACCTCCACTTCTGTGTTCCCTAAGCGCGGCGCGGCTTGGGGTCCTCGGGGATACGAACGGGATCCTCGATCCGCGGCGAGCCCGACTGCGCTCCGGAGCCACGGCTGAGGCAAGGCTAGATTGTTCGCGTGGAGACGCACTCGCAATCCAAATGAGACTTGCGCATCGATTTCGATGAGATGTTTCGCCACGGCGGAGCTGCGGGTGGGTCGAAGGAGTTGACGCGATATATGGAACGACCGGGATAGTTGGTGCGTGCACGTTGCACACGATTCGCGGCGAATCGAGCGGCGCTCGCTTATCGAAGCGCTTACCTCCCCACGCAGAGCGTCAACACCGGCAGCGAGGTGCTGTCGTTACAGAGGCCCACCGATCTGCATGCGACGGTGCTCCGCGAGTTGACCTCCTGCTGCCGCAGAGCCGAAACTTCGAAAACACTCGCTGCTCGTGGCACTTTGCGCCACGCGGAATGCGGTGACACCTGCAAGGAGCTTACGACCCGATGGATGAACAGCCTCGTCAGCGTGCTTTCCGATTGCGTTCGTTCTCTCTCGGACTCGGCGTGCTTGGAGCCCTCGGGCTCGCAGCGAGCATGGCCGCGTGCGGCGATGACGACTCCTCCGTGAGGCCGCCTGACGCTGGCTCGGACGCGACGGACATGGACAGCGACGTGCCGTCCGATCCGCGCGCGACCCGGCTCAGCAGGCCGAGCCACGGCTCGAGCATCGACATCTCCGAGGACGACAAGATCATCGTCACGGCGAACCGCGACCTCGGGACCGTCACCGTCTTCGACGTCACGTACGCGCCCGACCTTCCGCCGACGCTCACGAAGAAGGCCGAGATCCAGGTCGGCGCCGAGCCCAATCAGGTCGTGTTGCAGCCCGACGGCGATCGTGCGTTCGTCGTCGTTCGCAAGGACCAGAAGCTCGTGCGGATCGACAACCTCCGCACGCCGACGCCCGTGAAGGGCCTCGAGGTCAAGGTCGGCTCCGAGCCCACGGGCGTGGCACTCTCTCCGCGCGGGCGCATGGCGTTCGTGGCGAACTGGATGGACGGCACCGTCAACGAGATCGACACGGAGACGATGGCCGTCACGTCGACGATCGACCTCAACGAGGCGCTCGTCGCGTCGGGTGTCCTCGGTCCGAACGTGACGCCGCGTCCCGCGCTCGCGCATCCGCGCTCGATCGCGATCACGAACAACAAGGACGACATCGAGAACGACGAGACGATCTTCGTCACCGAATACTACGGCCAGTGGAAGGAGCAGCTCGCGAACAACGGCTCGAACGCCGACATCGCGAAGCAGGGCCTGGTCTACCAGATCAAGGTCGCTGACAAGAAGGTCAGCACGGTGCCGCTGCCGCCGCTCCCGGACATCGGCATCAAGGATCACGAGGGCAAGGCCGCGGGCTGCTACCCGAACCAGCTCCAGTCGATCAACATCACCGGGAGCTTCGCGTACGTCCTCTCGATCTGCGCGTCCCCGAAGGGACCGCTCGGCGACTACCTCGGGCCGTCGTTCGCCTCCTGCGCGGGCACCGGTGACGCGGCGTGCCCCGGCGGCGCCGCAGGCTCGTGCAACACGACCACGAACGTCTGCAAGACGAACTGCACGTCGAACGAGCAGTGCGGCGTCGAAGGCGTCTGCACGAACAACGTCTGCGAGGAGAACCTCATCGACGGCAAGACGCTCCAGACGCCCGTCGTGAGCGTCATCGACATCGGCGCAAGCAAGACGATCGCGTCTGTCTCCCTCAACGGCGAGTTCGAGAAACTCTTCATCGAGCGCAACGTCCCGGACAACACGGCACGTCGTTTCCCCCTCCACGCGATCGACATCGGCTTCTACCCGGGAACGCTCCGCGCGTATCTGCCCGCGAACGGCGCTGACGCCGTCTACCGCGTCGACTTCAACGCGACGTACGAGACGAAGGCCGTCGATTCGGTCGGCTCGGAGACCAACCCGTTCATCTCGCTCGACCGCGGCACGTTCGACACGTCGAAGCGAGGCAAGCTGCCCGTCGGCATCGCGGTCGCGCACAAGGCGAAGGCGAACACCGAGTTCAACTACGCGTTCGTCATGAACGACGGGACGCGGAACATCACCGCGATCGACCTCGCGACCGACGAGATCGCCGGTACCCTTCCGGACCAGCCCGCCGTCACGTCGTTCGCCGACATGCCGACCGACGCCGTCGAGAAGGCGCGGCTCGAAGGGCGCCACCTCTTCGAGACCGGCACGGGCCGCTGGTCCTTCCGCGGTCAGGCCTGGGGCGCGTGCTCGACGTGCCACTGGGAAGGCCTTTCGGACCAGGTCACGTGGTTCCACCGCCGCGGCTCGCGGCAGTCGCCGAGCATCGACCAGACGATCAACAAGAAGAACCCGAGCGACATCCGCGCGATGAACTGGCAGGCGAGCTCCGACGAGCTCGCGGACAACGAGAACGGCGCGCTCCGCGTCGTGCTCGGCGGCGTCGGCGCCATCGTCAAGGACGCTGCCGACCTGACGACCAAGGCGCGCATCGACTTCGGCAAGTACGGCCACAGCGGTCTCAGCGGCTCGATCACCGTCGCCGCCGACCCGCAGAGCCCGTCTACGATCGTCGGTGAGGTCTGCGCGATCGACGACTGGAAGAAGGTCGACGTCTTCGAGAAGTCGCTCCGCACCCCGCGCAAGCCGTCGAACCTCGACGCGGCGAAGGTCGCCACGGGCCGGGAAGTCTTCATGGAAGGCAAGTGCCAGGGCTGCCACGGCGGCGACAAGTGGACGCTCTCACGCGTCTTCTACACGCCCGATCCGATCAAGGACTCGGCGGAGCCGGGGGCGGAGCACACGAACGTGAACAACGCGCTCAAGTCGCGTTCGTGGACGCAGACCGTCGCCGACGCGAACTTCCCGACCGCGCTCCTGCCGACGACCGACACGGCCGCGCAGACGATGCGCTACAACGGCAACAACTCGAGCTCGTTCGACGTGCTCACCTGCCTCCTCCGCAACGTCGGCACGTTCAACGTCGCCGAGCCGGGCGTCGGCGTCGCCGAGCTTCGCCGCAACATGTCGACCGCCGCGCAGGGCAACGAAGCGTTCTCGAAGGGCTACAACGTCCCGAGCCTCCTCGGCATGGGCGTCGCGGCGCCGTATTATCACGCAGGCATGGCACGAACGCTCGAGGCGGCGCTCTCGGAGCCGTTCCAGACGCACCTCCGCGCGTTGAACCCCAACTTCCTCACGGGGTCTGACGCGGCGACGAAGCGCGAGGCGCTCATCCAGTTCCTCCTCTCCCTCGACGAGGAAGCCGCTACGATCCCCGTGCCCCAGCTCGGTCCGGACGGCGGCGACTTCTGCTCGGCGCCGCAGTGACGGCCGGCCCCACCGATCCTCTCGCATCACCCGAAACGCAAACCGAAGGGACCACCGTGAGCACCGGAACCGCCCAAAAGAACCCGGAACAGACCGAGGACAGCCCGCAGCGCGGAACGCTGACCTTCGGGAAGTACCGGTTGTTCGCCCGTCTCGGAACGGGCGGCATGGCCGATGTGTATCTCGCGGTGGCCCAGGGCGCGATGAACGTCAATCGCCTCGTCGTCATCAAGCGGCTCCGCGACGAGCACGCGAACGACGAGGCGACGCGTGAGATGTTCGTCAACGAGGCGCGTCTCGCCGCGCGCCTCAACCATCCCAACGTCATCCAGACCCAGGAAGCGGGGACCGAGAACGGGACCTACTTCCTGGCGATGGAGTACGTGGACGGGCAGCCGATGTCCCGGCTGCTCAACAAGCTGAAGCGCGACGGCAAGAAGCTCGATCCGCGCATCGCCGCGCGGATCGTCTCGGACGCGCTCAACGGCCTCCACTACGCCCACGAGCTGTGCGACTTCGACGAGACGCCGCTCGAGATCGTGCACCGTGACGTCAGCCCGCAGAACGTGATGATCACGTACGAGGGCGCGGTGAAGCTCGTCGACTTCGGCATCGCGAAGGCGGCGATCGGGACGACGCAGACCGCCCATGGCGTCTTCAAGGGCAAGGTCGCCTTCATGGCGCCCGAGCAGGTCACGCTCGAGAAGGTCGATCGCCGCGCCGACATCTTCGCGGCGGGCATCGTCCTCTGGGAGGCGGTGACGGGCAAACCGCTCATGGGCGACAGCTCGCCCGCCAAGACGCTCTACAACCTGCTGAACAAGCCGGTCCCGCGTGCGTCGAGCGAGAACCCCGACGTCCCCGCCGCGCTCGACGACGCGATCATGAAGTCGCTGCAGCGCAACGTGAACGATCGCTTCCAGACCGCGAAGGAGATGCGCGACGCGCTCGAAGCGTTCATCGCCACTGCCGGCGGCGTGTCGACCGAAGAGGTCGGCAAGCTCCTCAAGGATCTCTTCCGCGACACTCGGGAGAAGGTGCAGGCGCAGGTCAAGGCGCAGCTCAAGACGCTCTCGCTGAGCCGCACCAACGAGATCGCCGTGGACATCAACACCACGGCGATTCGATCCACCGGGATGCTCATCGATCTCGGAGAGGGCCTCGGGCTCGAGACAGCCTCGAACCCGTCGCTGTTCCGGGTCGTCTCCACTGCCAGCAACCAGCTGCCACCGCCGTCGCGGGGCAAGAAGCTCATGATGGCAGCGTGGGTCGCCGTGACGTTCGTCGCGCTCGGCGCGAGCGGCGTCGCGATCATGCGAAGCCAGAAGAACGTCACGCCGCCCGTAACCTCCGTGGCACCGGAGACGAAGTCGACCACGACCGCCTCCGAGACGCCGTCGAGCACGGCTGGGACGGCAACCGCCAGCGCCGAGCCGGCGTCCTCGACCGCCACGACCTCGGCGACCGGCACGGTCTCGGCGACGGCGACGGCAACGACCGTGGCCACGCCGGTCAATCGTCCGACGTGGGTCGCGCCCCGTCAGGCGCCGCCGCAGCCGGTGCACACGGCCGCGACGCCCGCGACGAACGCCGAGCCCAAGACCGCTCCGACGCCGGCAACGACGACCACATCGAAACCCGACGCCACGCAACAAGGAAGGACGTTCCGTCGAGAACTATGAGCCCATACCCCCCGCGAGCGACGCTGCTCGCAGCTTTCTTTGGGACCACGCTCTTCACCGCCGCCTGTTCATCGACACCGAACGATCCACCGTCTGCGCCCTCGGGGGGAGACGCAGCGGCGGATGCACCAGTCGTCGGCGGTGTCGATGACTCGAACCTCATCCCGTGCGCTCCGCGACGGGTGCTGCAGACGGTCTGTCAGCAGTGCCACACGCAGCCACCCCAGAACGGGGCGCCCTTCCCGCTGGTCACCCGATCGAACGTCGTTCGCTCGACGGCGGACGGTCAGATCCGGGAGCTGATGATCCAACAGATCGAAGCCGGGCGTATGCCGCTCAACCCGGTGACCATCGAGGCCGGCGACCGGGCGATCCTCCTCGAATGGCTCCGGGATGGAGCGATCGCGCTCGACGAGCCACGGAGCTGCGCCGAAGAGGACGACCCGATGGGCGCGTCCCGACAATGAGCATGCCAAACTTGTTCACGGCTACACGCTGAAGGTATTGGTAGAGTGATGCGATCGATGAAGTACACGCGCGGGGCACGAGCCCTCGCGTTCGGGGCGACGCTCGCCGCGTTGACGTGCGCCTCGCCTGCGGTGAGTGCCGACGAGCCCGCGTCCCCGCCCGTCGCGGAGGACCCGCAGATGGCGGAAGCGCGCCGGCAGTTCCAGGCAGGCGTCAACCTCCTCGACGACCCGGACGGCGCTCGCTACGAGGAGGCGTATCACGCCTTCCTCAAAGCGTACGAGCTGTCGAAGTCTCCGAAGGTCCTCGGCAACATCGGCTTCTGCAGCATGAAGCTCGAACGCGACGGTGAAGCGATCGACGCGTACGCGGCGTACCTGCGGGACTCGAAGGACATCGATCCGCGCGAGCGCGCGCAGATCGAACGCGATCTCGCCACGATCTCGTCGACCGTCGCGACCTTCAAAGCGACGCTGAAGACGCCCGTCGGCGCGAACGCGATGCTCGTCGATACGCGTGAGCAAACGCGTGGCGCGCCCATCGTCAACAGCTACCCGATGACGGGCACGGAGCTCTCGGTCCGGCTCCGCCCCGGGCGGCACGCGTTCAAGGTGAAGGGCGACGACGGCGAGTCGATCGTCCACGAGGTCACCCTGGAACCGGCGTCGTCGAAGACGCACGAGTTCACGTTCGCGCCGAAGGTCGTCGCGGCCCCGCGTGACACCGTGGCGCCGCGCTCGCGCCCCTCGTATGCGGGGCCGGTCATCCTTGGCATCGTCGGCCTCGCCGGCATCGGCACGGGCGTCGCGACCGGCCTCATGGCGCGCGGAAAGACCGACGACATCGAAGCGCAGTGTCCGGGGAACCTGTGCCCGAGCACCTACGACTTCCGCTCCGATCGCACGCAGGCGAAGACCTTCGGGACGATCGCGGACATCTCGTTCATCTCCGGCGGTGCGCTGCTCGGCGGCGCGCTCGTCTGGGCTCTTCTCGTTCCCAGCAGCGGTGCGCCAAAGACGCCGAAGACCGGCTCGACGGCGACCGCGTGGCTCCCGAACGCCGGCTGCAGCGCGAAAGGCTGCAGCGTTCAATTCGGCGGAGCATTCTGATGCGCATCCCCGTTCTCGGCTGTCTTTCCCTCGTCGCGCTCGGCGCCGTCACGCCGTCGTGCACCGCCTCGCTCGAGCTCGATCGCTTCCGCACCGACCAGTCCTCCCTCCAGGGTGACGGCGGAGCGGCGAACGTCAACTACTTCGACGTCCGCTTCGCCGCGACGGCCATGGAGCCCCATCTCAACGAGTACTTCGAGGTGCGGGTCGTCGACCGGAACAACGCCGTCCAGGCGAAGGCGATCTACAACGACATCTTTGGGGCCGACTTCGTCATCTACATGAGCAAGATCGTCCCGAAGTCGAACCCGCCCTATCGGCTGGACTACTGGGCCGACCACAACGTCAGCGGCGGCTACGACGGCATCGTCGGCGGCGTCAACGAGAAGGACCACGCCTGGCGGCGCATCCTGCAGGAGCCGCTCCCGGAAGACGTCCGGCTCAACGGGGCGGTGTACAACTTCGACTTCCTCCACGACACGAATTTCGTGGACATCGCGACCGACCTCGAAGGCAAGACGATCGAACTCGAGGACACCCTCCTCCCCTTCGAGCTCGCGGTCGGGGGCGCGAACACGTATCTCGGCAAGATGATGGAGATCCGGGTCGTCGCCTCGGCCAGCGGGCGGCTTGTCGGCCTCTACCGACAGGGACGGCTCAAGGAGCCGTTCAAGGCGACGATCACCGACATCCTCGATGAACTCACGAAATACGAAGTCTCCGCTTACATCGACGAGAACGACAGCGGCAAGTACGACGCGACCGATCCGTCCTGGAGCTTCGAATTCACGTCGAACTCCGGCGGAGCGTCGGTGACGCTCGACACGGCGACGCTGCCGCAAACGCCCATCGAGACGGGCGAGCCGGCGACGCCCTGACCCGTCGCGGCACCTGCCTCGCGGTCCGGTGGGGGGGCGATCCACGAGAGCACACTAGCCGGCGGTCCTGATTCGCGTAGAATAACAGCCGGTTCGCGTGAGCAACCGTCTGCGGCACGGCGCTCGGCGTTCTCGATCGCATCATGAGTCAGAAGAACGACAAGGACGAGGCATCGTTCGAAGGGCTCATGAGCTTCAGCACAGCGCCGCCTCCCGCGGGGGACGTGCACAATGCACGTACCGTGATGGCGGAGCTGCCGGATGACATCCTCGCGTCGCTGAAGGCGGGGAACCGACTCACCGGCTTGCTGGGCGTGGAGCCGACTCCGCCGAGCGAAGCCTCGATGACCCGGCGCGCTCGCCCATTCGAGCTCGAGAAGGCCATGGCGGCCGCTGCATCGCGCGCGAGCGAGGCGGACGTCCCGTCGAGCGGGCCGCTCCCGGCCGAGACCGCTGCGGCCCTCTCGTTCGCAATCGACGCGCCTGCGTTCCCGCCTATCTCGCCTATTTCGCCTATTTCGCCTGGCGCCGAGCTCGCAACGCCGGCGCCTCCGGCCGAGGATTCCGGCGCAAGCGACCCCGTCGCGACCAGCGCGCCCAGACCGCCTGATCTACTCCGCCCGGCGCCGCCCGACGAACCTTCTCCGGTCATCGCCTCGACCGCGCGCGAGCTGCGGCCACGGCGGTCGTTCTTTCGCGCCGTCGGAGTCATCACCCTTTGCGCCGTCGCGGCTGTCGCGGCGACGTTGAGCATTCCTTTTCTCCGGCAGCGACTCCACTTGGACTAGAACCAGCCATCTGAGCCATGCCCAGCGACGACGAGGACGGCATCTTCAAGGTCGAGACCGTTCCGCCCCCGGAGGGCGAGAGCGACGTCTACAACGCGCCGACGAGAGTCGGCGCCCTTGCGGGCTCCATCGTCGAGGAGATCGTCCAACAGGCCCGTCGTCAGGCCGAGCAGAGCGCGCAGAGCCGGATGGCGTCGAGCGGCTCGGCGTCGGGCGCCGAGGACGAGCCAGCGGTGCTCGATCCGATGAAGCTCCGTGCGCTCGAGGAGCTCGCGGCCCGTCCGGAGATCGCGCTCCGCCCGCCGGCCGTTCCGAACGATCTCGCGCCAATCACCCCGCGCGTCGAGCCGCCGCCGCCCTCGGCGCCGCCCGCGTCTCACGCATTCACGCCTGCGCCGTCCGCGCCCCCTTCCCCGTCCGCGGCCCCTTCCCCGTCCGCGCTCCCTTCCCCGTCCGCTGGGCCGAGCGCAGCGCCGCCGCTCATGCACGTCGAGCCGCCGCTGAACGGCACGATCGACGCGCCGCGCGCCGAGCCGCTCGCGGTACCTCCGTCGCTGAACGCAGAGCGCTCCCCTGCCTCGCCTTCGCCCGCGCCCGCGCGCAAGTCGAGCCGCCTCAGCACGCTCATCATCCTCGCGCTCGTGCTGCTCTGCCTCGCGTTCGGCGTCTACCGCCTCATCGGCGCGAAGGCAGCGGCTCGAGGATCTGCATCACCGCACGGTTGATCTGCTCCTCGTCCGCATCGCCGTGGACTTCGTCACGCGCGAAGCCGTGGAACAGGTGACCTTCGTTCTCTCGGTCGAAGATGTCGACGACGAGCGCCCCTAGTTGATCCTGTTCGGCGGGAGCCCCGGCGGCGTTCGAAGCGCCCGTTGGCTGATCCTCCACGGTTCGGACACCCGCGGAGATCCGCACGACGAGGTCGCCCGAGGGAACGAGCACGTAGCCCTTCTTCTCCATCTCCACGTCGATCCGCCGGCGCACCTTGTCGAGGACCTCGGGCGTCAACGTCGTCCGCGCATAGCCGGCCGGCGCAACGGGAGCCTCCTCGTGCGAGTACGTGCGGTGTTGCGCGGCGTTCGCCACGACGGCCGAGTTGGTCTTCACACGCATCGTGCTGTCGGGCGTCTTGTGGCAGCCCGCGAGCGTCATGAAGGCAAACGCGAAGGCTACGACCGGAGCGGCGCGGAAGATGGCAAGGGAGTGCATGTCCTCGAGCTTGCAGCCTGCGTGCCGGACCGTACACACGGCATACACACGGCATGGGCCTTGGAACCGAGGCGTCTGCTCGAGGCAAGACGACACATCCTCTCCTCACGCGCACGCCTGCGCTCTCGCTCGCGACCGAAGAGCTGCGCCCGGTTTCGATCACGATGACGCGCGCCGAGCTTGGCCTCGACGTGGAGGCGACGGCGGGGGCACGGCGCAGACGCGTCGTCGAATCTGCTGTGACAGTCGTGCGAACGGTGCGCAGGAGCACACGACGGCAGCGCGCCGTCGATGCGACGGCCGCTCCCTCGCGTGGGCGCGGCGTCGGCCCGTCGGGTGCACACTGTCTATCGGGCGGGACCCGCCTGCAGAGTCATGGGCTCGATGAAGGGACAACCTCGTTCCGCGCTTGGAGCGGAGCCGCAACCGTACGGCGGGCTCGTCGCGGACTGGGAAGATCGGCTCAGGCACTGCGAATCAAGCCTCGTTCGGCTGCTCGACGCGTCGAGCGACGGCATCCTCATCCATCGCGACCTCCGCTACATCTACGCGAACCCAGCAGCATTGAAGCTCGTCGGACGCACGCGCGACGAGGTCATCGGCCACTCGCCGTTCGAGCTCGTTCCACCGAGATTTCGAATGCTCCTCGCCGAGCGGATCATGGAGGCGTACACGACGCGTGTCGCGATGCCCGAGATCGAGGAGCGCTTGCTTCATGCGAGCGGTACCGAAGTGCCCGTGGAGGTCGTCGTCGTGCCCATCGTCTTCGGGGGTGACGTCGCGACGCTCGTCCACATCCGTGACATCACCCTGCGACGCCAGCTCGAGGTGCAGCTGCGAGCGGCCGATCGGCTTGCGAGCGCAGGCCTCATCGCTGCGGGGGTCGCTCACGAGATCGGAGATCCGCTCACGTATGCGCTCTCCAATCTGGCGACGTTGGAGCAGCGCATTCGAAGCGCCCCACCCTCCGCACGGCATGAGCTGCTCGAGCTCCTCGCGTCGGTCCGCGACGGGATCGAGCGGGCGAGCGGCGTCGCGCGCGACGTGACCGTCTTCACGAGCCCCCTTCACGGCAAACCCACGGCCGTCGACGTGCATCGCGTGCTCCGGTCGACGCTCGCCTTTCTCGGACCGGAGATGCGCAGCCGCGCGAACGTGGTCCAGCGATTCGGAGACGTCCCGCCGGTGCTCGCGAACGAGTCGCGACTGGCGCAGGTGTTCATCAACCTGCTCACGAACGCCGTCCAGTCTCTCTCCAGCGATTCGCGAGGGCCCAACGACATCACGATCACGACCCGTGCAGCCGACGACTCGGTGGTCGTCGAGGTGGAAGACACCGGCGTCGGCATCTCGAACGTCTGCGGGCGGACCGTCTTCGAGCCGCTCTTGACGACGAAACCCGAGGGCACGGGTCTCGGCCTCGCGCTCTGCAAAGAGCTCCTCGAGAAGGAGGGCGGCGCGATCTCGGTGGAGAGCGCCGTCGGTGGCGGGACGAAGTTCACGGTCGTCCTTCCCGCCGCGCCGCGAAAGCCCGAGGCGGAAGCACGAAGACCGCGTCAGCGCGCGTCGGGAAAACGCGTCCTCATCATCGACGACGACCCCCGTGGAGCCGCGTCACTGGCGATGCTCCTCGCGGATCATCGGACCTCGATCGCGAGCAGCCACGAGGCGCTGTCGCGCATCCTGTCCGGCGAGCGGTTCGACGCCATCGTGTGCGATGTGCTGATGGACAAGATCGACGGCGTGGACCTGCATCGACGGATCTCGTCGGAAGATCCCGACCTTGCTCGACGCATCATCTTTCTGACCGGCGACGCCTTCATCTGCCGGTCGCAGCAGTTCCTGGCGAGCGTTCCGAACCGGCACATCCAGAAGCCGTTCGATCCGGAGACGCTGCTCGACATCGTCGACGAGGTCGCGCGCTCGAGCACGTGACCGGAACATTCGTCGGGACGTAGCCGAGGCGGGCCTTACCCGATCAGTGCTGGTGCACGCGCGCCTGCTCCGCGAGCGACGGGATGTCGTGCAGACGTTCACCGAACGACTGATATTCGCCGCCCGGTTCACGTACCGTGAGGACCGGACACGACGCATTCCGGACGACGGCCTCGGCGACGCTGCCGAGGATCGTGTGCAGGCGCCCGACGCGGCCGTGGGTACCCATCACGATGAGCTGATAGCCACCCTCGCTGGCGATCTCGACGATGCGCCGGATGGGGTCGCCGGGAACGTCCTGGCGCGACACCCGGTCTCCGAGCCGTGCCTGGGCCTGCTCGGCCGCGACGTCGATTTCGTGGAGCGCTGCTTCGCGCGCGCTCGGCGCGACCGGGCTCATCGATCCCACTTCGAACTCGTCGGGCGCGTCGACGTGAAGGACGGTGATCCGCGCCTCGGTGCAGTCTTCCGCGAGCGCAAGCGCGTGTTCCAGGGCCGCGATCGACGGAGGAGAGCCGTCGACCGGTACGAGTATGTTTCGGATGGCCGCCATGCGGGCCCGGAGTGCAATCGACGTACCCTGCAGCACGCGAGGTCGGGCTCAATCCATCATCGTGAGGACCATCCGCTTGACGATGCGGTGGCGCGTCCGGAGCTGCACGGCCTCGTCTCGGACCTCACTGACGAGCCTGGCCAGGGCGACGCTCTCGTCGGACTGCCCGGGGCGGCGTGCGAGGAGCATCGAAGCGGTCCGGATCAGGTCGACGCGCACGCGCAGCGATCTGGCTCCGTGAGCGTTGTCGGTCTCGAGCTCGGTGACGACACTGCACGTGTCCCTGAGCGTCTCGGGTAGGTCGAACATGACCGCGATCGTGCGCGTACGCCGCGTCGAGCGTTCGACCTCCGTGAGAACTGGATGTGAACTTTCGCTCTACAGCGCAGCCACGAACTCGCGCCCGAACTCGAGCGGCGAAGGCCGATCGCCGGGCTCTCGCGCCGTCGCAGCGCGCAAGAGACTCGCGATGGCCGCCGGATACGCGCGCAGCCGCTCCGGATCTTCGAACGGGTCGCGCTTCATGTGCGCGATGATGCGGTCGCGCGGGTTGTCGATGTCGTCGAAGAACGCGCGCCCCGTCGTGACGTTGTAGATCGTGCCCGCGAGGGCGTAGACGTCCGACCGCGGGTCGAGCTCGACGGGATCGAGGACCTGCTCCGGCGCGATGTAGCCGGCGGTGCCGGCGACGAACTTGCCGCCGACCTCCGCCGGAACGCGGATCGCGCGCACCATGCCGAAGTCGATGACGACGGTCGAGAGCGGCGGCGCATGCGCCGGGTCTCGATGTTTCTCCGGGTCGAACTTTTCGCCGCCACGGAGCGGCAGCCGGAGCCAGAGGTTGGCGGGCTTCACGTCGCGATGGACGAGGCCGGCATTGTGGAGCGCATGAAGCCCGGCGCACGCCTCGAGCACGACCTGACGCAGCTCGAAGAGCGTCATCAGCCGCGCCGCCGAATATTGCTTCAGGTCGGCGCCGATGAGGTACTCGAGCACGAGGAACGGCACGCCGCTCGAGACGCCGCGATCGATGATGTTGGCGACGTGCGGGTGATAGAGCCCGGCGAGCGCCTTCGCCTCCTCGACGAAAGAGGCGAGGATCCCTGCACGTTCTGTCTCGCTCGCGTTCTGGAGCGCGTCGGCCTTCGGGATCTTGAGGACGAAGTAGCGATCGGCGCCGGGTTTGCGCACGAGCCAGACGGACCCAATCCCGCCCTCGCCGAGGTTCTTCACGAGCTCGTAGCCCTCGATGAGCTTCGGCTCCTTCTTCTTCACGGTCGGCGGAGGTGGCGGTGTCCGCCCGATCGCCTCACGCACGGCTTGCTCGAGCAGCGCGGACGCGACCGGCCCGAGCGAGGCGAGCCAGACGTCGAGCATCGACAGGTCGCGCGCGCGGATCGCACGGGCAACGAGGGCAGCAACGCGCGGCGCGTTCTCGGTCGCGCTCCGCGACAGCGAGTCCTGCATGCTCGCGTCGCTCGGCGGGTGCAGCGCCTTGACCGGGTCGGCCAGGGCGAACTGGAGTCGATCGCCGGCGAGCACGAGCTCGAGACACATGGCGTCGAGCTCCGGCCGGTTGCCGGACGCATCGCCGAACGACGAAAGCGCCCGCGACAGTCCTGCCAGGGCGTGCGTGAGCTCCGTGTTCACCGCGTGGAGCGCATCGAGCGCCGGCGCTGCCTTCTGTCCCCACTGACCGTCGGCCTCGCCCGAGGACACGGCCATCCGGAGCGCCTCGGCCTGCTCGCAGCATCGCGCGAGCGCGCTCTTCTCCATCATCGGCAGCGCCGTCGCGAGCTGCAGGAGCATCGCCGGACGATCGATGACGAGGGCCCACCAGGCGGCGAACGGTCCGAGCCACTCGACGTCGTCGACCTCGCCGAGCGCCGTGCCGCGCGTCGTATCGACGAGACGCCAGAAGAGCGTCGAGAGCGCGCCCTTGAGAGGTGCCGGAAACTCGCGCGTGCCGTCCGCGAGGCCCTCGAGCTTCCGGAGCCAGAGACACGTATCGTAAACGGTCGGCCCGCGACCGGGACCGAGCTCGGCGTCCTCGCCACACGCATCGAGCGCATAACCGCCGAGCCGGAGCGCGAGCACCTCGAGCGGGCGATCGACCTGGAGGTCGTTCCCCTCCGTCGCCTGCCGGCGCTCGCGGATCTCGTCGAGCATCTCCGAAGGCGCCGCGGCGATCGTCTTCCAGGTCTCTTCGAGGTCCGGCGCATCCGTCGGATCGCCGGTCGGTCGCGTCGCGAGCAGCGGGCCCCAGAGGCGGAGCGCAAACGCGCGCGCGAGACCTTCCACCGCGTTGATCGCGGCCGCACGCTGGCGGAGCTTGCCGTTGCCGAGCGCGATGCGGCGCGCCTCACCGAACGTCGCACGGAGCGACGTCGCAAACCGCGCTGCGCGTGCGTCGGCCTCTTCGTCGTCGTATTGCGCGGCGAGACGAACGAGGTTCTCGAGCCCGAGCTCGAGGTCGAACGGGTCGCGCTCGGCGCCGTCGACGACGTCGGTGAGCGCGATCACCTCGATCCAGCGACGTGCTTCGTCGAGCGTGTCGGAGCGGGCCGCTCGTGCCATCTCTCGAAGGGCGCGGATCGGCCCTTCCACGTCGGCTTTGTGTGTGCCGCGTCGCCAGAGCGTGGCCAGGCCTCGTGCGAGCGCACGCGCGGCGACCGCGCCCCCGTCTCCCTGGACGATGCGCGCGGCGAGGCGGTCCCAGATGTCCCTGCGCTCGAAGAACAGATACGGCGTGGCGGCGGCGATCGCCGCGAGCACCCACGCGTCTTCGCCCGGCGAATCGATGATGCTGACGAGCTGGTTGGCGAGGAGCTTGTAACGCGACGCCGGCAGCGCGGCGAAGGCCGTCATGGCGCGTTGCCGGAGCAGCGGCGACTCGCCGAGGACCCAGTCGAGGATCGTGCCCTCCATCTGCTCGAGCGGGCCCGTGAGACGCCCGAGCGCGCGCCCTGCGTGCACCCAGACGAGGGGCTCGGGATGGAGGAGGAGCGGCTGCAGCGTCTGCAGCGTGCGGCCGACGAGCTCGTGATCGGTGCTCGCCGGCATTCCTCGGACGCTGATCTCGAGGCAGCGCGCTGCGAGCACGCGACCGCGCAGCGCTCCGCGTGCGGGCCCGCGGATCATGACCTCGAACGTCTCGGGAGATCCCCAGAGCCACCTGCCGAGATCCGGCGTCTCGAGGGCGCTCGCCCCGGCTTCCCAGATCAAGATCTCGAGACGGGCCCTCGCCTCGGCGTTGACCGGCATCGCGAGCTGTACGCCGTCGCCAAGCAGTGGCGCACACGCGAGCGCATCGAGCAGCGGCCCCTCGACGACACGCGCGCGCGCCACGTCCCGCACGCGCTCGCGAAACGCCGGCTGCTCCGCCGCGGCCGCGAGCACCGGCGCAACCGTCGCGTCGCGTCGCCAGGTGCTCGCGCCGAGCCACGTGAACAGAAGCTCTCCGTCGGGCTCGGCGAAGACCTTCGAAAGAACGGCGGCGGCGTCCTTCGACTGCGTCAGCGTCGGCAGCTCCGCCTCGAGGAGATCCACGGCCGCACCGAGCTCCTCGGGGAGGTCCGACAGTCGAGCGCGCGCGGCGCGTGAACGCCCGCCGCTGCTCCATCGCGCGCGCACGATGTCGCGCACCTCCGCCCGGTCGACGATCGCTCGGGTGACTTGCGAGAAGGCGCTCTGAACCGGTACGGGTAGCATCGCGGGCTCTCGTCAGCGTATCGCAAGACCATCCTGCCGCGGGCGCGAAGTCGTGCCGTGGCCGGACGGAGCACGTCCTTCCCTGCCCCGGTGTGCCCGGTCCTCGCGGCCGCCGCTCGAGCGCCGGCTCCGCCTGCGCGATCGCAAGCGATGCCGCGCGCATGCGCTACGTCACGCGCTGCCGTCGTCCGACGCGCCTCGACCGGCGGCCCTGGGGTTGCTTGCCTGCGGACATGACCTCCTTCGCGCGCGCGCCGGCCTTCTCGCTCTTCGCGTTCTTCGTCGCGGCGGCGGTCGGGTGCTCGAGCTCGAGCTCGAGCGGCGGCTCCTCGCCGAGCACGAGCACGGATTCGACGACCCCGCCCGAGGTCGGTCGCGGCCCCTCGCAGTCCGGTGACGAGCCGAGCGCGGCGCCGCCGCCCGGGAACATCGAGCACGCGCCGCTGTTCGTCGGGCGCTTCGACACGTCGGATCCCGCCGGCCCGAAGGCATCGTGGCCGGGAACGCGGATCATCGCGCGATTCGAGGGAACGGCCGTGTCCGTCAGGCTGAGCGAGTTCGCCGAGCCATGGATGGGCGGCGCGCCGAGCTACTGGGAATTCGCGATCGACGGAGGCGATTGGCATCCGGTCGAGATGATCCCCGACGACACGCCGCACGACTTCCCGCTCGCGGCGGGCCTGCCGCCGGGAGAGCACCTCGTCGAGCTGTACAAGCGGAGCGAGACGCAGACCGGCATCACGCAGTTCCTCGGCTTCGACTTCCACGGTGGTCGCTCATTGCCGGCACCGGAACGGCAGAAGCGGCGGATCGAGGTGATGGGCGATTCGAGCGCGACGGGGTTCGGCATCGAGATGCTGAACGCTCCGAACCACGACTGCCCCGGCGCCGACCATGGCGGGCAATGGCAGAACTTCCGCAAGGCATGGGGCGCGCAGCTCGGCGCGATGTTCGACGCGGAGGTGCACGCGGTCGCCTACTCGGGCAAGGGCGTCATCAAGAACATCTGGCCCACGGACAACGACCCTCTCGTCGCTTATTACCCGCGCGCGAATCCGAACCCGGCGATCGCGCACTCCGCACCGCTGTTCGACCTCACGTCGTGGATACCGGACGTCATCGTCCTCATGCAGGGCGCGGTCGACTTCAGCACCGGCGTCGACTACGCCGCGTTCGAGACGGCCTATCGCGACTTCGTGATGCACCAGCTCCGCGTGCGCGCGCCCGAAGCACACATCTTCATGGGCGTCCTCGGCAAGGCTGGTCGCGACGCGGTCCCGCAGATCGCACAGCGCATCATCGACGAACGTGCGGCCGCGGGCGACGCGAGGCTCCACATCTTGGTCCCGCCGCTCTACACGTGGGAGGACATGGTCGCCTGCAACGGCCACGGAACGCCCGACTATCACCTCCGCATCGCGCAGGAGATGGCGAATCACATCGGGCCGATCGTCGGCTGGCAGTGACATCTGGACAGCGCCGAGGCGTGACCGGTCCCGCTTCGGAGACGTCGTGGTGACAGGGGCGAGACCCGATAGAGCATTTACTCTACCGAGCTCGCGACGCGCTTTCGTCGCGAAAGCTCGCCATGCACCACCTCCTGAAGTCCCGGGTCGCCTTCCTCTCCTTCTTCTGCGCGGCGGTCGTCGCGTGTGGCGCGTCCTCGGACGGCGGCAACGCGGGCGCGACGAACGCGACCAACGAGCCGCCGGGCAAGAGCGGAAACGGCGGTCAGGGCGAGACCACACCGCCCACGTCCGGGCCGTCGACGTCGCCGCCGGCCGACGGCGGCGCAGATGCGGCGACGACCTCACGCGCGAAGTGCGGGCAGACGCCGTACGAATGGGTCGCGTCGAAGGCGCTCGGCGACGTGCTCGAGAGCCAGTCGATGGCATCGCATACGCCGCTCGAGCTGAACTTCGCCATCTACAAGGCGAAAGAAGAAAAGGCGTTCAAGACCAGCCGCCTCGCGAAGCACGGAACGAAGTCGCGCCTCTTGCGCTACCAGACGCAGGATCGCGGCGCGCTCATCGACGCGACCACGCTCCTCGCGTACCCGGAAGCGTCCGGCACGTACCCGATCCTCTTGGTCCTCCACGGGACCGCCGGGTTCAACGACGCGTGCGCGCCGTCGAAGGGCGCAGTGGACGACGCGCTCGGCGGCTTCACCGACGCGACGTCGCTGCTCCTCTCGCTGTTCGCTTCGTTCGGCTACATCGCGGTCGCGCCCGACTACATCGGGCTGAAGAGCCTCGGTGCGCCGACCGGCTTCCTCCATCCGTATCTCGTGGCGGAGCCGACCGCCATCGCGTCGCTCGACGCGGTACGTGCCGCGAAGAAGCAGCTCGCGGGCTCGAACGTCACGCCCGGCGACGTCGTCGTCATGGGCGGCTCGCAGGGCGGTCATGCCGCCGCGTTCGTGAATCGCTACCTCCCGCACTACGCGCCGGAGATCACGATCAAGGGCAGCGTCTGGGACGTTCCGCCGACGGACATCCTGGGCCAGGCGCTCCCCGCCCTCTCGTCCTGGCGGAACGCGACGAAGAACATGATCGCGGCGTCGACGACGTACGAGTCCTGGTACAAGTCCGCGCCGACGGGGCTCTCCTCGGCGTTTCAGGCGCCGTTCGACACCTCGGTCCCCGCAGCGCTCGCGAGCTCCTGCAAGCCGAGCGACGCGTTCACCGGAGCGACGCGCGAGACGCTCTTCACCCCCACCTTCCTGGCTGCCGGTCAGCAGCCGGACTTCGGCGGGCTCGCGCCGTGGGCGTGTTACCTCGCGGAGAACAGCTTGCCGACGACGTCGGTGCCGAAGCTCGACTCCATCCCGAGCATGTTCCTCCTCGGCGAGAACGACGACCTGGTCGACAACACGGTCGAGCGCGCGAGCTTCGAGAAGCTGTGCGCGCAAGGTCACGTCCTGCAATACCTCGAGTGCAGCGGCGCTTCGCACACCGAGCCGCTCGCGTTTGCGCTCGATCAGTGGCTCGGCTTCCTCGAAGACCGCCTCGCCGGCAAGCCGGTCACGAACACGTGCGTCGTCAAGCCGGCCGAGAAGTGCACCAGCACGCCCTGAGCGGGCGTCCGCGATCGGCGGTCAGTAGCCCGCCGGCAGCACCAGCGACGTGAACGGGGTCGTGTCCCGGCAGTTGTCGCGGCTCGTCGTGCCGTCCGGCTGGAGGCAGTACTTGATCGGGCCGTCGAGGTACTTCATGTAGAGGTCGTAGTGGCCCGACACGGAGAGCTCCGGACCGGCGCCCGTCGGTCCCCAGGAGTTCTTCACGCGGAGGAAGACGATCTTCGCATCGTCGGCAAGCGCGGCGTCGAGCTGCTCGGGCGTCGCATCCACACCGGCCGCGAGCGTGCCGAAGCCCGGCACGTCGTCGATCTGGTAGTCGCTCATCGCGACCATGTGCCCGCCCTGTCGTCCCGGCGACGACGGGACGTCCGCGAACGTCGAGCCGCGCATCGCGTTGAAGTCGACGGTGAAGGTGAGCAGCGGCGGCACGCCGTCGTGGAGGGCCTTCTGCGCGCGCTTGAGGAAGGCGCGACGCTCGGTCGGGTCGGCCGGGTAGGACGCCTCGTGCCAGGCGAAGCGCGGCGAGGGACTGCCGTCGTACGCCGGGAGGATGTCGATGAGCGAGACGGTCTGTTTCTCGTGCGTCTCCGGATCGAGCGCAGCGACCTCCAGCTTCGTCGGCGCGATGACCTTGTGCGTCTCGAAGTCCGTCATGTCCGGCGTCCTGTCGAGCTCCCGCCCGAACGCCGCGTCGAGGCGCGCGATGACCTCGGGCGAGAGCCGCCACGCAGCGTCCATCTCGCGCCGCAACAGATCGCGATCGCGTCGCGCGGCGCGGTCCTTCAGTGCACCGTCGCGGAGCGAACGATTCAGCGCCGCGAGCGCGGACGACTGGCGACCGGAGCGGATGGCGTTGGCGTCTTCGGGGATGAAGTCGCCTTCGCGCATCGCGCCGACGTACCTCATGATGTGTGAGGCCTCCCAGAAGAACCCGCCGGTCTGGATCTCCTTCAGGTCCGCGTACCGGTTGTTCGGCACGTCGTCGGCGCTCCAGAGGAGCTGGAAGTACCAATGCCAGTACGACCAGTAGCTCTCGGAGAGATCGAGCGTCTCGTCCGTCGCCGACTTGTGCAGCGCCTCGAGCCAGCTCGCCGTCGCGTACAGCCAGCAATTGCCGATCGCCTGGTTCTTCACGTCCGTATGCGG
>JAFAER010000183.1 GCA_023423895.1 Pseudomonadota bacterium
AGTGAGCGGCGGCGGCGTGGGGTTTCCGGGTTGGGTCATCGGGAGCCTCCTTGAAGAAGCAACATATAAGCATTTTCTTATACGTCAATCGTACTGGCGCCGCGTGCTCCTTGGCTCGCGCATGCTCCGGAGCCCGCGGGCGCTCGCCGAGCAGCTCCCCCCGTTCGTCCCCGCCGCGATCGGCCCTGCGACGCGAGAGGCGTGGGCGCCCGCCTCCGTGCCCGCGCGCTCTTCTCGCGCGGCGCTCGCGACCGAGCTCGCCGACCTCCTGGCCCGGCGCGACGCGCTCTACAGCGCGCGAGCCGCTAGCCGTCTTTCCAGCAGCGCGACAGCTCGACGAGCATCTGCTCCGCGTTCACGAGGCCGTTCGCAGAGCCGTCGAAACGCCGCGTCAGCCGCATGTCCGGCGTGATCTTCCACGGCGAGACCTTGCCTTTGACGAGGCCGAGGATCTTCTGCGCGTCGAGCGGCGTGTCGTCGCGCAGATGGAGCGTGACGCTCTTCGCATTCGCTTCGCAGCCGAGCACACGCATGCGACGAAGCTCGCACTTGAGCGTCATCAGGCGCACGAGGCACTTGGCCTCCGGCGGCGGCGCGCCGAAGCGGTCCTCCATCTCGATCGCGATCTGGCCGACCTCGGCCTCGTCGATCGCGCTCGCGAGCCGCTTGTAGATCGACAGGCGTACGCCGACGTCTCCGACGTAGTCCTCCGGCAAGAGAGCCGTGACGTCGAACGACAGCTCCGGATCCACCTCGTGGACGACCGGCTCGCCGCGAAGCTCGTGGACCGCCTCGTCGAGCATCTGGCAGAAGAGGTCGAGGCCCACGCTGGCGACGTTGCCGGACTGCTCTGCGCCGAGCAGATCTCCGGCGCCGCGGAGCTCGAGGTCGAGCGACGCGATCTTGAAGCCGCTCCCGAGCTCGGTGTGGCGCTCGAGCGCCTCAATGCGTGCGCGCGCGTCGTCGGTCATCGCGTTCGGGGGCGGCACGATGAGGTAGCAATATGCGCGCTCCTTGCTGCGCCCGACGCGCCCGCGGAGCTGGTAGAGCTGCGCGAGCCCGAAGAGGTCCGCGCGATCGATCACGATGGTGTTCGCCCGCGGAATGTCGAGGCCGCTCTCGACGATCGCCGTGGCGCAGAGGATGTCGTACTTGCCCTCGACGAAGTCGAGCATCGTCTTCTCGAGCGCCGTCTCCGTCCCCTCCTTGGAGCCGCCTCTTTGCCCGGCCATCTGGCCGTGGGCGACGGCGATGCGCGCGTTCGGGAAGAGCTGCTGCACCTTCTGCGCCTTCTCGTAGAGGCCCTCGACGCGGTTGTAGACGTAGAAGACCTGACCGCCGCGCGAGAGCTCGCGCCCGATCGCCTCCTTGAGGACCTGGTCGTCGAACGCCGTCACGAACGTGCGGACCGCGCGGCGATCGACGGGCGGCGTCGTGATCAGCGAGAGGTCGCGGATGCCCGTGACCGCCATCTGGAGCGTCCGCGGGATCGGCGTCGCCGACAAGGTGAGGACGTCGACGTTCGTACGAAGCTGCTTGATGCGTTCCTTGTGCGTGACGCCGAAGCGCTGCTCCTCGTCGACGACGAGCAAACCGAGGCTCTTGAAGTGGATGTCCTTCGAGAGAAGGCGATGTGTCCCGATGACGATCTCGACCTTGCCCTCCTTCAGCAGCGCCAACGTCTCGTCCTGCTCCTTCTTCGACTGGAAGCGCGAGAGAACGCGAATCGCGATCGGATAGTCGCGCATGCGCGACTCGAACGTGCGGAAGTGCTGCTGCGCGAGCACCGTCGTCGGGCAGAGGACGGCCACCTGCTTGCCGCTCATCGCGACGCGGAACGCTGCGCGGAGCGCGACCTCGGTCTTGCCGAAGCCGACGTCGCCGCAGACCAGCCGATCCATCGGCCGGGGGGTCTCGAGGTCGCGGTTGACCTCTTCGATCGCGCGGGACTGGTCGTCGGTCTCGTCGAACGGGAACGTCGCCTCGAACGCGCGATAGTCGTCGTTGGCCGCCTCGATCGAGTCGCCCGGCTGCGCCTGGCGTTCGGCGTAGAGGCGGAGCAGCTCGTCTGCCATCTGGCGAACGGCCTTCTCGACGCGCGACTTCGTCTTCGCGAACGTCGCACCGCCGAGGCGATCGATCTTCGGCTCGCCGGCTTCGCCGCCGGAGTACTTCTGGATCTGGTTGAGGCGATAGACCGGCAGGTACAGCTTGTCGCCACCCGAATATTCGACGACGAGCAGGTCGACCGTCAGCCCGCCGACGTCTCGGTGCACGAGCCCGGAGTAGCGACCGATGCCGTGCTCGACGTGCACGACGTAGTCTCCGACGTTGAGGCTCCTGAGGTCCTCCACGAACGGCCGCGCCGCGTCTCGCCGCTTGTCGCCGCGCTCGCGGGCGCGATGGGAGCGGCCGCCGAAGATCTCTTCTTCGGTGACGATCGCATACCCCTCGCCCGGAAGGATCACGCCGCGTCCGAGCGGGCCGATGATGATCTCGGCGTCGAGCTCCCTGGCATCGGCGTCGCCGAGCCACGACGGATCGAAGGCGGCTCCGCGGACGCGACAGCGAACGCCCTGATGCTGGAGCAGCGCACAGAGACGCTCGGCCTGCGTCTGCGCACGCGCCGTGAGGAACACCGAGAGGCCGCTGTCCTTGTAGTGGAGGATGTGGCGCGCGACCGGCGCCAGCGCGTTCGTCTTCCCCTTCGACGCCCGAGCTGCCTTCACGGCACGCGTGATGTCCGCGCAATCGAGCGCAGCGATGTGGAGCGGCTCCTGGGCGGTCTCGTACGCAGCGAGTCCCTCGCCAGCGGCCCCCGCGATCGCCGTCGGATGCAGAGCGACGACGCGCCGGTTCGCTAGCTCCGAAGCGGCCTCGTCCTCCGTGAGGTAGTGCGCTCCGACGATGAAGCTCGGCTCAGTCTCTTTCGCGGCGTAGTCCTGCGTCACGCGCTCGAGCTCGTCGCGCACGACGCGCGTGATCTCCGGCGGCGAGGCGAGCACCACGCGCGTCTCGGCAGGCAGATACCTCCAGAGCGTCGCGAGCTCCTCGTAATATGCCGGCAGGAATCCCTCGGCGCCGAAGAAGGCGCGGCCGGTCGCGACGTCATCGATGAGCACGCGCGTCTTCGTCGTCGGCCAGTCGATCATGTCCGACAGGTTCGCGATCCGGCGCTTCGCGCGATCGACGAAGTCCTTCGCGAGGATCGCGTCACGCGCAGGCGGGAGCCAGATCTCGGAGAGGCTCGCGTCTTCTTGTTTGGCTCCTGTGCCCGTCGCGCCGTCGGCTTTGCCCTTCAGCGCTTTGGTCGTCTGCGTCGTGGCGTCGAACGGCTTGATCGAGACGACGAGGTCGCCATAAAGCTCGATGCGTGCGGGCTCCGGCGCGCCGGGGGGCCACACGTCGAGGAGCGAGCCGCGGACGGCGAACGTGCCCGGGTCCTCGACGACGGGGACGCGAAGCCATCCGGAGTCGGCGAGCGCACGGACGAGACGGTCGCGATCGAGCTCCTCTTCGTGGACGACGCGATGCGTATGCGCCTGCAGCGCATCCGGCGGCACCACTTTGCGGACGAGCGCCGACGCAGGCGCGACGAGCACGCGCCACGGCCGTCCCGCCGCGAGATGCGCGAGCGTCGCCATGCGTCCCATCGCGGCGCGCCGGTCGGGATTCACGTCGGCGTAGGGCGACGACTCCGGCATCGTCAACACGAGCACGTCGTTCGTGTCCTCGAGCTCGTCGGAGCGCCCTCGCCCGAGCAAGAACGCGACGTCGCCGGCGAGCCGACGCGCTGACTCGGCGTCTTCCGCGATGACACAGATCGGCGGCGCGCTCGCGTCTCGCGCCAGCGCTGCCACGAGCGCCGCGTCCGCCGAGCCCCGCACATCGGCGACGTCGATCCGCGCATCCGTGCGCGCGGCGATCGAGCTCAGCCGCGTGACGAAGACACCTTCGGGCGGGAGCACGGATGCCAGCGGCTCGAGCTCGAGCGTGGCTCCTCGTGCGAGCGCGTCCAGGCCGCCGTCGGTGTGCTCTCCGATGCTCGCGCGTAGCTCGTTTCCCATTCAGGACCCGCGTATGTAGCTCACCGGCGCGGCGCTTGGGAGCGCGACCGGAGCTGCGACATGCGCGAGGGGCGCTACTTCCCGCAGCCGACACGGCTGCCGGTTCCAGGAGACACCGACGTGGGCGTCGCTGGCGGCTCGGGTCCGCCGTCGGCCAGGCGCCGGAGCTCGACGGTCTTCGCCGCGCCGCGGTTACCCGCGATGTCGACCGGCGTGAGCACGAGGTGCGTCGCGTACGTCTCCGGCCCGTCCACGTGAGCGAAAACGGGATCGAGAACGACGATGCGGCCGGACACGATCGGCGCTTGAACGAGCTTGGTCGTCCGGTCGTCGGGACGCCCCTCGACGAACGCGGAGAGCTCGATGAAGGTAGGCGAAGCGTCTTCCACGTCGACGGGCAGCTCGATGCGCGGGGCGGGACCACACGATGACGGCGGAAAGCGATGGAACGTCGGCGCCCCCACGAGACGGATCCGAGGCGGCGTCGTGTCGTCTTCGCTCGTCGTCGTGAAGGACCGTGCGCGTGTGAGCTTCGGCGGGGCCTTGCCCCAAGGAGGGGCGAGATCATCGGGGAGCCAGAGCTCGTACGTCGTGTTCGCTTCGAGATGCGGAAGACCGAGCCCTTCCGACGAACGTGCTGACAGGGGCAACACCTTGCCCTCGATGCGCACCTCTGCGGGCTCGGTCGGGCGCTTCTCGAACAACGTTGCTTCCACGTTGGCGAAGAAGAGCACTTGCGCGTTCCGCGGCACCGTAGCGCCGTCGGCGGGTAGGATCACGATGGCGCCAGGATCGAATCGGGGCGTCCCCGTGCAGGCCGCGGCCGGCGCGATGAACGTCTCGAGGCTACGGCCGCTCAGCGACGCCGCGAGGGGAACGAGCAGGACCGCGAGAACGAGAGGAAGATGACGACGCACGCGCCTCGTACGGGTGTGACGGACCGAACGATCTTCCTCTTCCCGTCGCCGCGGTCAATAGCGCGCGCGGAAGCCGTGCCCCTCGCCGAGCATCCAAGCCGCGCGCGCGCGGCTCGATGCTCGGCGAGAGAGCCGGCGTGGAAACGGCGATCACTCGCAGGAACGCTGCCACTCGCACTTCGACCCGAACTGCATGCATTCGAGCGTGCCGTTCGAGCCGTCCTTGCAGATCACACCGATCGCGGGCATCTCTCCACATCCGTCCGGGTCCGGGCACGGCGTCGTGCTCGGCGGCGGCGTGCAGGCGGAGCGCCAGACGCATGCGCCCTCGTTCTCGCTCCCGCACGCTGCACCCTTGAAGCTCGTTCCTGCAGGGCAGACGCTCGCGTCGGGCTCCGGCCCACACTCGGAGGCCGGACACTCGCGGTAGGAGACCGAGCCGTTCGGATCGGGATCCGACCAGCCGCACGCTCCGGCCGAAGGCGTGCACTGGGGCTTCTCCGCCTTCGAGGACGACGGGATCTCGCCGCACGCCGCCGCCGTGCACGGAGCGATGAAGCTGAGACCGGTACGCGTCGTCGCGGTCTCGTCGTCGGTGTTCGAGGGCGCGTTGGGCTCGTTCGGCGTCGTCGAGCTGCTCGAGCACGCGACGAGCACCAGCGCGACGTTGAGGAAGGCAAGAAAGGAAGAATGGGGGAGCTTGGTGATCATGGGATGTCCTTCGGAATGCGAGCGTGACGAGACCGCGCGCGTCGCTCGCAGGCGCGCGCGGTCGTTTGCGACGTGTTCGTCCACCGTCCGCGGGCTGCGCGGACGGAGCGTCTAGAGCGCGGTCATTCGCAGGTGCGCTGCCACTCGCAGCGCCCCTCGAACTGCATGCAGTCGAGGCCGCCGACCCCGCCGTCCTTGCAGATGATGCCGATGGCCGGCATCTCTCCGCATCCCTCGGGCTCCGCGCATGGAGTCGTGCTCGGAGGAGGAGCGCACGCCGTCGTCCATGCGCACGCGGCCTCGTTCTCGCTGCCGCACGTGCTGCCCTTGAACGTCGTTCCCTCGGGGCAGACCTCTGGCCCAGGGGCTGCGCCACATTGGATGTCCGGGCACTGCCGGTAGCTCACCGACGTGTCGTCGGTCCAGCCGCAGCTTTCGTCCGACGACGGCTTGCAACGCGGGCTCGAGATCGACGTCGGCGCGTCACCACAACGTCGAGCGGTGCACGGCGAGGTGAAGCTCGCCGCCCGGCGGTTCGGCTGGGGCTGTGGATGAATCCCCTGCGGGCCAGGGCCGGTCTCCGTGCTCGACTCGCACGCGATCGCGAGCCCCAACGAGCCGAGGATGCAGAGAAGGACGCCGCGGCGCATGCCCTAGATCTAAGCACGGTCCGGGCCACTCATGAACGTTCGGATTTTCCAGCGTTCGGACCGAAAAGTGTCTCACAAGTGACTCATCACTGATTCAGCTGGCCGTTGTTGATACAGTTCGCCTGGGCAAGGTGAAGGCAGGCACGCGGATCGCGCACCGCTACGTCGTCGAAGGGCCACTCGGGACCGGTGGGCTCGCGACGGCGCTCCGCGTCCGCGACCTCCTGTTCGGTGTCGACGTCGCCTTGAAGCTGGTCGAACGACCGTCGCCGCATCATCCGTCGCCGGCGGCCTTGGACGACGTCTTGCGGCGTGAGTTCCTCGCGCTGCGGACGATCCATCACCCACGCGTCGTCCGCGTGCACGACTTCGGGTACTCGCGTGATCTCGGCGGCGATCACATCCGCGCGTTCTACACGTGCTCGATCATCGACGGCGTCGACCTCGCCCGCTTCGCAAAGGGCCGGACGTGGAAGGACGTCGCTCAACCGATCGGCGACGTCCTGTCGGCGCTCGCATCGCTGCACCGTCGCGGTCTCCTCCACGGCGACGTCCACCCGGGCAACGTCCTCGTCGAGCGAAGCGGACGCGCCGTGCTCATCGATCTGAGCTGCTCGCGACCGCTCGCCGAACGAACGGTGCACGACGTCTCGGGGACACACGGCTTCGTCGCACCCGAGCTGCTCTCGGGCATCGTCCACCGCACGGCGGATCTCTACGGCCTCGGGATGGCGCTGCGAGCCATCGACGTCGCCCTCCCAGCGAAGGTCGCGCGCGCCGTCGACCGACTCGTCGCGCTCCGACCCGAAGATCGACCGCAGAGCGCAGAAGAAGCCGCCGAGCTCCTCGACATCCCTTGGTCGAGGCCGCCGGCGTCCGATTTCCTCGGCAGCTCCCTCGTCGGGCGCGACGGCGCGCTCGGCCAGGTGCGTAGCGTGCTCGAAGCGACGCTGGCGCGCACCGCAGGCCCGCGCGTCGTGACCGTCCACGGAGCCGAAGGCGTCGGCCGTACACGCGTGCTCGAAGAGGTGAAGACGGAGGCTCAGCTCCGGATGGGCGCGGTGCTCGTGCGAGGCGACCGGCCCGACGCCGTATCGAAGATGCTCGCAATGGTGCTCGGCGAGGCCATCGATGTCACGAGCACGGCCGCGGTCCTCCGCGCTGCCGAGCGGCTCGCGGCTCTCCGAGAGCCCATCGTGCTGCTCGTCGATGACGCCGACGAGCTGCCTGCGGTCGAGCACGCTCGGCTCGGAGTCCTCACCCGGTCCCTGCCGCGCGATGCGGCGGTCGCAGTCGTGCTCGCATCGCGGTCGGCGCTGCACCTCACCAATGACGGCATCGACATCGAGCTCGCGGCGCTCGACCTGCGCGAGCTCCGGTCCTGGCTCCGAGCCGAGGTGCCGGAACACGCTCTCCGAGAGATCGTCCGAGCGACGGGCGGCTACCCGAAGGAGGTCAGCGCGCTCCTCACCCAGCTCGACGCGCGTGAATGGGACTCCCGTGCGCTCGAGCGTGCCATCGATGCCGCGAGCGCGACGCGAGGACGTGGCCTCGACCTCACCGGGCTCGATGACGATGACCGAAACACGCTCGCGCTGGTCATCGCTTCCGGAGCCATCGACCTCGCGCCTTCGACGGCGCTCGACGTGCTCGTCGGACGCGGGATCGTCGTGGGCGATCTGGATGGCGTGAGGCTGCTTCGCCGCGCGGACGGCCCGCGCTTGAGCGCGCTTCTCGGCGCCGAAACGATGCGGCGCGCTCATCACACGCTGGCCGACCGCGCGAAGAAGGCGCTCGACGCCGAACCGGCGCGTGAAGAGGTGCGCGCGCGCTGGATCGCTCACCTCGCACACGTCGATCCGGCAGAGGCGCGCGCTGCGCTCGTCGCGTCGCCGGGCGTATCGGCCGTGGCGCTCCGCTCGGCGGCCGACGCCGTCGTGGCGACGGGCTGTCTCGACGATCGCGATGCGCTGCACCGCTGCGCGCGCATCTACGTCGAAGCCGGCGAGCCCGCTCGAGCGCTTCGGCTCGTCGTCGAGCGCATGGCGCGCCGTCCGCCGACGAGCGAGCGGCTCCCGCTCCGGCAGCTCGCCGGCCAGTGCTACGCCCAAATGGGCGACAGCCGACGCGCAGTCGTGCTCTTGCGCCGGATCCTGCCGAACGTGCAGGAGCCAGCCGAACACGCGAAGGTGGCGGCCGCGCTGTCGCTCGCGCTGCTCAAGCGCGGCGCCGACGTCGAGGCGGCACGTGTCGTCCGCGATGCCCTCGCGAACGAACCGACCGACGACGCTGTAGGCCTGGATCTGCTTCTCAACGCCGCCTTCGCGACGAGCCGCGGGGGCTCCACGCAAGAAGCACGTGAGCTCCTCGGACGGGCAGCGGCGCTTGCGGAGCGCGCCACGCCGCGTGGTCGCTTCCGGCTCGCCAGCGCGACGGCGTTCGTCGAATACGGCGCTGGCGAAACGGCGGCAGCAACGCGCGCGTACAAAGAGGCGCTCGATCTCGCCGAAGCGCACGGGCTCGACGATCTCGTGGCGTCCGCCGCGCTCAACTACGGGACCGCATGTCACGAACAGGGCGATCTCGGCCGCGCGCTCGACGCCTACAACCGCGGGCGACGGCTCGCGGCCGCGCTGGGGATGCCGACGACCGAGGTGACCCTCTCGTTCGACCTCGCGAAGGTCTACGCGGACATCGGCAGTCATGACCGCGCCGCCGTACATGCCGAGTCCACGCGGCTTGCCGCGCGGCGCGAGCGAATGGCGCTGCTCGAGGCGGGCGCGTGCGCGATCCTCGCCGACGTCGCGGCCGCTGCCGGCGACCACCCTCTCGCGATGCGTCACCTCGCCGAGGCCGAGCAGCTCTGCGCGAGCGCCGGCGCGGGCGAGCGCGATGCGGTTTCGCTCCGACTCCAGCGCGCGCGAGCGCACCTCGCGGCCGGCGAGGTCGACGCGGCCGCCCGCGTGCTCGATTCGACGGGCGGGATGGTGCGCGCGCTCGCGACGCGAGACGCCGAGGCTGCATGGCTCGGGGCCCGTGCGTCCGTCGCGATCGTCGAAGGACGAGCCGCGGACGCGACGCTCGATCTCGAACGCGCCCTCGTCCTCGCCGACAGTTGC
Organism: Pseudomonadota bacterium; assembly: GCA_023423895.1. Classification (GTDB taxonomy): domain Bacteria; phylum Myxococcota_A; class Polyangia; order Polyangiales; family Polyangiaceae; genus Labilithrix. The sequence continues at coordinate 9,465 of JAFAER010000183.1, forward strand.
GGTCAGCGCAGTCTCACCGCGGAGCTCGAGGCACGCATGGCCGAAGCGTATGCCGCGACCGGCAGCGGCTTCCTCGCCGAGCGTCACGCGGCACGCGCCCGGGAGCTCTGGGAGAAGACGCTCGCCGCGCTGCCGACGGAGCTGCACGACGCATTCCGGCGACACCCCGCGCGCGCGAGGACGTTCGCGCTCGCTGCACCGGCGCCGACGGCCGCTGCCGTGCGCGTCGAGAGCCCCGTCGATCTGCGACGCATCCTCGAGATCAACCGGCGCCTAAACTCGGCGATGACGACGAACGCCGTCCTCGAGGAGACGATGGACGCCGCCATCAGCCTCACGGGCGCCGAGCGAGGGTTCCTGCTCGTACGCGCCGAAAACGGAGATGCGCTGCGCGTGACCGTCGCCCGCAACGTCGACCGCGAGACGTTGCGTCGCGGCCATCTGAAGTTCAGTCGCACCGTCGCGGAGCGCGTCGTGCAGACCGGCGAGCCCGTGATCGCGTTCGATGCGGCCTTCGATCCGCGCTTCGCGAAAGCACGCAGCGTCCACGCGATGCGCCTCAAGTCCCTCCTCTGCGTTCCGATCCGTTCGCCGGACGGCGTCCTCGGCGCGATCTACGTCGATCATCGCTTCTCGGCCGGCGGCTTCCGGCCGGAGCTGTCCGAGGTCCTGCTCGCGCTCGGCGATCAGGCGGCGCTCGCGATCGTGAAGGCGCGCCTCGTCGAGGAGCTCCGCGTGAAGACGAAGGAGCTGGAAGAGCGCAACGCCGACGTCGAACGCCTCGCGCGTGGGCAGGCGCTCGAAATCGCGCGGCTGAAGCAGTCGCTCGAGGACGACGACAGCAAGCGCGCCGAGGCGGCGCGCACACGGTTCGACTACACGGGCATCGTCGCGAAGAGCACGCCGATGCGCCGTGTCTTCTCGGTGCTCGACCGCGTGATCGACGCCGACGTGACCGTCCTCGTTCGCGGGGAGAGCGGGACGGGCAAGGAACGCATTGCGCGCGCCGTCCACGCGAACAGCGGGCGTCGGGACGGCCCCTTCGTCGCGATCAACTGCGGCGCTCTTCCGGAGTCGCTCCTCGAAGCCGAGCTCTTCGGCTATCGCCGCGGTGCGTTCAGCGGCGCGACGCGCGACCAGCCGGGGCTCTTCGTCTCCGCGCGCGGGGGCACGCTCTTCCTCGACGAGCTCGGTGAGATGGCGCCAGCGATGCAGGTGAAGCTGCTCCGCGTCCTCCAGGAGCGCGAGGTCCGACCGCTCGGCGCGAACGAGGCGATCGAAACGGACGTCCGCCTCGTCTGCGCGACGAACCGCGTCCTCTCCGAGGAGGTCCGTGCGGGCCGCTTCCGCGAAGATCTCTACTACCGCGTCGCCGTCGTCGAGATCGAGCTACCGCCGCTGCGTGACCGGCTCGAGGACGTTCTCCCGCTCGCCGAGGCGATCCTCTCGCGCCTCTCGACCGAGCTCGGACGCCCGCAGGCAGCTCTGGACCGGAGCGCCGAGCGCGCGCTCCTCTCCCACGTCTGGCCGGGCAACGTGCGCGAGCTCGAGAACGTGCTGACGAAGGCATTCCTCCTCTCCAAAGGGAGCGTCATCGGCGCCACCGATCTCGAGCTCGGCGCGGCCGCACCCGCGGCGCGAAGCCCGAGCGCCGCCCTGCGCGCGCGGATTGTCACGGCGCTCGAGGAGACCGACTGGAACGTCGTGCTCGCGTCGCGCGTGCTCGGCATGCCGCGAGCGACGCTCTATCGGAAGATGCGCCGCTTCGGCCTCGTGCGGCCGCCGCGAGGCGCCGAGGTCTGATCAGGCCGCGCCGAGATAACGTTCGCGGAGGTGCCCGAGGAACCCGATGGCGTCGAGGCGCTTGCCGGTGACGCGTTCGAGCAGCTCCTGCGTCGTCCAGCGTGAACCCTGGCCGTGTACGTGCTCGCGAAGGAAGCTGACGAGCGGCCCGAAATCACCACCGGCGAGCTTCGGACGGATCGTCGCGTCGTGTGCGTTGGCCGCGCGGAAGATCTGGCTCGCCGCGATCGCGCCCATCGTGTAGCTCGGGAAATAGCCGAACGCGCCGCTCGGCCAGTGGATGTCCTGGAGGCAGCCGAGGCGATCGTCCGGCGGCACCACGCCGACGAGCTCGCGCATCCCTTCGTTCCACGCGCCCGGGAGGTCGGCGACCTTCAGGTCACCCGCGATCATCGCGCGCTCGAGGCGGTAGCGGAGGATCACGTGCAGCGGGTACGTCGCCTCGTCCGCGTCGACGCGGATGAAACCTCGCTTCACCTCGAGCGCGTGACGCAGGAGGTTCTCGGGCGCGAAGGCGCCGTCGTCGGTGCTCGCCGCACCCAGGTGCTCGCGCGCGAGGGGCGCGAAGAACGAGAGGAACTCCGGCGAGCGGCATGCCTGCATCTCGACGAGCAGCGACTGGCTCTCGTGCATCGCCATGCCGATCGCCTTTCCGACCGGCTGGCGCACCCACTCGCGCGGCAGCCCCAGCTCGTACAGCGCATGCCCCGTCTCGTGCACGGTGCTGAGGACGCTCGAGAAGAAGTCGGCTTCGTCGAAGCGCGTCGTCATCCGAACGTCCTCCGGGCTGCCGCCGCAGAACGGATGGGTCGAAACGTCGAGCCGCCCTCGGTCGAAGTCGAAGCCGAGCCGCTCAGCAAGAGCCCGTCCGAGCGCGGCTTGTTTGTCGGCCGGGAACGGTCCCACGAGCGGAATGGGCGCCGGCTTCTTCGCCTGATGCTCCACGATGGCGCCGACCAGCGCCGGCAGCTCGGCGCCGAGCGTCGCGAAGAGCGCGTCGAGGTCCGCCGTGCGCACCCCAGGCTCGTATTCGTCGGCGAGCGCCTCGTATGGTGAGACCCCGAGCACCTCGGCCTTCGCAGCCGCGACCTCGCGCGTGATCCGCACGACCTCGTCGAGCAGCGGCACGAGCCGCGCGAAGTCGGCCTCCCTGCGCGCGCCGCGCCAGACCACCTCACACGCCGTCGCTGCCTTCGTCCGCGCCTCGACGAGCGGCTCCGGGAGCGCGGAGGCGTGGAGGTGCGCTCGCCGCATGAGCGCGACGTTCGCGCGCTCCCAAGCGTCGAGCTTCGTGTCGTCGACCTTCGCGAGCAGCTCCTTCGTCCGAGGCGAAGCGATCAGCTCGTGGGCTGCGACACGGACGGCGGCGAGCTGACCTCCGCGAAGGTCGGCCGCTCCGGCCGGCATCAAGACCGCCGCGTCCCACTCGAGGACGTCGGCTGCAGACTTCAGGTGATGGTAGCGCTCGAAGAGCGCGGTGAGCTCAGCGTACGGTGCGACCACGCGCGCAGCTTAGCTCACTCGACGGGCGACCGCCGGCCCACGCAGGCGAAATGCGGCCGGGATCACGACGAGCGACACGAGCAGGCCGACGGTCGAGCCGAGCGCGCCGACCTTGCCGACATCGACCAGTCCGTCGAAACGGCAGATCGCGAGCGCGCCGAAGCCGCTGGCCGTGGTGAGCGCCGTCGCGGTCCCCAGCGGGGCCTGCTCCGCGAGCGCCTCCTCGATCGAGCCGAGTCGTTCGGCGGACTCGAGAAGGAAGAGCACCTCGTCGAGCGTGATGCCGAGGAGCACCGGCAAGACGAGCGCGTCGTAGACGTGCCAACGCACGCCGACGAGCCGCGAGAGGCCGAGCACGATCGCGATCTCGACCACGAGCACGCCGATCGCCAGCAGCACGCGGGACGCTCGGCGGAGCGAAGCGCCGAGCACGAGGACGACGAGGCCGAGCGCGCCTGCGAGCACGCGCGGTAGATCGTGCCCGAGCGTCTGCGCGAGGCCGCGCTCCAGATCGGCGAACCCCGTGACGACGGCGCCGGGATCGGCGGCACGGAGCGTCGCACGCGTCGTCTCCTCCGCGCCGGCGGTCTCCGCAGCTCGAACGTGCGTGAGCACGATCGTCCCTTCGTCGTCCTCGGCGAGATGACGCCGCCGCAGCCAGCGGATCGCCGGATCGTCGGAGACGAGCACGTCGTTCATCATCGGCGACGGGTGCTCGAACGCGTCGAGCGCCGCGTCGAACGCATCGACGCTGAAGCCCTCCTCCCGGAGCACGCGCGCGAGGAGCGCCTTGCGCCCAGGCAGGTCCAGGCGATCGCGCTCGGCAAGGCGCATCCGCTGGAGCTCTGGCGACGGCGCGACCCGCGCGAGCGCGTCGAAGCCGACGATGGTGCGGCTCACCGCGAGGCGCTCGCACGCCTCGGCGACGGCGTCGGCGCGTGCACGCGCCCGCGCCGGATCGGCGTCGGCCGAGACCACGACGAGCTGTCCGCGCGTCCCACCGAACGTCGCGTAGATCTCGTCGTAGGTCGCGAGCGCCGGGAGCGTCCGCGCGTCGAGCGTCGCGACACGGTGCTCGATACGAGGCGGGCCCAGCGCGAAAGCCAGCGCGGTCACCGCGACGACGGACGCGAGGGCGACGGACGCACGCCTGTTGGTCCCGGTGAGCCACACGACCCACGATGCGCGAAGGAGCGGCGGCGGCGCGCCTCGCTCGAGAAGCGCACCGAGCTCGGGCACGAGAACGAGGATGGCGACGGCCGTGAGCACCTCACCCGCCGCGCAGAGCACGCCGAGCTGCCGCATGCCTTCGATCTCGGAGAGCAGGAGACAACCGAACGCGCCGCCAGCGGCCAGCGCAGCGCCGAGCGTCGGCCGCCACGTCTCGCGTCTCGCGATGTTCGCGGCGTCCGTCGGCGAGAATCCTTCACGGCGCGCACGGAGCAGCCGCCCGTAGACGTGCACGCCGGTGTCGACGCCCACGCCGATGACCACGGCCGCAAACGCCGTCGCAACGGCGCTGAGCCGTGGGTAGAGCAGGGCCGCGAGCGCGGTCGTCCACAGCGTGCCGATCGCGAGTGGCGGCAGGACCGCGGCGAGCGCACGGACGCGACGGAACGTGAGCGCGAAGACGATCGCAGCGAGGACGGCCGAGAGCGTTCCGCTCTTCTCGAGATCGGAGCGCATCATGAGCTCCGTCTGTCGCGCGACGACGTGACCGCCCGTGAGGTCGAGCCTGACGCCTGGCACCCGCGCGTGCACGCGATCGAGCGCGGCCTCGGCGTCGCTCGTGAAGCGCGCCGCTTCACCCGCCTCGAATGCCCGACCACGCGGCTCGATGACGACGAGGCGCGCGCGTCCGTCATCCGCCACGAACGCGCCGCCCGCAGCGCCGCGCACGCCAGCGGCGATCTCTAGCTGGTCCTGCCACGGGATCATCGAGAGGCGCAGCGGGTCACGCGCGAGCATCTCCACTGCGTCGCCGGCTCCCGGCGCGAGCAGGAGCGCGCGCGTCTCTCGCAGCCGCTCGCGCATTCCCTCCTCGGTCACGGCGCGGGCAAGGCGCTCGCGCGCGACGGGACCGGCGAACCGCCACGCCTCCGTCGGATCCAGCGCGGACGGCGCGGGTGCCTCGGTGATGACCCCGGCGACCGAAGACGCGGCGCGCAGCTCCTCGGCGGCCGCGGCGGCTGCGCGCTCGACCGTGTCCGGATCGTCCGCGCGCACGAGCACGATCGCGACGTCTCCGCCGCCGAACGTGCGCGTCACACGCGCGAGGGCCGCGGCCTCCGGCGTACGCGGGAAGAGCGTCGTGAGGTCCTTGGACAGCTCGAGCCGCGACGCGAGCCACAGCGAGACGATCGTGAGGACGACTGCGATCAGCCGGGCGAGCTTCATCCGCCGGCCTCAGACTAGTCCGGACGCGCGCTCAGGGGATCGAATCCGACTCCTCCCGTGTCATCACGCGCACCCGCACGCGCATGATGCGGCGGCGGCTGACGCTCGTGACCTCGGCGGTAGCGTCCTCGCCGAGCTCGACCTTGTCGCCGATGCGCGGGATACGGCCGAGCCGCGCAAGGACGACCGTCCCGACCGATTCGGCCCATTCGCTCTCCTCGACGCGGACGCCGATCGAACGAAGCTCCTCGAGCGTCGCGCGCGCATCGACGTCCCATGAGCTGTCGGCATTCGGGACCGGGACGACGCGAGCCGCTTCGACATCGAGCTCGTCGCGGATCTCACCGACGATCTCTTCGAGGAGATCCTCCATCGTGATGATGCCGCTCGTGCCGCCGTATTCGTCGACGACGACGGCGATCGGGATCTGCGCACGCTGCATGTTGCGCAAGACGTCGAGCAGGCTCTGCGTTTCCGGAACGAAGAGGATGTCGCGACGGACGCTCGTGAGGTCCTTCAGCTTCGAGGCAGCCGGGTCGACGAGGAAGTCCTTCGCATACAGATACCCGGCGATCTCGTCGACGCTGTGGTCCTTCGTCAGGACGACGCGCGAGTACTGGTGAGTCCGGATCTGCCGGACGGCCTCTTCGCCCGGCAGGGAGATCTGCATCGTGAACACGTCGACGCGGGGGACCATTGCGTGGCGTGCGGTGCGCTGCGCGAAGTGGAGGACCCGCTCGACGAGCTCCGCCTTCGCCTTGCCGCTCGGGCTGCGCGCCGCGTTTGCCGCGAGGATGCCGACGAGCTCCTCCTCCGAGAGCGTCCCCTCGCTCGCAGCGTCCGCGCTCATGCCCATCGTCCTGAGGATGAGACGCGTCGCGCGCTCGAGGATGAACAGCAGCGGACGGAAGACGAGATAGATGAAGTGAAGCGGCGTCGCCGACGAATACGCCAGCACCTCCGACCGCTGCATCGCCACGAGCTTCGGCACGAGCTCGCCGAAGAGGACGTGGCTGAAGGTGAGGAGCGTGAAGGCGATCGCGATCGCGACCACCTGCCCGGCTCGCCCGGGCTCGTAGCCGAGGACCGAGACGAAGGCGTGGTGCACCATCCGCTCGAACGCCGGCTCGCCGATCCAGCCGAGCCCGAGGCTCGCGAGGGTGATCCCGAGCTGCGTCACCGACAGGTAGCGATCGATCCGGGCGACGATCGTGCGTGCTCGCTCGATCCTCGGATCTTCGCCACGCGTCTTCTGCGTCGCAGCGAGGGTCGTGGAGACCTTTACGAATGCGAACTCGGCTGCAACGAAGAAACCGTTCAGCGCGATGAAGACCGCGGCAAGAAAGAGCCCGAGCACGTGAGGCGGCAGACTCTACTCGATTGCCCGACGCGAGCGAAGCGACGCCGCGGAGATCTTCACCGCGTCACTGAACTTCGGCCTGCTGCAGAGTCTGATGGCGCCTCGGCCGAGTTTTCCCGAGAGCTGGCGCCTACTTCAGCTCGAGCTGAACCTCGGGGACCGACGCCTCGCCACCGTTCATGTAGCCGTACCGAGCCAGATTGCCGAGGACGCGCGCGACGTAGCCACGGGTCTCGAGGAAGGGAATGGCCTCGACGAACACGTCGAGCGGCTCTCCTTTCGCATGCGCGAGCCAACGCTGAATGGCCTCTGGGCCGGCGTTGTAGGCCGCAACCGCGAGCGCGACGTTCTGCCCGAGCTCGTCGAGCATCTCGCGAAGGTAGAGCGAGCCGAGGGCGATGTTGTGGGCCGGGCTCGTGAGCTTCGAGTCGTCGTGCGGGATCTTGGCGGACGCCGCGGTCGCCCGGGCCGTCTCCGGAAGGAGCTGCATGAGCCCGACCGCACGTGCCGGCGACACGACCTCCGGATCGAACGCGCTCTCCTGGCGCATGACCGCCCACACGAGGTTGGGATCGATCCGCGCGACGCTCGCCGCCGATCGGACGGCCGCATCATACGGTCGTGGGAACAGACACTCCCACGCGCTGCGGTTCTTCCCGCCCGGCGCCGTCATCACGAGCTGCTGCGGGATCTGACCGGAGATCTGGTAGCGCCGCTTCCCTCGGTCGAGCATCGCGTAAGCAGCGCAAAGAGCGTCGGTGCCGCGCGTCGGCGCCTTCGCGATGACGGTGGGCTCGCGCTCGCGGAGCATCTCCTCCGCCTCGGCGTCGAAGCCGATGCGATGAAGCATGTCGGTCGGCGGCGGGAGCTCGATCGGGATCGGATCGAGCGTGCCGCTCTCGGCCGGGTCGATCGCGGGCGGGATCGTACCGCCGTGTTCCTTCAACCGAGCGCGGGCGACGAGCGCCGGATACGAGAGCGGCCGCGAACGAGCCACCTCCGCCCAACGCGCGAGCGCATGCAGCTTGTCGCCGTCGCGCAGCGCTGCGAGCGCCGCGAGGTTCGTCCAGCGCGCAGCCGTGAGCGCGTCCTCCGCGCCGCCGGCCAGGTCTTCGAGGAGCTTCCGCGCCTTCTTGTCGTTCCGGCTCATCAGATGCGCGAGCGCGCGGTAACGCTGCGCCTCGCGCTTCTCTTTGCCGTTGGGCCAGTGCTTCACGTACTCGTCGAACGCGAACGCGGCGTCCTTCCATCGCCCGCCGAGGAAGTGCGTCCGGGCGAGGTGGAACTCGGCTTGGTCGGCCCAGAGCGTCTTCGGATGGTGCTGGATCACCGACTGGAAGGCGGGAAGCGCGTCCGAGTCGCGGTCGGCCCTCGAGAACGCGCGCGCCGCGAGGAAGAGATCTTCGGCGGCGCGCGGCCCGCCCATGTTGGCGCATTGCCGGTAGGCGATCGCGGCCTCGGGATAGCGGGTGCGCGCCTTCCAGTAGCCTTCCGCCTTCGCGCGGCAGAGATCGATCGCGGGGATGTTCTTCCCCTGCGCGGTGGTCCGATTCGCGGCACGTTCGACTGCGCGTACGGCCTCGTCGCTGCGCATCGCTTCCGCCAGCACCCGCGAGCGGAGGAGCAGCTCGTCGGCCGTGAGGAGCTTCGGCGGCGAGAGCTTCTCGAGGAGCTCGGCGGCCTCGGAGAAGACCTTGTCGTCGAGCGCGTTCGTCGCGAGCCACTTCGCGTCGATGGCGGCAGCCGGATCGCCCTCTTTCAGTCGTGTGATCTGCATCCTGCGGAAACGCGCCTTCTCTTCCTGGGCACGCGTCCGGTTGGGCGCGTTGGCGACGCGGTCCCACGCGCCTCGCGCCTTGGGGGTGTCGCTCGCCTTGTCCCAGGCTTCGGCAGAGAGGATCCACGAGGCGACGTCGCGACGCGATGCGAAGTGCTCGGCCGCCTTGTCGTACGGGCCGACCTCGAGCTGCGCTCGCGCGCGCATCTTGGCGACCAGGTCGCGCAGCAGCGGCAGCTCGTCATCGAGCTTGTCGAGCGCGCCGAGTGCATCCGCCGGCTTGCCGAGCGCGAGGAACACGCGCGCCTTCGCGAGCCGGACCTCGGGCTTCGCCTGTTCACCGGCCGGCAAGGCCGCGATGAGCTCCGCGCCTTCACCCCAGCGCCCGACACGAATGGCCTCCGGCCATGCGAGAGGAGCAGCGGCGGGGTCGTCCGTCGCCTGCGAGTCGGCCTCCGCATCGGCGGACAGCGACGTGCTCGCATCGGCGACGGCCGCCATTGCTCGCGGCGGCCCGTCCTGTCGCCCGCATGCAGCGCCCAACAGCAAAAGCGCGACGAGACCGCTCAAAGCGCTCGCCGGACGCGCGAGCTCAGAGCGTCGCGACAACGAAGCCTCCTCCACCTGTAAAGCCAACCGACTGAGAAATTCCCGTTGTGTCCGCGCCGTCGACGACGCGGCGGAGGCGAGGCTCCGCGAGCGTCATGACGTGATCGCCGGACTCGATGCCGATCCACTTGCGTCCCATCTTGTGAGCCACGGCCGCGGTCGTCCCGCTCCCGAGGAACGGGTCGATGACGAGGTCACCCGGATCGGACGCCATTGCCAGGACCCGCGCGACGAGCCGCTCCGGCTTCTTGTTCCGGGAGAAGACGACGCCGCCCTCCCGCGCGATCCCCTGGAACGGAACGTCGTCCCACACGTTGGTGAGCGGCTCGACGATCGCTGGCCGGCCGTCGACGTCGCGGACCTTGTCGGCCAGGAAGAGGATGCGGTTGCCTCCGCGCACGATGAACGGCGGCCGCCCTTCGCGCTCGAGCACGAAGACGCGTTCGGGCGCTGCACGCGAACGGTCCACGATTCGCTGCGCCGCCTGACCGATCGCCTCGTACCGAGGCTGCGCGAAGCGGACGACGTGGCGCGCCTTCCTGAGCGCGTGGGCGTGGACGCGCGCGATGAACGCCTCGCGTCCGAGGGCACGCACGGCATCGCGCGGAGACGCATGGCCGAGCGCCTCGGCGACGGCAGCTTTCAGCGGACGAAAACGCCAGCGAGCAGGCTTGGCGTCGGGATCGTCGAGCCACGTGGAGTACGCGACGTCGAAGCTATCGCGCACGCGGACCTGCGCACGGTAGCGCCACTTCTTCCGGTCCTTCGCGTACACGAGCAAGAAGTCCGAGACGTGAACGGGCCCCGCGTTGATCGCCTTGTGACCGGTCGGGGCGCTGCGCACGATCGTGACGGTGCTGATGCGGTTCCGCGCACCGAAGACCGCGTCCATCAACAGCGTGAGACGGGCGAGCTGGGTGTCGTCGATCTGGACGAACACCGCTCCGTCCTCCGCGACGAGCGGACGAAGCGCCTCGAGTCGCGGGCGCATCATCGCGTCCCACTCGTCGGGCGCGCGCGCATCCGCGTATTCGGCGAAGGTGCGGCCGGAGTTGTACGGGGGATCGAGATAGGCGCAGCGAACCTTCCCGGCGAACCGCGGGAGGAGCGCACGCAGGACGGCGAGGTTGTCGCCGTGGACGAGCAGGTTGCCCGCGCTCGGATCGCCGTGCTCGCGGACGGTCCTCGGCGTCTCGGCGACCGACTCGTCCGCCGCGCGCGGCATGGTTTCCGCCGCTCGCTTCAGATCTCCTCGTACGGTCCGCGTATCCAAGGCTCGGCGATCCTCCGCCAGTTCCCCTCGCCTCCGAGGCCCGCCATCACGCTCGCAAGCCCCCACTGCAGGCGGTTCATGAACGTGTGGTCCTGCGGCATGTGAATGGGCTTCGGCAGGTTCGGTAGGACGTCGCCCTCCTTGGGCTTCATGATCTTCTTGCTGCCACGAACGAGGAACGCCACGGCCTCGCGTGCGACCGCGTGGGTGTGGCGGAACGTGCCGTCGGTGGTGAGCGGCTCGAGGATCATCTTCGAGTAGTCGACGAACAGCTTGAAGGCTTCGGGGTCGGTCGGATCGTATCCGAGCACCTCGATGCAGGCGCGCTCGAACTCTTCCCAGTCGTGATCCAGCGCGGCGGTGAGATACCGCTTCGTGCCTGCGAGCAGATGGGGAGGCATCCGCTTCACGCATCCGTAGTCGAGGAAGGCGACCTTGCCGCCGCCGAGGAAGCGGTAGTTGCCCGGATGCGGATCCGCGTAGAGCATCCCGTGCTTGAAGAGCGCACGGAACATGAACCGCCAGATCGTCGCGCTCGCAGCGTTCCGATCCTCCTGCGTCGCACGCTGGCAGAACGACGCGTAGTCCTCCCCGCCGATCATCTCGAGCGTGAGGACACGCTTCGTCGAGAACGCGTTCCACACCCGCGGGATGACGATGTCATCGTCGCCGTCGTGGATCTTGCGGAAGGTCTCGGCATTCTCGGCCTCGAGCCCATAGTCGAGCTCGGCGAGGAACACCGACTTGATCTCCTCCAGCGTCTCCTTCGAGTGATACTTCCGGCCGACCGGCGCGATCATCGACTCGAGCATCGAGACGCTCTTCAGGTCGTTGACGATCGCCTTGTCGATGTCGGGGTACTGCACCTTCACCGCGACGCGATCGCCGCTCTTCGTCATCGCGCGGTGCACCTGGCCGATGCTCGCCGCCGCGAAGGGGTCGGGCTCCCATTCGCCGAAGACCTCCTCCGGCGGGCCGAGCTCCTTCGTGACGACCTTCTCGGCAGCCTCGCGCGAGAGCGGCGGCGCCTTGGCCTGGAGCTTCTTCAGGACCTCCTGGAACTTCTCCTCGTAGCCAGGCGGCGCGAGCCCGTCGATGTAGGAGGCCATCTGCCCGAGCTTCAGTGGCAGGCCCTTCATCTCGCCGAGCGTCTTCAGCATCGCCTCGGCGGTCTTCTTCGCGTTGTCGAGGACTCGCTTCTGCGCTTCGCGCTCGGCCTCTTCGTCCGAGCGTTTGCCGAACGCTGCACGGCGCATCGCCTCCGTTGCGATGGGCAGCGCGCGCGTCGAGAGCGCGCCGAGCCTGGCCAGTCGCCCGAGACGGGACGACGGCGGCGCATGTGGCCGGCGCGCCGGCGTCGATCGATCTTCCTCGTCCGCCATCGGGGAGCGGATTCTGCCACGACGGCGCCTCTGCCCAAAGCTGGACCAGCGCAGGCTCGATGTCGATGCGTCGACACGTTCGTCGTCGGCGAGCGAGCGCGTTCACGTGGCGCGTTCCGCAACGATGCGTCGCGCACGAAGGAGCGGCTCCGAGTGTGTCGGGTGCACGCGACACGGGAGTTCGCGTATGCTCGCGCTCGATGCGTCGGTACATCCCTGGGTTCCTCCTCTTGTTGCTCGCAGCAGCGCCGCTCGCGCTCGGTGGCTGCACGGATCTCATCAACAAGCTGAAGGGGGGTGGACAGGACGCGGACGCGGGCGACGATGCCGCCGTGGTCGCCGCACCCGAGGAAGCGGACGCCGCGCCCGCCGAGCCGACGGATCCGAACGCCGCGGTCGAGCCGGCGCCGACCGTGGCGCCGACCGGGACGCTCACCGCTGTCGCCCCGACCGCCACGACGACGGCGCGCCCGACCACGACCGACGCCGGGACCGTCACGGCGGACGCTGCAGCGCCGGTCGACGCCGGGCAGAAGGCTGACAGCGGTCCGGCGCCGGCCCCCACGCCGACCCTGAAAATCCCGACCTTCGATGCCGGCGGCTTCGTACCGCCCAACATCCGATTCGACGCCGGCGCGTTCAAGCCGCCGTGGCAGAAGTGAGTCGGCGGCGGCCTCGCCGTCCGGCTTCGCCCTGCGCCCACATGTAGACAAATGTAGGCCGGCACGGGCGTCGTCCGCCGGCAACTTGACCCGTCTCGCGCCGGCAGCGAAATCTGCTAGCGGGAAGGGCCTCGCATGCCTGCTGCCGCATCCGATACCTCGATCGATCCGACGCCGGACGCGATGCTGCACGGGCTGCCGCGCCGCTTCGGTCGCTACACGCTGTTCGAGCCCGTGGGCCGCGGCGGCATGGCGGAGCTCTACCTCGCACGCGCGGAGACCGAGCTCGGCGCGACGAAGCTGGTCGTCGTGAAGCTCATTCTTCCTGCGTTCTCGGACGACCCGCGCTTCTCCGAGATGCTGATCCACGAGGCGAAGCTGGCCGCTCGACTCAGTCACCGGCACATCGTCCAGGTCCACGATCTCGGTCGCGACGAGGGTCGGCTGTACATCGGGATGGACTACGTCGAGGGCTTCGACCTCAACGCGCTTCTTCGCTCGTGCACCGAGAAGAAGGAGGGGCTGCCGGCGCAGCACGCGCTCGGGATCATCGCCGACGTCCTCGAGGGCCTCGACTACGCCCATCGCCGCGTCGACGACGCCGGCAGGCCGCTCGGCATCGTTCATCGCGACGTGTCGCCGTCGAACATCCTCATCTCGTACGAGGGAGAGGTGAAGCTGTGCGACTTCGGGATCGCGCACGCAAACGATGTCGTGCGCGAGGAGGCCGGCGAGGCGCTGAAGGGCAAGGCGGGCTACATGAGCCCGGAGCACGCGCGTGGGGAGTCGCTCGACGCGCGCGCCGACGTGTTCGCCGCCGGGATCGTCCTCTGGGAGCTGCTCGCCGGGCGCCGCTTGTACAAGACGCGTGGTGACGTCTCGCTGCTCGAGCAAGCACGACGCGCCGAGATCCCGCCCTTGCCCGACAAGGGGCTTCCCGATCACGAAGCGCTCGAGCGCATCGTCCGCAAGGCCCTCGCTGCCGACCGAGAAGACCGCTATCCGTCCGCGAGCGCGTTCCAGCGCGAGCTCGAAGCGTATCTCGCGAAGGCGGGTCTCCTCGCCAGCCGTCTCAAGCTCGGCGAATGGCTCGCGGAGACCTTCGGCACGAAGATGATCGACGAGCGTCGCGCGAGCGAATGCCGCCTGCCGAAGAGCGCGCCGCCGCCGCGCTCTTCCGGTGCGGTTCGCTCCCGGACGGCTGCCGCCATGAACGTGAGGGTCCCCGCAGCGCCGCGGGTTCCGGCTGACCTCGCCATCGCCGTCACGCAAGAAGAGAGCCTGCCGCTCGTTCTTCCTGCTACGGAGTCATTCGCAGGATCCACGATGGACATCAGGCCCCCCTCACCGAAGCTCGTCGAATCTGCCTCCACCGCCAACGGCGACGCGAGCGGCCAGAAGGAGTCCGACGAGGAGATCGTCTCGTGGGCGCGCAAGCGCGGCGTCGTCACGTTCTTCTTCTTCTTCTCGATCGCTTGCATCATCGCGATCGTGTGGACGCTGACACGCTAGGCATGAGCAGAGTATCGGGCCGCGCGTTGCTCCGCGGCGCGATCTCGGGCATTGAGCAGGAATGCAGGACGGCTCCGCGGCCCCGAGCTCGAGCGGTGCTCCGGTAGCTCCGGTACAAGACGGCGTCGCGCTCGCGGACGTCGCCGTCCCCGTCCCGCTTCCGCGTGCCCTCACGTATCTGGTGCCGGACGAGCTCGCACCGAACGTGGCGCTGGGGCGCCGCGTCCTCTGCACGATCGGCGCGAGGCGCATCGTCGGCGTCGTCGTCGCGCTCCGTCGAGGAGAGCCGCCGCCGAACGGCAAGCCGCTGCTCGACGTCCTGTCGGGCGTGAGCCTTCCGGGCGATCTCGTCACCTTTCTCACGCGCCTGGCGAACTACTACCTCGCGCCGATCGGCGAGGTGGTCCGCCTCGCGTTGCCTCCCGTCGACCGCGAGACCGCACGCGTCGTCGAGGAGCCGACGCTCTTCGCGACGACGAAGGGCGTCTCTGCGCGCAAGGTGCAGTGGGTCGTCGCGACCGAGGTCATCGAGACCTCGATCAAGGAGAAGGCGTCTCGGGTGCTCGCGATCGTCCGCGCGCACGGCGCGTTGCCCATGTCGCGCCTCGAAGAGCAGCTCGGCGGCGCGCGCGCCACGGTGAAGAAGCTCGCCGAGCAGGGGCTCGTTCGCATCGAGGAGCGCGAGGCGCCGCGCGATCCGTTCTTCGCCGACGAAGCGAAGCGCGACGTCCCTCCCGAGCCGACGCCGGCACAGGTAGAGGCAGGAGCGACGATCGACGCCGCGCTCGACTCTCGGACCGGCTCGACGCTGCTGGTGCACGGCGTGACCGGCTCGGGAAAGACGGAGGTCTACCTCCGTGCGATCGCCCACGCGAAGGAGCAGAAGCGCGGCTCGATCATGCTCGTCCCCGAGATCGCGCTCACGCCGCAGCTCGTCGGACGTTTCCGCGCGCGCTTCGGCGACGACGTCGCGGTCCTCCACTCGGCGCTGACGCCACGCGAGCGTCTGGACATGTGGACGCGTCTCCGGACCGGCGAGGTCGATGTCGCAATCGGAGCTCGGAGCGCGCTGTTCGCTCCGGTGAAGGACCTCGGCCTCGTCATCGTCGACGAGGAGCACGACCCGTCGTTCAAGCAAGAAGAAGGCGTCCGCTACAACGCCCGCGACATGGCGATCCTCCGCGCGCACCAGGCGTCGGGGGTGTGCGTCCTCGGCAGCGCGACGCCGTCGCTCGAGAGCGAGCACCTCGCTCGGAGCGGTAAGGCGCAGAAGATCGTGCTGCCTGATCGCGCGCGAGCGCAGGAGCTGCCCGCGGTGGAGATCGTGGACCTAAGGCGGATCGGCCCCGGACCGACGGGCGATCGGCGCATCTCCGCCTTCCTCCACCGGGCGATCGAGGCGACACTCGCGGCGAAGGAGCAGACGATTCTGTTCCTCAATCGCCGTGGGTTCGCGCCGAGCGTCCGGTGCGAAGGATGCGGCGAGCTCTCGTCGTGCCCGCACTGCACGGTCGCGCTGACGTTCCACAAGCGTCGGCAGGGCGTCATGCGCTGCCACTGGTGCGAGCACGAGGCGCCGATGCCTTCGCGGTGCGCAAAGTGCGGCTCCGATCAGATCGCGCTCGAGGGCCTCGGAACGGAGAAGCTCGAAGAGACACTGAAGGAGGCCTTCCCGGAAGCCCGCGTCGCGCGCCTCGATCGCGACGTCGCAAGCGGCAAGCAGGTCGAGAAGATCCTCGCGAAGGTACGGGCGCGAGAGGTCGACATCCTCGTCGGCACGCAGATGGTCACGAAGGGGCACGACCTGCCGCACGTGACGCTGGTCGGGGTCATCAATGCGGACGCAGCGCTCTCCATCCCCGACTTTCGCGCCGCCGAGCGCGCGTTCCAGCTGCTCGTCCAGGTCGCTGGGCGCGCGGGACGAGGCGACTCGCCGGGCAAGGTGCTCGTGCAGACGTACGATCCCGAGCACCACGCAATCCAGCTGGCGGTCCGGCACGACGTGATGGGCTTTTTCGATCGTGAGCTGCGCGACCGGCGCGAGCTGCACTACCCGCCGTTTTCGCGCATGGTCCTCGCGCGCGTGGATGCGCTCGACGAGAAAGAAGCGCAAGACGCCGCGGCGATGCTCGCGCGGGCGGCGCGCTCGGTCTCTCGGGCCGTTGCAGGCGACGGCGGGCCGCTCGATGTTCGCGGGCCGTCGCCTGCGCCGATCGCCAAGGTGCGCAACCGATACCGCTTCCGCGTGATGCTGCGGAGCTCGTCGCGCGAACGGCTGCGCCAGGGCGCGCTCGCGCTGCACGCCGCGATCTCCACGCTCCCGCGCACCGTCCGGGCCACGATCGACGTCGACCCCGTTGGAGCGCTATAGACAGCGCGTCACCGCCAAGATGGAGCCGTCACCGCCGGAGCCGAAGGACCTGAAGAACGGGCGCTACACGCTCCTCCGAAGGCTGGGCGAAGGCTCACAAGGCGAGACGTACGAGGCGCGCGACAACGGCATCTCGCGCGAGCAGCCCCGCCCCCGCCCTGGCGCGCTCGTCGAGGAATGGAACGCGTACGTCGCGAAGGCACGGACGGGCGAGGTGCCCGCATCGGAAGAGCTGCTCGCGATCAAGTGCTTCCGGGTGAACAAGGCCAAGGCCTGGAAGGACGTCGAGCTCGCCGAGCGAGAAGCAAGGACGCTCGCGTCGCTCGATCACCCGCGGCTCCCCAGGTACGTCGAGCACTTCGAAGAAGGCGGCGCCCTCTACCTAGTCATGGAGAAGGTGCCCGGCGAGAGCCTCGCTACGATCCGTGCGCGCCGGCAGACGCTGAGCGTCGCCGAAGTGACGAAGATGCTCGAGGACATCGCGGAGGCGCTCCAGTACCTCCACGGCCGCGCGCCGTTCATCGTTCATCGCGACATCAAGCCGGGGAACGTGATCCGGCGCCCCGACGGCTCTTACGCGCTCGTGGACTTCGGCGCCGTACGCGATCGCCTGAAGCCCGCCGGAGGCAGCACCGTCGTCGGCACGTTCGGATACATGGCGCCGGAGCAGTTCCAGGGACGGGCCTCACCGAAATCGGACATCTACGGCCTCGGCGCGACTGCGATCACGATGCTCACGGGCAGCGAGCCGGAAGATCTGCCCCACGAGGGGCTCGGGATCGACGTCGCGCGCGCGCTGCCGAAAGGGACGCCGGCGCCGCTCGTCCGCGCGCTCACGTCCATGCTTCAGCCGGATCCCGATCGGCGCGTCGATTCGATCGAAGAAGCGCTCGAGCTCCTCCGCACGTCTCGTCGTTCGGAGCGACCGAAGCCTCCGGAGCCTCCGCGGGAGCTCACACGGAGCCAGAGTCGCGAGCTACGGCGCCTGAGGCGCCGTCAGGAACGCGAGGAGCGACGGAAACGGCGAGAGGCCGCGCGTTCGAGGCGGGCGCCGTTCGTCGCTCGGATGTTCGCGAAGCTCGGACTGTTGATTGCGCTGCTCGCCGTCTGGATCGCCGTCGGCATCGTCACGCCCCTCGTTCTCCTCCTGCTCTCGCTCGTCTTCGGCCAAGCGCTTCGTCGAGCGGCGAAGGCAACCTTCCGCGCCGCGCAGCGGGCCCAGCGCGCCCTCGGTCGCGCATCCGACTGGCTGTCGGGGCATCGCGAAGAGCCGGACGCATTCGTCCGCGTGGCCTCCGATCTCGATCGCGTGCGCGCCGTCACCGAGACCGAGGCTCAAGCGCTCGCGATCGCGGATGCAGAGGCTCGGGGCGAGGACGCCGAGGCCTGGATGCAGGAGACGATCGCGGAAGAGGTGGACCGACTGCGCCTCGAAGAAGAAGAAGAAGAGCGAGAAGCACGGCGGCGGCGAGCCATGCCTCTTCCGCAAGGCAAGCGCCGGGACTGACTCGGGTTTGGGGCGCCTTGCACGTGAACGAGCGGTCGAGCCCAGGCCCGCGGCCGTGACGGATCGCCGACCAGCAGCTATATCCGGCTCGTGATCCCGCCGCTGTCGACGCGCCTCACGACCCAGCGCCTCGTGCTGCGGCCGCCGCGCACCGGCGACGTCGGCGAGCTCCGGCGAGTTCTCCGCCACAACCAGGCGCATCTCCATCCGTGGAACCCGGCGCCGCGGCCAGGAGAAGATCCGACCTCGATCACCGAGGTCTCCAACATGGTCCTCCGGCAGCGACGCGAGTGGAAAATCGGCCGCTCCTTCGCGTTCATGGTGGCGCTGCGCACGGAGCCGGCACGCCTCGTCGGGAAGATCGCGCTCAACGGCGTCATGCGCGGCGCGATGCACGGCGCGTATCTCGGGTACTGGATGGACGTCGATCACCAGAACAACGGCCTCTGCACCGAAGGCATCCGCGCGGTGCTCGATTTCGCGTTCGGGCCCGCGCAGCTCCACCGCATCCAGGCCGCGATCATGCCGCGGAACGCGCGGAGCCTGCGCGTCATCGAGAAGCTCGGCTTCCGGCGCGAAGGTTATGCGGAGCGCTATTTGCAGATCGCAGGCAAGTGGGAGGACCACATCCTGTTCGCCCGCACGCTCGAGGAACATCCGACGTCCGAGCACGTCCGTCGCGACGACGCGCTCGTCTGACCGGGCGTCGGGGGGGAAAAGAATCGTTTCTGCGCAACCGTCGGCCCGGGCGGCCGATGGGCTCGCGATGCGGTCCTTCATCCTGTGGACAGAGCGGCTCGGCGCGATAGTCATCGAGCTCGCCGGCGAGGTCGTCGCGCCGACGCGATGTGCTGCGTGTGATGGATCCGTTCTGCGGCGCAGCCTGTTCTGTGGGGCATGCGCTTCGACGCTCGAGCGAGCCGACGGCGAGCAAGGCACGGACGTCGCCGCATTCGAGTACGGCGGCGCGATCGCGACGGCCATCGGACGCCTGAAGTACGAAGACCGCGCGGACCTCGCGCCCCGTCTAGGCCGCGCGATGGCGCAAGCAGCGCTGAGCTTCGAAGGCGCCATCGATGTCGTCGTCCCCGTGCCCCTGCATCCTCGCAGGCTCGCCGAACGGGGCTACAACCAGGCCGCTCTCCTCGCAGCGCCGCTCGCGCGGCGGCTCGGCGCGACGATGGTCGCTAGCGCGCTGGCGCGAGTGCGCGACACTCCGCAACAGGCGAGGATGGACCGCGAGAGCCGACTCGCGAACGTCGCAAGCGCCTTCGTCTGCCGTGAAACCGACGCGGCGAGCGACAAGCGTATCCTCGTCGTCGACGACGTCCGGACGACCGGCGCAACGCTCGCCGGTTGTGTCCGTGCACTTCATGAAGTGGGCGCGCGGCGTGTCTCGACCCTCGTGCTTGCACGACGCGCCTGAGCTCCGGTGGATTTTGCCGTCATGCGTGCGTCGACGTGACGAGCCGTGACCAGGCCAACGACCACCCTGCCGAGACGGTAGCGCGAGCACCGACGACCCGCGCTATCATGGCCGAGGCGCCCGATGAGCAACGACCTTTGGAGGTGGGCTGATCCCGACGGGCAGCAGCGCAAAGTGCGGCTCGACGAGCTGCGTGCCGCGCTTGCAGGAGGCCTCATCGCCCCGAACACGCCGGTCTGGCGCTCAGGGTGGAGACACTGGCAGCCCGCACACGAGGTCCCGGAGCTCTCGTCGGCGTCGCTCGGCGGAGCCAACGGCGTCGTCCTCAACATTCCGCCGCCGCCGCTCGCGGTCGTCGCGGTGCAGCAGGAGTACGAGGCCGCGGCAGGCTCGTTGGCGCCCGTCCCCGCGAGCGCCGAGGAAGAGCCCCCGCCTCCGCCTCCGTACGTGCCCGCGGCGGCGAAGTCTCCGTCGATCCATCCGTCGTCCGGTCAGTTGAAGACGCAGATCGGCGGCTCGGCTCACGTTCCGATCGCGCCCGTCCCGTCACCATCGTCCCCGCGGGCGATGCCGGCCGCGCCGCCCTCATCGGAGCCGCGCGTCGGCCCGAGCCTTCCGACGACGATCGGCGTCCCGCCTCCACCGGAGGTGCTCGCCGCGGCGGGCATCGCTCCGGCATCACCACGTTCAGGCCCTCCTCCCGCTCCACCGGCCAGGCCGCGAGCGCCCGAGGTGATCGAGGAGATCAGCAGCTCCATGCTGCTCGATTCGTCGCCGTCGCTCGGCGTCGTCGGCATGGTCACGAACGACGGGCTCCCGCCACCGACGGATCCCGTCGTCCACGGCGACGGCGGAGACCTCTCGGGCGACGACGTGGCGTCGACGTTCCTCCCACGTCGTCCGGGTCTGAGCCTGATCCTCGACGACATCGCAGAGATGCGCCAGGGGCGGCCGCCGAAGAACAAGCTCCTCATCGGGGTCATCGGCGTCGTCGGACTGTCGGTCGTCATCATGATCGTGGCGTTGATCGCGAGCCTCGCGAGCGGCTCTTCGTCTTCGCCGGACGAGACGGCCAAGAGCGCGAAGTCCGCCTCGCCCCCGCCGAGCGCCAGCCCGCCGACCGCGGAGACAGCGACGACCGCGACCGCGCTCACGCCCGTTCCAGTGCCGCCGCCGGCCCCGGCGGAGGCCAAATCCGCGGCGGTCTTCGGCGACTGCACGGCGAGCGGCGATCCGAGGACGATCGCGCCGCGCGCCGTGATCGCGAGCGCGATCGAAGCCCATGCCGTCGGTGACGGCCTTGCGCTCGCATTCGCAGCGTCACCGCGCGATGCCGTCGCCACGTTGCTCGACCCGACGTCGCTCGCGCCCATGACGACGGTTCGCTCGAAGCCGGCGGGCGGCGATGCCCGTCGCGTCACGCCGGTGCTCGTCGGCAGCAAGCTGACGGCCCTTCCCGACGTCGATCGCAAGGGCGACCACATCGCGAGCCGCCGCGTCGTCACGGGGAACACCCTCATCGACGTCGGGTACTCCGACGGTGCGATCGTCTGGGCACCGCACGGAAAAGACAGCTCCGCGCAGCTCTTCGCGCTCGACGGTGAAGGCCCCGTCGAGGCGCTCCGCGCGATCGCGTTGACGGACCGCAAGGGCGTTGCGCTCACCTTCCGTCGCGGCAACGCGATTCACGTCGGCGTGGCGAAGGGCGACGGCGTGCTCGAGCCTGAAGGCGCGCTCTCGATCATCCGGGGTCTCGGACAGGTTGGTTCGCCGGCGCTCGCGACGAGCGGCGATCAGGTGATCGCCGCGTGGGCGGATCGAGCGGAGGGTGATGACTGGACCATCCGCTGGACGAAGCTCACGATCGGCTCCACCACCGCGGAAGCGAAGCCGTTCGCGATCCCGGCAGGCGGGCTCGGCGGACAGGCCATGTCTCCCAGCCTCGCGTCGCTCGGCGGCGGGCGCTTCCTCCTCGCGTGGACGGAAGGCCCCGTGTCGAACCACCAGGTCCGCGCGATCGCCATCGATGCAAGCGGAGCTCCCTCGGGAGCGCCGATCGACATCTCCGGCTCGGGCGTGAACGCCGGTCAGCCCGCAGCCGTCGTCGGCCCGGACGGACGAGGAGCCGTCGCATTCCTCGCCGCGAAGGGCAAATCGCTCGAGGTCCACGCGACGCCGATCCGCTGCACGCCGCGGTGATCCGTACCCGATGAGGAGAAAGAGAGATTCGATGACGCTTCGGAAGGCGACGCTTGCGATCGCCGTCGCGCTCGGCGTCGCAAGCACGGCGCTCACCGGTTGCGATCTGATCCTCACGCCGACGAAGACGGCGAACGGCCAGCTCTATCAGTCGGGCGACGGAAAGTACGATCCCTACTTCGCCGCCGTCCATCAGGAGCAGGTCGCCGCGGCGAGCTGGCCCGACGAGGCGAAGGCGTCGCGAAAGCCGATCGTCTCTGCGCTCGATCTCCGCCCCGGTGCCTCGAACTCCACCATCTTGGCCGCGACCCGCAGCAAGCAGGGCGGCTCCACGCTCGGCCCCGCAGTCGACCAGACCACGGCCTCGGAGCTCGAACGCGCGCGCCGGCTCAGCGCAGCAGCCGCGAAGCTCGAAGATCTCGAGAAGCGGGGCGAGGAGCTCAGGAAGCAGGCCGTCGAGGATCGAAGGAACCTCGCCGCCGACAAGGCCGACGAGAGGAAGGTCGCGAAGAAGGACGAGGTCAAGCGCGAGATCTCCGCCGCGGTCGACGTCGTCGGCTCGCTCGCGAGCGATGCGCGCAAAGCGGCGAAGGAGGCCGAGGAGCTCGCGACGAGGCTCCGAGCCACCTGGACCGGCAGGGACGAAGACGAACGGCCGCCGGTGAAGCTGGAAGAGAAGAAGGACGAGAAGCGAGACGAGAAACGACAGGACAAGAAGGACGAGCGGAAGAAGCCGGAGCCCGTCGCGAAGAAGGTCCCGAAGTCCGACGCTCACCACTCGAAGAAGCCCGCGCCCCGGGCCGAGCCGGAAGACAAGCCGGCGAAGGCGCCGCCCACGCAGAAGCCCGCGGACGAAGTCTTCAACCCCTGAGGGGACGCAGCGGACTCGGCCGCGCGCCCACCTCAAGATCCAGCATAGTGAACGGCCACCGCGCCGTGTCGCTAGATTGCGCGCCCGCCGCCTGGGCGCTCCGTCGGCATGGTCATGCCGACACGTTGATCCTCGGCGGCGGGTTCCAACGCTGGACTTCGGAGGGCAGGCCCGTGACACGCGACATCGTCAAACATGCCTACGCCAGCTTCACCGCGAGGATCCCGTCGTGAGCGCCGCAGGAGAGCGGCCGATCCGCGTGCTCGTCGTCGGAGGGCTGACGCGCCACGCGACGGCGAAGCTACACCTCCCGGCATGTTCATCCGCTCGGCGTAGCTCACGGCGCGCACGTCCGTGATTGGGCCGATCGGCCTACAGCGCCTGCCGTCGAGCGCGTGATACCTCGACCTCATGAGGTCATGCGTCACTGGGATGGTTCTCTCGGCGGCTGCCGTGCTCGCGTTGATTGCCTGCCAGGAGGACCCCGGAGGCACGATCCCGGAGGTGCCGGACACGAGCAACCCTTCATTCGACGGCGGACCCCAGCCGACCACGGACGGCTCGACCCCGTCGGATCCCGATGCAAGCGATCCCGTCGACGCAAGCGATCCCGCCGACGCGAACGATGCCGCCGATGCGAACGACGCGGGCCCCCAGCTGAATGCGCTCTTCGCGCACATCGGCGGCAAGCTCGTCTCCGTCAATCCCGACACCGGAGCGATCACCGAGGCCGGTACGGCGGACCAGCCCCTTTCAGCCGCCTGGGACGCGAATGCCAAGATCACGCGCGTGATCCTCGGTCCCTACACTCCTCTCGGCGGCACGCCGACGCCCCGGCTCGGCACCATGGACATCTGCACGGGCACCATCACCCCCGGTCCCGCCATCACGCTGGGCGGGAACCAGGTCCGCCGCGCAGAGAGCCTCGTGCAGGATCCGGCGACCGGCACGTTCTGGATCTCCGTCGGAACCACCGGCACCGCCGCAAACACGGAGTTCACGACCGAACGCGTCGGCACCGTCGACGTGACGACGGGAGTCGTGACCCAGGTCGGGCAGCATGCGACGTATCAGAACGACGGTGACTCGATGACGTTCATCGGGAGCAAGCTGCATCTCATGGATGTCGCAACCGCCATCAATGCTGGGGGTCTCTACGAGCTGAACCCGACGAACGGCGCCGCGACGAAGGTGGCGGAGAGCGGGCCCGATGTCCGGCGAATGGCATGGGATGCCTCACGCTCTCTGCTGTTCGTGACGTACGGCAAGGGCTTAGGGACGATGCGAAGCATCCAGACGATGAACCCCGCCACGGGCGCGCTCACGAAGCTCGGTCCGGACCTCGACGACGCAACGTATCCGGGCGTGCATTTCGGCGCGCTCTTCGTCGCTCCGAAGCCCGTGTGTCCTTGACGGACGTCGACCGCTTCAGGGCAACTTCACGGCCTTCGCTTCGGCGTTGTCCGGGTCGAGCTTCAGCGCCTCGTCGCGGTGCTTGGCGGCTTCACCGTTCTTCTTCAGCGTAGCGAGAGACTGCGCGAGGAGGCCGTGCGCGGTCGCCTTCTCTTTCTCCTTCATGTTCGTGAGGAGCGCGGTCTCGAGCTCGAAGGCGGCCTTGTCGTGTGCGTTCTGCGCCTGGAGCGCGCGTGCGTAGAGCACGTGCGTCGGCCCACCGGTGACGTCGACGAAGACGGCGCTGTCTCCCACGCGGCGTGCCTCGTCCCACTGCTTGGTCGCGACGAGCTTCTCGAGGAACATCCGCCAGATCTTCTTGTCGTGCTGCTCGAGCTGCGTGAGCTTCCGGAGGAGCTCGAGCTCGTCGCCTTCGCGCTTGTCCTCGTGAGCGAGGTCGAACAGGCCCTTCAACGGATCGATCTGGCTTGGATCCAGCCGGTGCGCGGCCTCGAGGTGGTAGCGCACCTTCGCCTTGTCTTCCTTCGACTCGGCGATGTCTGCGAGGAGCATGTGCACGACGTAGCCGTCCTTGCCGGCGCTCCGCATCGCGTCGAGGTGTTTCTCGGCGGTCGCGGCGTCCTTCTTGCCGAGCGAGAGCTTGGCCGAGACGAAGTGCGCATCCGCGTGTTTCGGGTCGATGGACAGCGCCGCATCGAGCTCCTTGCTGGCGTCCTGGTGCTTGCCGCCACGGAGGAGCGACAGCGCGAGCTGCACGTGTGCGTCCGGATCGTTCGGCTTGTCCTTCACGGCCTTCTTCGCGTCGTCGAGGTCGTGCGGCTTGAGCGTGAAGACGTACTGGTTCTTGTAGCGAGAGAGCCGCGCGAGCTGCCACTCGCGATACCCCTTGTCGTATTCCTCGGGCGTGACGCCGAATGCCGTCTTGATGACCTCCGGCGTCTTCTTGCCCTGGCCCCAGAGCTCGAGCGCCTTCACGACGCCCTTCATCCCGAACCGCTCCACCGTCCAGATGAGCATCTGGCTGGCCGCGTAGTACGCGGTCGTCACGTCACTCGCGTCGTTCGCGTGCGTGAAGGCGCGGTTCATGTCGACCGCGCCGGGCAGCTTGTTCTGCGTGATCGCCTGATAGAGCTCCGGATCGAGCTCGCGTGCCCACTCCGGCCGGCGGGCGATCGTCTCGTATTCGCTGAGGCCCTCCGTGAACCAGCGCGGCACGTGGTTCTTCGAGAGCTGGATCGCGAACACGTGTCCGAGCTCGTGCCAGACGACGTTGCCCCAGTTGAACGGCTCGGCCTTCGGGCTGATCGCCGCGATCATGCCGCCGAAGCAGACGCCCTGGATGCCGATGTTCGGAAGCCCGCTCGTGCGAACGCTGAACTGCTCGCGGTTGGCGTACAGCTCGACCTGCACCGGCACCTTCGGCACGAAGTTGTACCGGGCCTTCATCGAAGCCCACGCCTCGCCGAGCATGCGGGGAACGTAGCGTTCCATGATCGCGCGCTCGTCCTTCGCGTAGCGGACTTTGAAGATCCCGTCGCCGAGGAGCTCGTACTGCGTCGGGATCTGCTGCTCGTACATGTTCAGCGTGTTGAAGACGCGGACGTTGAACTTGTCCTTCGTCCAGGCCTTCCGGATCGCCTCGAGGCCCTTGTCCTCGTCGCCGGCGCGCATCTGCGTGAGCCCGAGCGCGGCCCAGGCCTTGCCGTCGTCGGGATCGACCTTCACCGCCTCCTTCATCATCGCGACGATGTCGTCGTAGCGGTGCTCCCACTCCGCGTATTCGCCGACGATGTTGTAGAACGTGGCGTACTCGGGGTTCCGCGAGAAGACGTCCTTCTTCTGCGCCTCGAAGCCCTTCGGATCGTCGTCGAGGAAGCGGGCGGCGGCCTCGAGGCTGAGGAGCTCGAGGTCGCTCGGGTTCGTCGCGAGGCCGTCCGCGATCGCCTTCTTCGTACGCTCGATGTCCATGTCGCGGAGCGC
>JAFAER010000051.1 GCA_023423895.1 Pseudomonadota bacterium
GTGAAGCCCCGCATCTCTGGATGCTCGCGCGCGATCGTCCCCGCGAGATCGTCGACGACACCGGCGCCCCACTCGGCGCTCGCGATCTTCTCGCTAATGTGCTCGCCGAGCTGCCAGTACAGCCCCACCAGCTCGGTGTTGACCGCCTGATACGCGCGGCGGCGCGCGGCCTCGATGAGCGCGAGCACATCGTCGAACTCGCCCAGCCGGGACATCGCCCGACTTGAAGAGCGGGGCATCGTCAACGGGTACCCTTCGCCGCTCACCCCGCTCCTTCCAAGGCCCCGACGTCGCACGTCATCTCGGATGGACTTGCTCTTCGCCATGAACGTCGCCGCGGCACACTAATACACGAGGACCGCGCCGATGTTGATCTCGAACGCCGGCGCGGTCCATCTCGCCCCTCAGTGCAGACTCTGGCGACGTCGTGCTCGGACTTCGCACTCCTTCTCCTGCATCTCCTCCCTGACCGACCGTGCCGGACGTCGTCCCAACAGAAGCGAATGCCCTGGTTGTCGTTCGGGTTGAACGACAACAAGTCTCCGAGCCTCCAGAGACAAAGCCCATAGCCGTGCATGCACCGGGGAAGCCGCGGTTGTGTACGCAGCCCCAAACGAGGAGACCGTCAAAGTCGGCGGCGAGTGAGAGCTCGTCGATGCGAACGCCGATCTCGTTGTGGACGAGCGATTGCTTCGGCGAGCGGTCAAACGCGATGTTCTCAAGTCCTGCATGCGCATCGAGAACGCGTAGATCTTGCCCGAGCGTGTCGATCAGAAGAGCGTGGGCCTCGGCAACCCGGCCGACCTCGCGGAGCTCGGCGGCCTCACACGTGGGATTGTCTTCAGGGTTCGCGGCCTCGGCTTCTTCGTCGCCGCCTTCGGCGTTTCGGACGGGACGAGGCGAAGCCGCCCGGAGGCGCGCCACCCGCCTCACGTAGGGGGCGAGAGTCCGCCTCGCGGTAGCGAGCGAACACGGCAGACTGTCGGTTGCCGTTGGGTCGAGCCAGCGGATGCGCCAGCGGCTCTCGATTCGTGTGGCTCCTGCCGTACGAGGCGCGGATCTCTTTTCGCGAGCAAGGCCAAGAGGTTCCGACGGTCCATTGCAGGACGCGCCGCGCGCTCGTTTGGCTGGTATGGCCACAAAGCAGAAACGCGAGGCGCCTTTGTCGGGCGAACCTCGCGTCCTCATTCGGTTGCGCGGGTAGGATTTGAACCTACGACCTTCGGGCTATGAGCCCGACGAGCTACCAGGCTGCTCCACCGCGCGTCACGTTCCGTCGCCGGAACGAGGCGTGATGTAGAACGCTTCGCGGACAAGGTCAACACCTCTTCATCGTTCTCGAAGACGTTCTTCTCGGGCCTCGCCGATCCGGTGCGCCGAGCTCTGCGTTTCGCACGCGTCGCCGAGCCCGCGCGCGCGTGGAATCATCTCGCGCATGGCAGCCCTGAGGCTCGCTCCGCGGGCGATCTCGGTTCGACGCGAAGACGACACCTGGTACCTCGCCTCTACCCTCCCGCTCGGCGAGCCCCCTGCCCGACTCGGCGATCTGCTCCGCGCCCACGCCGAGCGGAGCCCGGAGCGCGACTTCCTCCTCGAGCGCCACGGGGACGGCGGGCTCCGCCGCGTCACCTACGCCGAGGCGCTGCGCGCGGCCGAGGCCATCGCCGGATGGCTCGTCCGCGAGCGCCCGGCCGGGGCGCCCGTCATCGCGCTGTCGGGCAACTCGGTCGACCACGCGCTCTTGATGTTCGGGTGCTTCTTCGCCGGCGTGCCGTTCGTGCCCGTGTCGCCCGCCTACTCACTGATGAGCCAGGACTTCGCGAAGCTTCGCTTCATCGTCGAGCGGAGCCGCCAGGTCTCCGCGTTCTTCGTCGAGCCCGAGGAGCCGTTCCGGCGCGCGCTCGCCTTCGTGAAAGCTCTGCCACAAGCAGCCGGCGCCGAGGTGCTCGTGGGCACGCGCGGCGGGGACACCTCGAGCAGCGGCCCGATGCGCGCCGCCACCGCCACTACGAGGAGCATCTCCGCGCTCTTCGCCCATCCGCCGCTCGATGGCGATGGTGATGGCGACGGCGAGCGCGAGGGCGTCGGCCCCGAGACCGTCGCGAAGATCCTCTACACGTCCGGCTCGACCGGGTTCCCGAAGGGCGTGCCGAACACGCACCGGATGCTCTGCGCGAACCAGCAGATGATCGCAACGCTCTGGCCCTTCCTCGGCGAGCTCGCGGCCGAGGGCGAGCCGCCCGTGATGGTCGACTGGCTGCCCTGGAGCCACACGTTCGGCGGCAACCACAACTTGAACATGGCGCTCTTCCACGGCGGGACGCTGCTCGTCGACGAGGGGAAGCCCACGACCGAGGCGCTGTTCGAGGCGAGCCTGCGCAACCTCCGTGAGGTGCCGCCGACGCTCTACTTCAACGTGCCCGCTGGCTACGCCGTGCTTGTCCCGCGGCTCGAGCGCGACGAGGAGCTCCGCCGCGCCTTCTTCTCCCGCCTGCGCGTCATGTTCTACGCCGCGGCGGCGCTCCCGCACGATCTCTGGGATCGACTGAAGCGGCTCGTCGCGGAGTCGACGGACCGCGAGGTCTTCATGACCACGGCATGGGGATCGACCGAGACCTCGCCGCTCGCGACGTCGGCGCACTTTCATCTCGAGCGGCCGGGCAACATCGGGCTGCCGGCGCCGGGGACGACGCTGAAGCTCGTGCCGAACGGGAGCAAGCTCGAGGTCCGCGTGAAGGGACCGAGCGTGATGAACGGTTACCTCGACGCGCCGGAGCTCACGGCAAAGGCCTTCGACGAAGAGGGCTTTTACAAGATCGGCGACGCGGTTCGCTTCGCCGATCCGGACGATCCGTCGGCCGGGCTGCTCTTCGACGGGCGCGTCGCGGAGGACTTCAAGCTCTCGAGCGGCA
The DNA here is from genome assembly GCA_023423895.1 of Pseudomonadota bacterium. Lineage (GTDB taxonomy): Bacteria > Myxococcota_A > Polyangia > Polyangiales > Polyangiaceae > Labilithrix. Next base: position 2,913 of record JAFAER010000051.1, read on the forward strand.
CCTGGGTGAGCGTCACGGCCGTCCGCACCGGCATCGTCGCGCTCGCGCGCGGGCTCCTCTCCGACGTCGTCGTCTGCGGTCAGGACCGCGAGGAGCTCTCGATCCTCGCCTGGCCGAACCTCACGGCTTGCCGCGCGCTGATCAAAGGACCGTCGGGCGACGGCTCCGACGCGACGCTCGCCGAGGTCGCTCGCTCACGCGTCGTCGTCGCGCGGATCCGCGAGATCGTCGCGGGCTGGAACGCCGAACACCCGGTGAGCTCGACGCGCATCGCCCGCGTCCTCTTGCTCGGCGAGCCGCCCAGCATCGACGCCGGCGAGATCACCGACAAGGGCTACATCAACCAGCGCGCCACGCTCGAACGACGCGCCGCCGACGTCGAGCGGCTCTACGCCGCGCCACTGTGCCCCGACGTCATCGTCGCGCCCTGACGGACGTCGCCATCCAGCCGTCCGAGCCATCCCCACCAGGTCGTTCGCCGGGCGAACCACCCCGCGAAGGGCCTCGTCCCCTCCCGGCACGGCCGAGCTAAACTGACGCCATGCCCGACGCGGCCTCGATCGCGCGCACGATCCTCGACGGCTTCGACCGCCACTACCGCCTCTTCCGCGCCACCAGCGCCCGCGCGAAGGAGCGCTGGGAGCGCGCCGACTGGGCGAGCGTCCGCGAGGCGAGCCGCGCGCGCATCGACATGTACGATCAGCGCGTCCGCGAGGGCGTCGAAGCGGTGCACCTCGCGCTCGAGGGCGCGGTCATCGAAGAGGCGCTCTGGCCCGCCATCAAGCACGCCTTCATCGGGATGCTCCACGAGCACCACCAGCCCGAGTGCGCCGAGACGTTCTTCAACTCGGTCGCGCGGCGCGTGCTCGACCGCCGCTACTACCGGAACGACTACATCTTCCGGAGGCCGGCGGTCTCGACCGAGCACCTCGACGGCGACGAGCCGACCTACCGTTGCTACTACCCGCAGGGCAGCGATCTGCGAGCGACGTTCCGCGAGGCGATCGAGGCGTTCGCGATCAACTTGCCGTTCGCCGATCTCGATCGCGACATCGAGTACATGGGCCGCGCGATCAGCGAGCACTTCCCGGACGGCTGGGAGCGCCGGCCGAACTTCCAGGTCCATGTGCTCCGCTCGCTGTTCTTCCGCAACAAGGGCGCGTACGCGGTCGGACGCGTCGTGAACGGCTCGAGCATGATGGCGTTCGTCGTGCCGCTCCTGCAGGACGAGAGCGGCAAGGTGTACGTCGACACGGTCCTCGTCGACCGGAAGAACATCGGACGTCTCTTCAGCCTCGGGCGCGCCTACTTCTTCGTCGACATGGAGGTCCCGTCCGCCTACGTCGACTTCCTCCAGACCGTCGTGCCGAGCAAGTCGCGCGCGGAGCTCTACACGATGGTGGGCCTCGGGAAGCAGGGCAAGACGCTCTTCTTCCGCGATCTCGAGCACCACCTCCGGCACTCGACCGACACCTTCGTCCTCGCCGAGGGCACGAAGGGAATGGTCATGGTGGTCTTCACGCTCCCGTCGTTCCCTTACGTCTTCAAGATCATCCGCGACTGGTTCGCGCCGCCGAAGGACACCGACCGCAAGAGCGTCGAGGAGCGGTACAAGTTCGTGAAGCTCGCCGACCGCGTCGGGCGCATGAGCGACACGCTCGAATACGCCTGGGTGAACTTCCCGGTCGATCGGCTGGACAAGGCGCTCGTCGAGGAGCTGGAGAAGCTCGCCCCGTCACTGCTCGAGCGCGACGGCGATCAGCTCGTCATCCGCCACCTCTACATCGAGCGCAGGTTGGTCCCGCTCGACGTGTACCTGCGGCAGAACCACGAGCCTGCACGCGAGCGCGCGGCGATCGACGAATATGGGCGCGCGCTGAAGGAGCTCGCCGGCGCCAACATCTTTGCTGGCGACCTGTTGCTCAAGAACTTCGGGCTCACACGTTACGGACGCCTCGTCTTCTACGACTACGACGAGCTCTGCGAGCTCACCGACTGCCGCTTCCGTTCACTGCCGACCGCGCGCGACCACGCCGAGGAGATGTCCTCGGAGGCGTGGTTCAACGTCGAGAAGGGCGACGTCTTCCCCGAGCAGTTTCCGACGTTCCTCTTCCCGCCCGGCGAGCAGCGAGACACGTTCCTCGCACTGCACGGCGAGCTCGCCGATCCGGCATTCTGGCGAGACCAGCAGGAGCGACTTCGTTCCGGCATCCAGGAGGACGTCTTCGCCTACTCCGAGCGCCTGCGCTTCAAGAGGCGCTTCGGCGACGGCAAGCAGGTCGGGCAAGACAAACGCGACGGCGCCGCGCCGGAGATCGAGCCGGTGAGCTGGCTGACGCGCGCGGCGGACTGAGCGACCAGCAGCGCATCGAGCGCAACGCGGCGCGGCCGGCGCGACACGGTCTTCGTGCACGCGCCGCCGCGCTACGGGCTGGGAGGAACTACTTCTTGCTGCCGCCGAGGCAGATCTTCAGCTCTTCGGTCGGGCGGAAGCCGCACTTGCCGTCCGCCTGCCGCTCACAGATCGCATCCTGGTAGCAGGCGTATTCTTCGCGCCACTCGCACGTGGTCGCGATGTGCTGGTCGGAGCAGATCTGACCGCTGCACCCCGTCTTGAAACACGGCTTCTCCGGCTTCGGCGGCGGCTCCGGCTCGCAGACGATCTGGATGCAGGCCATGTCGGGCTTCGTGCAGATCCCGCACGAGGCGTTGCAGCAGACGAGGCCTTCGCCGCAGGTGGTGTTCCCGCACGGCTCCCCCGCCGGCGGCTTGATCACCTCACCAGGTTTGCCTCGCTCCGGCTTGGTGAAGTCACCGGGCGCGGCGACGATCGGCTTCGAGTCCTGACCGGTCTCCTCGTCGGCCGCAACGGAGCAGCCGATGACGAGGGCGGGAAGCGCGAGGAGGAAAGCAAGTCGGTTCATGCGTGACCTTTCCGGGCTGGCCGCGGCGATCGCGGCGGGTTCAGCCCTTCGTGTCGGCTTCCGTGCCGGCACATTTCGAATTCAGCCGCCGCCGGCGTCTTTCAGTGCGGCATCCGGCATCGGCTTGTCGCCGCCGTCTTCCGCGTTGTTCGGTCCCGCCCTGGCAGCGTCCGAGGCCGCATCACGACCGCCGTCGAGCTCGGAGATCTGCGGATCTTCGCCGGCTGCATCCGTCGCCTCCGCATCGTTCGCGGGCAGGACGGGCGCGACGGGGACGAGCGGCGCGTCGACTCCGGGCTCCTCGGCGAGGATCAACGGCGCGGTGCAGCCCACGCACAGCGCGGCGCCGAGGGCGACGGCACGCATCGATGCGAAGCGGATCGTCATGGGCCTCCGAGCTCCGCGAGCATCCCTTGCACCGAGGGAGTGTACGGGCTCGACGGGTAACGTGCAGGATAGGAACGCGCCCGCTCCCGCGCCTCGTCGACGCGCCCCGCGCGGCGGAGCGCCTTGATCGTGAGGAATTCGCGTTCGGCCGCCAGCTCACCGCGAGGATGACGGCGGCGATGTTCGTCGAGCAGCGCCAGCGCCGCCTGCGGGTTCGCCTCGACGAGACCACGCGCCTTGCCGATGAGCGCGCTCTCCGCAGCGAGCGAGCTCTCGCCCTCGGGATGTTCGCTCGCCGACGCGCGCGGGCGCGCCGATGACGACGACGACACAGGCACGCGCTCGGTCGCCGTGGCTGCGGCGCGTGCGGAGGCTCGCTCGCCGGTGACGCGCGCTTCGACAGGCTCGCCGCTGGCGGCTCCGGCGGTGGGGATGACGGGCGGGCTCGGAGCTTCCGACCCAGCCGGACTCGCGATGGTCGACGAAGGCGGTGCCTCCAGCGAGAGCGCGGAAGACACCGAAGGCGCCGGCGAAGCGGACGGAGCCGAGGACGCGAACACGAAGGACGCCACGACACCGCCGGCCACAAGGGCCGCCGCGATCCCTGCGAGGAGCCCCTTCGATGCGAACGCCCCTCCGGTCGTCTTGGCCGCAGCGCCCGCGCCTGCATCGACGCCCGCAGCGCCCGCGCCCGCATCGACGCCTGCGCCCGCGCCCGCATCGACGCTTGCACCCGCGCCTGCAGCCGACGCTGTCGCCGTGGCCATCCCGACGCCCGCGAGGATCGCGGCGCGGTCCTCGCTCGACATCGACGGTACGCGCGACGCATCCCGAAGCAGATCCGCGGACGCGCCGCCGAGGTCCCGGAGCCGCGGAGGATCTTCGCGCTCGGTCATGGTCTCCTCCGCGCCTTCGCTGCGCATTCTTCGAACCTCGCGCGCGCCAGCCGGAGTCGGTTGTACACCGTGCCGAGCGGGATCCCGAGCGCCTCGGCGATCTCGGGGCACGCCTTCTCTTCGAGCTCGAACATCACGAAGACGATCCGTTGCTCGGGAGGCAGCTCGTCGAGGATCGCCGCGAGCCGGAGGCGCGCCTCTTCGTTCGCGAGCGCCTGCTCGGGATTGCTAGCATGGGCGCCGCTTGCGTCATGAGGGAGCTCGGGAACGGCATCAGTGAGCTCCTCGTGTCGGCGATGGGCCTTGCGCCGATAGTTCGCGGCAATGCGGAGCGCGACGCCGTAGAGCCACGTCGTGAGGCTCGAGCTGCCATCGCGCTCGTCGTGCTTCCGCGCGACGACGATGAAGACCTCCTGAGTGGCATCACGGAGATCGGCGTCACGGACCCCGGAGCGCGCCAGGACGCGCCAGACGAAGTCGCCGTGAGCGTCGAAGATCTGTCGCACATCGGATGCCACATCCTGCCGAGGAGGCCGCGCCGTCACGTCCTTGCCTTCCTCTGGGTGTCGAGGCCCGGGCGGTCCCATTTGATCCGCGTTCAGAAAATGACTCCGACCCCGAGATCGGCTCGAAACGCCACGATTCCCTGCTCCCAGACCGGCGCCGGGGCACCGCGCACGAAGCCCTGGCGCCGGAGGAAAGGTACGACCGCCGACGCCCCGAGCTCGACCGTAGCCGGTCCGCCGAGAGGGATGGATAGTCCCGCGCCCCCCTCGGCACCGAGCCACGGGAAGAGGCCGACGTCGACCGGCTCGGCGGTCCTCGAATGAACGAACGTCCCGAATGCGCCCGCGAGCAGACCGCCACATGCGCGGAGCAGACCGCGCGCGCCCCACGGCGAGAAGCAACCAAGGAGCTCGCCGGTCGTGAGGTCGAAGCCGTAGACCCCCTCGCGCGCCTCCGGTGACCACGCGACGCCCGCGCCGATCTCGATGCGTTCACTCACGGAGACCGCAGCGCGAAGACGCGCCATCGCGCTCAAGCCCGGAAGCAGCCCCGCGGTCGCGCCGCCCGCGAGCGAGACCCTTCCGCGTGGACTCGGTGGCGACGCAGGAGCGGTCACCGGAGGAAGCCGCGCCGGAGGAGCATCTTCGTGCGCGAGCGCGGGCTCCTGCTTCTCGACCTGCTTCTCCTTGGGCGTGCTCGGGACCGCTGGAGAATCGGGATCGATCGCGACGGTGATCGCGACAGCAACCGCCTCTCCGATCGAGCGGCAGTCCTTGTCGCGGCTCTCGAGCTCGCGCTTGCCGATCGAGCTGCCGTCGGGCCGCCGAAACGTGAGGTCTGCACGGAATCCGCGGGCGGTCCGCTGAGCGGTGCCCTCGATCTCGAGGTCGGAGGCGAGCGCGAACGCGTCGTAGCCGAGACGAGCCTTCACGTCTTCCGTCAGGCCCGCGATCCCGACGCAGCCCTCCGCGCCGGTGCCGCGCGCCCAGACGAGACGGGCGCCACGACGCGGCGATGCGAGCGCGCCATGCGAGGACGCGAGCGCTGCGACGAGGATCGTGAGCCGGACCAGGTGTAAACGCACGAGGCGGCGACGACGGTAACAGGAAACGAGGGAGTCGCGCGCGCGCGTAGCCCGACGCGCAGGCGCGAGAAGCACTCGCGCGCGCCCGTGGCCCGACGCACAGGAGCGAGAAGCACGCACGCCCGAGAGCTCGTTAGCCCGCTAGCCCGCTAGCCCGCTAGCCCGCTAGCCTCCGTCCGCCGCTCAGCGCCGCGTGACGCGCGCAAAGCCGGACGTCCCCGACGTGAAAGCCGACACGTCGGCGCTGAATGTCTGCGCTCCTCCAGGCGAGAAGTGGACGACCGACGGACCGATGTCGACCGCGATGGTCCCGCTGGCGTAGTCGGGAGGCAACACGGCGTAGAGGGTCACGCCGTCCACGAACGCGCATGCGCTGCACCCGCCCATACCTTCGATCGGGACCGGGCCCACGGGCGCCGGTACGCGCGGGCGCTCGGGACACGACGAGCTCTCCGGACCGCAGATGGATGTCGCGTCGCACAGCGGCACGATCGCCGGATCGGCGCCGCCAATGCTCGCCGGATCGCGCTCGGCGATGCGCACCAGGCTGGCATACGGCACCGGCGCGACGTCCACGATCCGATCCGGGTGCCACTGCATCTCGCAGAGTGTTCCCTGCGGCGACGAGAACACGGCCCGCGCGCTGAACTGCCCGCCGCTGTCGCGGAACGGCGCGCACGAGCGCGTCAGCACGGAGAATCGGTTCTGGTTCGTGGTGCACGTCGGCGGCTGGATCGGGTCGATGACGATGATGGGCGGCTTCCACGGGATCGTCGGCGGCGGCTTCAGCACCCCCTTCGGCAGCGTGACGCCGGGGACCGTATACGCGGCGCTGGTGGTGCCAGTGGGCTCCGCGTCGTCGGCTTCCTCATCAGGAGCGACGGCGCAGCCGCTGAGCGCAACGAAAGCGACCAGAGCGAGCAAGGTGCGTCGGTGCATGGACAGGTACCGTAGAGCTCGAGCGCCGTCTCCGCGGAGTACCCAGATGGGGTCATCGGATCGGGCGACGTTGGGAAGGGTTGGAGAGGGTTCGACGGAATGCGGCGCTCAGTGCACGCGGGTGGGGCCCCAGGACTGGGATGTGACGGCAGGCGCAGAAGCGGTCGCCGCCGGCTCGACGCGCGAGCACACGCCGCCTTCAGCGAGCAGCGAGACCAGCGGATCGCTCCGCAGGTCGGAGAAGACGAGCTCGAGCCCGTCGGGGCGCGTGTGGATCCGCTGCACGTTCGGGATGAAGCGGCACGTGCGCACGCCAGCGTCGTTCGCCAGGCACTTGGCGTTTCGGCCCGTGAGCGCCGCGGCCGCGCCGGGGTTGGGGGCGCGCCCTCCGACGCCCGTGCGCAGTCCCGCCTGGATGACGGAGAGGCAGACGGCATCGGCATTCGCTCCGCTGCATCGGATCTCTCCGGCCGGCTGGGCGAGGCGCTCGACGAGGGCGTCCCGCACCGAAGGGGCGAGCTCCGCTTGCAGCTCCGTTCTGACCTCTCCCTCGATGAACCGCTGCAGGGCCCCTGCGTCGAAGCCGTATCCCTTGGCCAACGCGATGAAGCCGGCGCACACGTCGTCGCCGAAGTCGAAGCTCACCGTGGGCGCACCCACGAGCTCGACCCGCGGAGCGCGATCGGACGTACCGAGTCGGAGCGCGAAGCCGAGATCCATCTTCGCCGCGCAGAGATGGACGTCGTAACGCGCGCGCACGCGGTAGAGGTCGCCGGTGCCGCTCGGCACGATCTGCAGCGTCCCCGTCATGTCGCCGTCGAGCGTCGCTCCGCCGAGGCCCTTCTCGCGGAACCCGTCGTCGAGCTTCGACGTGAGCGCGTCCTTCAAGCCGTCCAGAAACGAGCTCCACGGCGACTCGGCGGAACATTCACCGCGATCGTAGTGGCGGAACGCCTTCCACACGCGGCCCGCCGGGAGCTCCGCGTTGAAGGCACGGGGCACGGTGACCGAGGTCGACCCGCCGCCGATCGGCAAGAAGAGCGTGAACGACGCGTTGCTCGGCCACGGATAACGCACGCGCGCGAACTGCGGACCGCCGCTGCCCGGCGCCCACACTTGCGTGGTCACGAAGTCTTGATCGAACACGTCGATGTAGCTGTTCGCGTCGCCCACCCAGCTCACGGCGCCGATGCTCGTGACGCCCGCATCGCGCAGCGCTCCGGAGGCCGTCGTGAGCATTCCGGTCCCGTGGGACGGCGGGATCATGCCCGACTGCCATGTCCCGCGTTGGTCCCGCACCGAAATAGAGCGGCTCTGACCGAAATCGCTGCGCCGCAGCTCCTCGCTGACGCTCCCGATCGTCTCCTGCCCGGACTCCGCCGAGAGGCTGTCGTCGGGGCTCTCCAGTGTGCAGGCGCTAGCGGCGATGGCGAGCGGAAGGCAAACGATCGGAAGGGCGCGGAACTTGTTCATGGTCGCTCCTCGAAGGCAGGTCGTGGACGAGCACGGGCGAACGCAGCAGCGTCACCGCACTGACCTCTCCTCCTTCGCCGCGACCGGCCGAGACCTGACGCGAGTCGAACGAAAAAGTGCTCAGGTCACGGCCACGGCGGCCGCTTCGAGGTACACGTCCTCGTTCGGGCGCTCGCCGAGCATCGTCGTGCGGTGGACGGGTCTGTCGGGGTCGAGCCACGCCGCCGACTCGCCGTGCAACGAGCCGGCCAGCTCCGCCGAGCGATGCCACTCGAGGCGCAACGCCGGCGAGTCGCTCGCGCCTTGCGCGTAGAGCGTATGGCTGAAGTGCGCCGTCCGATGAACCTCGCCGTCGTGGATGTGCACCGTCGGGAAGAACAGATGCGAGATCTGGCGGCGCGGAAACTCGAAGGCCATCGGGTGGAGCTCGCGCGGCGCGGGCGCCGATGAACCGTCCGGCGATCGACCGCGCGGGCTGCCGCCGAAGAAGCCGAACACCCGATCGAGGAGGCCAGGCTTCTCCGACGGACTCGAAGACGGAGCGCCGAACGCAGGAGCGACCTCGGGAGCGGCGACGCCCCGACGGCCAAGCCGCAGCTTGAAGACGCAGAAGCCCCAGTCCCTGTACGCCGGCAGCGCGTCCCAGGCCGACGGCGGGAGCCGGAACCGCGGATCGAGTCGCGCGAAGTCGGGCAGCGTCGGGACGAACGACGCCTCGAAGTCGCCCACCTCGTGCACGACGAGCCGCGGCTGCGGCGCATAAGCGGGTGCCGCCGAGCGCAGCGTCCCGAAGCCCTGGTGTTTCGGTTCCGGGAAGAGCAGGTCGAGGTCATCGAAGAACTTCGGCGCGCTCGACATGTCGATGAAGCGCACCGCGTCTTCGGGTGATCCTGGTGGGACCGGGATCGGCAGCACCATCGCGAGGTCGCCGTCGGCAACGAGCCTCATCGAGTAGACGAGCATCTGCCAGATCGGGTCGACCGGCCGAGCGAAGATCCGCGTCTTCGAGACGGACCGGACGGGCTGCGAGAAGCAACACATGGAGGAGAGAACAGAGGTGTATCATCGCCGGATGTCCGACGCCGAGGACAAGCGCGGCAAGCTTCCCCTCCCGCCTCCCCCCAAGCCGCCGCCGCTTCCCACGAGCAAGCCACTCGCCGCGCCACCGGCGGGGGCCGCGCCGATCCCCACGCCCGAAGGCTTCATGTCGACTGCGCAGAAGATGTCGCTCACCGACGTCGCGCTGCAGCTGCGCGACGAACAGCTCGAGGCGAAGGTCGTCCACTACAAAGCGGACCTCGCGACGAACGCCGAGCTCGACGCGGTGACCGCGCAGGTGATCGCCGATCTCCACAGCCTTCAGGCCGAGGCGAAACGAGGAGGACCTTCGAGCCGACCGGGGCCGAACGTCGATCGTTCGCAGGTCGAGATCGAGTTGATCCAGAGCCTGAAGGAGATGCTCGGGCGCGTCTTCCGTCACGGCAAGCTCGCGACGCTCATCGAGCGGAAGCTCGGCGAGGTCGCCAAGCGCTTCGCCCGCCTCTTCTTCGAGAGCGAGCTCGCGGACAAGATCCGCGGCACGAACGACGAGGTGAAGTCGATGCGCTTCTCCGACCAGGCGCTCTTCCACGCGCTGAACCGGACGGAGGCGCAGATCTTCGCGCAGCTCGAGTCGTTCCACTACGTCGACCCGAAGGCGAAGGCACGCGCCCACGAGCTCTACTACGCGATGGTGAAGAACCTGCGGAACGACTTCCTCGCGCGGACGACCCCAGAGCTGAACGTGCTCGTGAAGTACCTCAACGAGGTGCTCACGCAGTTCTTCACGCAGGAGCTGCCGCCGCAGCTCGGCGAGCTCGCGTGGGAGGTCGTGAAGGAGGCGCGCCTCGCCGAGGCGAAGACGACCGCCAACTACAAGATCAGCGCGAGCTCCTTTCCGGTCTTCCGGCAGGCCTTCGAGCGCAAGTTCCTCCAGCGCCTCGTGCCGTTCACCGAGGACGAGATGCTGAAGCGCGTACGCAACGTCGCCAGCCAGTTCCGGGACGAGACGCTTCGCTTCGTCGCCGACCCGGCCATCTTCAGCGAGCTCTGCGACGTCATCTGCGACGCCGTTTACGACATGCTCTACAACGACGGCTTCCTCGATCTGCCGTCCGACTGGCGCGCGCGTCTGTCCGCCGGCGATTAGCGGCGCATCTTCGGGAGCGACGAGACGCCGAAGAGAGAAAGGACGACCGTGCGTGACTGCCGGCAGAGCGGCGGTCAAGCTCCCCGCGTCGACGCTCGGCTGAAGCGGATGCGCCCGATGTTCTCCCACCACTCGCGGTAGCGGGCCTGGGCGCGCTCGCGTTCGCGCTTCGGCAGATCGTCGTAATACGCGAAGTACTCCTTCGTGATCGTCCGGAGCTCGTCGCTGGCGGAGCCGCGGAGCGCGCGCTGCTCGTGCATCAGCGAATCGATCAGCCACTCGAGGCGATGGCGATGCCGGTTGTCGCGCCACCACTCGACCCAGCGCGCGGTGTCGCGCCCGAAGTCCTGCTGCGAGATCGTGACGAGCGCGGCCCGTGCTGCCTTCGTCACGTGTTCGTTCTGTTCCTCGAGCAACGGCAAGAGCACCGGCACCGCGAGCGGCTCGCGCGTCTCGCCAAGGGCCTCGATGGCGTGGACGCGACGGCCGATCGACTGCGTGTTCGCGATCTCTCCGAGTCGCTCGACGACAGGCTGCGGATTCGCCTCGGCGAGCGCCCGACAGGCGGCGCGGGCTGCGCGTCGCACGCGCGCGTCCTCGTCGAAGTTGCGTGCGATGGCGGCGTCGATGGCGTCCGGGTAGACGAGCTCGGTCAGGAGGTACGTCGCCCAGAAGCGCGCGTCGACGTCGCCGCCCTCCACGTGGCTGAGCACGAACGGCAGCGCCGTGCGTCGCTGGCTCGCGATGAGACGAATGACGGGACCGCAGTCGGCGACGCGCGGGAGCCTCCCGCTCACGAGGCGCTCCGGCTCGAGCGCGATCGGCCCCGGGAACTTCGCCATGATGGCGGGCATCGCATACGCGCCGGCGCGAAGGAGCGTCGTCTCCGCCTCGTCGTCGGGTCCGGAGAGGACGCGATCGACGAGGGCGACGTACTCGCTCGACACGTCGACGATCACGCTCGGCAGGATCCGAGAGTGGTCGCTGCGTGACGAGGGCGGGCGGTGCGCCGGGACGCTGATCTGCTGCTCCGAGAGCGGCATCGGCTTGGGCTCGGGCATCACCGGCAGCACGGGCGGCGCGCCCTTTCGCTGCGACAGCGCGAGGACGGGATCCATCGACGGGCGCGTCGACTCCGTGACGGGCGCGGCGATCGGCGTCAGCTGCAGATCCGGATCGTACACGGGCGGAGCGACCGGCGTCGCATCCGGGTCGATCGATTCGAGCGCCAGCGGCTTCATCTCGCGATCCGGCGTCACGACGACCAGCGGCGTGATCGGCTTCCGGTTCTCGTCCACCTTCGGCTCGAGGATCGGCAAGAGCGGCGAGCCGGCGACGAGCGTGACCGGCGCCGGCGGCGACGTGTCGATCGAGCCCCCGTCGACGTCGCCGACCGTCACCTGGTTCGTGAAGAGAGGCGACTGGACGGCGACCGAGGTCGGCGGACTGAGGTCGAGGGGCTGCGGGGACAGGTCCGTCGTCGAGAACGATGGCCAGGACGAGCGTCGCTCGACTCCGTCCGCTCCAACCGGTGCGATGGGCCCGACCGGCAACGGCGACATGTCCGTGATCGGCGCGGTCCGCATCGGCGGCGGCGACTCTGCGCGCGGCGAATACGGGATCTCGCTCAGCGCTTCGCTCGCGGGCTTGGACGGGCGGTCGGCGGGGACGCCCGGAGCGCGCGCGCTCGACGGCTCCCGCGCCCAAGGATCGACGTGAGGCTCGCGATCGACACGCCATCCGTGCGCACCGTCGGAGGACTCGCGCGTCGTCAGCGGCGAGGCGTCGGGCGCCTGGCCCTGCCCGTGGATCTGCGCCATGAGCTGGCGCTCGACGACGTCGTCCGGCGGCGGGGTGAAACCCCACGACGCGCCCTCGGCGATCACGCTCGGTATCGACGGCGTACCGAACTCGAGCCGCGGCGCCTCCGCGCGCTTGAGGTGTTGCGACTTGGTCGTCGGCCGGGCCGACGGCAAGCGCGGGGGCGGCGGCACGGACGCCGACGCCGAAGGCGCGGTCGATGCGAACGACATCGCACCGCGCTCACCGGCCAGATCCGGCTCTTCCCGCGGGATCGGTCGTCCGCTCGGACGTCGTACGGCGAGCAGGTTCGCCGGCGGAGGACGGTCGCTCCGGATGCTCGACGGATCGGTGCCGAGCAGCGACTTCATCGTGGCCGCCGGCTCGCGTGCCGTCGACACCAGCCGCGACATCGGCTCGACCATCAGCTCGCGGATCGGCGGCGCGAGCTCCTCGGCGGAAGGACGCGTCGTGACGGCGAGAGAAGGAGGCGGCGCAGAGACGTAGGGCGCCGGAGGCGGCACCGTGTCCGCGGCCTTCTTCTTCGCGCCCGTGGCGCCGCCTTCGGCGACCTCCGAGCCCTTCAGCTTGCGCCGCATGATCACGCGCTCGAACGCGCCTGACGCGGAGGAGACGAGCTCTTCGACCTGGCCGACGCCGGCGTCGTCGATGCCGGAAGTCCCGCCGTCGCCGAAGAGAAGCCCGACGACGCGGGTGCGCACGATGATCGGGAAGACGACACACTCGGTCGTGCCGTCGCGCCCGAGGTCGGCCATCAGCACCGGATCGATGCCGTCGGACGACGGATTGGCGCGAACGCGCCGCTTGTCCGCCCGCGCCTTCGCGAGGAGGCCGGCGAGATCGAGCGGAACGCCGACGCGGGCCACCTTCTCGCGCGATGCGCCGTCGCCGAAGGCATCGCGTCCCTCGGCGATGTCGCCGTGCACGATGAAGAGCGCCGTGTAGTCGAAGAACTGCCGTGCGAACTCGAAGAGGATGTCGAAGATGACGTCGCGCTCGGCCGAGGCCTCGAGCTCCGTGTTCGCCACGTCCATCGTGAGGGGGCCGCGCCGGCGGCGCACCGGACGGAGCGCCGGCGCGTCGGCCTTCCGGATGAGCGTGGCCTGCGCCGTTGCTGCCGTCGGCGCCTTGTTCTTCGCTGCAGGCGGCGACGGCGGCGGCGGTGCGACGCTCGGCGGCCGCGGCGGCACGCGATGGTTCGGCGACGACTCGAGCGGCGGCGGGAACGTGCTCGCGATGCGCGGCCCCTTGTTCACCACCTTCGTGATGAGCCGAGCGATCCGCTTGTCGAGCGGGATGCCGTAGTCCCGCGCGAGCGCCTGGCGGATACGGAACAGCGGAGCGATGTGTTGCTCGATCGGCAGCGCCAGCGCGAACGTGAGCTCCTGCTCGGCGTCGCGCGAGAGCGGCTCGGCGACGGCGACGACGAGCGAAGCGCCGACCTCGAGAGGCGCGAACGCTCGCTCCCGCACGACCTCGGCGGCCACCAGACGGAGCGCCTCGCCCGGAGCCTTCGGCAGCTCACCGGCCTCGGCGGCGGGGAGGCCGTACGACTCGGCGACCACCGGCATGAGCGCCGCCTCCTCGATACGGCTGACCTCGAAGAGGTTGGTCACGAAGTCTCCCCCGTAGAGGACCTGTCGTGCCAACGCCTCTTCGATCTCGCGGATCGACGCGATCCCGCGCTGAACGATGAGGGAGCTCAGAGACATGTGCCGAGGCGTGCGCCGAGTTCTTTAGCGTCGCTGGAAGGCATTGGTATGTCAACTTGCCGCGCAGGTGAGCGGTCCGGGCCCGGCGGCCACGCGCACATGCACATGGCGTCGCGGCTCCCCTTCTCCTCAGATCCGGGCGACGGCACGCGTACCGGTCGTCGCCAGCTCGAAGTAGCCCTCGATCGCCGAGACGAGCCCGGGGATGGTGTGCTCGCTCGCCGTCACGTCGACCCGGAGGCCCCGCTTTCGGGCCGTCTCCGTCGTGATCGGGCCGATGCTCGCAACGCAGGTGTTCCGGAGCAGCGCCGCAGCACGGGACTCGAGGGCATCGCAGAGGTGCTCCACCGTGCTGGACGACGTGAAGGTCACGACGTCGATTTCCTGGGCCTCCAGCAGGGCGGCCAGCGCGTCGAGGAGCGGCCTCGGCGGGGCGTGGGTCTTGTAGACCGGGACGACGTCGACCTCGCACCCTGCCGCGCGGAGGGCATCCGGGACGACGTCGCGGGCGACCTCCGCCCGCGCGATGAGGACCTTCGGCCTCGCCTGCGCGCCCTCTCCGATCGCGGCGAGGAGCTCCGCGGCGAGCCCCTCCCCTTTGTGCACCTTCGGCACGAGATCGGCCGCCAGCCCGTACCGCTCGAGCGCGGCCGCGGTGCCGGGCCCGATGGCGGCGATCTTGGCCGCTCCGAACGCGCGGGCGTCCTTGTTCTGTCGCCGGATCTCCGTCCAGAGGCGCTCGACGCCGTTCGCGCTCGTCAGGACGATCCAGCCGTAGCCGCCGAGCGCGCCGACGGCATCGGTCATGGGCCCGGCGTCGCTCGGAGGATCGATCTCGATCGTGGGGACGACCAGGGGGTCGGCGCCGCGCTCACGGAGGAGCGCCGCCGTCCTTCCGGCCTGCTCCCGGGCGCGGGTCACGAGCACGCGCTTACCGAAAAGCGGCAGCTTCTCGAGCCACGACAGCTCCGACATCGGCGCCGCGCGCTGGCCGACCACGACCACGACGCGCTGTCCCTTCGGCGGGGGCAGGAGCGGCAGCTGGCCGAGCGTGGACTCGTTGATCTGCTGCGTGGGGAGCGAGACGTTCTCGATGACGGTGACCTGCTCGTTCGCCTTGCGGCCGTGGAACACGAGCGAACGGGCCGTCTCGGCGACGCTCTCGGCGTCGCACACGATCGCGAGCGTGTCGGTCGCCGTCGCGAGCTTCTCCCAGTCGTGAAGGCCCTCGTGACCACGCGTCACGCTGACGACCGCGACGCTCGGCGACGCATCGCTCGTGCGCGTCAGCGGGACGCCGGCGAACGCCCCCGCCGCGGTGACCGGGCCGATGCCGGGGACGATCTCGAGCGGGACACCATGCCGGGAGACCGCGGCCGCCTCGACGTCCGCCGTGCCGAAGAAGACGGGATCGCCGTACGTGAGGCGGACGGCGTGTCGACCTTCTTTCGCCTCGAAGGCGAGCATCTGCCCGATGCGCTCCGGCCCGAGCTGGGGCGTCACCGGATGACGCGGTGTCCCCTCGCGTAGGCGGCCCAGGATGTCGGGATGGACGGTGGCGTCGAAGAGGACGAAGTCCGCCTCGTCGAGCACGTCTGCAGCGCGCAGCGTGAGCAGCCTCGGATCTCCGGAGCCTGCACCGATGAACGTGACCTTACCCGGCATCTCCCTCTCTCTATCTATTGCTGTGGTGCGCAGGTCGAGACGCCTGCGCCGACGATCTTGAGTGACGTGGTCGCGACCTGCGTGACGGAGTTGTCCGCTGGACGCCAGCGCGTGACGCGCGTCCTTGCGGTGGCCGCCGACGCCCCGGGCGCGTGGAACATGTAGAAGTCGCCTCCCCAGAACGCGAACGCCCAGCCGAAACCCTGGTCGACGTTGTCGAAGCGGCGCTCGCCGATCACCTGGCCAGTGTCGGGGTCGATCTCTCCGATGTACGAAGGCGGGCTGTCGTCGTTCTTGCGGTAGAACGCGAACAGGCGCCCGTCGCCCGTTCCCGTCAGCTCCGCGGAGTCCACGGTGGGGAAGAAGTCGCCGACGGGCGTGAGCTCGAACGTGCCGGGCGTGATCCGCGCGAGCCCACGAGCGCCCGCGGGACGCCCGTTGCGGATCTGATCGTCGCCCGCGACGAACAACGTCTCGGTCGGACCGACACTGTTCGTGGCGAAGCCCATCCCGAACAGCCCGAAGTTCGACTGCCGCGGCGTGTACGGCGTGGGGATGCACGCCCCCGTCGCGGTGCTCACGCGAAAGAGCTGCTCGTTGGTGAAGAGGATGTACGCGATGCCTCGCCGATCGACGGCCATGGAAAACGGCGTCGCGCCGCCCGACGGACAGGCGATGTTCCCGATCAGTCGGAACTGCCCGGTGTCCGGGTTGAAGCTCTGCAGCTGGTTCGTGTCCGTGATCGTGTAGACGAGCGTCGCTTCGGCATCGGGACAGTCCGTGCGATCGACGTCCGTCGGCGGCCGCACGTCGAGCAGAGGCGGCGCGTCTTCGATCGTCGCGTCGCGTCCACCGTCACGCCGCGCGTCCGGCCCGCCGTCCGGCCCGGGGACGTCCGTGAAGCCGTCGTCCTCGACGAAGAGGCCCGTCCTCGACCCGCACGCGACGAGCAGAAGAAGGAACGAAACGCGGCGAACCGCTGAGCGTGACCTTCGCATGGCTGTGCGTGGAGAGTGTCGTCGAGGACCTACGAAGGCTCAGAAGGAACGGCGGCTCAGGGTCGCGCGCATCGAGGCGGCGTACAAGGGTCACTCGAGGTGTAGGCCCCCCGCCTACCGCGTACCCCACAACCCGGGCCGGGGGCCGGCTTCCCCCGGCCATCCGAAGGTGGCCGTTACCGCTTGGCGCCGGCATCGGCCGCGCCCGCGTCGGCCGCGCTGGGAGGCGTCGCGGGCGGCGAGCCCATCACGCCCGGCGTGCCCGACGATCCCGACGAAGCCGCGCTCCCGAACGAGAGCGTGACGATCTGACTCTTCCGGCTCGTGTCGAAGGTCATCGACTTCACGGCCACGAGAAGGCAGCCGACCATGTCCTCGTTCAGGCCGTCGCGTTTGACGAACCGGGCCGAGGCGACCTTCCCGTCCTTGCCGATCGTCGCATCGAACGTCGCGCTGCCGCCGACGTTCGGCTCGGCCGCGAGCGCCTTCTTGTAACACGCCCGAAGTCGCGGACGGACGGGCGCGACCGCCTTCTCCACGGCAGGATCGGGCTGCGCCCCGCCGATGTTGGAGTCATCGGAAGGATCGGGCCCGCTGCTCGCAGTAGTGGCTGGGTGGATGCCCGTGCCCGTGCCCGCACCTGCGCCGGAGGCGATCGGAGCCGAAGATGCAGCGCCAGGTGGAGCGCTCTCTCCGGGCGGAGCGGCGCTGCTCACCTCCATCGTCACCTCGGTCACGTCCGGCGGACGCGAGCTCCTCTCCGCGGCCTTCGGCACCTCCGGCGGTGGCTCGCTCCCCTGCTCGCACGCGCTCGCGGCGATCGCGACCGCCCCGCGCACGGCACACGAGACGATGAACAGCGAAAAGGATCCCCCAGACCTCACGCTCATAGCTCGAGGATACACCGCTCCCCCCCGCAGCGCCGGCGAACGCGCGCGTCGAGAGCATGCATGATGGCGCACCGGCCGAAGAGGCGCGCTAGGGTGCCGGCATGACCAGCCCCGCCCCCGCGGCCTTCCCCGATGGGCCCGAAGGGCGCGCGGCATTCGTCCGCGCGCACACGGCCCTCGAGGCGGTGCCGCTGGTGAGCGACATCCGGCTGTACACCGCGACCGAGCTGGTCCCGATCTGGCGCGCGACGGAGGGCTGGCTCCTCGAGCGCGGCCTCGGTGTCCCGTTCTGGTGTGTGCCCTGGGCGGGAGGCCAGGCGCTCGCGCGCTTCGTCCTCGACAACCCCGACGTGGTGCGCGAGAGACGCGTGCTCGACTTCGGTGCCGGCAGCGGCCTCGTCGCGATCGCGGCCGCGATGGCCGGCGCCGCCGAGGTGCGTGCGGTCGACGTCGATCCGATCGCGGTCGCGGCGTGTTTGCTCAACGCCGAGGCGAACGGCGTCGTCGTGGACGCGTTCTGCGCGGACATCGTCGGCGACGATCTCCAGGTCGACGTCGTCCTTGCTGGCGACGTCTGGTACGAGCTCAGCGCAGCGGCGCGCTTCGCAGGATGGTTCCGCGCGGTCTCCGCCTCCGGCACGCGCGTGCTCACGGGCGACCCCGGCCGGCACTACGTTCCGTCGAACGTGCGTGAGCTCGCGGTGTTCGAGGTGCCGACGTCGTTCGAGCTGGAGTCATCGCGATCGCGGCGGTCCCGGGTCCTCGAGCTCCTGCCCGTCGGCGGCGGCTGAGCTCGGGCCAGAACAGGGAACAGCGAGCGAACAACCTCCGAGGGGTACGCGTGCGCGTTCGAAGACCCGTTGGAGTATGCTCCCCGGCCGCCATGGGCTTCCCCACCATCCGACCCCGCCGCCTCCGGACCACCCCCGAGCTCCGGGCCCTCGTCCGCGAGACCATCCTCTCGCCGAACGACTTCGTCTATCCCATGTTCTTCAACGCGGCGATCGACAGCCCGCGGCCGATCGGCTCGATGCCCGGCATCGACCAGCTTCCGATCAGCGCCGCCCGCGCGCAGGCCAAGGCGATCAAGGAGCGCGGCGTCGGCTCGGTCATCCTCTTCGGGCTGCCGAAGACGAAAGACGATCGCGGCTCGTCCGGCCTCGATCCGGACGGCCCCGTGCCGCGCGCCATCGCCGAGATGAAGAGCGCGGTGCCCGAGCTCGTCGTCATGGCCGACGTCTGCGTCGACGAGTACACCGAACACGGTCACTGCGGCGTCCTCAAGAAGCGCCCGGACGGCACGATGGAGGTCGACAACGACGCCACCATCGAGATCCTCGCGAAGATGGGCGTGGTGTTCGCGAAGGCGGGCGCGGACGTCGTCGCGCCGAGCGACATGATGGACGGACGCGTCGCCGCGATGCGAACCGCGCTCGACGGCGAGGGCTTCTCGAGCACGCCGATCCTCTCGTACGCGGTGAAATACGCGAGCTCGTTCTACGGCCCGTTCCGCGAGGCCGCGGACTGCGCGCCGAAGTTCGGCGATCGCGCCGGCTACCAGATGGATCCGGCCAACTCGCGCGAGGCGATCCGCGAAGCGGCGCTCGACGAGGCCGAGGGCGCGGACATGCTGATGGTCAAGCCGGCGCTCTCTTACCTCGACGTCATCCGCGACGTCCGCAAGGCATCGAACCTCCCGCTCGGCGCCTACAACGTCTCGGGCGAGTACTCGATGCTCCACGCCGCGGCGGACCGCGGGATGATCGATCGCGACCGCGCCATCATGGAGGTGCTCACGTCGATCCGCCGCGCCGGCGCCGACTTCATCCTCACGTACCATGCGCTCCGCGCCGCGGAGATCCTCGGGTGAGCCAGCCTCGATCGTCGCGCAAGCGGCTCTATGCCCTCGTCTCGCTCTGGCTCGCGATCAGCGCAGCCTTACTCCTCGTGCCTGGCTGTTACGGGCGCAACTGCGAGGGCAGCTTCGAGACGTTCGGCGACGATCCCGGCGAAGGGATGATGATCGACGAGAACACATGGGTGTCGGGCCCCCTGGACGGGGCCTGGCTCTGGTTCCCGCGCCAGCGGATGTACATCTTCGACATCAGGGCATTGGGCGGCAGGTTGCCGGAGGTCCCGCTGGCATACATCAGCGGATCGGCCGAGCCCGCCAAGGGGGGCAACAACATGACGCTCGCCAGCGGCAACCTCGCCCAGGTCTATGCCACGCGTCCGAACGGTCTCGACCTCAAGAACGAGTCGTGCTCGGACTATTACCTGCGGCTCGTCGTCCAGACCGCCCCCTTCCCGCCCGAAGCTCCAGCGCTCGACGGCGGAGATGCGGACGCGGGCACCAACGATGCTTCCGTCGATGACGACGCCGGGTCCGACGCGGGCGACGACGACGCAGAAGCCGGTCCCTGACACTCCCGGAGACATTGATGGCCCATCCGTGGCACGACATCCCCGTTGAAGAGCCCGTCGAAGAAGGCTTCAACGCGTTCATCGAGATCCCCAAGGGCTCGAAGGTCAAGTACGAGCTCGACAAGGACACCGGTCTCCTGAGGGTCGACCGCATCCTCTTCAGCGCGGTGCACTACCCCGCCAACTACGGCTTCATCCCGCGCACGTATTGCGACGACGGCGATCCGCTCGACGTCCTCGTGCTCTGCCAGGAGCCGGTCGCGCCGATGAGCCTCATGCGCGCGCGCGCGATCGGGCTCATGCAGATGCGCGACGAGAAGGGGCTCGACGACAAGGTCATCGCCGTGCACCTCGATGACCCCGCGTTCCGGGACTACTCGCACATCCGTGAGGTCCCGAGCCACACGCTGCTCGAGCTCCGCCGCTTCTTCGAGGACTACAAGATGCTCGAGCACAAGAAGGTCGAGGTCGACGAGCTCCAGGGCCCCTTCGAAGCGGCCAAGGCCATCCGGGCCAGCCTCCTCGGCTACAAAGCGCTGATGGCCAAGGTGCCCTGACTCATCTGAAGCACTCGCGCATGCACGCGCGGTACGTCTTCTGACAGCCCTCGCACGTCTTGGTCTTGCTCGCGCCGGCGTCGGCGGGGCGGCAACCGTCGCTGCAAGTCCGGAACGTCGAGCCGCACGTCTCGGTGCAAGACGATGCCGGCAGCGATGCCGGCGCGGGAGCGGGCGCACCGGCGTCGATGGCGAGCATCGGGATGTTCTCCGCCTCCCCCGGATGCCCGGCGACCCTCGTCGTCCTTTGCTCCCCCTCTTCGAGAACCTTCGGCGGCGGAGCGAACGCGTTCGTCGGGGCCGGAGCGGTGATCGTCGTGGCGCGCGGCGTCTCGCCGGGCGCGGCCATCATCAGCGCCTCGTCCGTCGGCAGATGCGGTGCCTGCGAGAGCGCGACGTAACGAGCCGTCGCGTAGTGGATACGATCCCGCGTCTGCCCGTAGGTGTAGCGCTCCGACCAGTCCCGCCAGCACGAGGCCTTGTCCGGCATCGGGGCCTGCGGGTTCTCCTCGAGCGCGTAGCAGTGCTCGAACCGGGCGTTGCCCTCGTAGACGGCCTGGAAGCTCGGCCCGCAGGCAGCGCCTCCGCCCGCCAGGAGCGTCGTCAGCCCCCACAGCGTCGCCCGCGGCCAGCCGAGCGCGAGACCGGGCCTGGGGACCGAGGTGGGCACCTCCTCATCATACATACGCGAGGAGCCTTTGACGCTCGAACGATCCTTCACTACTCAAGCATCCGACAATGTTCACGGGTCTCGTCGAAGCCAAGGGCACGCTCGTCCGTCGCACCCAGCACGGCCGGGATGCCCGCCTGGTCATCCGGGGCGAGCTCGTCCCGCACGGCGACCAGGGCAGGCGCGATCCCATCGTCCTCGGCGAGTCGATCGCGGTCGACGGCGTCTGCTTGACGGTCGACACCATCGTCGAGGCCGGCGGCCCAAGCGCGTCCGTCTTCGAGGTGGATGCCTCGAGTGAGACCCTCGAGAAGACGACGCTCGGGTCGCTCGCGGTCGGCTCGTCGGTCAACCTCGAGCGTGCGCTCCCGATCGGTGGGCGCCTCGGCGGTCACATCGTCAGCGGCCACGTCGACGGCGTCGGCCGCGTCGTCGAGAAGATCCCGACGGGCACTGCGCTGAAGGTCGTGTTCCAGGCTCCGGCAGAGCTCGCCCGCTACATCGCGCCGAAGGGCTCGATCTGCGTGAGCGGCGTGAGCCTCACCGTCAACGGCGTGTCCGGCGCGACCTTCGACGTCATGTTGATCCCGCATACACGCGACAAGACCTCGCTCGACGGCCTCGCGGTGGGGGCGCAGGTCAATCTCGAGGTCGACATCCTCGCTCGGTACGTCGCGCGGCTCCTCGAGGTCGGCCGCGCCGGAGACAAACCTTCCTCCGATTCCTCCGAACCTTCCCCAGACTCTCGGCTATTGGAGCGCCTCCGTGCCTCTGGATACGTCTGAATCCCTTGCCCGTCCTCGAGCCATGCCCCCTGTCCTGAACATCGAGCCGAAGCTCCTCGAGCGCGTGAACGGCGCCATTGCTGACATCCGTGCCGGCAAGATGGTCATCCTCGTCGACGACGAGGACCGCGAGAACGAAGGCGACCTCACGATGGCCGCCCAGTTCGTCACGCCCGAGGCGGTGAACTTCATGGCCATGCACGGCCGTGGCCTCATCTGCCTGACGATGACGGAGGAGGCGATCGGTCGCCTGAACCTCCCGATGATGGCCGCGCCGGGGCGCTCGACGCCGAGCCTCGGTACCGCCTTCACGATGAGCATCGAGGCGCGTCACGGCGTGACCACCGGCATCAGCGCCGCCGACCGCGCGCACACGATGCGCCTCGCGGCCAGCCCCGACTGCCGGCCCGAGGACCTCGTCACCCCCGGTCACGTCTTTCCGCTCAAGGCGCGCAAGGGCGGTGTGCTCGTGCGCACGGGCCAGACCGAAGGCTCCGTCGATCTCGCGCGGCTCGCCGGCCTCACGGCCGCCGGCGTCATCTGTGAGATCATGCGCGAGGACGGGTCGATGGCACGGATGCCCGACCTCGAGGTCTTCGCGAAGAAGCACGGGCTCCGCATCCTCAGCATCGCGGATCTGATCCAGTACCGCCTCCAGACGGAACGGCTCGTCCGGCGCGTCGCGCAGGGCCCGCTCCGCCTCGACGAGACCGGCACCGAGTGGACGGCCAACGTCTACGAGTCGGCAACCGACAACCGCCAGTTCGTCGCGCTCGTGAAGGGCGACATCGGCAGCGGCGGTCCGGTGCTCTGCCGGATGCACTCCGGCTCGACCATCGCCGACGTGTTCGCATCGACACCGCGCGACGGCGGTCGCAACCTGCGTGAGGCGATCCGCCGGATCGAGGCCGAGCGTCGCGGTGTCATCGTCTATCTCCCGCCGCGACAGGCACTGGGTGAGGAGCTCGCTGCGCTGACGACGGCGGCGGACGGCCGCCGCTCTGTTCCGACGCCGGGCGACAGCGCGCTCCGCGAGTTCGGTCTCGGCGCACAGGTGCTCGCCGATCTCGGCGTACACGAGATGCGCCTGCTCACGAACAATCCGCGTAAGATCGCCGGCATCTCGGGCTTCGGGCTCTCGGTGGTCGAGAGCGTTGCGCTCGGCGCATCCGATGTCCACGAATCGAAGAGCTGAAAGAGCTGAGGGTCAGGAGAACTCGATGGCCGTGTCGCCGCGCATCGTGGAAGGCAACGTCGTCGTTCCGAAAGGAGCGAGGTTCGGCATCGTCGCCAGCCGCTTCAATCACTTCATCGTCGACCATCTCGTCGGCGGCGCGCTCGACGCGCTCGTCCGTCACGGCGCCGAAGAAGGAAACATCACAGTCGTTCGCGTGCCGGGCGCATGGGAAATCCCCGTCGCCGTGCAGCGGCTCGCTCAAGGCGGCGACGGCAAGAAGGGCGGAAAGAAGCTCGACGCGATCATCGCGCTCGCTGCCGTCATTCGCGGTTCGACGCCTCACTTCGACTATGTCGCGGGTGAGGTCTCGAAGGGGGTCGCGTCGATCTCGCTCGCCAGCGCCCTGCCGATCTCGTTCGGTGTCCTCACGACCGACACGATCGAACAAGCGATCGAGCGCGCCGGCACGAAGGCGGGCAACAAGGGCTGGGACGCCGCCGTGACCGCAATCGAGATGGTCTCGCTGGACCGCGCCCTCGCAGGCGCGGGCTTCTGAGGAGAGTCATGGGTGCGCGACACTCCGGCCGAGAGGCCGCTCTGCAGATGCTCTTCCAGCTCGAAGCCTCGGGTACGTCCGCGGCGCAGACGATCGAGCTGTTCTGGCGGGCGCACGCCGACGCCGACTTCGCCCCGGATCCGGAAGGCCGCTCGTACGCGGACACGATCGTCCGCGGCGTCGCAGACACCCTCGACGCCGTCGACAAGCAGATCACCACGGCGTCGAGGAACTGGCGTCTCGAGCGCATGGGCCGCGTCGACCGCAACCTGCTCCGCATGGGGACATGGGAGCTGATGGCGCAGAAGGACGTCCCGCGCGCCGTCGTCATCGACGAGGCCGTGGAGCTCGCCAAGTCCTACGGGACCGAGGACTCGAGCAGCTTCGTCAACGGCGTCCTCGACCGCATCGCGACGGATCTCGGGCGCACGGACGACGACGGCAAGGACAGCAAGCGGGCCTGATGCTCGATCTGCGCTTCGTCCCGCGCGCTCTCCGGAGCATCGACGAGGTGAGCGCGGAGGTCATCGCCTGCGGCGTCTACCGTGACGAGCGGCCGCTCGGCGGGCTCGCCGGCCTCCTCGACTGGCGGCTCGCGGGTCGGCTGAGCCGGCTCGCGAAGCAGGGCTTCCTGGTCGGCGACGTGGGCGAGCTCCTCGCGCTGCCCGTCCGTCCTCGGCTGCCTTTCGACAAGCTGATCGTCGCCGGGCTCGGACCGCGCGGCGCGTTCGGGGAAGCCACCTTCAAGAAGGTGCTCGAGCGCACGCTCGACGGCCTCGAAGGGCTGCACGTGAAGAAGGCCGTCGTGGAGCTGCCCGGACGAGGCGACGACGCGATCAGCGTCGATCGCGCGGCGGAGATCCTCCTCGACCTCATCAGCGACGACGAGCGTGACGCCCTCACGTTCGTCGAAGATCCGCCCGACCAGCAGCGCATCGAGAAGCGTGCGCAGGAGCGACGCCGCTCGGCGCTCCGCGCTCAGCACGCCGGCCGCTGAGGCCGCGAGGGCGCGACGGCGAAGGGGTCGTGGGAGTCCCTTCGAACCGATCGTCTCCCTGAGTTCTTCCTGAGACATCTCATCGACGTCGCCCATCGCGAGGAACGAGGGGGGCACACCGGAGTCGTGCTAACGAGGGGGCGTGCTTGATCTGAAGCTCGACCGTGAAGGTGTTCCGCCGAAGGACGCGGCCACCGTCATCCTCGTGAGGGACTGCGCTGCGGGCGTCGAGGTCTTCTGCGTCGAGCGCAGCAAGCAGAGTCGCTTCCTCGGCGGCGCGATCGTGTTCCCGGGCGGCAAGCTCGATGCGGGCGACGCATCCGACGAGTGGACGCCGCTCGTCACCGGCGTGCGCTCCCCTGCCCGCACGTGGTCGGTGCCGTTCACGAAGGACGACGCACACCTCCGCGCGCTCGCCATCGCTGCGTGCCGCGAGACACTCGAGGAGGCCGCCATCCTCCACGTGACCGGCGCCGTCAGCCAGGAGGACCTCTTTGCGCTTCGCACACGCCTCACGTCCGATCCAGGCGCCCTCCGCTCCTTCCTCCTCGAGCGCGGCCTGCTGCTCGATCTGGATGCGCTTCACCCGCTCTCGCGCTGGGTGACGCCCGTCGCAGAAGCGCGCCGCTATGACGCCCGCTTCTTCGTCGCGGTCGCCCCGCCGGGGCTCACCGGCGCCCACGACGATCACGAGACGATGGCGAGCTTCTGGGCGACGCCGTCCGAGGTGCTGCGCCGCTGGGAAGCGGGCGAGGTCCAGGTTGCGCCGCCGACTCATCGCACGCTCGCGCTCCTGTCGTCGTGCACGTCGACCGACGCGGTCCTCGCGCACGCGGCAGAGAGCTGCCTCGATCCGATCTGCCCGCGGCTCGTGCAGCAGAAGGACGGCGACGCGCAGACGCTGGCGCTCACGCTTCCGGGCGATCCCGAACACGAGGTGACGCAGCAGCGCGTCCCAGGACCTTCGCGTTACGTCCTGAGGGGTGAACGATGGGTGGCCGAGTCCGCGCCGCGCTGAGCGCCAGGAAAGCAGCGCGTGCCATCGCGCCACGCGCTGCCGCCGTCACGCCGCGCCCGCTCGTGTACACGGCGCAGGACCTCGCGCGCTTCTGCGAGGTCGATCTGAAGACGATCCACCACTGGGCGGACGCCGGGAAGATCCCGCATCACCGGACCGAGGGACGGCACCTGCGCTTCCGGCGGAACCACGTCCTCGCGTTCCTCCGCCGGCATGGCTACCCCCTTCACGCCGAGCTCGCGAATGCGCGGCCGACGGTGTTCTTCGCGGTGCCTCCTCTGGCGAACGGTGAAGCCGGCGGAGCGCCGTCGACTCTGCATCCGTCGCTCGACGAGCTCACGAAAAAGCTCGCGGCGCGCTTCTTCGTCCGCCGTTTCGAGAGCGCGCTGTCTGCGATCGCTCATCTCGTCGCGGGCGAGCCGGACGTGCTCGTCGTCGGCCTCGACGATCCCACGTGGGCGGGGCCCCTCGGGATCCGCGAGCTCAAGTCGCGCCCGGAGACGTCGTGGACCACGCTCGCCGTCGTCACGGCGCACGGCCCACTCGACACGGCGGCGCGCGACGCAGGCGCAGACCTCGTGATCGCGCCCGAAGACGTGCCACGTTTGAACGGCGAGCTCTTGCGCGCGCTCGCCGTCGAGTGACGGCGGCGTCCCGACCACCCGAACGCGCCGTCGCATCCGCCGGCTGACGCACGCGATGCGCGGTATGCGAGATGCACGACCGACCAGTGAGGAGGGCTCATGGGTACGGCGACTCGCGTGACGATGGTCCTGCTGGGCACAGCGGTCGTGATCGCCGCGGCGTGCAAGGGCGAAGAGAAGAAGGAGGACCCCGGGTTCAAGCTGCCGCCGGGATGGGTTCCCCCGACGATGGACGTGCCGGACGCCGGTGCGGAGAAAGGCGTCCCGAAAGAAGCGGAGGGATGGCTCGTCATCGATCCCGGCTCCGACAAGCTCTTGCTGGTGTCGCAAGCCGTCGCGAAGCTGCGACCCACGAAAGACAGCCGCGCCGAAGGCTCGATGTGGTTCACGATGACAGACGACGGCTTGAAGCTCGAGGTGGAGATCAAGGGCCTCGCGTTCATGACGAAATACGCCGTCCGGGTGCACATGCTCGGCGACTGCTCGTCGGACGACGGCATGAGCGCCGGACCGCCCTTCAACTTCATGGGCAGCTCGCTCGATCCCGCAAACGGCCCCGGGACCGGACTGCTCGGGGAGCTCCAGGCGGCCGTCGAGGGTGAGGCAAAAGGCACGACGATCTCCGGCTCCGCGGCGCTGCAGGGCCACTACTCGATCGTCGGCCGATCCGTCGTCATCCATGCGCCTCCGGGTGCAACGACGTCGAAGTCACCCGATCCGCTCGGTCCGCGGATCGCGTGCGGCGTCATCGGCATCCTCGCCAAGATCGAGACCCCCGAGCCGTCGGCTTCGCCGCCGCCCGCAGAGGGGGAATCGAAGTAGCTGCGCGTCCGCTACTTAGCTGCGCGTCCGCTACCCGCACGTCGGTCAGCGGCCTTCGCGGTACGCCTTCACCGCGTTGGCGATCGCATCCGCGAGCCGCTCCTGGTAGTCGGCGGAGCCGAGCCGCTGCTCCTCGATCGCATTCGAGATGTAGCCCGTCTCGAACAGCGCGGCAGGCATACGCGCTCCGACGAGCACGTAGAAGGCCGCGCGGTGCACGCCGCCGTCGAGGACGTCGGTGTATCGTGACCCGATCGAGGCGACACCGGAGCGCTGCAAGAGCTCGGCGAAGCGCGTCGAACGCGTCGCCTGGTCTGCGAGCCGCATCGACGCGAGGAGCTGGGCGACCTCGTTGCTCGCCGCCTGGCTCGTGGCGTTCTCGCGCGCGGCGACACGGCCGGCCATGTCGCTCGTGGTCGTGTCGAGGACGTACGTCTCGACGCCGCGCTTGGTCTTGTTCTCGGCCGCGTTGCAGTGGATCGAGACGAAGAGATCGGCTCCGAACGCGTTGGCGCGAGCGGTGCGCTCCTCGAGCGTGACGAAGCGGTCGTCGTCGCGCGTGAGGGTCACCTGGATGCCGAGCCGAGCCAGGATGGGCGCAAGCTTGTGCGCGACCGCCAGCGTGACGTCTTTCTCCCGCAGACCGGACGGACCGAGTGCGCCCGGGTCGGTCCCGCCGTGGCCGGCATCGATGGCGACGCGGTCGACCGACCTCCCCGCGCCCTTCGGCCCGGAGCCGGGCGGGTACTTCGCGATGTCGACGACGACGCGGAAGGGCTCGAGCAGGTGGAAGACCCGCCGGTACGCCGGTCCGCTCAGATCGAGCGCCACGCGCGAGCCGGTGGACGTGCCCTCGGCAACGATGCGCGAGACGATGCCCCCGAGCTCGATGTCACGAGAGGTCCCGCCCAGCTCCACGCCGTCGAGCTCGACGAACGTGCGTACCCCCTGCCCGGCGCTGCTGCCGATGTCTCCGACGCGGAACCGCGCGCTCCGATCGAGGTGGACGACGACGCGCGCGGCCTCGGCGCCGCCCCACTGCTCGATCTTCGTGATGGTCGGCGCCACGAGGACGCGCGAAGGGCCGGCGTCGAGCGACGCAAGCGCGATCGCGCCTTCACCCGCGAGGCCGTGATCGATCGCAGCGAGCACCGCTCCCGGAGGCCTGAACGCCGCGAGCGAGGCGAGCGCCGGATCGATGTCCTCGGAGCAGAGGCTCGCGCCGGCATCGGCGCCCGCCACGGCTCCCCGCCGCTGGATCCGGTAGAGCTCGGCATACGTCGTCGCGGCGCTCTTCGCGACCTCGCCGGCGAGCTTCGCCCCGCGCGCGGCCGCCGCGCACGCGCCAGTGAGGGCGAGGTCCTTGCTCGCAGCGCGATAGAGGTCGAGCGCTTCTTTGGCATCCTGCTCGCGATGCTCGACCCGCCACACCCGTTCGAGGAGCGCCGCCGCGAGGGCATGGAGCTCGACGGCGCGGGCTCCAGCGCCTTCTCTCAATGCGAGCGCCTCGACGGACTGGGCCAAGGCAATCACCTCCGGCCGGGGCGGAAGCGGCGGAGGCGATGGAGACGGAGTGAGCAGCGCCTGGGCGCGCGCAGTGTCGCCGCCACCCCCGTCCCCGCCGGACGACGAGGACGCCGCCCCCGAGCTGGTCTCACCGCACGCCGGGAGGACCGTCGCTACGGCGGCGACGAGAACGAGGAGTACGACCGCGAAGGCCGTTCTCTGAAGGTGATGGTGCAACGTCTCTCCGATCCCCATCACGCGCGAGCGAGGCTATTATCGCCTCCGTGCAAAGCCGAAGCGAGGACGATCCCATCTATTCGGATCGGACGACGGGACAGCGGTTCTCGAACGCGACCGCGATGGTCGATGCCTACCTGAAGCGGTTTGCCGAGCGCGCTGGGCTGGAGCTCCGGCCACTCGACGAGAACGGCTACACGCAGACCCGCAAGGGCTCGGCGACGATCGGCGTGAACGTCCTCGACGATCACGGCGTCCTGCTCCTCATCGCGCCGGTCATGCCGGTGCCGCGGTCGGGCCGCGAGGCGCTCTACCGGCGTTTGCTCGAGCTCTCCTTCCTCACGACCGCCGACGCGTCGTTCGCCATCGACGCGGCCAAGGACGAGATCTTCGTGCGCGCGCTCCGGCGGCTCTCTGGCCTCGACTACGAGGAGTTCGAGGACCTCCTCGACACGGTGGGCCGCGTCGCCGACGAATGGGACGACGTCCTGAAGCGCGAGTTCCCGAGCTGACGCGCGCGGCGTGCGCCGCGCGTCCTTCATCGCGTACGCGCGCCGGCAGTGAAAGGCCGAGTTGCCGGGCCACGAGCGTGCGCCGCGCCAGCGGATCTCACGTGGCGCGTCGCGTTGTACCAGTTGGGAACGGGGTGCTACGATCGCGCCGATGGCGATGCAGGGGAAGAGCACCTCGGGCGACAAGCCGTCCCTCGACCTGGACGAGGCCGAGGAGGCCGCGAACGCATTCCGGCCGTCCTGGGATGCCGGTGGCGACGACGACGGTGACAGTGGATGGGACGCCCCCGCAGCAGCACCGGAGCCTACTCCGGCGGCGCCAGCTCCGGCGGCGCCAGCGCCGGGCGCGGCGACCATCATCAACGGCTCGGCGAACGCCGTCTCTGCACCGGCGCCTGCCGCTTCACCCATCGTCCCCACCGCGGTCATCGCGGTCGGAGGCAACCCTGCCAGCGTGAACGAGACGGCGCCGTTCAAGGCGCAGCCCGCCATGACGTCGGCGGCAAAGGCGCTCGCTGCGACGCAGATCGGCGTCGCTCCCGCTCCCGCTCCCGCTCCCGCGCCCGGGCCGGCAACGCGGCTCGGCGGGATCTCGCCGGAGGCCGCCGCCGTGGTCGCGGCGGCCAACGCAGCGAATGCGGCTGCTGCCGCGAAGGCCGAAGCAAAGACAAACGAGGCGCCGAACGTCACGCCGGCGATGCGGGCTCCGCTCCCGAGCGCAGAAGCCCTCGACTCGGCCTCCGTCATCGAGGTGGCGCCCGCGGTTCCGCCGGCACCGAAGACCGCGCCGATGCCGAAGGCGCCCGACTCGTCCGCGCCGGCCGTGGACGCCGCCCCGGCAGCGGGTGGCGCGGAGAAGGCCGCCGAGCCCGCGCCCGCCGCGACCCAACCCGAGGCCGCGCCCGTCGCGGCGAAGCCCTCGACGGCGACCGGCGCTGCGCGTGCGGCGGCCGCGACACAGCCCGTCGCAGCGAAGGTGGAGAAGGCGGGCAAGGTGGCTGGCGCACCGATCCCGTTCGCGGCGGCCGATCCGTTCCGCGGGACGGCGCCGGCAGCCGAGTCCGAGCCCGATCTCGACTTCGTGAAGAAGAAGTCGTCGAAGACGCCGCTCTACGCAGGGATCGGTGTCGCCGTGCTGGCCGTCGTCGGGCTCGTCGCGAAGCTCGGAGCCTCCGACTCACCGGACGCGACGACGAAGACCGCACCGTCGGCTTCGCTCACCGCCGTCGGGCCTGCCGTCGCGTCGCCGACGAACGACATCCCCCCGCCGCCCGAAAAAGACGAGATCGCCCCGACGCCGGCGACGCCCGCACCCAAGGCGACCGCCGCGACGAAGACCGCCGACCCGGCCGCCCCCGCGCCGACCGCTCCCGCGAAAGTCGTGACCGTATCGACTCCAGCGCCGAAGGCCGATCCGCCCTCGACGCCGAAGACCGTCGCCGCTGCACCCAAACCCAAGACGACTCCCGCCGCACCGGCGCCGGCGCCGAAGACTGCGCCCAAGGCCACGGGTGGGGGTATCGTGCGCGATAGCCCATTCTGAGACGGGCGCGCATCCGCTCGACCACGTCCGCGAGACCGCCATGATGAAGACGCGACGAACCGCTGCTGCCGTTCTCTTCGCCATCCTTTCGTCGACCGTCTCGCTGCCCGCATCGGCGCAGCAAGACGATCCCGTCACCCTCCAGGCGCGTGCGCGCTTCAAGGAAGGCGTCGACGCGTTCGACAAGGGCAAATACGAAGAGGCTCGCCTCGCCTTCCTCCAGGCGTACACGCTGAAGAAGCACCCTGCCGTGCTCCTGAACCTCGCGCAGAGCTCGGCAAAGTCGAATCATCTGCTCGACGCGTCGAAGTACTTCCAGCAGTTCTTGAAGGAAGCGTCGACCGCGAGCCCGCAGCAGCGCAAAGACGCAGAAGCGGGCCTCGCCGAGGTCCGGCAGAAGCTCGGTCGCATCGAGGTGGTCGCGCCCGCGGGCACGGACATCTCGCTCGACGATCAGGGCAAGGTCGGCACGACGCCGATGGATCCCATCGACGTCGAGCCCGGCTCGCACACCGTCAAATCGCCCACGCAGAGCGTGACCGTCACGGCGAGCGCGGGCCAGAAGGTCGAGGCGAAGCTCGGCCCCTCGTCGACGGCTCCGGCTGCGGTCACGCCCGTGCCGTCGCCAGCCACCACCGACACGGAGACGGCACCGACGGACGCGCAGCCACCGCGCGATGACACGTACCAGACGAAGCGCACGAACGCGCTCTCGCGGCCGGAGAACATGACGCCGGTCTACGTCGGCCTCGGCGTTGCGGGTTTTGGCCTCCTCAGCACCATCGTGTTCGCGATCTTCCGTGCGGATGCGCAAGCGTCAGCGGACGACAACGCCCAGAAGATCCGCGCCGCCGCTGCCGGTCGGGGCCTCCCGAGCGCAGGCGTGTGCAACAACCCGAACGCGCCCGAGTTCGCGCGGGCGTGCGAGACGCTGCGGGAGAACAACGACAAGGTCGACACGAACGCGACCATCGCGAACGTCTCCGCCGTCGTTGCAGGCGTGGGCCTCGCGGGGGCCGCCATCTGGTACCTCGCGGCTCCGAAGCGCGACGACCCGAAGTCGTCGCCCACAGTCGGCCAGGCGCGCGCGCCGAAGCGCCCCGCGCTGACGCCGTGGGCGGGCTGGAACGCGGGCGGCCTGACGATCTCGGGCGAGCTCTAAACCGACGCTCCCTCAGACGACCTCGCCGGTGAGCTCCTGGTGGAGCCGGAGCGCGGCGCCGATCGTGCCAGCGACGCTCGGCAGCCCGGCGGTCGCGTTGACCATCCACAGGTTGTCGAGCGACGTGCGGAACGGCCGTCGATGGACGCCGATGTTCGCGGGCGTCAGCGCGGCGCCGTAGGCGTTTCCGAACGGCGCGCGGCAGAACCGCGCGTTGGTCGCGCCTGTCCCCATCACGCGGAGCGCGAGGTGCTCGCGAAGGCGCGGGACGTAGTTGCTCTCGAGGACGTCGAGGATCGTCTCGCGGATCTTCTTCTTCTCGAGGTTGTACGCGCGTCGGTCGCGGACGCGCATTCGGGCGAGGTGGTCGTGGTCGCACGCGGTCGCGACCTCGAGGATCTGATGTTCGGGAGGACACAGCCCGGGCTCGCCGGAATGAAGCGTGGGCGTCGACAGGAAGAGCCACGGATTCGACAGGTCGTGCCGGACG
This sequence comes from Pseudomonadota bacterium, assembly GCA_023423895.1. Taxonomy (GTDB): domain Bacteria; phylum Myxococcota_A; class Polyangia; order Polyangiales; family Polyangiaceae; genus Labilithrix. The sequence continues at coordinate 35,497 of JAFAER010000051.1, forward strand.
AGCTGGTCGTCGTACATCCGGTTGATGTTCTCGTGCGGGTAGTGCCACACGTTGAACGATCCGAACCCGTGCTCGCGGAGGTCGAGCCCCCTCACCGCGAGGTACATCGTGACGGTGCTGCACGAGTAGTCGTAGCGGAGCTGACGCGCATCGCGCGGCCCGAAGTGGTGCTCGCCGGCGAGCCGAGCCGTCAGCTTCGGATCGACGTTCGAGATGTACCGTTTCGCCGTGAACTTCCGGCCGTTCTTCGTCGTGACGCCGACGACGCGGCCGCTCTCGACGTGAATGCGGTCGACCTCGTGCTCCAGGAGGACCTCCGATCCGGTGCTACCGCGGACGGCATCCACCATCGCCTCGACGAAGTTGAAGAAGTGCCCGCGCGGGTAATACGCGCCGCGGTCGTATCCGCACACCAACGCGACGTGCAGGACGAGTGACACGTCACGCGGGGGCAAGAGGTAGTCGCCGCTCTGACCGGCGAGAATGGCGCGGAGGCGAGCGGGCATGTGCACGTGCTCGTAGAGATCCTCGAGCGTCCACCGGGCGTAGCGGAGGAGATGCCGGTATCGGTACGCGTTCCGGACGACCGAGAGCGGTGTGACGCGGCTAGGGAGCTCACCCTGCTCGAGCTCGTCGTTGATCGCGATCACGGTCTCGAAGTACTCGAGGAGCGGACGCCGCGCCTCCGGGAAGCGCCGGAGCAGACGATCGCGGTACTTGGCGAGGCCGTTCGGGATCCGTACGCGCTCGCCGGCGACGACGACGTGGTCGAAACCTTCCGGATCGAGACGCACGAACGGCACGCGGTCCGCGACCCCGAGCCTCGTGAGGAGGCGGTGGATGCTCTCGCCTTCGCCGCAGTTGAAGATGTAGTGGACCTGCGCGCAGAAGCGATGATTCTTCAGCGTGAAGGTATGCGCGTACCCGCCGGGCACGTCGTGGGCCTCGAGGACGAGGACGCGTCGACCGGACTTCGCCAGCAGCCCGCCGATGCTCAGCCCCGCCATCCCCGCGCCGATCACGAGGTCGTCGAAGTCCGTCGCGCCTGCACGCGCCGTCGAGCTGGTCGAGATCTGCATGGATGACGACTCGTTTTGGCCTCGCCGGGAGCCGTCGCCAAGCTGAATCGTCAGGGCGTCCCTCTCGTCCGCTACTGCGCTACTTGTAGCGGAGCACCTTGACGACGCCCGGGACATCGGGCGTCCCGCGGCGGACGAGCGCGACCGCGAAACATCTCGTGCCGTCACATCCCGCGTCGACGAGCGCGTCGGCTGGCTGCTCGATGCGGCCGGGCGAAGGCGCGCCCTTCGTCGTCACCGTCGCATGCGCGAGCGCAGTGATGGGCGCGCGGGCCTTCCCTGCCCCGCCGCTGCGCTCGGCCCACGCGACGGAGACGTCATCGCCGAGGACGCCGGTGAAGAACGGGCCGACCTCGTGCCCGCAGCGCCCTGGCGAGAGCTCCACGGTCGACTCCTCGAGCGACGTCCGATCGACACGGAGCGCCGTCACCTTCGTGGCGCCGGCGTTGTCACCCGCGGGACACGTCGAGGAGGCGTCTTGTGTGTAGACGACGACGAGGAGCTTCGACGAAGCATCCACCGCGACGACGTCGTCGTCCTTCGGGATCGCGCTCCTGAGCTTCCGGAGCGGCCCGAGGCTGCCACCGGCGAAATCGCGGACGGCGACCGCGCCGGATCCGCCCAGCCGAACGAAGCCCACGTCGTCGCCCACCGTGTACTCCGCGAGCTCGCGCTGCTCGTCGTCGCCGAAGTCACTCTCGCGCACGACCGTGAGAGGCCGGCTGGCGTCCGGGCCGAGCGGAAGGACGGACGTGTGGCCGTCGTCGTCGAGGACGGCGAAGGCTCGCGTGGCACCGCAGAGAAGCGACGCGTCTTTGTCCTTCGGCAGGTCGATCTTCGTCGACGCCCCCGACCATGCACGCGCGAACGCGTGCGCACCGTCGCTCGACCAGACCGCGTCACGCGTCGCGCAGGAGGCGGATGACACCTCGGTGGGCTCGCCTTTCGGCACGAGGTCCGGTCCGAGGATCGCAAGCTGCCGCACGAGCTTCCCACCGCGAAGACCGCGCCACGTCACGGCGACGCCGTCCTTCGGATGCGCCACGACCTTCAGGTCCGAATCGGTCGACCAAGCCACATCGGTGAGCGCGACCTGATCGGTGACCACCACGTCTTTTGCGTCGATGCGCTGCACACGGATGGCCTTCGCGGGCACGTCGAGACCGGCCACCACGACGTCGCCATTTCCGGCATGCGCGGCGGCGATCGGCGCGCTCAGCCTCGTGGCCTCGTTCGACGCCGACGCGCTCTTCGAACCAGGGCTCGAGCTGGAGGAGCTCGCATCCTGCCCGCGGGTTTCGTCCTTCGAACACATGCGCCAGGCGGCGACGATCGCGAGCACCCCTGCGCCGAGCGCGATCGCCGCCCGCTTGTTCGTGATCGCATCGGCCATCGCCCTGTCATCGCAAGAGCCGACGAGGAAGGCAAGATTCGACCAGGCTGCGCCTCAGCCGAACAACTCCCCGCCGTCGTCGCCGTCTGCGCCGCCCGTCTTCGCGGACATCTCCGCCTCGGTGACGCCCGCTCTTCGAAGCAACTTGCGGAACGTCGTCCGTGGCACGCGCGCCGCACGAGCAGCGGCGCTCACGTTGCCTCGATGTTCGGTGAGCAGGTCGCGCGCCTTCTCCGGCGTCACGTTCCCGATGCCTGGTCCGAGAGCAGAGCGACGGATCGCGCGCCGGACCGCAGCGGCGTCGATCCAGCGAGCCTGCCGCGCCTTCGCGTGTACGGCGGCACGCATCAGCGTGGCGTGGAGCTCTCGGACGTTGCCCTGCCAGTGATGCGCCGTGAGCTCCGCGATGGCGCTATGCGCGAGATCGCGCGGCCCGTATTCGATGTCCATCTGCGCAAGGAGCGCTCGTGCGATCGGCAGCACGTCGCCCTTACGCTCGCGGAGCGGCGGCACCTCGAGCACGAACACCTCGAGCCGATGATAGAGGTCCTTCCGGAACTGCCCCGCCCGCACCTTCTCGAGGAGCGGCACGTGCGTGGCGGTCACGATGCGAACATCGGTGCGCCGTCCCGATCCCGCCGCGCCGACGCCGCGGACCTCGTAACCGTCGAGGGCGCGCAGGAGCTTCGGCTGGGCATCGAGTGCGAGGTCGGCGATCTCGTCGAGGAAGAGCGTGCCTCCCTCGGCTTCGACGAACGCGCCGAGCCGCTTCACGACTGCGCCGGTGAAGGCGCCACGCTCGTGCCCGAAGAGCTCCGTCTCGGCGAGGTCACGAGGGATGGTCGACGCGTTCAGCGCAATGAAAGGACTGCCGGACCGACAGCCCTCCGTGTGGAGCGCTCGCGCGACGAGCTCCTTGCCGACACCGCTCTCGCCACGGATGAGCACCGGTGCAGGCAGGTTCGCGAGCCGCCGCACCTGCGTCGCGAGCCGGCACATCACCGATGAGCCGCCGGCGATGCCGGGGAGCGGCGTCCCCAGATCTTCGTCCTCGTCGTCCTCGGGCGCTGCGAGGCACGCGATGGTGGTGTTGCCGATCAGGATCGTCGTCCCCTCTCCGGTCCAGCTCCAGCCGTCGTGGATGCGCGCTCGCCCAACGAAGGTCCCGTTGCGCGAGCCGAGGTCCTTCACCCGAAGCCCACCGTCGTGCGCGACGATCTCGCAGTGGCGTGCGCTGACGGCGGGATCCCGGATGACGATGTCCGCGCTCCGCGAGCTCCCGAGCAGCAGCGGCGTGCTCGTGACGGGCCTCCGGCGCACCTCTTCTTCGTCCTGGATCTCGATCACCATGCTGGTCGCGCGCGGCACGACGGCGATCTCGACCGTATCGAGCGCGGCCGCCTCTCGTCGGTTGTCGAATGTCATGCGTCGTCCATCGACCGGTGCGCCATGAAGTTGCGCACCACCTGCGACTTCTTCCTTGCAGCTCTGCTTTGCGCTGGCTTGGTCGTTCGGGGAGCGATCCCGGGACCGCTCTCTGTGGAAAGCCCGTGCGCAACACGACTACGATGCGCACGTGCACGAGGAGACGTCACGGCCTTCCGAGACACCGTCGTGGGAGATGGCGGAGACGACGCCGATCGCGCCCGTCGCGCAGATCGCGCCCGTCGTCCCGAAGCCGTTGCCAGAGGACGTCCCGAAGCTGTTCTACGCGCGCGGCAAACGATGGCCGCGCGCGATCGCGTGGTTCGGCTTCAAGTCGTTCTGGGGTCACCTCTGGCACCTCGCCGCGAGCGTGATCGCGACCGAGGACATCGACTGCCGCGACTGGATGCAGCCCGACTCGGCGCGCGCGCTCACGCGAAGGCTCGCGGAGACGATCGGCGCGTCGCATCCGGAAGCGCAGACGTTGGCCGAAGCGCTCGACGACGACGTGTGGATCGACTTCGTCGCGGACACGGGCGACGACTTCTCGCTCAGCAAGGCCGTGGCGAAGATGATCGCCTCGACGTACGAGGTCGACGATCCCGACCATCCCGGACAGAAGCTCGCCTTGCCCCGCGGACACGTCCTCGTCTTCGGCGGTGACACGGCGTATCCGGTCGCGACGGACATCGAGATCCACAACCGCGTCGTCGTTCCGTTCAACCAGGTCCTGCGCACGGCCTTCGACGGCAAGCCGCGCGCGCTGCTCGGAGTTCCCGGCAACCACGATTGGTATGCCGGCCTCGACGGCTTCGGCCGCATGTTCCGCGCGCGGAGGATCAAGCTCGATCGCGCGAACCGGGCGATGGGCAGCGCGAAGGCCGAAGATGATCTCTCGATCGACCGACTCGGTCAGATCGGACACTTCATCGAATGGGTGGAGGCGTTCCGGCTCGGGAACTCGGTCGTCAAACGCGCAGCGCTCGCGCTCACGGGGTACACGCCGGTCCAGTCGGCCAGCTACTGGTCGTTCCGCATCGCGCCGGACGTGGACTTCTGGGGGATCGACCGCCAGCTCCGCCTCGTCGACTTCGCGCAGCGCGGCTACTTCGCGGAGGAGCGCGATCCTTCCCGGGGCCTCGTCCTCTGCGTGGCGGATCCGCCGTATGCGTTCCTCGAGCCGAACCCGGCGGGGCAGCAGACGCTCGCGGCGCTTGATTTGACGATCAAGGGCGACGGGCTCCTCGTCCTCACGGGCGACACGCACCACTACTGCCGGCAGACGTTCGGCGCGGGGGCGCAGGTCATCGCCGGCGGCGGCGGCGCCTTTCTCCATCCGCAGTGCATCGCGCGAGGCGGGCTGCCGGCGCCCGATGCGGAGTTCCCCGGGCCGAAGACGACGCTCGTCCTCGCGCTCCAGGTCCCCTGGCAGATCGCACACGGTCGTTCCGGCTTCGTCGTCCACACCGCGATGGCGCTCACGTACATCCCGCTGTTCGGGGTTCAGTGGTCGACGGGCACCTCTGCTCCCGCGACGAGCCTCCTCACCGCAGCGCTGGCGACGCTGATCTGCATCTTCCTCGGCGGCTGGCGACACAAGCCGGTCCGCGTCGGCGCGCTGTCGCTGGTGACGGGCACGGTCATCGGCTTCTTGCCGCTCGTCGTGTTCGAGGTCGTGCGCTGGGCGGCGGCTCACATCGGCCACTTGCCCGAGGCGCTCTCCCTCGCCGCCATCGCCTTCATCCTCTCCGTGTACGTCGGCACCCTCGCCATCGGGACGTACCTCATGCTCCTGACGATCCTCGGGCTCGAGCAGCACCAGGCGTTCAGCGCGCTGGCGCATCCCGGCTACAAACACTTCGTGCGCCTTCGCTTCAAGAAGGACGGCTCGCGCGCGGACGGGTGGGTCTTCGGGCGCGTCGATCCGCTCGCCGCGGACGACGAAGTCGTCCTCGTCGACCGCTTCACGTGGGACAACCCGCAGAAGCGCTCTGCTACGTGCACGCACCCGAGCTGACGAGCTCTCGGTCAGTCCGCTCGCGGGCACTCCCTCACGGAATCGACATCGCGCGACCGGCCAGTGGCGGCGTTCTCATCGCGTGCGCTCACTCGATCACTCGTCGGACCTGACCGACTCCACTCCGAGCCGGCGTATCACACGTGCCGCGTTGGCTCTCGGCGAGCGAAGCAGCGGTTCGAGATGCCGGAGAACCCACGCGGGCGGGCGCCCAAGCCGACGCTGCTCTGTCCGCGCTCCATCTCACGTCAGCGGCCGCGCTCGTCGTTCGGGCTCGGATGGTGCGAGCTCGTAGAACAGCTCGAGATTGTGCTCGAACGCCCGACACGCCTCGGCGACAATCCTCTGCGCCGCGTCTGCATCTACCGGGAGGCTGTCGAGACATGCCCGAAAGCGCTCCCTCAGACGTCCACGCTCGGAGGTGGCACCGAAACGATAGAACGCCGTGCCGATGCCGTCGACGAGCCCGAACGTGCGCTCGACGGCGCGTCGGAGCACCTGCCCGCCCGAGAGATCGCCGAGGTAGCGTGCGTAGAGGTGTCCGACGATCAGCATCGGCGCCGAAGCGCCGAGGTTTCTGATCCGTATGCAGTAGGCGCGTGTGGCCGGCGACGGATGGAGAGCATCGCTCCAGCTCGGACCATTCCACCATGCCAGGTCCGCTTCGAGGCCGGGAAGCCGACGCAGCCCCGGGAGATCGAGGCGTTCGAGGAAGCCATGGCCGCGGTGGACGTCGAGCACGGACTCCAGCTCCCGGTAGACGAAATAGAGGCTCTGCACGAAGCCGGCATATTCGTCTCGCCTAGTGCGCCCGCCGAGGAGCGTCCGCACGAACGGCGCCTCCTCAGCGAGACGATGCTGCTCGCTCGTGCCATCCCGGAGTAGGAGCGAGAGCGCGGCGGGAGCACGAACGACCGTCATGCCGCAGCTCCGACCGCCACCGGCAAGTTGAAATGAAACGTGGTCCCCTTCCCGAGCTCGCTCTCGACCCAGATGCGCCCGCCGTGCGCGTCGACGATCCCTTTCGCGATGTACAAGCCAAGCCCTGCGCCGTGACGCGAGAGGCCACGTCCCTGCCAGTATCGATCGAAGACGTGCGGGAGCTCACGCGGCGAGATCCCTGGTCCGGAGTCCTCGATCGAGAACTGCGCCCACTCCCCCTGTGGCTCGACGGCTACCCGGATCCGGCCGCCCTCGGGCGTGAACTTGATCGCGTTGCCGAGCAGGTTCGAGAGGACCTGCAGAACGCGCTGCTGATCGGCGCGGACGCGGACGTCTGCAACGTCCGACTCGAGCCGTACACGCTTCTGCTCGGCGAGCGCCTCGATCAGCGCGAGGCCCTCCTCGACGAGGGCTCCCGCGCTCAGAGACCGTGGCACAATTCCGAACCGGCCTCCCTCGATTTTGGCCAGATCGAGCAGGTCCGAGATCAACGAGTCCATCCGACATGCCGCGCGAGTGATGCGCTCCACCAAAGGATCCTGCGTGCGCTCGGCGAGGACGTGTGCCGCAAGCTCGACGACGTGCAGAGGGCTGCGCAGGTCATGGGAGACGACTGCGATGAGCTCGTCGCGTAGCTCGATCGCGCTCTCGGCTCGACGAACCTGCCTTACCAGATCGACCTCGATCGCGTAACGCCTCAGCTGGTTCGCCACGTCCATCTCCGCCGCTGTCCAGCGTGCCGAGCGCGCGGTGACGTCCTCCTTCCACGCCTCGAAGGAACGTCGCGGGCGGATGCGGCGGTCCAGCGGATCAGGCCGCGGCACCTCTGGATCGCCGGCCCAGGCCACCGTCCGGGAGAGCTCCGGCCGAAACCACAAAAGAAACCCGCGCGGGCGGGTCGGGATTGTCACCGCCAAGATGCCGCTTGCCTGACGTACGCAACCGCTGGCCGCCGGGCAGATGCGCGAGAAGGAGCTCGTCTCGAACACGGGTGTATCGCGCCGCTCCAGCCAGTCGATGATCGCGTCGACCTCTGCGCGCGTCGGCGTCGCACCGACCAGGTGGACGCCGGTCCCGTTGCGGATGGCCGCGCCGCCCGCGCCGACGAGCCGGAGCATCGCGTCGGCGTGCGCGAGGAGCGCCGACGTCGGCTCCCCGGGTGCGGTACGCAGCGCCTCCGCGAGCCGCGCCACGCTCTCCTCGAGCTTTCGCAGGTTCGCCTTCTTCTCGCGCTCCTCTAGCGCGACTAGCTGGAGCGAGACGAGCCTACCGAGCAGCTCGCACGCACCACGAACCGGCAGCGGCACATGACGCGGGGTGCGGTGGTGGCATGCCACGAGCGCCCGCAGGCGTTGCGACTCGACGATTGAGATGCTCATCGACGCACGCACCCTCATGTTCCGGAGGTACTCGATGTGTATCGGAGACACGCTCCGGAGGACAGCGAGGGAAAGGTCAAGCGGCCGTGGGTCGGTCGCGCCGGCGCGCGGGACAATCGGCACGGGTGTGTAGTCGACGTCCGGGATGAGGCGCAGCCAGTTCGTGGCGTAGAGCAGGCGCGCTTGCCACGGAATGTCCGAGGCCGGGTAGTGCAGCCCGAGAAACGACTCGACATCGTCGGCGCGCGCCTCGCTGATCACCTCGCCGTGATCGTCCTCGTCGAACTGGTAGAGCATCACGCGGTCGAAGCCCGTCAGCGTGCGCACCTCCTCCACGGTCATCGCGGCGAGCTCCTGCTCAGTCTGCGCCGCCTGCAGTCGCTGCAGGGCGCTACGCAGCAACGTGTCGGTAGACGACGCCACGGCGGCGCATCGTTCGAGCTCCAGGATCGTCACGTCGCGATACCGGTGCACGACCCCGTCGAACTTTCGGGTCTCGTTCTCGACCGCCACCGGCGCCGTGAGCTCCGGACGCGGATGAGCCGTAAGCGCCCGGCGGACCTCGCGAGACGCAGCTTCTCCGAGGATGTCCTCGAGCTGACGACCGAGGGCGGCATCGGCGTCGACATCGAGCAGCTCGCGCAGATTCGCGCTCGCGTGGGTCACGACGAACGATGGCTCGGTCAGCGACAGCAAGATGCCGTGGGGCTGGATGGCTCCCGGGACGTGGATTGGCTCGCGATCGCACTCGGTGAGGTCGACGCTCATGAACGTACCCGACGGACGTGCATGAAGAGCGCCGTTTCGCGTATGACCCAGCCCGGGTCCCGCGGTCGGAGCCGCTCGTCCTTCATGCAACGGTCGCGGTCGGCGTGCTGCTAAGGGTCGTGGCACGCGCGTCGCGCGACCACGGCCGGCTCACCTAGCGCAGCCGAGCGAACCGGTATCTGACGGCGCCGTATTCTGGCGCCGTCACGACGTCCTCGAAGCCGTCGATCTCGAACGCCACCGGACGGACGAAGCCCGGGCCGTCGTAGACGAGTGTATGAAACTCGCCGTTCTCTCCGCATGCATCCACGCCGGGCGGCAGGTCGCGGATGAACGACGCGTCGTACTCGCGTCCGCAGAAGTCGTCGCTCAGGTATCGCGAGTCCACGCAGACGACGCGGGCGCGAAACCCGACGTCGAGCACCTCGCTCACGAGCGCATTCCGGTCCGTCTGCCACAACGGCAGCCGCGCGGACATACCGGCCGCCGCACAGACCTTCTCCTCCCAGGCGCGATGCGCCTCGAGATCGATGTCACCGAAGACGGCGACCTCGAAGCCGGCCGTGCGGAGCTCCTTCAAGGCGTCGACGAAGACCTGCTCGTAGGTCTTCCAGCTGGCGCTTCGAATGACGAGCTCGAGGCCGAGCGCGTCGGCCTGCTTTGCCACGATGGCTGAAGGCAATGCGTGCGAGCGGCTGCGCTCCCCGGATTCGTCGAACATGACGAGCAGCGCTCGTACGTCGAGCTCTGGATCCTGCCGTGCACGCCAGAGCGCCAGGCAAGAGTCCTTGCCTCCGCTGAACGAGCAGAGTGCGCGCTTGTTACGTCGTGCAGTACCTTCGGCCATCGCGACATCCGCGACATACCACACGTCGAGCAGCGCCCGTGCTGCGGGCAGCACGGACGCGCCCGAGAGCGCTCACATCTTGACGCAGGCGGACGGCTGCGAGCCCGACTTGATGCACTGCCACCCGGCAGGGCACACGCCGGCGTTCGCTTCGCCGGCCTCGCACGAGATCTGCGTGCAATAGGGCAGCTGCGGCGCAGCACAAATCGGCGCGTCACCTCCGCACTCCGCCATGCTCGCGCACGTCTTGCCGAACGAGCTCGCCGCGGGCGCACCCGCCTCGCCACCTTCGTCGGCGCCACCGTCGTTTGCGCCGGCTTCCGGCGTGGGCGCGGGCGGAACCCGGCAGAAGCCCATCTCGTCCTCGACGAGGCCCTTGCCGCAGACGTCGTCGAAGTCGCAACCGACGGTCGCGACACCGATGAGAGACGACAGGAACAACAACGCGATCGAACGATTCATGGCCATATCCCCGACAGACGTTTTCATGGCGCCAGCACCTGTCCATTACGGATGCGTGCGACGATCTTGACCGAGTCGTTCGCCTCGCCGGCGAGTACGTAGCCGACAGCGCCCTTGTCGGAGCCGACTGCACGAAGCACCGCCGAGGCGCCGGCTACCTTGCGGGGCGGACGCTCGCCGCCGCGGATCTTCCGGTCGACCCAGTAGCGAGAGACGCGATCCGGATCGAGCCCGAGCACCGCCGCGTCGAAGCCATGGCGCGTCGGGCTGTCGTCGGCGAGGTTGATCGGCGAGGCCTTGGTCCCGTCGGGCCACTCCGCCTTCGTGGTCTGGAACACCGGCCGAAGGTCTTCGCGCGAGAGGCTGCGCGGGCCGAAGCCCTTGTTCGCGACCACCACGATTTCTTCTTTCGCCTCGGCGCCCGACGTCCCGTGCCAGCCGAGCGATGCGAGCGTGAGTGAGAGGATGACAGCGAGCTTCTTCATCAGAACACCAGCACCAGGCGAGAGAAGAGATAGGACGCGTTGTGCGTGGAGACGTCGCTCCCATTCGCCATGTCGAAGAAGAAGCTGTGCGAGAACTGCGTCTTCCACATCGTGGCCTTCGTGAAGCGGACGTTGACGCCCGCTGACGGCGTGAGAATCGCGTCGCCGAGCCCCATGGCAGGCAGGTGCGAGCCGTCCACCATCGCGTACGGCTCGATGGGGGCGAACGGGAGCTGGTGCGCCATGAGCACGTAGCCCGACTTCGCGACGTTGTTCGGCAAGAACTGCGATGGGTCCGTCAGCGCGACCTGGTGCTTGCCGTCATCGTATTGCGTTCGGTTGAACGCCGCCTCCGCGCGGATGCGCGTCCGGCCGACGTCGACCGAGGCATCGACTCCACCGACGATCTCGCGGAAGTCGTAGTTGCTGTAGCTCTTGAACGTGAGCGGATTGATGCCGACGACGTCGACCTGCTTGTCACGCACGCGTCCCGTGTAGAAGGACGCGCCGAACTTCATCGACAGGTCGCCCTTCTCGTTGTTCGCGTAGACACGTCCACCGAAGCCGCGGTTGTCGTCGAACGCAAAGTTCGACAGCTCCTGGCGACCGTTGCTCACCGTCGCCACGTAGCCGAGCTCCCAGTCACCGGCGAACGTGTTGCCGTAGACCTGGATACCCGTCTGGCGGATCGGCATGATCCGCGTCTGGATGAGCCCGGGGAGCTGGACCGAGATGAGCGTCGGCGTCCCGTGGTCGACGTTCCAGATGCCGAACGGCGTGAAGAAGTTACCGACGCGGACCTTGAGCCACGAGATGTCCGTCCAGTCGAGGTGGGCGCGCTCGATGACCGTATAGCCGCCCCACATCGGCGCCGCGACCGAGCCCGCATGCGGGTCGTATTGCTGCGTCGACACGCGCTGGAACGTTCCGCCCAGGCCGCCCACGCTCGCGATCTCGCCGTGCGGCGCGTTCGTGAAGCGGACCTCGACGAGCGAGCGCCACCCCTTCACGGGCTGCGCGTCGAAATACAAGTTCAGGTTGCCGATCACGAACGACGTCGCGTTGGACGAGTTGAGCGTGTGCGCGACGATCGAATCGTCGTTCGCCCACACGCGGTTCAGGCCGACGTCGGTGAAACCGTAGATCTTGAAGCGGCTCGCCCAATCGCTGTCGCCGGCGGCCGCTGCCGTATCGACCTTCGCGGCGACGTCGTCGACCGCCTGCTGCGACTCTTCGAGAGCCTGCTTCTGCTCCTCGAGCGCCTTGCGCTGGGCCGCGAGCTCCTTCTTCTGCTCCGCTAGCTCAGCCGCAAGCGCCGCAACGTCCGGCGTCGCCTCCGGCTGGGCCGGCTTGCTTTCTTCGGCCGGGGGCGCCTCGGGAGGCGTCTCCGGAGCCTGTGCGTTCGCCACTGCCGGAGTCAGAAGGAGCACCGCGGCTACGCCGACGCGCGCGCCGAGGCGACGCCGCGCTGCCGAGACGTAGCTCCAGATGTATCGAGACATGATCACCGCCCTCGCGTGTTTCGCTGTTCGGGCGCATGCCGCAGCCCGTGCGCACCTCCAACGGCGCAACGTCGAGCGCGTTCAGCCCCTGAACGTCTACGAAGTCGGGCCGTCCTATTCCCGGACGACCTCTAGGAAGGTGATCGCGCGATGCACTTGCTCGGTAGACTCTCGATCCGGATCAAGCTTCTCCTGCTGGCCGGAGTCCCCGTCATCGGGGCCCTCGTCCTCGCAGGAGTCATCGCGAGCGACGCCCGCGACCGAGCGACGACCGCTGCAGCGCTCGGCTCGATCGACGATCTGGCCCATCTCACCTCGCAGATGAGCGCGACGATGCACGCCTTGCAGGCGGAGCGAGCACGCGTCGCCTTGCGGGAAGGCCTCGGCGACAAGCCGCTCGCCGCCACGATGAAGCCGGCGATCGACAAGCAGTATGCGGATACCGACGTCGTCATCGGTCAGCTCGAGAGCTTCCTCGCGAACCGCGATCTCTCGAAGCTTCCCCCTCGCCTCGCCGGTGGCCTCGGCACCGCCCGCAAGCAGCTCGACCAGCGCGGCGCGTTCCGCGCGAGGGTCGACGCCGAGGTAGTGTCGGTCGACGAGGTCCTCGCCTTCTACGGCGAGATCGACGACGCCCTCATCGGCGCCACCGCCGCGCTCGCTCAGCTCTCCGACGACGGCGAGCTGCTCCGTAGCATCTCCTCGCTCGTCGCGATCTCGCAGCTCTCGGAGCGCACCAGCGATGAACACGCCCTCCTCTCCTACGTGTTCGCTGCGGAGCAGTTCCCGCCGGGCGCGTACAAGACGCTCGTCACGCTCGTCACGGAGCAGGCGATCTACGCGGACGTCTTCCGCGCGAACGCCGCCGACGACGACATCCATACCTACGTCTCCGACCAGGAGTCCACGGTCGTCAAGGATGCCCTCGCCCTGCGCGAGACCGCACTCTCCAACACGGACGACACGCTCGAGCTCGACCCGAATGCCTGGTTCGCCGCCGAACAACAGCGCATCGAGAAGCTCCAGAAGATCGAGGCCGTCGTCCTCGGTCGGATCTCGAGCGCCGCCACGAAGAAGATCGCCGCCACGCAGGCGGCCATTCGCCTCGGCGTCGGCCTGTCCGCCGCCGTCGTGCTCGCCTCCGCGATCCTCGCCTGGTTCATCCTGCGCGGCCTGACGCGCGCCGTCTTCGAGCTCTCGTCGTCGGCCGCCCGGGTGCGTGAGACCAAGGACTTCGCGATCCGCGCGCGCAAGGTGAGCAGCGACGAGCTCGGAAGCCTGACCGACGCCTTCAACGAGATGCTCTCGGACATCCAGGCACGCGACCGGGAGCTCGAGGAGCACCGCTCCAACCTCGAAGAGATGGTGGCGGCGCGCACCCAGCAGCTCGAGGCAAGGAACGAGTCGATGCGGCTCGTCCTCGACACCGTCGAGCAAGGGCTCGTCACCGTCGACCGCGATGGCTCGATTGGCAACGAGCGGTCCGCAGCCTTCGACGTGATCCTCGGTGTACCGCCGGAGGGCGTCACCTTCGCCGACCACGTGGCGCGCTCGGACGAGCGCGTGCGCGAGATGTTGAAGCTCGGATGGGAGATGGTCCTCGAGGACATGATGCCGCGCGACGTCGCGATCGATCAGCTGCCGAAGCGCATCCAGCACGACGGCCGCCACCTCACGTTCGACTTCAAGCCCATCGTCCGCGGCGAAGCCTTCGAAGGCGCCCTTCTCATGGTCAGCGACGTCACCGCCGAGGTGAACGCGCGGCTCGAGCAAGAGAAGCAGCGCGAATACGTCGCCGTCTTCGAGCGCGTCGCACAGGACCGCGATGGCTTCGTCGACTTCTCCGCAGAGACGGGCGCCCTGCTCGCTCGGCTCGAGGCTGGCGTGACCGAAGGGCCGGCGGCGATGGCCATCGTCCACACGGTCAAGGGCAACGCGGCACAATGGGGTGTCTCGTCCGTCGCGCGCCTCGCCCACGAGCTCGAGACGCAGATCGTCGACACCGGGATGCTCCCGACCGGCGAGCAGAAGGCGGAGCTCTTCGCAGCCTGGGCGGCGATCCAGAAGCGCTTCGCCTCCCTGGTGGGCGAAGGCGCTCACGCTGAGCGGCTCGAGGTCTCACGGACCGAGCTCTCGAACGTGATCAGCCAGCTCCGGGCGCAGGCGCCTCACCATGTCGTCGCCGACCAGCTCGAGGCGCTCAAGCACGAACCGACGCGCGTGCGCTTCGGCCGCATGGTCGAGGAGATCGAGCGGCTCGCGGTGCGCCTCGACAAGCCGAAGCCGGAGGTTCGGATCGAAGCTCACGGCGTCCGCCTCCCCGCGTCCCGCTTTGCCAGCTTCTGGGCGTCGACGGTGCACGTCGTCCGCAACCTGATCGACCACGGTATCGAAGCCCCCGCGCAGCGGCTCGCCGCTTCGAAGCCCGAGGCCGGAACGATCGTCCTGCGCTCGACCGCGACGGACGACCACTTCGCCATCGCGTTCGAAGACGACGGCAAGGGGATCGACTGGAGCGCGATCGCGGCCAAGGCGCGAGAGGCTGGGCTGCCGGCAGACACGCACGAGGACCTCGTCCGCGCCCTCTTCACCTCCGGCGTCAGCACGGCGAAGAACGTGTCCGACATCTCCGGCCGCGGCGTCGGCCTCTCCGCGGTCCTCGAGCGGTGCCGCGCGCTCGGCGGGCACGTCGAGGTCGAGAGCCGTCCTGGTCAGGGCACGTCGTTCGTCTTCACGTTCCCCCGACGTTCGAACGAGCACTCCCTCGCTCCTGCCGCTCCGGGCGGGCCGCGGCTGCGTCGCGCGAGCTGAGGAGACGACCATGTCGGACGACGCGATCCAGCACGTAGTCAGCGCGGACGAGCGAGCCGACGCCGAGCTCGAGGCGGCCCACGGCAACCTCGTCGCGGCCCTGCAGTCGAGCACCGCGATCGGCGACACGGCCGTGCTTGCGGCGGGGTCGGCGCTCAACGCCATCGTCGAACAGGCGACCGCACAGCTCGAAGACGCCGCGCGTTCGATGCAGGACGTCGCGGCGGACGAGGGGTCGCTCGGCGAGGCGCTGAAGGAGAGCGGATCGCTGCTTGCGACCTACCTGGACGGCTTCGACGCCAAGAACCAGGCGCTCGAGAGTCAGGTGCAGGACGCCATCGGCAACTGCCGTGAGATCGGCGCCTTCGTGAAGGAGTTCGACGATGCCGTCCTCACATGCGACGCGCTCGCGATCTTCATGAAGATCGCGATCGCGCGTCTTCCGCCGAAAGACCAACACGTGTCCGTGCTCGCCGACGAGCTTCGTGCGCTCGCCACCGACCTCCGCGGCCTCGCCGCCAACGTCGAGTCGGTAGCCGGCACGCTGCTCGGCGAGCTCACCGGTGTCGCCGAGAGCGCGAACCGGTCGACACGGCACCGCGCAGAAGTCTCGACGAAGCTCGACGGAAGCATCGCCGAAATCGACGACCTGGGGCAGCGGCTGGAAGCGCTCCTGCGCCTGTCGGCGTCGGAGGCGCAGACGAACGAAATCGTCCGCTGCTCGCAGGTGGCGCTGTCTCGGCTGCAGTACCACGACCCGCTGGTCCAGGACCTCCATGCCCTCGACGCATTCGCGGCGGAGCTTCGAACGGACGTCGCTGCGCTCGCGGGTGAGGCGGCACCGATTGCCCCCCTCGTGTACGCGTTGCGTCTCGGCGCCGGTACCCACGTGCTCGGCGACGCCGACACCGGCGACCTGGCGAGCGGAGAGCTCCTCCTCTTCTGAGTCTTCCGAGCCGTTCCAAGTGAAAGCCCGATGAACCACTCACGCCAGCCCAGCGCCGCAGCCGAGGCCCTCTCGCCGCAGGCGGCCGCCGTCATTGCGCGTCATCACGAGCGCATGTCGAAGGTCGTCCTGGACGCCCGAGAGCAGACGGTGCGCTCGCTCGCGGACGTCCGCGCGTCCGTCGACGCGGTCGCCCGGGTGGCGCACTCCCATGTCCGCGAGATCCACGCGGCGATCGGGAGGCTCGCGAGCGAGTCCTCGGAAGGCTCCGTCGCGCTGACGATCGCTCAGCTCGACATCGTCGTGACCCGCTACATCGAGGTCGTCATCCGCGAGACTGACGCGCAGCAGGCGCAGGCAGCGAAGGCCGCGACCCGGTGTGACGAGGTCCTCCGCACGCTCGTGGACATCGGGCGCGTGGCGTCGGCCGCCAAGCTCCTCAGCGTCAACGCGATCATCAAGTCGAAGACCGTGTCCGACGGCGAGGCGATGAGCGCCATTGCGACGAAGCTCTCCGCGCTGACCGCGCAGCTCACGAGCGTCAACCGCCAGGTGACGACCGTGGGGCGCGTGCTCGTCGCCGCGCTCCCCGCGATCGCGGATGAAGCACGGGCCATCCGCGAGATCTCCCTCGCGTTCGTCAGCGAGTTCCGACGTGAGATCGCGAAGCTCGGGCCGCGCGCCCGCGGCCTCCGTGATGCGCTCGACGCGGTCCTCAAAGCCGGCGAGTCCCGGCTGCAGGCGATCCTCACCGAAGCCCAAAAGGCGCACGACGCCCTGAGCTTCGAAACACGTTTCCTCGCGGCGCTCGACGCCGTTGAGGCAGGAGCCCTTCACCTCCAGGCCGCCGCCGCGGCCTCGGCCGAATGAACAGTGACGCAACGGAGCAAAGACAATGAACGGAGTAAAAGAAGTGATTGACGACCTGGTCCGCACCGCGACGTGCGAGCTGTTCAGCGCCTACGGCACGAAGCTCGAGACGGCGACCGAGGTGGGTGCAGCGAGCCAATCCGTGGCGATCATCGGGTTCTCCGGCGGGGCCATCCGGGGCGCGCTCGGGATCGCGATCGCGCACGACGTCGCCGCCGCGGCGTTCGAGAGCGCGGGCGGCGATTCGAAGACGCCCGGCGCCGTCGACGACTTCATCGGGGAGCTCGCGAACCAGTTGCTCGGCCGACTGAAGAACAAGCTGCTCGCGTACGGAACGGAGCTGCATCTCGCGATCCCGATGGTCCTTCGCGGCGTCGAGCTCCGGCTGGTGCCGACCAACGGAGGTGACGTGTGGGCCTACGGGTTCCGCGGTGACGCGGGCACCGTCTCCGTGTGGCTCGACGCCCGCTTCGACGCGGAGTTCGTCCTCGCCCCCCAGCAAGACCCTGCGGTGCTCGGCGCGAGCGAAGGCGACATGCTCCTGTTCT
Source organism: Pseudomonadota bacterium (assembly GCA_023423895.1). Classification (GTDB taxonomy): domain Bacteria; phylum Myxococcota_A; class Polyangia; order Polyangiales; family Polyangiaceae; genus Labilithrix. The sequence goes on from JAFAER010000051.1 coordinate 52,971, forward strand.
GAGATGCTCCGCGCCGCCCTTCAGAACCTCGAAACGGATCCGTAAGGAAAGATGACCATGAAAAAGATTCTCGTCGTGGATGACTCCGCAACCGTTCGTCAACAAGTATCGATGGCGCTCAAGCAGGTCGGGTTCGAGGTCGTCGAGGCCCACGACGGCGCCGCCGGCTACGAGGTCATCGAGGCATCGAACGACATCGCCGTCGTGATCTGTGACGTCAACATGCCGCGGATGAACGGCATCGAGATGCTCACGAAAGTGAAGCAGGCGCCGAAGAACGCGAAGCTGCCGATCATCATGCTGACCACCGAGGGGCAGCCCGCGCTGATGCGCCAGGCGAAGGAAGCGGGCGCGACGGGCTGGATGGTGAAGCCCTTCAACGCCACGCAGCTCGTCACGGTCGTGAAGAAGCTCGCCGCCTGAGCGTGCGGCTCGTTCGGTCGCGAGCTCGAGCGTACACGCCCCCAGCGTGACGCCGGATGCGTTCGTAGTAAAGAGAACGCACCCTGATGACGGCCTCACCTCCGGCTCCACGCGCCTTCGAAGCGCTGCGAGTGCCTGGTTTCCCCATCTTCGTCACGACGTTCACGCTGACGATGATGGCGGACAACGTCGAGCACGTGATCAGCTACTGGGTGATGTTCCAGAAGTTCCACTCGCCGGCGCTGGGTGGCTTCGCGGTCATCTCGCACTGGCTGCCGTACCTGCTCTTCTCCGTCCCGGTCGGCGCGCTGAACGATCGTTTCGACTCGCGGCGGCTGATCCAGATCGGCGCGGCGCTCTTCACCCTCGTGTCGCTCGGCTGGGGCTACTTCTTCGTCACCGACTCCCTCCAGCTCTGGCACGCCATGGCGCTGTTGGTGCTCCATGGGTGCGCCGGCGTCTTCTGGATGACGTCGAGCCAGATGTTGCTCTTCGACATCGTCGGTCCGGCCTCGCTTGCGAGCGCCGTTCGCCTCAATGCGACCGCTCGCTACTTCGGCGTCCTCGTCGGTCCCGGCGTCGGCAGCATCGTCATGAGGACCATCGGGCCGACGCGCGGCATCTTCCTGAACGCCGCGTTCTACCTCCCGTTGATCCTCTGGTTGATCCGCGCGCCCTACGGCCGCGCGTTCCGCCGAGACGCTCCTCCGCCGAAGCGTGCGGTGCGCGGCCTTCGCGACATCGTCGACGCGATTCGCGAGGTGCGCTCGATGCCCGTCCTCGTCGCCATGATCGTGCTTGCCGGCGCAGCGTCCGTGTTCGTCGGCAACAGCTACCACGCCCAGATGCCGGCCTTCGCCGCGGACCTCGGACACGGCGATCCCGGAGCTGCCTACACGATGCTCCTCGCTGCGGACGCGGCCGGCGCGCTCGTGGCCGGGGTGCTCCTCGAGACCGGGCGGAGGCTCTCCAAGACGAGCCCGCGCTCGGCCCTCGTCCTCGCGATTGGCTGGGGAGCCTCGCTCGGCGCTTTCGCGCTCGCGCGTTCGTATCCGATCGCGATCGTGCTCCTCTTCCTAGCCGGCTTCTTCGAGCTCTCGTCGAGCAGCATGACGCAGACGATCGTGCAGACGAACGCCCCGAACGAGATGCGCGGGCGCGTGCTCGGCCTCTTCAACATGTCGTCGGCTGGGCTCCGCACCTTCAGCGGGCTCACCGTCGGCATCGTCGGAAGCCTAGCGACCGTCCATGCGTCGCTCTTCGTCGCGTGCCTCGTGTTCGTCGTTACCGCGCTTGCGCTGCTGGCCCGGGTGCGCGAGCGAACGGCGTGACTCCAGCTCGAGGTGGAAAGGCGAGGTAGAGGAGGAGCGCCGCCCAGAAGACGAGCCCCAGTGACGCGAGCGGCTCGGTCGTGAGTCGCGCCAGGCCCCAGGGCTCACGCACCGCGACCACGCGGGCGAACGCGAGGTAGGTAACGAGCCACGCCATCGCGCCTCCGGCAAAGGCCGCGACGAAGAGGCCGCCGAGGACCGTGCGTGCCGCCTCGAACGGCGCTCCGTTCCATCCGAACAGCGCGATGCCGATCCCGAGGAGCGCGAACGGCATCGACATGACGAAGCCGTAGGCGTTCTGGTCCGTCTTCTCGAAGAGCATGAGGACCGGGACGAGCCCGAAGACGCCGAGGACGACGAGACCGACGCCGATCCAGCCCGCCACCTTCGCGCCCGCACGTGCCATGGCGCCGAGGCCCACCGCGACGAGGGCGCTCCCGACGAGCCAGACGAAGCCGATCCCAAACATCTCTCCTGCGGCCGGGCGCAAACCGGATTGCATCCCCGTTACCGTTGCGCTCAGGAGGAGCGCGCCAACGACGCCTGCGATCGCTCCGCCTCGGCGCGGCAGGGGCTGAACGGCGGTTGGGCCGACGCCGGTGAAGAACATGCACAGCGCACTCAGGAGCAGAGCGACGGAGCTCCAGCCTGCTTCCGTCCTGAGCACCAGGAGCTGGACCGGTCCGGGATCAGCGCGCAGGTACGTCGAGGGAACGATCCTGAAGAAGAGGGCGACCCCGAGCACGACGAGCGTCGCCGTCGAAAGACCTGCGCCCAGCTTCGAGCGCGCAGCGACAGCCATCGACGTGAGCGCGACCAGAAACACGGTCATGCCGAGATTCGCCGGCGCCGCCTGCACGAGTGGCGATAGCTGCGTGACGCGGTCGACGACGCGCTCCGGTACGAATTCCCAGAAATGTCCGCCCAGCCACATCAGGGCCGGGGCCGCGATCAGCGCTTTCGTGAGCCCCGTCCGCAGCGCCCGATGCACGCCGTAGAACCCGAGGGCGAGCGCGAACGCGGACATCGGTGAGCTCCCGATCCCGGTCATGATCGCCATCGCACCAATCCCGCAGCACGCGGCCCCCACGACATCCATTGCTTCATGGTCGAACGCAGGGCCCTGTTTGGGCAACAACCCGATCGGCTCGCTGGCGCCGATCTGGCCCGTGCGCGGTGCAGGTGCGCGGATGCACGACGTCTCGCGATCGAAGACGTCAGAATCCGAGGACGCTCGGCTCGGGGCGCGCTACTGAGGGCGCGCGAATGTCGACGACCGTCAGCCTTGGCGAGCTCCATCCGGACGAAGTGACCTTCTTGCTCGCAACACGCCTTCTCCGCGGCGAGACCATCGAGCTGACCGACGACATGGGCAGGACGTGGCAGGCCACCGCGTCGACGCTGTCCTGGCAGAGCGGCGACACCACCGAGATCGTGCTCGAGCACGCCGACGCGTTCGACGTGCTGAGCGTGCTCGCCGAGCGGCTGGCCGCTGGCAGCGCCGGCGCGCAGTCGTAGCGTTCCCCCCGCTCGTCTGGTCTGAGCCCCTGAAGAAGCGAAACGGGCCGCCTCTTTCGAGACGGCCCGCTTTCGAGCTCGACGGCTGACGGACTGCGATCAGCCGATCGCGATGCCCAGCGCCTTGCGGAGCGCCAGGTACTGCTCGCTCACGCTGAAGACGATGAGCTCCTTCAGCTTGTCCGGCGGCGCGAGATCGCCCGGCAGCTGCGGCTCGGCGGCGATGATCTTCTTCGCGATCTCGAGGTCCGCGCAGAGCAGGAGGCCTGCACGCGCGCCCGAGACGTCGACCGCCTGCATCCAGCGCTTCAGGTCCGCCTTGGCGCCGTCCTCGATGAACTTCTGGACGACGAGGCGGAGCGAGTCGCGCTCGACCGGCTGCATGTACTTCACGAACTCGCTGGCCGTCATGTTCACCGCCTGCGCCATCTCGGCGGGGACGTTGAAGTCCGGCTGGATGATCTTGATCGCCGAGAAGAAGACGACCTTCAGCTCACCCAGAGTCGGGAAGAGGTTCTTGATGTAGTGCTCGCCGCGGTACGACGACAGGTGCTTGCCGACGATGAATGTCAGCTCCTGCGGCGTGTAGCCGGTGAGCACGGACTGACCGGCAACCGATGCGGGCGGACGCGACGGCACGGCGACGAGAGAGCCGGGCACGTCGTTGCGCACGTACAGGTTGGGCAACTGGATACCGAGGACCTGCGCCGCCCAGCCGAACGTCTTTGCGAACGTGACGGTGGACGTGGCCGGATCCTGCTTGAAGCGCGGATCGAGCGCGGGCAGCTGCTTCGCCTTCGCGAGGGCCTGCGTCTTCGCGACGATCGCCGCGGGCGTGACCATCTCGAAGATCTTGCCGATGAAGATGTTCTCGTCCTTGTGGAAGAGGTTCTTCACCCACTGCTCGTTGTCGAGCCGGCTCTTCACCTGGATCATCCCGCGCGGGCGGTAGTCCTCGAAGAAGCGCTGCTCCTCCTCATCCGCCTTGTGCAGGAACGCGAGGGCCGCGCACATGCACCAGGCGCGATCGTAGTCGTGCATCTTCAAGGCGAGCTTGTAGAGCGCACGGTACGGGTCGACGCGAAGCGGATCCTTCTGCAGCACCTGCGAGTGCTCGCCGACAGCCGCTTCGAGCTGGTCGGTGGTCTCGTAGAGCTCCGCGAGGATCTGGCGCTCCACGGGCTCCTCCGGCTTGAACCGCGTCGCCATCTTGAACGCCTCGATGGCGCTGTTGATGTCGTTGAGGCGGTCTCGGTAGATGAGGCCGAGGTTGTGCCAGAGGTTGAACTCGAGGTCCGGGTTGCCCGCGTTCGCCGTGGAGAGGCGGCGGAGCATCTTGCGGAACGCGCGTTCGAGCTGCTTCCAGTCCTTCTGCGCAGTGAGGATCTTGTTGATGCGCTCGAAGGCCTCGAGGTAGCTCGGGTTCAGATCGAGCGCCTCGTTGAACATCTCGACCGCGCGATCCTGGTCCTGCATCTTGTCGCGATACAGCTGCGCGACGGTGAAGACGAACTTGGCCTTGCGCGCGTTGTCCTTCTCCATCTCGGCGATCGCCGTGATGGTCTCGATCATGCGCGTCCAGTTCTGCGTGGCCTCGTAGAGCGGCAGCATCTTGTTGAGGAGCGCGCGGTTCTCCGGCTGGAGATCCTTTGCGTCCTCGAGCGCCTCGATCGCCTTCACCGCATTGCGGTCCTGGTCCTGCCAGATGTCCGCAATCTCGACGAGGATCGCGTAGCGCTCTTCACCTTCGACGACGGTGTCGAGGATCGCGCGCTTGTACGCGACGACCTGCTTCCAGTCCTTGAGGTCGGTGTAGATGCCGACGAGGGCTTCGAGCGTGGGGCGGTGCGACGTGTCTACGCCGAGCGCCTTCTCGAAGTTGTTGATCGCCTGCTTGGCCTGGCCCTGCTCACGCTTGATGCAGCCGAGCTTGAAGTAGACCTCGGCGCGCTCCGCGTTCTCGTCCTCGGCGAGCGAGGTGAGCACCTTCTGGAAGTTGGTGAGCGCCGCGGCCCAGTCCTTCAGGCGGAAGCTGACCTCGGCGAGCCCGCGGATCGTGACCTGATCGGTCAGATCGAGCTGGTGCGCCGCGCTGTACGCCTTCAGGGCCTTCTCGTCGCGGTTCAGCGACGCGCAGACCATACCGAGCTTGTTGTAGAGCGTGTGCTGCTCGCCGCGATCACGCTTGCCCGCCTTGCGGGTGAGCATGTCGAGGAGCGGCTCCGCCTTCTCCCAGCTCTCCTTGCCAATGTACTCGTCGACGAGCGGCATCGCCGCTTCCTCGTTCTCGGGGTCGGCCTCGTAAGCCGCTTCCCAGGCGAGGACGGCGCTGTCGTGATCGCCGAGCATCTCCTCGCGGAGACGTCCGAGCTCGACGAGGAGACGAGCGCGCTGGCGCGGGGCCGGCGTGTAGCTCTGCTCCTGGTCGATGTAGCGCGCCGCCTTGTCGTAGTCGGCGTTGTCGGTCGCGATCTGGCGCAGCGCTCCCAGGGTCGGGAGGTGCGACGGATCGAGATCGAGCGCCATCTCGTAGCGGTCCTGCGCCGAGACGCGGTCCCCGAGCTTCTCGTCGAGCGCCTTACCGATGCGGTAGTAGCTCTCGACGCGCTGCTTGGAGTCCTGCGTGAGCTCCGCGACACGCGTCATGTAGTCGATCGACTGCGACGCATCTCCCTGCTTGTCGTAGAGCTTCGACAGCGCTTCGAGCGCGGGGAGGTTCGTGTCGTCGAGGTCGACGATGTTCCGGTACGCGTCGATCGCGCGGTCCGTGTCCTCGACCTCGTCGGCGTAGACCTGGGCGATCGCGCCGTAGAGATCGACCTTCGTCTTACGGTCGAGCGTCGCAGAGATGTGACGCTCGTAGACGTTGATGAGCTCCGTCCACTGGCGAAGCTTGCGGTAGCAGCGCTCGAGGGCGAAGTAGGCTTCTTCGTGGTTCGGATCGATCTCGAGCACCTGCTCGAGCCGCTGAGCCGCGATGTCCGCCTTGAGGAACTGCTCCTCGTGGATGCTGGCGAGCTGCATCAGGATGTCGATGCGCTCACGCTCCGTCGTGACGACGTCGAGCTGCGCTTCGAGCACCCGAACGAGCTCGGGCCACTGGTTGAGGGTCTCGTAGACCCGCGCGAGGCCGCGGAGGCCCTGGAGGTTCTGCGGCTCGATCTCGATGACCTCGCGGAACGACTGCGCCGCGCGGTTCGGATCGCTCATCTCCTCGTGAAGCGTTCCGATCCGCAGCTTGGTCGTCGCGATCTCCGACGAATCGTTGAGCGCGCGGACCTTGCGGGTGAGGATGTCGATGAGCTGCCGCTTCTCGCCGCGTGAAGCGTAGATGCGTTCGAGGTTCTCGATCGCCGGGATGAACAGGCCGTCGACTTCGAGCGCACGGTTGAAGTGCGTCACCGCCTGATCGGTCTGGCTCATCTGCGTGTCGAGCAGCTCGCCGAGCTCCGTGAGGATCTCCTTGCGATCGACGTCACTGACCGCCACGTCGAGCGCACGCGTGAGCGTGGCGCCGAGCTGCTGCCAGTTGCCGTTCTTGCGATAGAGCTGCCCCATCTGGCGGAGCGCGCCGACGTTGTTCGGGTCGAGCGCGACGATCTGCGCGTAATAGGGCTGCGCGTACTCGGGGTGGCCGAGGTCGTCGCCGTACCACTTGGCGAGGTGCAGGCAGAGGCGGATCTTCTGATGCGCCTCGCTCTGCGCCTGCAGCCAGTTGTTCGCCGTCTGGATCACCTCACCCCAGCGGCCCGTGCCCTGCGCCATGCGCTCGAGGTACTTGGCCGTCTCGCGATCGTGGAAGTCTTCCGAGAGCGCGTTGATGAGGGCGTCGAGCGCCTGGTTCTTGTCGTCGAGCTTCTCCTCGAAGACCTTCGCGATGCGACGGAGCAGGTCCGTCCGATCAGCGGTCTCCGAGCGGGTGTCGAGGCGCCCGAGATACAGCTCGATGAGCGGCTCCCAGCGGTTCGCCGCCGTGTGGAGCTTCTCGAGCTGGTGGAACGCCTCGTCGTGGGTGTTGTCGACCTCGAGGATCTTCTGCCAGGCGAGCGTCGCCTTGTCCGCCTCCTGGACCGTCTCGCGCCACAGCTCGGCGACCTGACGGTACTCCTCGACCTTCGTCGCCGGATCCTCGAGGGCCGCAGCGCGCTGCATCTTGACGTCGATGACGTCCGTCCACTGCTCCTGGCCGCGATAGATCGCCTCGAGGGCGTCCATCGCCTCGAAGTCGGGGCCGACCTCGAGGAGCTTCCGCCACGCGTCCGCAGCGTCGTACGGCTGCGAGAGCTGCTCGCCGTAGACCTTGCCGAGCTCGCGGAAGATCTCCTTCAGCTCCTCGGGATCGAACATCGCCGCCGCGCGGTCCACCATCTGGTGAAGCGCCGTGACGAGCTCCTGCGCATCGCCCTGACGACGCCGGATGGCGGCGATCGCGCGGAGCGCTGCGAGGTTCGCGTAGTCGATGTCGAGGACGCGGTTCCAGTCTTCGAGCGCGAGGTCGTCGCGCTGCAGCTTGCCCTCGAACGTGCGCGCCTTCCGCGTGAGGATGTTCACGCGGTCGTCGTCGCTCGAGGCGATGTCGTACTGGCGCTCGAGGATGTCCACGAGCTCGCGCCACTGCTGCTGCTGCTCGTAGAGGTTCGAGAGCGCCTGGAGCGCCTCGGGATCTTCACCGCGAAGATCGAGGACGATCTTCCAGGTGTCGATCGCCTTGCTCGGATCGTTCAAGCGCTCCGCGGCGAGGTGCGCGAGCTTCGCGCGGATCTCCGCTTCGGCGACGTCGCCCGACGCGTTCTCGAGCTCGCGCTCGTAGACCACGTTGAGCTCGATCCAGTTCTCCTGGCCCGAGTAGATGCGCGCGAGCGCCTGGATCGCGCCGTCGTGCGTCTTGTCGAGCTCGTCGAAGATCTTCCGGAACGCGCGGGTCGCGTTCGGGATGTCACCGAGACGCGACTCGTAGACTTCGCCGAGGCGCGCGTAGAGCTCCGTCAGCTCGAGATCGTCGGCCGGAGCCCGCACGCGCATCTCGAGGATGCCGGCGAGGTCGGCCCACGACTCGATCGACACGTAGATGCGATCGAGGTTGGCGAGCGCCTCCTGATCGAGCTCCTCGACCGACAGGACGTAGCGGTACGTCTCGACCGCCTTGTCGATGTCACCGAGGTCGTCTTCGAACGTCTTCGCGAGACGCCGACCGATGCTGCACTGGACCGTCTTGTCCTGGTGCAGGCCGAGGATGTCCGCATACGCGTTAGCGAGCGTCTCCCAGCCACCGTCGATCGTGCCCGCGAGGCGCGGCGACTCCTCGCCCGACTTCTCGTCGAGCGGGAACTCCTTGAGGGCCCGGATGTACACGTCGAGCGTGCGCACCGGATCCATCAGCTTGTCTTCGAACAGCTCCGCGATGCGGTAGTACGCAGCGAGGCGCTCCTCGTTGTTCGTCTCCGGGTTGGCCGGCGTGTGCGCGAGCTGCGCCTCGTGAACGCCCGCGAGCTTCTCCCACTCGCCGGCGGCGCGGTACAGCGGCTCGAGGATCTCGGCGATCTCGACCTGCTTGATGCCGTTCGCGAAGAGCCCTTCGAGCGCCTGCGCGGCGTTCTCGTGCTCCGGAGCCGCGCTGAGGACATCGCGGTACGCCGCGATCGCCGCGTCGACGTTGTTCAGCGAGAGCTGCTGGACCTGACCGAGCCGGAACTTGAACTCGAGGATCTCGTCAGGCGTCTGGCCGATCTCGGCTTCGCGCTCGAGGATCGCCGCGAGCTCCGGCCACCGCTCCGTCTGCAGATAGAGGCGGTCGAGCGAGCGAACGGCCGTCTGGTTCTCGGCCTCGACTTCCATCACGCGGCGGTACCGCCCGATGGCGTTGTCGACGTCTTCGAGCTGCAGCTCGTAGATCTGCGCGAGCCGGAGCCCGAGCTCGACGAAACGGTCGGGCGTCTCCGTGAGCTTGTCGAGCTCCGCATCGTAGAGCTGCGCGACCTGCGGCCAGCGATTGACCACCATCGCGAGCCGCTCGAGGTTCTGGAGCGTCGCCTCGTTGCCGTTGTCGAGCGTGAGCGCACGGGCGTACGTGTCGAACGCAGCACCGTGGTTCTCGAGCGCGTCTTCGTAGAGGCGCGCGATGCGGTGGAGCAGATCCACCTTCTGGAACGCGTCGTCCGCGTGCGCGACCTGCACCTCGTGCACGGAGATGAGGCGCGGCCAGTCGCTGGCGGCCTCGTACACCGGCTCGAGGACGGCAGCGGCGCCGAGCGGATCTTTGGTGCCGCTCTTGAGCCCCTCGAGGGCGAGGAGCGTCGGCTCGTGATCGACCTGACGCTGGAGGATCTCGCGATAGAGCTCGATGGCGCGCGTGACGTCGTCGAGCCGCTTCTCGTAGAGCTCCGCGATGCGGTACTGGAAGCTGATCGCCTCGTTGGGGTCCTCACACATCTCGCTCTCGCGAGTGAGGACGCCGAGGAGCTCCTGCCAGTTCTGCGCCTGCTCGTAGAGGACGTCGAGACGCGAGAGCGCCTGGAGATCGTCCGGATCGAGCTCGAGGATCTTCGTGT
>JAFAER010000128.1 GCA_023423895.1 Pseudomonadota bacterium
CACGAGCTCGCCCACCAGTGGTTCGGCGATCTCGTCACGTGCCGCGACTGGTCGGAGGGATGGCTCAACGAGGGCTTTGCCACGTTCATGGAGCACGTCTGGCGCGAGCACCATCTCGGCCGTGACGAATACGAGTACGGCATCCGCAACGACCTCGCGAGCTACCTCGGCGAAGCGGGCGGCCGCTATCGCCGGCCCATCGTCTGCCAGGACTACGACGCGCCGCTCGATCTGTTCGATCGGCATCTCTACGAGAAGGGCGGCCTCGTCCTCCACGTGCTCCGGACGGAGCTCGGCGACGCGCTGTTCTGGAAGGGCGTGTCGACGTACCTCCAGCGGCATGCGCGTGGCGTTGTCGAGACGCGCGATCTCATGCGCGCCCTCGAAGAGGTGTCCGGACGGAGCCTCGGTCGTCGCTTCGAAGAGCTGGTTCATCGTCCCGGCCATCCCGATGTCGAGATCAGCCTCTCCTGGGAGGACGGCGTGCTTCGCTGCGCGGCGAAGCAGACCCAGAGCACGAACGACGGCGTTCCGAGCGCGTTCGAGGTGCCCATCGTCCTCGCGATCGTCGATCCGGAGACCCGCCAAGAGCGACGCGAGAAGCTCAAGCTGACCTCGCGCGTCGACACGTTCGCCATCCCGTGCGCAGCGCGCCCGCGCTTCGTCGTCGTCGATCCAGAGATGCGGATCCTGGGTGACGTCACGGTCAAGGCGCCGGCCGACATGTTGCGCGCCCAGCTCGCCGACGCCCGGACTGCCCGGGGACGCTGGCTCGCGGCGCAGGCGCTCGCGAAGACCGACGACCCACCGACCATCGAGGCGCTCGCGAAGCGGCTCCTCGACGACGCCGAGTTCTGGGGCGTGCGCGTCGAGTGCGCGGAGTCACTCGGCAAGCTCCGCGCGCGCGAGGCGTTCGAGGTGCTGGCGAAAGCGCGCGAGGTCGCGCACCCGAAGGTTCGCCGCGGCGTCGTCGACGCGCTCGGGCGCTTCCGAACGACCGCGGCCGTCGAGGCGCTGAAGCCGAAGGCGCTCCGCGACGACAGCTACCTCGTCGAGGCCGAGGCCGCGCGCGCTCTCGGCAAGACCCGGCAGACGACGGCGTTCGAGGTGCTCCTCGATCTGCTGGCGCGACCGTCGTGGGCGGACGTCGTCGCGTCGGGCGCGATCGACGGGCTGGCTGCGCTCCGGGACGACCGCGCGCTACCTCATCTGTTCTCGCGGACGCGTTACGGTCACCCCACGCGGGTACGGCGCGCGGCGGCCCTCGCCATCCCCAAGCTCGCCACCGATCGACGTGCGCGCGAGCACCTCGAAGATCTGCTGGACGACTCCGACCCGATCCTCCGCATGGACGTCGTTCGCGCGCTCGCCGACCTCGGCGATGCGCGATCGCGTGCGGCGCTCCGCGCCCGCGGCGAGGTCGATCTCGACCCGCGCGTCCGCCGCCGCATCCGCGAGGTCGTGCGCGATCTCGGCGGCGAGCGGAAGATCAACGACGAGCTCAAGGAGAGCGTCGAGCGTCTCGAAAGCGAGCAGCGCGAGCTCCGTGCACGGCTCGCGAAGCTCGAAGCGCAGCGCTCGAAGGACGAGCCGACGAAGTCGAGGCCCTCCGACAAGCAGCGGGCGAGGGAGGCGAGCAAGGCGAGGGCGAAGGACACTGTTCGCGTGCGTCCCGCGAAGCCGTCGAAGGTGAAGAAGAAGCGGTAGGATGCTGCTGCACTGGTCCAACTGGTGCAGCGGCGAACCAGCCGCGTCGATGCCAGGCCCCATCAGATGGATCTCGGGCTGTCCATAGGCCTGTGCCGAACGGGATAGGTCGGAGAGCCGCTACCGCTGAAAAACTGCGGTCACTGGAGCGACCATCCCACGCCCGAACGTTGGCCCGACGGCTGCTTCTACAGTCGTCGAATGGGCCGGACATCGGCGAGCCACAAGGTCAGCCGCGGCGACGAGAGCCGCCACGCCGCTCGTCCATCGAGCAACGGCGTCTACCGGCGTCCCTCGGGCGCGAACGCCGACGGGGCGCCGACGATCCGTAACCTCGTTCCTTGGCGTGACATGGAGAAGAAGCTCGCCGAACGGCTCGCCACAAAGGAGGCAGTGAGCGACGTCGAGGCCGCTCCGGACTCGGGCGTGCGCACGAGCGCCGAGACCGCGGGGCTCCCCCCTGACCTGACGTACAGCGTGTACACGCTCGAAGATCTCGAGGCGCGCGCGCAACGCGCGCCGCGTACGTCCATTTCGCTCCCGCCGGCGTACGACCCGCAACATGCACCCTGGCCGGTCGCCGGTCGGTCCGCGCTCGCGCTGCTTCGCCTCGGGTGGGCATGGGTCCAGATGCCGAAGCCGCGGCCGCACGTCATGGACGTCTGCCGCGTCCCGCTCGCGGCGTTCCTCGCCGATCTGAAGGTCGCCCTGCGCACCGTGCCATGGAAGCGGCTGGCGCTCGCGGGTGGTGTGGCCCTCGGCGCCATCGTGCTGTTGCTCGGTCTCGTGCTCACCGCCGCCGAGCTCACGGACGATCTGAAGCCGCGTCGCGGCCGCAGCTACATGACCGCGACCGTCGACGCGCCGGAAACAGAGGACCCCGCGGTGATGACGAGCGCACCGGCCACGAAGCCCGCGCAGAGTGCGCCGGCACCCGCGCCGATCGAGATCGACGACGTTGCTCCTCAGGCCGCCGTGCGATCGCCGGCATCGAGATCCGCCGCCGGCGCAGCTTCGGCGAAGAAGCAGGGGACCGCGAAGAAGAAGGCCGTCGAGGTCTTCATCCCCTGATTCTCGTGACTGTCCGCTGAAGCGGGAACGCGCCGGGCTCCTTCTCGCGCGGAGCTGTGGTACGTCGCATCGACCATGGCAGACGAATCGTTCCCGATCGAGGTCGAGCAGCGTGGAAGTGTCGTCATCTGGACGATCGATCGCGAAGCTCGGATGAACAGCCTCTCGCGCGCGACGCTCCTTGCGTTCGGCAAGCTCGCACGTGAGGCGGTCTCGAACGACTCTGTCCGCGCGATCGTGATCACCGGCCGCGGTGAGAAGGCGTTCTGCGCCGGCGCCGATCTCAAGGAGCGCCAGGGCATGACGGAGAACGACATCCGCGTGCAGGTCCAGCTCTATCGCTCCGAGCTCGGACCCCTCGATCGATCACCGAAGCCGGTCGTCGCCGCGCTGAACGGCGTCGCCTTCGGTGGTGGTCTCGAGCTCGCCCTCGTGTGCGACCTCCGGGTGGCCGCCGCGCACGCGCAGGTGGCGCTGCCCGAGACGACGCTCGGCATCATCCCCGGCGCGGGTGGAACGCAGCGCCTCGGACGGATCGTAGGCGAGGCTCGTGCCAAGGAGATGATCCTCCTCGGGCGCAGGCTGGGGGCCGAAGAGGCGCTCGCCTGGGGCCTCGTCAACCGCATCACACCTGCAGGGAAGAACATCGTCGACGACACCGTCGCGTGGATCGAGCCGATCGCAAACGGCGCGCCGATCGCGCAGGCTGCGGCGCTCGAGGCCATCGATCGGTCTTTCGACACGACCCTGGAGCTCGGGCTCGAGCTGGAGAAGGTGAGCTACGACAAGGTGCTCGTGAGCGAGGACCGCCGGGAAGCGCTCGCCGCGTTCGCGGAGAAACGCAAACCGATGTTCAAGGGGCGGTGAGCCCGCTCGTACGACTCTTGCGTCACTGATACGCTCGATGAACGCGATGAGCGCCAGCGAGGCCACTCTCGGCGGCCTGCCCATCGCGGCGGGAGACGTCCTTTCGAAGAAGTATCGCGTCGAGCGCCTCATCGGCGAAGGCGGTACGGGCATCGTCGTGTCGGCGACGCACGTGCAGCTCGAGCAGCGTGTCGCGATCAAGTTCCTGCGCCGCGCTCTCGCGAGCGACGAGCTGCGCACGCGCTTCGAGCGCGAGGCGCGGGCGATGGCGAAGATCGAGAGCGAGCACGTCGTGCTGGTGCTCGACGCCGGCACGCTGGACGACGGCGCGCCGTACATGGTGATGGAGTACCTCGAGGGACGCGATCTCGCGCGCGTTCTCCGAGAGGACGGTCCGCTCCCGATCGAAGAGGCCGTCGACTGTATACTGCAGGTATGTGAGGCGCTCGCCCAGGCGCACGATCTCGGGATCGTGCATCGCGACCTCAAGCCGGCAAACCTGTTCCTCACGCGACGCGCCGAAGACGACACGGTGCACGTGAAGGTCGTCGACTTCGGCATCTCGAAGATCCTCGACAAGAAGCTCATCGAAGACGACAAGCCTCACGAGGTCACGAGCGCGTTCACGGTGCTCGGGTCGCCGCGATACATGGCGCCCGAGCAAGTCCGCAACTCGAAGGAGGTCGACGGCAGAGCCGATCTCTGGTCGGCCGGTGCCGTCCTCTTCCAGCTCGTCACTGGCCAGCACGCGTTCGACGCGGAGACGAACCTCCAGGCGAGCCTCGCCGTGCTGAGCACGGAGCCGCGGAGCCTGCGCGCGCTGCTCCCGCACGCGCCGGCGGGGCTCGAGGACGTCGTCCAGCGCTGCCTGACCAAGGACGTGTCCCTACGCTTCCAGACGGCACGCGAGCTCGCCGATGCGCTGAGGCCCTTCGCTTCGGACCGCGCGCGCGAATCGCTCGACCGGATCGAGACGGCGAAGCAGGCGCCGAGCCTCCACATCGCGCTCGGGATCTCCTCCACGTCGACGCCGCTGGCTCCGAGGCCCCATGCGCTCGCGTCGGGCACGCGTGACGCGCCCACCGAGCCGAAGCTCCACATTGCGGGTCCCGTCACGGCTGAGGTCCCCGCTCGGGCGTCGGGCGCTTCGAGCCGCATGCCTCCGAAAAAGCGCGAGGCCAAGCTCGGTCTCGCGGTGTGGGGGCTCGGGATCGTCGGCATCGGCATGACGGTCCTCTTCGGCGCGATCGCGTGGACGCGGCTGAGTGGGGCCGGCGCGCCCGCTGCAGCGCCGGCACTTCATGTCGAAGCGTTCGACACGACCACGCTCGGCGTCCCCGCGGCCGTGGAGAGGGCGCCGGCCGCAGACCGCAGCGCGACCGTGACGCGCGCGTTCGTGCTCGACGCGGGCAAGTCGAGCCGCTGAGGCCTGCGGGGGCGTCGACCCGATCGCGCCCAGCGAGCATCCGCCGATCCGCTGGCGTCCTCGAGGTGGTCTGCCAGACTCGAGTCATGGGCCTGCGGGCAGTCGCCGTCGGGTTCACGACGCTCCTGATGACGGCCTGCGCGCGGAGCGCGCCCGTCAGCGTCCCCACCGTCATCTTCGTCGACGGCGTTCGCGGCGGTGGAATCTCGGCCGCGTCCGACCCGTCGGCCAGCGCCGGTTCATGGCGGCCGCAGGAAGAGGTCGAGGTCGAATGGCACGGCTCCTGGTGGCCCGCCGTCGTCGTCGAGCAGCGCGGCAGCCGCTGGCTCGTCCACTACGAGGGCTACGGCCCCGACTGGGACGAGGTGGTCGAAGCCGGCCGCATCCGCGAGCGGCGGGCGGAGGTCGGACCCGAGGAAGGGGACGAGCCCGAGGACGAGCCCGACCCCTGACGCCGGCCGAGCCCGTCGGCGTTCGGTGCGACGACCCATCCGTAGCGCTTGATCGCGCGCGGCGGCTGCCGCACCGTATGGGACACACATGGTGTCGACGAGGCCTTCCCGCCGAGCACGATCGCGCCGAGCTGGAGCTGCGCTCCCGTGGCTCTTCACTGCGGTCGTCGCGGTCGTGGCGCTGGACGCGGGCCCCGCTCGCTCCGCGGATCCCCCGGTAACGAAAGCGAGCGCGGTGTCGAGTGTCGTCCGCGCGTCGCCGATCGGTCCGGAGCTCCTGCATGCGCTCGGCCCTCGCGCGGCGGACGCGCTTGCGCCCGCGACGGGGCTCATCGGAGCGCTCGTTGCCTTTCCGCGGGACGCGCGCGCCCAGGATTTCGGGCTCGAGCCGGTGGCGCCCGGAATCGGACGGCTGCGGGGGAGCGCGCAGCGCATCGAGTCCTTTGCAGCGGCCCACCCCGATCTTCGCATGGAGATCGCCCCGCCGCTTCGTCCGCTGATGGACCGCGCCGGACAGTGGGTCCTCGCCGCCAAGGCGCGCGAGCTCAGGTCGGCGAACGGCAGCGGCGTCTTGGTCGGCGTCGCGGACACCGGGCTCGACGTCACGCATCCCGAGTTCCGTGACGACGCTGGCGCTTCGCGCGTCGCGTGGCTGCTCGATCTGTCGCTCGAGCCGGGTGGCGTGCATCCGGAGCTCGAGCAGAAGTTCGGGATCAAAGACGACTCCGGCCGGGTCATCGCGGGCCGGGTCTTCTCGAAGCAGGACATCGACGATCTGCTCGTTCGCATCGATAACGGCTTCTGCGACGAGAAGTCCGGAAAGAAGTGTGCGCCGTCCGACGAGATCGGGCACGGCACCCACGTTGCCGGCATCGCCGCGTCGACCGGAGCGAAGGGCGGGCCGTACGCAGGGATCGCCCCGGCGGCAGACCTCGTGTTCGTCCGCGTCACGCGCGGTTCATCCGACGGGATCGAGAACGACGACCTCGTGCGCGCCGTCCAGTTCATGTTCGATCGCGCCGACGCCGACAAGCGGCCGATGGTCGTGAATCTCTCGCTCGGAAGCGACTTCGGCCCGCACGACGGCAGCTTCCTTTGGGAGCAGTCGATCGCGGCGCAGGTCGGACCGGACCGTCCCGGACGTGTCGTCGTCGCGGCTGCCGGCAACTCGGGATCGATCGCCGAGACGCCGATTCATCAGAGTGTCCGGGTGACGCCGGGCGCGCGCATGCGCGTGCCGATCCGCACGCATGGCGCGGACGCAGGCTCGGTGCAGGTCTGGATCACGCTCCGGAACAAGGCGGATCTGAAGATCGGCCTCGAAGGACCGGACGGCGAGTGGATCGCGCCCGTCGAGGCGGGCCACCAGAACGGCAAGAACACGAACGACTACAACGCCGGCGTCATCTACGGCTCGAAGCTCGACAACAGCCCGATCCCCGCGACGTCGCGCGGCGCCGTCGTCGTGTGGCAGGGCAAGTGGCCCTCCGGCACGTACAACATCACGCTCGAAGGCTCGGGGATGGCCGAGCTCTACATGCAGGGGATCGGCGACGCCTCCCTCGGCGGTGACCGTCCGGCCTCGTTCGCCCACGGCGTGCGAGAGGGCACGATCAACCTCCCGGCGACACATCCGTCGATCATCGGCGTGGGATGCACCGTCAACCGTCCGCGGTGGTCGAGCATCGCGGGCGCGGACGTCGGACTGAAGGTGCCCGTCCTCGATCGAGAAGGTGGGCTGCCGATCCAGCGCGCGATCACCGCGCAGGGCGAGTCTCCGACGCATCGCGATCTCACCGACGGCGAGGTGTGCTGGTTCTCGAGCGCAGGCCCGACGGCAGCGGGCGTCCCGAAGCCGGAGATCTCCGCGCCGGGCGCGCTGGTCGTCTCTGCGCTGAGCCGCACGGCAAAGCCGGGCTCACCCGGGAGCGTGTTCACGAGCGCGACGTGCCCGCTGACGAAGTCCGGTAGCTCGGACAAGCGCTGCCTCCAGATCGACGACACGCACGGCATCGCGATCGGCACCTCGATGTCGTCGCCCGTCGTGGCCGGGGTCGTCGCGCTCCTCTTGCAGCGCGACCCGACGCTCACGCAGGACAAGGTCCTCGCGCTGCTCCAGGCCGGCGCACACCGCTTCCGCCAACCGGCGACGTTCGACGATCAGGCAGGGCCGGGCGAGGTCGATGCGCTCGGGGCGCTCGACGCGCTCGATCAAATGCAGGATCCCGTGCAGCACCTTCCGGCGCTCGAGCAGAGCTGGGTCGCGCTGAGCTCGGACTACGTGCCGGCCGACGGCTCGACGCCGATGACGGCGATCATCGAGCTCCGCACCGCCGACGGCGCGCACCGCGGCGACTTCTTCGATTCGAACCGCCTTGCGCCGGTGCTCCTCGTCGACGACGAGCCGGTGAAGATCCCGCCCACGCTCGTTCGTCGCGGTCCCGGCGTCTGGTTCTTCGTCTGGGAGCCGCCTCCCGGACTCGGAGGATCGCGCGCCACGTTCGGTGCGACCTTCGACGGTGCCCCGATCGTGACGCCGCGCACGGTGCCGATCGCGCCCGATCGCTGGACGGCGCTCTACCCGAGCTACGCGAAGGGCTCGTCGTGCGCCGCGGCTCCCGCCGAGCGTGGAGCGTCGTCGACGGCGCTCGCCGCGGGATTCGCCGTGGTCGGGCTCGCGCTCGTCAGGCGGCGTCGCCGTCACTCTTCGGCGATCGTCACGAGCCAGCCGTGTGGCTCCCAGACTTCGTCGTCCGGATCGAACGCGTAGGCGGGATCTCCGACGTTCACGCCGACGAGCATCACGCGGTCCACGCCGTCGAGATCGACGAGCGTCATCTGCGCCTGCGTCGCGCGTTCGGTCGTCGGGATGGCGACGCGCCCGAGCTCGCGTCCGTTCGCGTCGAGCTTCACGAACGCCCAGCGGAACAGCGCATGCTCCTCCCATTCGATCTCGGCGCGTAGACGCGCGCCGGGCCGCGCGCCCGTGCGGCGGACGACGAGGTAGCTCGCCCCCGTGGGAAACACCGGCATGCGCGGCCCGAGCCGACGTGGGGCCGCGGGCCACGGGATGTCCCAGTCGAGCGGCACACGTGCGGCGTCTCCGAGCGTGCGCAGCTCTGGAAGGTGAAAGCCGTCGTCCGCGCTTCCGAGGAACGCGCGCGCGACCCCGAAGTCGAGCCACAAATCGGCGACGGTGCCGCCCGTCGAGAGCGTTCCCTCGAACGTCTTCCGGAGGACGTCGAACGTATCCGGCTCGTTCGTCCAGCGCACCGCGCCGAGCGGCGTCATCGTCGGATGCAGCGCCCACGACGCAGACACGATCCCGCCGGGTACGCGGCCGAACGCCCAGTCGAGGCGTGCCCAGAACGTCGCCGCGCCGTCCGCGAAGAGCCGATCGACCGGTGAGCGATCGATGACCTCGGGACCGCCTGCGACCGCCGCCTCGGCGCCAGCACGCGAATCGCTGAAGGCTCGCTCCGGGCGCGACTGGAACGTGTGCACCGCGTCCGCGGACAGGGCGACTGCGCACGGCGCCGCGAGCTGCGCGAGGTACGCGGACTGCGCGCGTGCCGTTGCTTCCTCCGTGGCGGGGGCCACGCGGAAGAGGCTCGCGCGCGCGATCTGCGTCGCCGCCAGCGCATCGAGGAGACAGCCGGGGCGCATCCGTCGATCGAGCGTCGTGAAGGCGCGCCCGCGATCGACCCGCGAGCGGACGTCACGGGCCTCGAGCACGGTGGTCGCGAGCTCCGTCGACGGCTCGACGAGGAAGACGTCGTACGCGAGCGTGATCGGATCCACATCCGGCGCCGGGATCGCGAGGGCACCCGTGAGCGTCGCCCATGTACGCTCGAACGCATCGAGCGTCGCCATGACCGCTGCACCGTCGCGCGGCGAGGCTGCATGGACGCAGACCGGCGCGTGCGAGGAGCACGCGCGGAGATCGGGCGTGAAGGTCGGACGCGTGACGTAGCGGATGTACGGTCCGGGCGCGACGCCAGGGGCGATGGCGCGCGGCTTCGGCTCGTCGCCGTGATCGCGGTCCGCGGCCTGGCCGCGCGCGGGCGTGGCCGCAAGGCTGAGGCTGAGGCTGAGCGCGATGGAGATGCCGACGGCGACGGTGCGCACGCCTCCATTTCACCCCTCAGGATGGCGATTTGACAGTGTCTTTGTCGGACCTGCTATAACCGTCGAGCACCCATGGCCGACCCTGCCTTCGACCCCAGCGGCGCCGTTCGGTTCGATGTGAAGAACGGAGCCGCGTCGGACACGCGAGGCGCGCGCCTCGTGCTCGTGCCGGCGTCGGCGCTCGAAGCGCTCGACCGGCAGACGCCGGGAGCGCTCGCGCATCTCGGATCGGAGGTCGGTCGAGGTTGCGGCGCGCGCGTCGCGGCCCGTCTCGGCGGCGACGCCGGCGTCCGCGCAGCGACGCTCGAGGTCGTCGTTTCGCATCTTGCTGGAGAGCTCGCGATTGCGGGCCTCGGCGCGGTGCACTTCGAGCGCTGGGGCCGTGCGCTCGTGATCGTCGTCGCGAACCCCGGCGTGAACAGCGACACCTTCGTTGGTGCCGCCCTCTCGGGTGCGCTAGCCGTTGCCGGCGGACGTGAGGTCTCGATCGCGCCGCTCGGCCGCGATGGAACGACGGCGCGTTACTTCGTGGGGACGCAGCAGACCGTCTCGAAGGCGCGCTCGATGGTGTCGCAGGGCAAGTCCTGGAGCGATGTCCTCGGTGTCCTTC
The DNA here is from genome assembly GCA_023423895.1 of Pseudomonadota bacterium. GTDB lineage: Bacteria > Myxococcota_A > Polyangia > Polyangiales > Polyangiaceae > Labilithrix. The sequence goes on from JAFAER010000128.1 coordinate 10,262, forward strand.
AAGGAGTCGCGTCCACCGCCACCGCCGCAGATCGCGGGAAGGGGGCCTGATGAGCCCGATGAGCCCGAAAGAAAAGATCGCCAAGCTCGAGAGCCTCCTCGCTCGCGTGAAGGAGCGCACCGAGGCTCCGCGGCGGACCGGCGCGGCGCCGATCCCTGCGCCCGCAGCGGAAGCGCAGTCGGCCCCGGCTTTCTCGGCTGGCTCGCCTGTCGCGCCCGAGCCGTATGAGCCGGCGACGGTCCAGCAGCTGCCGCCGGTCGCGACGTCGGCGCCGCCGCCCGAGCTGTCCACGGGCTGGTCGGAGGCCCCGAACGCCGCGGACGTTGCGCCGGAGACGTCGGCCGATCCGGTCGTCCACACGGACGACTACGACGACATGGAGGTCGAGGTCTCGGCAGAGGTCGTCGAGCTCGACATCGACATCGACGAGCCCGGCGAGGGCCTGCTACCGGCGGAGAGCGGCGCGCAGCCGGTCGCCGATCCCGTGGCGAACGGCGCGGCCGAGCCGGAGGCGGAGCTGCAGGAGCTCTCGCCCCAGGCCTCTGCGCCGCCCGCAGCGGCCGAACCGGAGCCCGAGCCCGAGCCCGAGCCGAAGCCTGTCCCCGTCCCTGCGAACGAGATCGTCGAGCCTGCGCCGAGCTCTTCGCCCAGGCCGATCGCAGCGTCCGAGAAGCCGGAAGCCTACGAAGAAGAGAGCGCGCCGCGCCACACGCCGCCGCCGGAGTCGGGCAAGCAGGTGGCCGCTCCGTCCGTGAAGCCGGAACCGGCCCCTTGGAAGTCCTCCATGCCGCCTCCGTCGCTCGAGGGGCACACGCTCATCGGCGGATGGCGCGAGCCCGGGATGGCGCTCCCGCGGGATTCGAGCGACGTCTCGCGCGGGCCTGCGGTCCGTGTACCGCCGCCGCCCCCGCCTCCTCCGCCTCCTCCGCCCGCCGACACGTTCGCGCCGCAATCGAAGACCGCCGCCCCCTCCGCCCCCTCCGCCCCCTCCGCATTGCCGCGCGCCGCCGAGGCGTCGGGCATCGGTCCGGTGGCGACGAAGCCGGAGCTGCCGGAGTCGGCGCAGGTCGCGACGATCGAAGGTGCGGCGCCGCAGTTCGCGCCGGCGACGTTCGGCGATCTGCTCGAAGCGACGCTCGCGATCTGAGAGCGAGCTCTCTCAGAGCCACTCGACGTCGGCGTGATTCAGCCACGTCCGCTGCCGCCGCGCGAACACGCGGGTGGAGCGGACGATCGTGTCCTTCAGCTCCTCACGTGGAAGCTTGCCTTCGAGGTGCGCGCGGACTTCCGCGTAGCCGACCGAGCCCATCGCGCGCGCCTCGCCGTAGCCCGCGGCCACGAGCGCGCGAACCTCGTCGAGCCAGCCTCCGGCGAGCCACCTGTCGACACGCGCGGCGATGCGGTCGGTCAATACGGCCGGATCGTGGCGGAGGCCGATCATCGCAGCATCGAACTTGCGCGCCTTGAAGCCGTGGTCGGCCTGCCATTCGGACATGGGCTTCCCGGACAGCTCGAACACCTCGAGCGCACGACTGACGCGGACGACGTCGTTCGGGTGAAGGCGCTTCGCGGAGTCCGGATCGACCTTCGCAAGCTCGTCGTGGAGCGCTGAGCGGCCCTTCTCGTCGACGAGCACGCGGTGGCGCGCCCGGATCGCGGCGTCCGCCGCGGGCGCCTCGACGAGCCCGAGCACGAGCGCCCGAACCCAGAAGAACGTCCCACCGCAGACGATGGGGATCTTGCCGCGGCTCCGGATGTCCTCGATGGCTGCTTCCGCGAGCTTCGCCCAGCCCGCGGCGTCGATCGGATCGAGTGGATCGTGCGTGTCGATCAGATGATGCGGAGCGCGCGCGCGCTCGTCGGGTGTCGGCTTGCCGGAGCCGATGTCGAAGCCGCGATAAATCTGAACGCTGTCGGCCGAGATGATCTCGCCGCCCACGGCCTCGCTCACCTCGATGGCGAGGTCGGTCTTGCCGCTCGCCGTCGGGCCGACGACGCAGAGGAGCTTGCCTCCTCCGACGAGCTCGATCGCTCGACGGCCGGCCGCGGTGCGATCACCTTCCGACACGGCGCTCCAGCTCGCTCCACCCGAGGCGCATCACGACGGGCCGTCCGTGTGGACAGTGGCCCGCGAAGTCGACCTCGTCGAGCGCGGTGAGAAGGGCGCGCACCTCTTCGTGAGAGACCGCGTCGCCCGCGCGGACGGAGCCATGGCACGCCATCGTCGCGAGCACGAGGTCGACCGCGCCGCCGAACGCGCGACCGCCGACACGCGAGAGCTCGCTCGCGAGATCGCGCACCACGCGCGCGGGCTCGGCGCGCGCGAGGATCGCCGGCACCGCGTGGACCGCGACCGCTCCGTCCCCGACCGCGCGCACCTCGACACCGACGCGCACGACCTCGTCCGCGTGCTCCTCGAGCACGGCGACGTCGGCCGGCGGCAGCTGGACGACCTCGGGCACGAGCAAGCGCTGCGTCGCGATCGAACGCGAGGCGAACGCGCGGCGGAGTCGATCGAACGTCACCCGCTCCGCGGCCGCGTGCTGGTCGAGGACGTAGACACCGTCGTCGCCTTCGCAGAGCAGGAACGTCCCGCGCACCTGCCCGACGAAGCGAAGCGTTCCGTAGAGGCCAGGGCGCTGAAAGAGACTCGAGCCCGCCGGCGACTCGGCGATGAACAAATTGGTCTCGGGCAAGAGCGTGGACTGCGTCTCGGGTCGAGGCAGCGTCGCTGGCTGCAGCGTCGCGCCCGCGGGGCCGAAGCTGGCCATCGGGTTTCCGTTCACGATCGTTCGCGCGGGCGCGCCGGCGTTGCCGAACGCTTCGAGCGTCGGCGTCGCGGGCCGCGCATGCGCGAAGGGATTCGTGAGCTCCGGAAGCCCGAACGCGCGCGCGAGCGACCCATGCAGCTCGCGCGTGATGCCGTCGAACACCTGGCGCGCGTCGGTGAAGCGAACCTCGGCCTTCTGCGGATGGACGTTGATGTCGACGAGCTCCGGCGGCAGGTCGATCCACACGACGCCGACGGGGTACCGCCCGCCTTCGAGCACGGACCCGTACGCGTTCGCGACCGCGCGTGCGAGGACGCGATCGCGCACCGGCCGGCCGTTCACGAGGAGCGAGAGCCCGGTCGCGCCCGACCGCGCTCGCTCCGGCGCCGCGAGCATAGCCTCGATGCGGAGCGGGCCGCGCTCGGCGATGACGTGCGCGAGGGTCTCGCCCGTGCTCGCGACGCGGGCGCGCTCCGCACGGGATCCGACGCGGAGGTATTCGCGGACGACGCGCCCGTCGCGCGACAGGGTGAACGTCACGTCCGGACGCGCGAGCGCCGCGCCGAGGAGCACGTCACCGACGTGAGCGCTCTCGGTGGCGGTCGCCTTGAGGAACTTGCGCCGGGCAGGGACGTTGAAGAACAGCTCGCGGACCTCGATCGACGTCCCGGTCGCGCAGCCGGCAGGCCGTACGACCGGAGGCTTGCCGCCGGCGACCGCGATCTCGGAGCCCTCCGACGCGCCGCGGGCGCGCGTGCGGAGAAGCAGGCGCGAGACGGACGCGATGCTGGGGAGCGCTTCGCCGCGGAATCCGAACGTGCCGAGTCGGAACAGATCTTCGAGCGTGCGGATCTTGCTCGTCGCATGCCGCTCGAGCGCGAGGACAGCGTCGTCCGCCGTCATGCCGTCTCCGTCATCGGTCACGCGAACGAGCAGGCTGCCACCCTGTTCGATGTCGACCACGACGCGGGTGGCGTTTGCGTCGAGCGAGTTCTCGACGAGCTCCTTCACGATGCTCGCCGGGCGTTCGACGACCTCTCCGGCCGCGATCTGGTTGGCGAGCTCGTCGCTGAGCTTCTGGATCCGCCCCACGGCGCGGCCTCAACGCTCGGAGATGGGACGCGCGGCGGCCTCGAAGAACGCGCGGGAGCGCGGCCGGCTCAGCGCCACGATGATCAGCGCGCTCGCCACGGTGCGGAACACGAGCCAAGTGGGAGGAGCCCACCGTTGCATCGCGCGGAACACGGTGACCGTGGCCGCGTATTGATCTGGAGGAAGCTGCTCGCGCTTTTGCATCAGCGTCGTCGCGTACAGCCATTCTGCTTCGGCTCGCCACATGTCGCGCGTGGCGAAGTAGCTCGCGGCGACGACGATCGCCTGCGCTGCGACGACCTGCATGAGCGCGCTGCGCGTGTTCGACTTGCCCGCAAGTCCTCGAGCGGCGAGGGCGAGCAGCGCCGCGCCGAGGACGAACGTGGCGGCCGCCAGCGGGATCGCCCATCCGCGCTGCATGTCCGCGGCGTCGACGAAGTGTTGATAGAGCGCTTCTGCCTGAGCCCGATCGGCGCCGTCACTGATGGACGCCGTGAGCGTCGCCTGCTGGTGGTCGGCCTCTCCGCGGTAAAACGCGAGACGACCACAGCCTTCCGTCCAGCAGCCGGCGCCGAACACGAGCGCGGCCACGAGCGCGACCACGAGGTAGCGCGGGCGCTGTGCACCCGCAGCACCAGGCTGGGCTCCGCGTTCGCTCCCTGGCGAGCTGTCGCGGGCCGTTTCCCGGTCGTCGGGCGGAGGGATCGAGGCCATCGCCCAAGCCCATAGCACGGCGTAAAACCACGGCACAGCAGCGGTTCCAGCCCGGTGACCCGAGGCCACGGTTGGTCCCGCCCGAGGCAGTGATTCATGATATCCGCAATATTGACATGCGCGCACTGATCTCCACCCCGATCCACACCTGCCGCCGCGTCGCTCGAGCGTTTGCGATCGCGCTGGGGCCGTGCGTGTGGCTGTCGCTCGCCGGAGTGCCGAGTGCAGCCGCGCAACCGGCGAAGCCCGCACAGACGAAGCCCGCAGCGAAGGTCGACGTCGGGCCCGCCGTGCAGAAATTGAAGTCCGGCGAGCCGGGGCAGATCCGATCGGCGCTCGACGAGCTCCGCATCGCGGGGCCCGCCGCATCGGCCGCTGCGCCCGCCGTCGTCGATGCGCTCGCGCGCGGCTTCGACGAGCCGCTCGCGCAGCAGGCGATCGATACGCTGGCCGACCTCGAGTCGCCCGACGGGAGCGCGATCCTCGGGCAATACTCGCGGCATCGCACGGTCGCGATCCGGCGGGCCGCCGTGAAGGCGCTGACGCGCACGAAGGGGGCTGCTGCCGCTCCGGCACTTCGGAAGGCCCTCGGCGACTCGGACGCGCAGGTCCGGGGCAACGCAGCGGCGGGCCTCGGCATGCTGAAGGCGAAGGACGCCGTTCCGGACCTGTTCATCGCGCTCGAGCACAAGGTGAACGAGGCGGCCGCGTCGATCGGCCAGCTTTGCAACGCCGAGCAGTGCGATCAGCTCGCGACGAAGCTCGGCAAGCTGCCGTTCGAGGTCGTCACGAGCGGGCTCGATCCGGTGCTCTTCCGCCCGACCGCGGAGGTCTCCGACGACACGAAGATCAAGGTGCTCGGCCGCCTGCGCGAGCTCGGCACGGGCGAGGCGAACCGCTTCCTCAAGGACGTCGAGACACGTCTCCCGAAGGAGGCGTCTCCGCGTATCAAACAAGCCGTCGAGCAAGCCGTGAAGGCCACGTCGGGAGGCTCGCAATGAAGACCGCGACGAAGGCATTCGGCGCTGCCGCCATCCTCGCATCGCTGCTCGCGCAGGGATGCGCCGGCGCATCCGGACGTCCGAATACGTTCTCCACGGACTGGCTCGACGACCAGGGAAGGAGCATCTCGGACGTCCAGATGCGCCTCCGCGGGGCGCGTCCCGGAGCAAGCACCGATCTCGTGGTCTCCGTTGCCGGCAACGGGGACAAGATCATCGGCACGCCGCTCGGCGGCGGCTCGCAGTGGACGGCCACGCATGCGCTCGATGCGCGCCCGATCATCGCCGGCGGAGTCGTCGTCGTATCCGGCGGAAAAGAGGTCGCCGCGTTCGAGGCCACGTCCGGAAAGAAGCTCTGGGCCCGACCGACGGGTGGTCTCCCGCTCCTCGGCGCGGGCGACGACGGCACCATCACCGCGGTCACGCTCGGGCGGGGCGACGGCTCGACGCTCCTCATCGTCGGCCGCGACGGAGCCGTGAAGCGGCAGATCGAGACCGACAAGGCGATCGGCGATCCGGCGGTGGTCGCCGGCGTCGTCTTCGTCCCGTGGTCGAATCAATACGTCAGCGCGATCGACGCATCCACGGGCGACGAGATCGGCCGTGTCGTCGTTCGAGACAAGGTCTCTCGCGCGCTCACGATCGGCGGCACGCTCTACTTCGGCGAGATGGCGTTCGTCCGCTTCGACGACCAGATCTCGCAGGCGTCGCGCGGCGGTGCGAACCGCGTCGCGCTGCCGTCGCGCGAGCTGCCGGGCACGCCTCGGCTGCTCGTTCCGGGAACGGAGAAGGTGCCGCCGGTGGCGAACGCGCGCGACCGCGATCGCCTCTTCGGCCGTCCAAGCGGGGAGACGACGCCGCTCGGTGTCGACTCGGGCAGGTTCTACGCGAGCTACTACCGCCTCGTCTTCGGCTTCGAGTCGCAGCGCGGGAACCTCGCGTGGGTGCGGACGCACGCAAGCGAGCTGATCGGCGGCGAGGCGGTGCAAGGCGGCATCGTCCTCTGCGACGAGGAAGGCAAGATCGTCGTCCTCGACGCGCAGACCGGTCAGGTCGCGATGGAGAAGCCCATCGGCGAGCCCATCAAGAGCTGCGTCGTGCACGCGGACACGTTCCAGGCGCCGAAGCCCGCTTCGCCAGGGCCGTCGCTCGGTCAGCAGATCACGGATGCCGTGACGGTCCGCGAGGCCACGCTCGCGACGGCGCAGCGTCTCCTCCTGCGCGAGCTTGCCACGCTCGAAGACGAGTCGGCGACGAAGACGTTGATCGACATCGCGTCCGATCCGCGCTCGGTTCCGATCCTCGTCGCCGACGCGCGCGCTGCGCTGGCGACGCGGCGCAACGGCTCGAGCTACATGCTCGCCGCGCTCGGAAAGCACTACGACTACCTTCATGACGTGCTCGCGAGCCCGCCGGTCGGACCGATCGCCGATGCGCTCGCCGCGATGAAGGAACCGAAGGCCGCGCCGCTCCTCGCCGCGCATCTTCTCGATCCGCACATCACCGACGACGACGTCAAACGCGCTGCAGGCGCGCTTGCGGCGATCGGCACGGAGAAGGAGCTGCCTCAGCTCAAGCAGTTCTTCGCGATGTACCGCGGTACGGCGCCGACCGATGCCGTTGCCGTGGCCGTCGGCAGCGTCGCCGAGGCGATGCTCCGGATCGATCCGAAGGGCAGCCGCCCGATCGTAGAGGCCGCTTCGAAGGACAGCATGACCCACGCAGTCGTGCAGGCACGCATCGAGGCGCTCCTCACGGCGGCGCCGGACAAGGGCGGGGACAAGCCGGCGAACGACAAGCCTGCGCAGGAGAAGGCTGCTCCGCAGAAGCCTGCCGACAAGGCGGCCGGCGGCTCACCGAAGAACTGATCGCGTCGAAGCGCATTGCGGAGCCCCCGGCCCCCGAGCGGCCTGGGGCTCCTCGTTCATCGGCGGATGCGCCACAGCTTCCCGCCGGTCTCGGTGGTCGGGTAGTCGCCCCCCAGCACGTAGAGGAACTCCGCGTCGACCGCGAGCCCTTGCACGAAGGGCAACGTCGCGAGCGGCGTCGCCGTCGGAGACTGGCCGGCAGGCGTGAGCACCTGGACGACCTCACCGTCCTTGAACTGGTTGCCGAAGACGCCCTGGAAGCTCGCGTAGAGGTCGGCGTCGTTCGCCGCGATGGCGGTTCCGGCCGTCGATCGAGTCGTGAGCTTCTCCGGGTTCGTCCCGTCGACCGACGCGCGCCAGACCTCGCCGTTGTACGTCACCCAGACGAGTCTCGAGGACGTGAGGGCCATTCCGGCGAGGTGATCGCCGCCGAGATCGACGATCGTGCTCGGGGCCGAGCCTGGCGTCTTGCTCGCCGTGTAAAACGCGTTGTTGTTCGAGATCGCGAGGTCCCAGTACAGGCGTGCGGAGCCGACGAGCAGGTGACGTGGTGAGGTCTGGCCGGTGATCACGTCCGTCGGCGTGCTTCCGCCTCCGATGAGCTGATGGCGCCGGATCACACCCTGGTTCTGTGCGGCGGTGCCGTGTGTCGTCCAGAAGGCGTACGTGCCGTCGACTCCGATGCCTTCAGGCGAGTTCTGCGTGCTGAACACGGCGGCCGCCGTGCCTGGAGCTCCGTCGCGCGACATCCGCCAGATCGAGCCGGAGCTGGCGGCGGTCCCCGGAGAGGTCCACCACACGGTCGTGCCCGAGAGCGTGACGAAGCGCGGACGGTTGGCGGACGACGCCGCGTCGTGGAGCAAGATGGCCGCGCCGCCGGCGTCTTGCGTGGGCGTCTTCGCCACCTTGTAGACCCGCCTGTCGGTGGCGAAGTAGACGTTCGTGTCGTCGCTCACGAGCCCGTTACCGATGTTCGACTGAACCGGCAGAGGGAAACCCGAGGCCAGGAGCTCCGGCTGACACTTCCCGTCGGCACACTCGCCGCCCAGACATGAATGCCCGCACGCGCCGCAATGCTGCGCATCCTCGGCCAGGTTCGTCCCGCACGCCGGGCCCGCGCCGCACGTAGCGAAGCCGGAGCTGCACGGAGCATCGGCGCTCGTCGCGTCTTCGTCGTCGCCGTTCGATCCGTCCGGCAGATTGGCGCTGCCGTCGTTCGCGCCTCCGCCGCCGTCTCCGTCTTTGGACGACTCGGCGATCGTCGCAGGATCGTCGCCGACGCACGCGGCGAATCCGAAGGCAGCCGAGAAGCCCAGAGCAGAGAGGATGAGCTTGCGCATGGCCGCAGGGTATCGCGCCGAGCCGCGAGCGGAAGACCGACGCGAAAGCCCCCCAGAAGTCGTCAGTTTGCGTCGGTCGGTACCACGCCGTCGTGCAGGTTCAGCACGTCCTCGCGCGCGAAGAGGCAGCACTCGCTGCCCATCGGGAACTCGCTGCAGGCGTGCGGGCGGATCGAGTAGATGCCGCAGCGGTTCGAGCGCTGGAGGTGGCGGCAACGCTTGTTCTCGAGCAGCGTGAGGATGAGACGCCCATCCTTGTGGCGCTTGGCGTACGGCGGCTTCGCGAGCTCGGGCCGGCCGCCGTCCTTGAAGCGCTTGATGTCCTCTGCGAGGAGGACGACCTCGTTGTCCCGGCAACACGCCGCGCACTTCGTGCAGTCGAACCCGATCTTGCGCGTGCTCCCCGGATGAATCGAGTCGCGCTCGGCGCGTCGCTTGACGATCCAGAGGCAGTCGCGCGGGACGAGCGTGGTCGCGAGCCCCTTGAGCGCGCCCGTCGTCTCGAGCTTCCACCGCCACTTGCCCATGTCGTAGACGGCCCAGAGCCCGAGGTCGTCCTCGTTGCCGTCCGCGGGCTTTCCGAAGACGAGGATGGCGCGGTTCTTCTCCTCCCAGACGACGGCGTGTCCTCCGGCACGTACGTGCGCGGCGGCTTCACGCACGAACTTGGAGGTGAAGCTGCGGACGATGGGACGATAAACGGGCGTGACGGCCATGGTCGTTCGCCAGTTTGTATCAAAAGCGATCGACGCTGAGGAGGGGCGTCGGAGCGCGAGCGCGTCGATGGAGCTTGCGTTCGCCAGCCTCGGCGTCCGTGCGTGCTCGCGCCTGCCGCGCTGACTTCATCTGGCGCACCGCTCATCTGACGGCTGACGGCCGGCGCTCTGCCCTTCAACGAACGCACGAACGAGCGCGCGCTGTATGATCGACGTATGCGCGCGATTGTGATCGGGAGCGACGCCACCCTCGAGCTACGCGAAGTGCCGACGCCCGAGCCCGGCCCGGGCCAGGCCCGCGTCCGCATCCGTGCTTGCGGTTTGAATCGTGCAGACCTCCTGCAGCGACGCGGGCTCTACCCGGCGCCGGCGGATGCTCCGCAGGACATTCCGGGGCTCGAGATCGCGGGCGAAGTGGATGCGGTCGGCGGCGGCACGACGGACGTCCGCGTCGGTGATCGCGTCTACGGGATCGTCTCGGGTGGGGCCTACGCGGAGCACGTCGTCGTGCACGCACGAACGCTCGCGAAGATCCCGACCGTCGACGGAAGGCCGCTGGAGTTCACCGTCGCGGCGGCGCTCCCGGAGGCCTGTCTCACGGCGTACGACGCCATGGTCCTCCAGGGCGGGCTCGTGGCCGGCGAGACGGTGCTCGTGAACGCGGTCGGGAGCGGTGTCGGAACCGCGGCGGTCCAGATCGCACGCGCGATCGGGGCTCGTTCCGTCGGAACGGCGCGCTCGAAGGACAAGCTCGGACGCGCCGAGTCGCTCGGCCTTCACGTCGGCGTCGTCGCGGAGACGGGCGATGACGGGGCTCCGCGTTTCGCGGCTCGCGTGCGCGAGGTGACGGGCGGTCGCGGCGTCGACGTCGTGCTCGAGCTCGTCGGCGGGACGTACGTGCCCGAGAGCATCACGGCCCTCGCCGATCGCGGGCGGCTCGTCCTCGTCGGCCTCATGGCGGGCGCGCGCGCGGAGGTCGATCTCGGGCTCCTGCTCCGCCGGCGCCTCCGCCTCTTCGGCACCGTGCTCCGATCGCGTCCGCTCGAAGAGAAGATCGCGTCCGCTCAGGTGCTCGCGCGGAACCTGTCACCGCTCGTGGCGGAGAAGAAGCTCGTGGCGGTCGTCGACCGCGTCTTTCCGCTCGAGAAGGCCGCCGAGGCGCAGGACCTGATGGCGTCGAACGCGAGCTTCGGGAAGATCGTGCTCGAGGTCGCCTGACGCGTTCGATGCCGAAGCGCGTCGATCAGTGATTCCGGGCGTGGTCGAGGCAGAGCTCGCGGGGCGTGCCGCACTTCTCGCAGGAGCAGACGCGGATGTCGGCGCCGTCGGCTTGCCGCGCACCGCAGATCGCACACGCGCGTGACGACGCCGTTTCACGTTCGACCGGCGGCGCCTTGAAGGAGGCGCGCCGCGCGGCCTGCCTCATCTGGAGCTGCTGACCCCGCGCGAGGCGGATGAGGTGGCCGCCGAAGAAGAGGAGGTAGTTTCCGAACGCCACGGCGATCGCGGCCTTCGTTCCGAGATTCCCGTCGAAGAACGCGTAGCCGATGAGGCCGAGCGTGAGCAGCGCCAGCCACTTCACCCGGATGGGGATGACGAAGAAGACGAGGATCTCGTAGTGGGGGAAGATCGTGGCGAACGCGAAGAAGAGGGACGTGTTCAGCCAGAAGTTCCCCTGAGGCATCCCGGTGAGCCACGCCGCGGCCGTCGTCCCGAGGGCGCCGAGGAAATAGAAGACGTTGAACTTGAACGCGCCCCACTCGTTCTCGAGGTTCGTCCCGACGAGCCACGTCCAGTAGAGCCCGAACAGGATCCAGATCAGGCTGCTGCTCGTCGGCAGGAAGAAGTACGTGACGAAGCGCCACGGCTCCTTCAGCGCTCGCGAGGGGTCGAGCGTCAGGTGACCGATCAGCTCGGGCCGCGCGTACGCGAGCACGAACACGATCGCCATGCCGCCGACGATGAAGCTCGTGAGCCGCTCGATCGCGAAGCGGCCGAGGTTGCGCTCGAGGCGCGCGAGAAGGCGATCCATAAGGCGCGGGAGCTTAGCGCAAACTCGTCGACCTCGTCGTCGGGGGCCTGCTCGAGCTTCGCTTTTGCTGGACCGTTGCTTATTGCGTCAATTGTTCGGCGCGCCGCACTTGAGCCACGTGTCGATGTCCGTCACGACGTTCGCGGGTAAGCCCACGCCCGCGGGCATGAGCGAGCCGCACGTTGCGGCGGCGTTCACGTTACAGCCGATCGAAGACTGCGTCGGATCGGTCGAGCACGGGTTGATGTAGACGGTGCCGTTGCTCAGCTTGAACGACGAGAACTCGGCCCACATCCCGTTCGGATCGTCCGGATCGATGCGGGGCTCGTTCGGCGGCGTCGCCGTCCCGTGGCAGCTCGCGAGGCTGCAGTTCGCCGTCTTGAACGCCGCGAGGATGGTCTTGAAGCTCACCGCACACGCGCCACCGTCGATGACGGTGCCGCCACCCGTCACACATGCCGGCGTCTGCCCGGCGCCGCCACCCGAGCTTCCACCGCCGTCGATGGAGACCTCCGAGCTCGGACCCGGCTGCCGCTGTCCAGCGAGCGCGTTCGGATTGCCGTAGCTCGGATCCTCAAGCCCCTTCTGGTAGTCGGTCGTGCACGCGGCGACGAGGACGAAGAGCCCGACGCTCGCAGCGCCCAGACAAACGTGAAGGGAGGCGCGCATCGAGTCGATTGTGGCGTGCGATGCGTGACCGGACAAGGGGAACGACGGGAGCGCGGGGACGTTCGGGAAGGCATCCACGTGATGCGGCTCCGGACGATCACGCCGCTTCGAGGCGGGGACGCTTCTGGAATTTTTCTGTCTCGTCATCACGCCGCGCGCTCTCGCGCTGTTCGTGCGCGAACAGCGCGAGCGTCGCCCTCTGAATCCACGGAGGCCGGAGTCCCCACGACCGCGCTTTGGATCACGATGGATCCACCCGGAATTCCGATACCGGACGACGCCGCGGCGCTATAATCAACGCGTCACCACGGAGGCTGAGTGATGAAGCGCCACCCGATCGTCGTCGTCCTCACCATCGTCACGTTGGCTTTCGCGCTCGGTGGATGCGTGAAGGTTGCACCTTACGAGCGTGGAATGCTCGCGCACCCGACGATGACGCCGGAAGAAATCGCGATTGGCCTCGACGGCCACGTTCGTGCGGTGTCCGAGGGCGCAGCCGGCGGGCTCGGCGGCGGCGGCGGCGGCTGCGGCTGCAACTGAGACGACCGCGCGCGCACGCGCCGTTTGCAGTGTCGAGGGCGGAGTGCGATCGACGTTGTCTCGTGTCGATGGAAAGATCGGAGCACGAGCTCCCGGTGACCAACTCGACGTGAGCCGACATCGACCTTTGGTGCGACTGAATCTGCTCGGCAGGTCGTCGCGAGTTCCGGTACCGTAGGCGCGTGCCCTTGCGCCTCCGAAGACGCCTGCTGGCGCTTCTCTTCGGCCTGACGTTGCTCGTCGCCGGCGTCCCGGCGATCGCAGCGGGAGAAGATGCTGCCGTCCGCGAGGCGGTTCAGCAGATCATGAACGAGGACTACCCCGGTAGCCTCGGTCCGGCGAAGAAGAAGCTCCAGGATCAGCTGTCGGTCTGCCTGAAGAAGGGCTGTAGCGGCCCCGTGAAAGCGGAGGTCCATGTCGCGCTCGGCATGGTCGCCTCGCAGCTCGGTCAGGCCGACGACGCGAAGCAATCCTTCAAGAACGCACTCGCTGCCGACGCGAATGCGAAGCTGCCCTCGAGCGGCGTCACGCCCGGCATCCGCACGGCGTGGGACGAGGCGAAAGGCGGCGGCAACAGCGGTGGTGGCGGCGGCAACAGCAACGACGACGACGAGCCGCCGACCGGCCTCGCCGCGACCGTGAACTTGATCCGCGACGCGCTCAAGGCGGACCAGGAAGGTCGCCTCGACGAGTGCATCGACAAGGACAAGCAAGCGCTCAAGATCGACGACTCGCCGCGCACGCGCCTGCACCTCGCGTCGTGTGAGGCGCGCGCAGGCAAGCTCGTCGACGCACTGAAGGACGCGCAAAAGGCGCTCGAGACCGGCATCCAGAAGAAGGATGCGAGCGTCATGCGCATCGCGCGTACGCGCGTGAAGGAGCTCCTCGAGCGAATCCCGCACGTCACGTTCGAGCCGCCGCAAGGAGTCACCGACCTCAAGGTCACGTTCGACGATCGCCCCGTCCCCGGCGAGTCGCTCCGGAAGAAGTTCTCCGTCGATCCGGGCACGCACAAGGTCGTCGCCGAAGGAACGGTCAACGGCTTCACGGCGACGTTCGAGGAAGAGTACGAGATCAAGGAGAAGGACTTCGTCACGGTCAAGATCACGCTCAAGCCGCCGGCGAACGACTTCATCACGCCCGGGCAGATCAAGTGCATGCTCG
>JAFAER010000144.1 GCA_023423895.1 Pseudomonadota bacterium
GAGCCGGAGCTGCTCGCGGAGATCGAGGCGCTCCGCAAGCTCGAATGCAAGTGAGCCGAGGGACTCAAAGCTGCGCGAGCGCGGAGGTATGCGCCGGAGTCGTGCCGCAACAGCTTCCGAGGATCGAGGCGCCTGCCCTCGCCCAGCCGCGCGCGACCGCGGCGTAGCGCGCGGCGGCGTCGGGCGCGCCCCACCCGAGACCTTCGGACGGGTCGCCCGCGTTCGCGTAGGCGCCGAACGGAACACCGATCCGTGCGAGCCGATCGACGTACGCGAGGGTGATGTTCGCACCGGTACAGCACACGAGGACGGCGCGCGCTCCCGCGCTCACGCAGTCGCGCGCCGCCCGTTCCATGGCCTCGGGCGACATCAGCGAGCCGTCCGGTCCCGCCGTCAGCGCCGCCCAGGTCTCGAGCCCCGTGTTCGCGGCCTGCTCGACCGCGATCGCGGCTTCTCCTGCATGAGGGAACGTCTCGCAGACGAGCAGGTCCACCTTCTCCTCGGCGAGCGCCTCCGCCAGCACGCGGTGCGCCGCTCGCGCGATGGACGGCGCGGGAGCAAGGTCGGGCCGGTAGCAGTCGAACACCGGCGCCATGCTCCCGGCGATCCGTGCTGCGCTCGCGCTCGCGCTCGCGCTCGAATGGCGCGCCTCGCGCGCGAGGTCGACCGCGGTTCGGACGAGCCGTCTCCATTGGTCCGGGAAGATCCGCGGTTGAGTCCGGAACGTGTTCGTCCGGACCACCACCGCACCCGCGCGGACGTAGTCCTCGTGGATGGCGCGGACGGTCGCAGGCGCCGTCTCGAGCGCGTGGGCGCTCCAGCCAGGCTCCGGTGTCGGCACACCTCGCGCGTCGAGCTCGGTCCCCATGGCGCCGTCGAGCAAAGTCACGGGAGCAGGGTATATCTGCCGAATGCCTTTCGCTGCTCCGCCGGATCCGATCCCGCCGACGTCGCTCGCCGACGTCGATGCTGCCATCGACGCGCTCTACGAGAAGCGAAAGGCCTGGCGCTCGGTGCCGATCGAAGAGCGAGCGGCTCTGCTCGAACGGTGCGCCCAGGCGACGGCTCTGGTCGCGGAGCGATGGGTCGAGATCGGAGCACGCATCAAGGGCCTCGATGCACGCGACGTCCTGGCCGGCGAGGAGTGGCTTGCCGGTCCCATGCCGGTCGTGCGCAACGCGAGGCTCCTCGCGCAAGCACTCCGTTCGGGCGGCGCGCCTCGTCCGGTGGCGACCCGCACCGGCGCCGACGGGCGAACGGTCGCGCGCGTCTTCCCGTCGACGTTGATGGAGCGGCTGATGTTCTCGGGCATCCATGCAGACGTGTGGATCGAGAAAGGCAAGCCAGCATCGCAAGGGGCGATCTACCGGGAGAAGCGGACGGATCCGGAGAGCGAGGGCCGCGTCTGCCTCGTGCTCGGCGGCGGCAACGTCTCGTCGATTCCCGCGATGGATGCGTTCTACAAGCTCTTCGTCGACGACGAGGTCGTCTTGCTCAAGATGAATCCGGTGAACGAGGCGCTCGGGCCGGTGCTCGCCGCAGCGCTCGCGCCCCTCGTCGATGCGGGCTGGCTCGCGATCGTCTACGGCTCGGCGGACGTCGGCGCGCATGCAGCGGCGCATCCGAAGATCGGCTCGCTGCACGTGACGGGCTCGGATCGGACCTACGACGCGATCGTGTGGGGAGGCTCCTCGCCGGAGGACCGGGCCGCGCGGAAGGCGCGTGGCGAACGCTCGAACGACAAGCCGTTCACTGCCGAGCTCGGCTGCGTCACCCCGGTCATCGTGGTGCCGGGTCCGTGGTCCCATGCCGACATTCGCTTCCAGGCGCGCCACGTCGCCGCGATGGTGACGCAGAACGCGAGCTTCAACTGCAACGCCGGCAAGGTCGTCGTCGTCGCCAAGCAATGGCTCCAGAAGGACGCCTTCCTCGAGGCGCTTCACGACGAGCTCCGGAAGACGCCTGCTCGGAAAGCGTATTATCCCGGCGCACGGGACCGCTACGCGGGCTTCCTCGCGAAGTACCCACACGCACAGGTCCTCGGCAGTGCGCCGTCGGATGCTCCAGAGGACGTCGTCCCTTGGACCGTCATCCCGAACGTGAGCACGGACGAGGACTACGCACTTCGCAACGAGGCGTTCTGCGGGATCGTCGCCGAGATGGAGCTCAGCGCGCCCGGGCCGGGAGGTGCGTCGGTTCCGCGGTTCCTCGAGGAAGCCGTGAAGGTGGCGAACGAGTCGTGCTGGGGAACACTCTCGTGCTGCATGCTCGTCCACCCGGCGACCGAAGAGGCTCATCGCCCGGAGCTCTCGCGCGCGATCGACGAGCTCCGCTACGGCGCCATCGGCTTCAACGTCTGGCCGGGCGTCATCTACGGCCTCGTTTCGCCGACGTGGGGCGCTTATCCGGGGCACACGCCGGAAGACATCCAATCGGGCGCGGGCGTCGTCCACAACACGTGGCTCTTCGATCATCCTGAGAAATCGGTCGTCAGCGCGCCGTTCCGCATCCGGCCGACGCCCGCCTGGTTCAGCGATCACAAGAACCTGCGCGAGCTCGGCCAGCGCCTCGTCGAGTTCGAAGCGGCGCCGTCTTGGGGACGCTTCACGAAGGTCGCGCTCGCTGCGATGAAAGGCTGACCTCGCGCGGTCAGGCCGCGACCACGAGGGCGCTGTCGTTCATCGGACGCTCGAGCGCGCGCTTCGTCGCCTCGCGCGCGACGCGGAACGCGCGCCTGCCTTCGTGTAGCCGGAACGGACCGGAGCGCGGCAGGCCCTCGATCATGAACGTGAGCATCCCCTTCCGCGTGGGGACTTCGTTCTTCGTCCGCCACGGTGAACGCGAAGCGATGTGGTGGAAGAGGACGCGCGTCTCGCTCGCGGGCATTCCTGCGAGCCCGGGACGGTCGAGGATGCCGCCGTCGAGGTACGCTCGCCCGCCGATGCGTACGGGGTGAAAGAGGAAGGGCACCGCACACGACGCGCAGATCGCGGGAGCGACGTCGCCGGCATCGAGGACGCGCGTGGTGCGCGTCAGAACGTCGAACACCGAGACGGCGGCAGGAACGCGGCAGCGATCGAAGGTGCGCACGGACAAGAGCGAGTCGATCCGTTCCCGGAAGAGGCGACCGCGGAGGAGGCCCGGCCCGAGGCCCGGGTCCCAGAAGTCGCGGCGCTCGAGCCGCTCGAGCTCAGCGGCAAGCGCCGGCGCATCGACACCGGCGGCCCACGCGGCGCCGACGAGGGCGCCTGCGCTCGATCCGGACACGCGCGACGGCGAGAGCCCGGCGTCTTCGAGCGCGCTCAAGAAGCCCGTGTGCGCATAGAACGAGAAGAAGCCCGACGACATCGTCAGGGCGAACGGCCCTTCAGAGAGCCATTCGGCAAGGGTCGTCTTCGCGGAGCCGGACATGGGCGGTCATCCTAGCCGCCGTCCTGGTCCGCGTCCGCGTCCGCGTCGTGATCGACGCGGTTCGCTCTGTGCATTTCGCATGGCAGTCGCGCTTCCGTCGATGGATGACGCGCCGTCGTCGCCGCTGATTGCCACGCGGGCGCGCTTCGGTATCCTCGTCGGCCATGGCGAACCGCACCTTCGCGGTCGGTGACATCCACGGCGACCTCGAAGCACTCGAGAAGGCCCTTGGGAAGCTACCGTCCCTCGACGCCCAGGACACGATGGTCCTCATGGGCGACTACATCGACCGTGGCCCCGACAGCGCGAAGGTCATCGAGTTCGTCCGGAGCGAGCTGCCGCGGCGCATTCCGGGCAAGCTGGTATGCCTCCGCGGCAATCACGAGGACGGATGGCTGCGCGTCGCCTCGGGCGGGTGGCCGGAGTTCGTCATCCCGCTCGCGAACGGCTGCCTCGCGACGCTTCGTTCGTTCCGCAACCAGCCGAAGAACGACCGCGACCTTCCGACGCGCGAAGAGCTGCTCGCGATGCAGAGCGGCGAGTTCTTTCCCGACGAGATCGTCGACTGGATGAACGCGCTCCCCCACTTCTACGAGGACGAGCACGCGATCTACGTGCACGCCGGGCTCGTCGAGAAGAACGGCACGTGGCTGCATCCCTCCGAGACGGAGAACCCGACACATCTTCTCTGGGTGCGCACGATGCGCTTCTTCCAGGGCTACCGCGGCAAGCGTGTCGTCTGCGGGCACACGGCGACCGAGAAGCTGCCTCCCGAGCTGTCGAGCTTCACGCCCGAAGATCCGCTCGACATGTGGGTCGGCGAGAACGTCGTCGCCATCGACACCGGCTGCGGCAAGGGCGGGTTCCTCACCATCCTCGAGCTGCCGGCGATGAAGACGTACGAGTCGCGAGACTGAGGACGAGCACCCGGTGAGCTCTGCGTCGCTCGACCCGTCCCGCGGCGCACGCGTCGTCGCGCGGAGGGCGCTGCTCTACAGCCGCGGCCCGGCCCCTGCGCTCGATCGTCCTCCGCACGTGAGGGCGGGCTCATCGCTGGTCGCGCTCGGCGACGGCCGCCTGGCGGTCATCCAGGATGATGCGTGTTTCCTCGCCGTGGTGGACCCGGCCAGCGGCGCCGCCGTCGATGTCCCCTTCCCCGGCGACGGCCCTCGACAGTTCGACGACACGCGCGGTAACAAGAAGCAGAAGCTCGATCTCGAGGCCGCGTTCATGACCGAGGACGCGGCTCTGCTCGTGGCCCTCGGCTCCGGGTCGTCGCCGCTCCGCGAGCGCGTCGTCTTCGTGGAGAACCCGCGCGGGTCGGCTCCGCGCGTGACGATCGCCGCGGCGCACGAGCTGTATGCGCAGCTCCGGGCGGATCGCTCGTTCTCCGGCTCCGAGCTCAACATCGAAGGCGCCGTCGTCGTAGGCGACGATCTGCTGCTGTTCCAGCGGGGGAACGGCGCGCCGTCGATCACGGGCGGCACGTCGATCGCGCCGGTCGACGCCACGGCTCGGATCGCGCTCGCGCCGCTGCTCGCGCATCTCCGCGATGGACGCGCGCTGCCACCACATCGCGAGGTGATCGCGTGGGACCTCGGCACCGTCGCAGGGCACCGCCTCACGTTCACCGACGGCGCGGTGCACACACGCACCGGGCGGTCCACCGTGGCGTTCCTCGCATGTGCCGAGGACTCGCCGGACGCGACGCGGGACGGCCCGGTGAGCGCCGTGATGATCGGCTGCCTCGACGAAGCGCAGGGACGTGCGGAGCTCGGGGCCATCCTCGACGAGCACGGCGCGCCGCTGCTCGACAAGGCCGAGGGCCTCGCGTTCGATCCCGCGGATCCCAGCCATGCGTTCGTCGTCACGGACCGCGACGACCCGGCCGCTCCCTCGGAGCTCCTGTCGATTCGGCTCGGCGAAGGCTGGACGCGCTGAGCGCGACAGTGCCGTGGCTCTTCCGAGCTCCGCCAGATCCGGCTAGGACTTGCAGGCCCCGATGAGCCAGCCCGCGTCCAAGGAAGAAGTCGGCTACCGCGAGAACGCGAAGCCGGAAGCGCCCGAGAAGTTCCCGCCGACGTTCTACTACGCGAACGCCATCGAGCTGTTCGAGCGGATGGCGCACTACGGCTTCTACATCGGCCTGGCGCTGTATCTGAACAGCGTCGTCGGCATGACCGATGTCGAGGTCGGCATGACGCTCGGCAACTTCCGCTTCGTCGGGTCGCTCGCGCCGATCCCGTGCGGCGCGATCGCAGACCGGATCTCGTTCAAGCGCTCGCTGATGATCGCGTTCGCCGGCTACGCGATCGCGTACGGGACGGTGCTGCTCCTTCCGCAGAAGGGCTTCGTGGTCGCCGCGCTCATGCTCGCCGCCGTGTCCGGTGGCTTCATGAAGCCGGTCATCACCGGCACCGTCGTCCGCACGAGCCCGCCCGGACGTCAGACCGACGGCTTCGCGGTGTTCTATCGGATGGTCAACGGCGGAAGCGTGGTCGGCAAGACGATCGCGTACTTCGTCCGCTGGCTGGTCGGCATCCGCTACGTCGCGACGACGTCGGTCCTCGCGAGCCTCACCTCGCTCGGCATCGCCGCGTTCCTCTACCAGGAGCCGAACGACGAGGCATCCAAGGCGACCAAGGGCCCTGCGTTCGGCGAGGTCCTCCGCGGGTACTGGGACGCGCTCAAGAACCTGAGGTTCACGGCGTTCCTCCTCATCTTCGCGGGCTACTACTTCATGATCGAGCAGTTCTACATGACGTTCCCGCAGTACATGACGCGGCACATCGACAAGGACGCTCCGCTCGAGATCATCACGCTCATCAATCCCGCCACGATCGCGATCGGTCAGGGCGTCGTCACCGGCATCATGAAGCGCTTCCAGCCGGTCACGACGATGATCCTCGGCGTGCTCATCGGCTCGCTCTCGATGGCGACGATGGGCCTTCTGCCCTCGATCGCCGGCGCGTGCCTCTCGGGCGCGATCTTCGCGGTGGCCGAGATGACGTTCAGCCCGCGCTTCTACGACTTCATCGGCAGCTTCGCGCCCAAGGGCAAGGCCGGCATGTACATGGGGCTCGCGTTCGTCCCCAGCGCGATCGGCGCGTGGATCGGCGGCCAGGTCTCCGGTCCGCTGATCAAGGAGTACCTCCCGAAGGAGGGCCCGCGGAACCCGCTCCTCATCTGGTCGATCTACGCCGGCCTCGGCGTCGTCTGCGCCGCCGGCATGCTCGTGTACCGGCAGCTCACCTCGCGACCGGTCGTCGAAACCAAGAAGAGCTGACGGACAAAGCGCGAACGCCGCGCCCACTCGCGAGAGTGAGGCGCGGCGCTTGGGGGTACGGCGCGGAAGGCCCGCTCGAAGTTACTTCGGGGGCTCCGGCTCGACCTGATCGCTCGTCACGCAGGCCGACAGGTCGAAGAAGAGGAACTCGACCGCCTTCTGCTGCGCGTTGAGGCCACCCGAGCCGACCGAGCACGAGCTGATGCTGCTCGGACCGGCGTTGCTCGGATCGACGACGTGGAGGCCGGTGATGACGGCTCGGCCGCACTGCTCCTCCGGAGCCACGGGGCTTCCGTCCGGGTACGAGATCGGCGTGTTGACCGTCATGTAGACCGGATTGCCGTTCGGCGCAGAGATCCATGCGAGCGCCGGCTCGTGCACGGCCGTGGCGCGGATCGCCTCGTCCTCGAGGTTGATCTTCCCGAGCGTCGAGGAGGCCCCGATCTCGTGGAGCCACTCGGCGAGCTTCTCCCCCTTCGGGAAGGACTGGTTGATGTCGTACGCGGACGACGACGACGATGCGGAGCTCGCCCAGGTCGCGAGCTGCTTGAACTCGTCCGCCGGCGAGCTCTTGAACCAGATGTCGTGGTAGTGGGTCGCGAAGACCTTACCGCCCGCGTTCAGGTACTCGTACATCGAGGCGCGCGCCCCCGGATCCGCCCCGCCCTTGTCCTCGGGGTATTCGCTGGCCTCGCACGACAGAAGCACCATGTCGTATTTGCGCAGCTGCGCAGAGTCGTTCCAGAAGTCCTTGGCGGGTGAGCCCATTCCGCCGCCGCGTCCCTTGAAGATGTGGACGTGGCCGCCGGGGTCATGGCCCATGACGAACTCCTTGTCGTCGATGCCGATGCCGCGGAGAAGGCACTCGAGCGCGTCGTAGCCTCCGCTCGTCACGGCGATCTGGGGCATGTTGCCTTCGTCGCTGTTCTTCGGGAGCTTGAGGGTCTTGTCCTTGACGACGTTCTCCTCGCACTGCTTCGTCACGTCGACGTGAAGCAGGCGGCGCCACTTGCCGACCTGGATGACGATCGGCACGTCCTTGTCGACGGGCACGTTCTCGAGGACGAACTCACCCTTGCCGTCCGTCAGCGCCGAGCGGAGCGGGTTGACGATGACGCTCGCGCACGTCTCGCACGCGATGCCGTCCGGCTCCTCCGTCGAGTCCTTCATCGGCGGCAGGTCGTCGGGATCCGTGCCGCCCGGGATGTAGACCATCACGTTGTAGAGCGGGTTCGAGCCGGCCGGGTCGTAGACCTTCCCGCGCAGCGTCGTCGTCGCACCGTCCTTGCAATCGACGATCTTGCATTCGAGGCCGGCGCACGGCGTCACGTTGTCGGTGAAGCCCGTGCTTCCCTCGAAGCCGCCATCACTGGCGTTCGACGGAGTCGTGAAGCCCGACGTTCGTTCTTTGCCCCCGCACGCCACGACGATCGCGGCGACGAGAGCTACGGGAGCGAGGACAAAGCCTTTACGCATGAGGGGCTGTCTCCTTGGAAACTGCGAGGCAGTGGATGGCCGGTGAGCGTCGACGAGGACACTGACCCCACCTACATCGCCCGACGACGGAGCCGGTGTATTGATGCCTCCATGCCCCACGCGCAACGTATTTTTGCGTCTCTTCGGCCATCTCCGCGGATCCACCCTGCAACGTGAAGGGCAGCCCCCCGACCCGGTGTATGGACGATCCACGATGGCTCCGCCGCCTGGAACACGACGCCGATTCCTCGCCGGCCTCGCGGCAGGTCTGCTCGTCGGTCCGTGGCAAGAGCGAGCCGAAGCGGCGCCGGCGAGCAGCGCGTACGATCCGGAAGCCGATCTCCGGAACCTGAAGCTCCTCGACACGACCGAGGCCGGGCGTCGCTTCACGCTCATCACGCCGCGGTGGCAGAACCCGGATAGCCCCCTACCGCTCGTCGTGTTCCTCCACGGCCTCGGCGAGACGACGAACGAGCGGCTCGGCGCGTATGCATGGCTGGAGAAGTACGGTCTCGGGAGCGCATGGCAGCGACTCAAGCGAGCTCCCCTCGAGCGAACGAGCAAACGCGGAGAATGGACCGACACGCGGCTCGCCGAGGTGAACGCGGAGCTCGCCGCGCGCCCGTTCCGCGGATTCGCGATGGCGTGCCCGTTCATGCCGAACCCGAAAGGCCCCGCAGACCTCGACGACTACGCCCGATGGATCGAGCAGGCGCTGCTCCCGCGCTGTCGCAAGGAGGCGCGCGTGTTCGACGACGCCGCGCGGACGTATCTGTGCGGCGTGTCCCTCGGCGGATACGTCTCGCTGGAGATGATCGTGCGACTACCGCACGTGTTCGGCGCATGGGCCGGCCTGCAGACGGCCATCGGCGACTGGGCAGCCGAACGTTACGCCGACAAGATCGCCCGCGCGCCGGCGAAGCCGATGTTGATCCTGACGAGCACGCTCGATCACTGGCGCTCGTCGAGCGAGGCACTCGCTGCCGCGCTCGCCGGAAGGAAGATCGCACATACGCTCCGCGTGATCCCCGGGCCGCACGATCAGCCGTGGCTGCGAGAAGCGGGGACCGTCGAGGCTCTGCACTGGCTCGATCGGCTCTGGACGCCCGAGCACGTCACGCCCTGAGGAACGTTTCGCCGCAGCGCACGCGACTCGACGTGGCCATGCGCGCTGGACGGTCGTCCGCTTGGGCAGAGGAAACGACGCCGCACGAGGGCTTCTGCTTTGTGCAGCAGGCGTCTGGGGGTCTAGGTTCGCGGCGTGGAATCACGCATGCCGGAAGGCTCGATGCGCGAATCGCAGCCGAATGGCTCGATGGAGGGAGATCCGATGAACGCCATGCCGACGATGAGCGGTTCGATGATGGGCGGAATGCCGATGAACAGCATGCCGAACAACATGCCGATGAGCAGCATGCCGATGAGCAGCATGCCGATGGGCGGAATGATGAACCCCATGATGAACCCCATGATGGGCGGCGGGATGCCCATGGCGATGAACCCCATGATGGGCGGGGGGATGGGCGGCGGAATGATGCCCATGATGATGAACCCGATGATGGGTGGCGGGATGATGCCGATGATGGGCGGCATGATGGGCAACGGCATGATGATGCCGATGATGATGCCGATGATGAGCGGCGGGATGATGCCGATGACGTGCCGGATGTCCTGCGAGATGACGAAGGACGGCATGGTCATGAAGATGATGCCGATGGACCCGTCGATGATGGCGCGCATGACCGAGCGCTGCGATGCGATGAACGCGATGATGGCGATGGGTATGCCGATGATGATGATGTGCGGCGGCATGCCGATGATGATGTGCATGCCCGCGATGACGAAGTGACGGGCGCCTCGCGCGCCTGCTCACGCCATCCCGAGTAGGCACGCGCTCGCAGTCCGGAGAGGCCCGCGGCGGCTCAACGCCCGGGCCTCTTCTCTTTTGTGCTCTTCCCTTCGTGCACTGGTCTTTGTGAGGTTTGCGGGAACTTCCGCACGCGGTGGCGGTCCGACGTCTGCGACTCGAGGAGGTACCGATGGCAGGCGTCAGCGTCGAAGGCGGCAAGAGCGGGCGCAGGTCGCTCGACTCGGAGATCAACATGATCCCGATGATCGATCTGCTCATGGTGACGATCTCGTTCCTACTCATCACGGCGGTCTGGGTGCAGTCGCAGCGGATGACCGCCGACGCGCAGGTGCCGGGCCCGTCGACGGAGCCGCCGTGCGGCGACGGCGCGGAGTGCAAGGAAGAGGCGAAGCTCCATGTCGAGACGTCCGATCCATCGAAGGTCGTCCTCGCGTGGAAGCAGGGCCGCACCGTCCTCCGCAGCACCGAGATCGCGCGCAGCACGTTGAAGGCCGGCAGCACGTTCCCCGGCCTGGCCGCGAAGGTGTCCGAGGAGTGGAACGCGAGCGGCGTTCACCGTGAGGCGACGGACAAGCGCTTCGATCGCGCCGTCGTCCACGCAGCGAACGACATGCCATATAGCGAGCTGATCGCCGTCATGGACGCGGTCGCCCAGCCGAAACGACGCGTCTCCGACGGCAGCAAGGTGATCGAGACGACCGCCTTCGAGCTCACGTTCGCGATCGACTGAGGCCTCGCCCCGTCGGCAAACGGATCAATCGTCGAGCTCGCGCGTCATCTCGAGCATCGTCGTCCGGAAGCCCACCCGCCGGAACAGGCGGTGCGCCGACTCGTTCTGCGAGGCCGTCAAGAGCACCACGCGCGGCGCCCCCTTCTCCTTCGCACGCTGGAACGTCGCGCGCAGGAGCGCCTCGCCGACGCCGCGGCGCCGCACGCGCTCGTCCACGTAGATGTCGTGGAGCTTCGTGCACGCTTCGAGCAGCTCGTTGTAGCTGCGCGGCTCGAGGCGGGCGTAGACGTAGCCGACGATGCCTCGGTCGTCGGCCGCGACGAGCAGGATCGTGTCATCCAGGTCGAGCTGGGACGCGAACCACCGTGCGTAACCGCGCTCGGGATCGACCGGCTTCATGAAACGCTGCGGATCGTATTCGTGATGCGCGCGCACGAGGCGGCCGGCGAGGATCCCGACCTCGGGCAGGTCGGCGTGGGTCATGGCACGAACACGGACGTCACTCACCCTTCGACCTTAGTCAGAACAGCGGGCGTCTCGCCAGTGTAGTCGCCGCCAGTCTCCGCGACGGACCACGACGCTCGTGCTCGTGTCAGACCGCCGCACCGGATAGATTGACAGCCGATGCCGGAGCTTCCCGACGTCGACGTCTATGTCGAGCACCTCGCGGCGCGGACCGTGGGACACCCGCTCGAACGTATCCGCCTCGCAAGCCCGTTCGTCCTTCGTACGGCGGATCCGCCGCCTACGGCGCTCTCCCGGCGAAAGGTCACCGCCGTCTCGAGGCTCGGAAAGCGCATCGTCTTCACGTTCGCCGAGAAAGACGCGGAGAAGCTGCACCTCGTCATCCACCTCATGGTCGCGGGTCGCTTCAAGTGGAAGGACCATGGCGCGTCGATCACGAACAAGGTCGGGCTTGCCGCGTTCGACTTCGACAGCGGGACGTTGATCCTCACCGAGGCGAGCACGAAGAAGCGCGCGAGCATCCACGTCGTCCGTGAAGCCGGGCTGCATGCGCTCGATCCGGGTGGCATGGAGGTCCTGGGCAGCAACCTCGCTGCGTTCGCGGCCCGCCTGCGGAGCGAGAACCACACGCTAAAGCGGGCGCTCACCGATCCGCACCTCTTCAGCGGGATCGGCAATGCCTACTCCGACGAGATCTTGCACAACGCACGGATGTCGCCGGTGAAGCTGACGTCTCGCCTCACGGACGACGAGATCCGCGAGCTCCACGCCTCGATCCACGTCGTCCTCGAGGAATGGACGGAGCGCCTCCGCAAGGAGGCAGGAGAGTTTCCGGAGAAGGTGACGGCGTTCCGTCCGGAGATGGCCGTCCACGGCAAATACGGGAAGCCCTGCCCGCGATGCGGCAAGCCCGTGCAGCGCATCCGCTACGCCGACAACGAATCGAACTACTGCCCGACATGCCAGACGGAGGGCAAGCTCCTCGCCGATCGGTCGCTCTCGCGCCTGATGCGCGGCGACTGGCCGAAGACGCTCGAGGAGCTCGAGGCGAAGAAGTCCCAGGCGCGCACGACGGCTTCGGCGCGTCCCGCGGGAAGCTTCGCTGCACGGGCCGCGTCGTTCATCCCGAGCCGCCCTTCCGCCGCGACGGCTTCGAGCGAGCCGAGCGCGCCAGCAGCGCCCTCGACCTCTCCATCGGCGCCGAAGAAGAAATCTTCCACGAAGCGCGCGAGCAAGACGCGCTGATCACGGCGGGGGCGTCGCGACGACGTTCGCTATTCTCTTCTTCTTGTCGTCGACGTCGAAGCGACAGACGCCGACGTGGATGTGGCTCGACGTCGGCTCCTTGCACGCGTAGAGGCGCACGGTCGCCTCGTCGCAGTGGCACGGCGTGCCGGGATCCAGGTCGGTGTCACATGCCGGCTCGGACGGTTGCCCCAGCGCGTACCGCCTCCGCGCGTGGGCGTTCATGAACGTCGCTGGCACGGCATTCTTTGCGGTAAGCGCGGCCAGCGCGAACAGGCCGGGGCGGGCTCCCCCCTCGAGGACGTCTCTCGTCGAACGCGCGAGCTCTGCGTCGACCGCCTTCGCGAGCTGCTCCTTGGTGCAGACCGGCTCATCCTGCTTCGAGGTGTCGCTCCACGCGACCGGCCCGCCCTCGGAGCACCGGAACCAGGGCTTGCAAGCGTCCATCAGCACCGACTCGAGGCCCGTCGGATCGGGGCACGTCGTGCCAGCGACAGCGACGGCGAGCGCCGCGGCCTCGACGAGGCTGTCACGCTCGTCGTCCGGCGCTGCCGGCTTCTGCGCGAGCACCGTGCACGCGATGTCGGCGGCCTTCTGCACGTCGTTCGCGATGACCGCCCGCAAGAGCGCCGCCGCGGCCCGTGGCTCGTCCGTGCCGCTGGCGAGGTCGCGGGCGCGCTCGGCCACGAGGCTCGCGCGCGCGGGGGCGCGAAGGTCGACGACGCTCACGGCTCGCCGGAGAACGACCGGCGGCTTGCCTCGCTCGAGACCGCTCGCGAGAGCATCGGCAAGCGCGCCTTCGCTTCCGGCAGAGAGCTGCTTTCTCGCCTCTTCCCACGCTGGATCGTCGACGTGCGCGGCTTCGACGAGCAGCCGGACCACGCCGCTGTCGCCCTTCTCGCGGCGGACCTCGCGCACGAGGTCCCCCCGACGCGAGCCGGCGGCTTCGAAGAGCGTGCCGAGCACGCGCTCGACATCGGGGACGGCGCGAAAATCGACCGGTGGCGCGACGAGCGGTCCGACGAACAAGCCCTCTCCGACGAGGTACACGATCCGCGCCCGACCGGAGCTCGTGCGGTACGCGAGCCGCCGCGCGGTCTCGTCTCGAGTGACCGACGGCACGTCCTTTCCGATGTCGTCGGCAGGCAGCTCGGCTTTCCGAGCGCCGAGGGTGATCTCCGCTCCGCCCGCACCCGTCGTGATCTGGGCATCGCTCGCGGCGCCGCCGTTCGAACGACAACCCGCGCCCAGCGCAAGCACGAGGACCAGCGCGACCGCGCCTACGCGCCTGTGCGAACCATGAAGCACGGCCGCATCGTACCGCGAACGAGCGCGCAGCGAAGACGCACACGCCTTTTCGATCCCCGACCCCATGGTTAGCCTTTCCGGCGTGATGACAGCACGGCCGTGGACCACCTCGCCTCCCGGCGCCACATCGAAGAAGCACCTCGGCTTCCTCGACGGGGTGAGCGCATTCTTCGGCGGGGTCGGCTTCGTCGTGAGTCGCCCGGCCGTGTGGGGATGGGCGCTCATCCCGACGGCCGTCGCAACGGCGATCTTCGTGGGTCTCGGTGCGCTCGCGGTGTGGGGCGGGATGACGCTCGCCGAGCGCATGCTCTGGGACCCTGGCGACGGGGCCTGGACGACGGCGGGCATCTGGGTGCTCCGGGCCGTCTTCTGGCTCGTCGGGGTCGTGCTTTCGTTCCTCGTCGCGATCTCGCTCGCGCAGCCGCTCTCGGGCTTCGCGCTCGATGCCATCGCACGGCGACAGGAGCTCGCGCTCGGCGGACGCCCCTGGCCGGACCAGCCGTTCGTTGCATCGGCGCTTCGGTCGCTGCGTGTGACGCTCACGGCGCTCGCCGTGAGCCTGCCGCTGCTTGCACTGCTGGCGCTCATCACGTTCGCGTTTCCGCCCGCGAGCGTGGTCACGATCCCGCTCAAGTTCCTCGTCACGGGACTGGCCGTCGCGTACGACTTCCTCGACTACCCTCTCGGTCTACGTGGAGCCGGCGTTCGCTCGCGATTCGGGTTCATTCGCCATCACTTCGCGGCGGTGCTCGGCTTCGGCGCGGCTGCAGCCCTCGTCCTTCTCGTTCCCGGCGTCGGGCTCGTCCTCTTGCCGTTCGGTGTCGCCGGCGCGGCCCGTCTCGTCTTCGCGGCAGAAGGCGCGTCCCGCTGACGCGCGTCAGGTGCTCGGTGCGCGCTTGTCGTCGCTCGGGAACATGGTCCGCAATCTCTTGCGGAGCGGCCGCGAGACGTGCGACGACGAACGTCACATCACATGAGCAGCCCGCTGGTCATCAACGACAAGGTCACTCTCCCCGGAAGCGATCTCGAATGGACGGCGGTGAAAGCCTCCGGCCCCGGAGGGCAGAACGTCAACAAGGTCGCCTCCAAGGTCGAGCTCTCGTTCGACTTCGAGAACACCGTTGCCCTTCGGGACACCGTCAAGGACCGGCTCCGCGTCCTCGCGAAGAACCAGCTCGACGCGGAAGGGCGCGTGCTCGTGAAGAGCGAGAAGACGCGTGACCAGGCGAAGAACCTCGCCGACGCGCGCACGAAGCTCAAGGAGCTCATTCTCGAGGCGATGGTCGTCCCCAAGAAGCGTAAGGCCACGAAGGTGAGCAAGGCGCAGAAGGCCAAGCGCCTCTCCACCAAGAAGAAGGTCGGAGCGAAGAAGGCCGCGCGGAAGAAGCCGAGCCGCGACGACTGAGAGACCGCGACGACGCACGTCGCGACCACTCGGGCCGCGACGCTCGCCATCGCCGACGGACAAAAGGAAGACGCTCGAGCGCTGCTCCGTGAAGAGCATGGCTCGAGCGTTTTCGTTCGTGAACGGGCCGAACGACTATTCGGCGGCGGCGTCCGCGGTGGACGGCGTGGGAGCGGGGACCTCGATCGGGCCGCGGACGGCGCGCGGCCGAACTGCCTCGAGGTTGCCCTCGAGCACCGCCTTCGGCGGAGCGTGCAGGTCCCACACGAGGCCCACCGCCGCGAGCCCGCGAAGGATGTAGTAGGTGCAATCGATCTCCCACCAGAAGAAGCCCTGGCGGGTCGAGCGCTGATAGTAGTGGTGGTTGTTGTGCCACCCCTCACCCATCGTGATGAGGGCGAGCAGCAGGCTGTTCTTGCTGTCGTCGGTCGTCTGGTAACGGCGGCGACCCCACCAGTGCGCGAGCGAGTTGATCGAGAAGGTGCCGTGCCAGAGGAGCGTCGTCGAGACGAAGAAGCCCCACACGAGCGCGTGCCAGCTTCCGACGAGCCAGAGGCCGACGGCGAGGAGCACGCCCGGAACGACGTGGTACTTGTTCAGCCAGACGAGCTCCGGGTAGCGCGCGAGGTCGCTGACGCGCTTCATGTCCGTGTCTTCGGTGTCGCGCGAGAGGATCCAGCCCACGTGCGAGTACCAGAACCCGGCTTCGCGGAACGAGTGCGGATCGCGCGTGGTGTCCGAGTACTTGTGGTGGTCGCGGTGGTGGGCGGCCCACCAGAGCGCGCCCTTCTGCAGGCTCGTCTGCGCGAGCCAGGCGAGGACGAACTGGAACCAGCGGCTCGTGCGGTACGTCCGATGCGAGAAGTAGCGGTGATAGGCACCCGTCACGCCGAACATCCGGATGAAGTAGAGCGCCATGGCGAGGGCGAAGCCCGTCCAGGACCAGCCGAGGAGCGCCACCCCGACCACGGCCGCAACGTGCACCCCGTAAAACGGGGCGCTGACGATCCAGCCATACCCTTGTTTCTTCATGCTGTTACCTTACGGGGCGGTTCGTCAGGAATCGGTCATGAGACCGCCATAAGAAGCTCAGCGTGACGCAGCTCGACCGTAACGCTCACGGGCGAGGGCCCGCTTCACGCGGCAATTCGAGACGACGCGCTGCGCAGTTCCGAAGTCACGTCCGAACGGATAGCGAGTCGCGTGCCGCGTAGAGGCCGACGCACCAGGCCGGTCGCGCGCATCGAAAACCCAGCGCTCTCCCTGCGCCGTCACCCGCGCTCGCTACGGGATCGCCGTCTCGAAGCGATGGCGAAGTCGCGACCGCTGTGGCCGATCCGCGCGCCGCAACGAGACGGGACCAGCACATGGCGGCGGCATCGAGTATGGTGTCGCGCGATGGCGAGATGGTTGCGTCACGTCGGCTCCGCGGCCTTCGCCGTGCTCTTTGCCTGCAGTACGAGCAACGCCGACGGCGAGTCTTGCAGCGTCAACGACGATTGCGAGAGCGGCGTCTGCTCGCTCTCCGGCAAGTGCGGCCGCGGGGACTGCCAGTGCGAAGGCGACGAATGCGGTCGCGTCCGGTCGACCTGTCCCGAAAACGCCGTGTGCTGGCAGTCGACCGACCCCCTCCAGCGCGACTACCGCATCTGCCGTGTCGTCTGCGATGCCGAGCGGAAGTGCCCGACGGATCAGCACTGCGAAACGGGCACCTGCGCGCCCGGACCCGAGCCGCTGGCGCTCACGTGGGATTCGGCTCCGCAATCATGCCCGCTCCGGTCACCTTGCGCGTTCCGTGTGAACGCCCCCGAGGGCGCCACCATCGACACGTGCGACTGGAGCGTGCGCGAGCAGGGGCAGACTCCCTTGCCGCAGGAGACGAAGCTCCCCGAGCTCGTCCATACGTTCAGCAAAGTGGGCATCTACGAGGTGATCGTCGACGTGCGCGCTACCAACGGCGCGACCGGACGCCTGGTCGCCAGCACGAGCGTATGCGTCAACGCCGGCGGCTCGTGTGCTTCCGGCGCGCCGTGCTGTTCAGGCACGTGCGTCGCTGACGGGACCTGCCAGTGACCGCGCGATCCGCGAGCTGAGCTTCTCTGTCGGCCTCGTCATCGCGGCCCCGTTCCCGTAAAAGGACTCCGTGTCTCCGAGTGGCGCAATCGCGGGGGGTGCTGTTCGCACGCTCCTCGCGAACCGGCGCTACACGCTTTATCTCGTCTCACGCGTCTCGCTCATCATCGCCACGCAGATGTTGAGCGTCGCCGTCGGGTGGCAGGTCTACGAGATCACCGGGGACCCGCTCGCCTTGGGATTTTCGGGGCTCGCGCTCTTCCTCCCCGGCTTTCTGCTCGCGCTTCCCGGCGGGCACCTGGCCGATCGACGCGACCGCCGACGAATCCTGATCGTCTGCCATTCGGGCGTGACCCTGTCAGCAGCAACGCTCGCGATCGTCTCGCACGCCGGCGTCAGGAGCCTCGTGCCCATCTACGCGGTGCTCGTCGTGCTCGGTGCCATCCGAGCCTTCAGCGGAGCCGCCGGGCAGGCGCTCATGCCGAACCTCGTCGAGAAGACGCAGCTCGAACGAGCCGTCGCGTTCGGTTCGTCGTGCTGGCAGCTCGCGATGATCGCCGGTCCTTCGCTCGGCGGCGTCCTCTACGCGGCGACGGGACGCGCGAGCGTCGTCTACGCGATTTGCTCGGTGATGGCGTTCGTCGCCCTCGCGAGCATCGTCGCCATCGGCCACGACCCGTCGGCAGCGCGGCCGCGACCGACGGGGCGCGCGACCTGGGGCGAGCTCTTGGCCGGGATCCGCTACGTGTGGTCGAACAAGCCTATCCTCGGCGCGATCTCCCTCGATCTCTTCGCGGTGCTCCTCGGCGGCGCGGTCGCACTGCTGCCGATCTTCGCGCGTGACCTGCTCCACATCGGACCATGGGGCCTCGGCATTCTCCGGAGCGCACCCGCAATCGGCGCAGCGACGACCGCCTTCTCGCTCGCCTGGTTCCCACTCCGCCGACGCGCCGGCATCACGATGCTCGCGTGCGTCTTCCTCTTCGGGATCGCCACGATCGCCTTCGGCCTCTCACGCACGTTCGCGCTCTCGCTCGTGGCGCTGCTGGCCCTCGGTGCCTTCGACATGTTCAGCGTCGTCGTTCGCTCGACGCTGGTCCAGATACGCACTCCAGACGCGATGCGCGGGCGTGTCAGCGCCGTCAACGCGGTGTTCATCGGCGCGTCGAACGAGCTCGGAGAGTTCGAGTCCGGCGCCACGGCGGCTTGGCTCGGCCCGGAGATGGCCGTCCTCGTCGGCGGTATCGGGACGTGCCTCGTCGTGCTTGCGTGGGCCTTCTTGTTCCCCGAGCTACGCAAGGTCGACAAGCTCACCGAGTGACGTCGCGCCGGGTGAGCTCGGGGACTCGTCACGAGCCGCACGCAGGGACGAGATCGACGCCGCCGAAGAACTCGTCGCGCATCAGGCCCCACGCCCGAGCGTTCTCCGGAGGGCCGCACTTGAACGCCTTCGGCTTGGGGAGCGATCGGAGAACCGCCCGCTGCTCCCGGTAGTAACGGAGCGCGAGCTCCGCGGCATACTCGCGGACGCCGTTCCCGGGCTGGAACGAATAGTACGTCCCCCCGCGCACGATCGTGTCGTTCGGAGAGTACGGGGCGAGACACGGCGTCGCCGTTTTGCACTTCTTCACGACGGCGTCGAACGTCGAGCCGAGCGCATCGAGGGACCACGCCGTGCCTCCCGGACGCGGATGCGCGAAGTCGTTGAGGTGGAAGATCTCGTGGAACAGCGTCTCACGCGCTGCGTCCGCGGAGGTATGAAGCGAGCCGGACAGATTCCAGGCGACGGTCCAGTCGTGTGCGTACGCGCTCGGCGTGCGCGCGGCCACGGAGCGCATGAACCGTAGCGTGATGGGCTTGAAGCGATAGGTCTTCGGCCGAAGGCGCGAAGGGTCTTCGGCCGAAGGA
The DNA here is from genome assembly GCA_023423895.1 of Pseudomonadota bacterium. Taxonomy (GTDB): domain Bacteria; phylum Myxococcota_A; class Polyangia; order Polyangiales; family Polyangiaceae; genus Labilithrix. Next base: position 19,178 of record JAFAER010000144.1, read on the forward strand.
GCGCGCTGCGCGAGCTCGACGAAGAACTGGTCGAAGTCGCGCATGGCAGCGACGATCCACTCGATGTGCTTCCGCTCCGCCGCCACAGGCAGCGCGGGCTCGATGCGGATCATTCCGCGGTAGCCGCCGTTCATCGTGTGCGCCACGTCGACACCAGCAACGATGCGCCACTTCACGAAGAGCTCGTGCGCGAGGCTCGCCGACTTCGCGTCACCGCGATACCGCTCGTCGAAGAGACAGCGGAGCCGTGCGTCCGAAGGGAGGGTGGAGGGGCATGCGGTCGTGACCACGCTCGCGTGGCTCGCCCGGTCGGCGAAGAGGACGCCCACCACCTCGTCGAAGCTCGGCGCCTCTTCGTCGAGCGTGGCGGGAGCCGCTGGATCGACAAGCGCAACAGGCGCGACATTCGCAGCGGAGCTGCTCGGGTCGGGAACGGGGTCGTTGGCGACGGATGACGCGGCGCTCGCTCCGGTCGTGCCGGCCGGCCGCTGAGAAGAGCAAGCTACGACGAGACTGCACGCGAGAGCGATGCGGACGAGACGAATCGAGCTCATCGAGCGTGAGACCACGGTCGGGCGCGCCGGTTCCACGCGCGGCACGTTTTCGGTGCGCGGCTCAGCGAACCTTCTGCGCAGCGCGCGGGCCGTGTCCGAGCTCCTCGAGCTCCTCCTCCAGCTCCTCCTCGGCGAGCGGCTCACCTGCTTCGACCCGCGCTTCAACCCGCGCTTCGACCCGCCCGTCTGCACCGGCGGCGACGCGCGTCGCCTGCGGCGGCGCCTGCACCCGGACCTGCGGGGCGTTCGGCGCCATCTGTGGGAGGTGCGGGAGGCCTCCCCAGTGGATTGCGGGAAAGCGATAGAGGACGTTGCCGTCGTCGTCGAGGTCGACCGCCACGTGGTCCGGATGCTCCTTTGCGAGCTTCGTGAGGACGTCGTCGGCCTCCTTCGGCGTGACATGGAGCATCTGCGCGACCTCCCAGGCCTTGAGCACGCCGTTGCGCGTGTTCGCGAGCGCGAAGATCGCCTGGTTCTTCGTCGCGGATTCGGTGTCGTCGCCCGACTTCTTCAGCTCGCGACCGCCGCGAAGGAGCGCGTAGGCGACCGCGGCCGCGATCGCCGCGATCGGCCCGGCGACCGCAGCCGCGGCCCATCCACCCCCGAGGATCACGATGAGGCCTGCAAGCGCCGCCGCAAACGTCCAGCCGCCCGCGAGGACGAGCCAGCCGAACGCACGAGCGACCGTTCCACCGACCTTGGACGGCTGCCCCGCAAGCGTCACGGACGTGTTCGCGAGGGGCATCCGAGGCGCCCCGCACGCCGTGCAATATGCGCTGACACCACGGTAGACGAGCGGAGCGTTCTGGCGGCAGCGAGGGCACACGACGCCTCACAACGTTTCGCCGCTAGCCCGATGCGTCAAGGGTGCGAACGAACACGGCCACGTTTCCGCGGAATTCGGCTGCGTCGGGACCGGCACGGCAGGCCCCGCGCTCGGCCTCCGCGTCCCGCTCGAGTCCGGCGATTGACGCGGCGGCGACGGCGGGATGAGGCGGATCTTCGGACGCGCCCCGGGTCGTCGAGGATGCAGCGGCGGCGCGTCGAACCAGGGCGCGCAGAGCTCCGTCGGTCCGTCATCGAGATCGAGCTCCGCGATCGACGCGCTGGCGAGGATGCGCTCGCTGCTCGCCATCGTGACCTCCGACATCGGTCCAGTCTCGAGGGGCGATGCGGCAGCGTGTTGGGGTTCGGCTCTCACGCCGACGCCGCCAGGAAGCGCGGCTGTGACATCGACACGCGGCTCGTCGAAGACGTACCCGATCTTCGCGAACGCACGCGCCGACAGCGCGCTCGACGGGACGAACCCGAGCGCTCGCGCAGCGGACTCCCTCGGCGTCACGAGTGGCGACGGAGGTTCCACGATCGCCGGCGACGTGAAGGCTGGCGCGACCGGGTAAGGCGCTACCACCACGACGTCTCCTCCGGTCGGCGCCGTGCGTCGCGATCCTCCCCGCCAGCTCCAGAAAAAGAGCAGGCCGAGCCCGAACAGGGCCACCCCGAGCAGCGCACCGAGCGCTGCTGCGACGAACTCCATCGGGATGCCACGCACGACCTCGCTCACCGGCGGGAGCGGACTGGCAACGATCGCGGGCAGCGTGCAGAGCATCGGACGCGGGGTGTTACGCCCTCGCGCACGATTCCTTCCCCGTCAGCGATTCGAGGCAGCGCAGCGCAGCACGCTGCCCCCCGCACGTCAGAGGGTCACCCCGCGCTCCGCCGGCAAGGGCGTGCTCGGGAGCACCCGCACGTCGCGACCACGCCATCCACCACCGCCCCCACTGCCGCCGCCGCGGCGCACCAGGACGACCGCACGTTGCCGAAGGTTCTGCGCTTCGAGCCGCAGCTCCCTGGCCTGCGCGCGCTCTCCGGCAGCTCGCGCACGCTCGCTGCGGGCGCGTGCGGCGAGCTCGTCGGCGATCTCGAGGATGCTCGATCGATCGGAGACGTTCACGAGCGCTGCCTGCTCACGAAGGATCCGCGCGCGGTTCGACAGTGTGTCGGCCTGCGCCTCGAGCGCCCGGGCCTGCGTCTCGTGCGAGCCCGCCACGGTCTCGAGACGGCTCGCGCGCTCCAGCATCTCGCTCGCCTGGGTGGAGGATAGGTCGGAGCGGACGACAGGCCGCGGACGGACCGGCGCCTGGCCGACACCAACCGGACATGCGGCAGCAGCGCCCCCGATCGACAGGCACGTCAGCGTGATCGCTCCGAAAAGCCACTTCGTCATGGAACACCTTCACGGGGCAGTGCGCCCGGAACGAGAAACGAACGCTCCCTCTACGGACCTGCGCCGGAAAAGATCTCGCGCGCGACCTGGCGGAGACCATCGCGGGCCACGCGGCGTCGTCAGCCGACTGGGGATCCCTGCCGCCGTCCGGCCCCCGAGCACATGGCACACGACGCGCATCACGTCGCGCAGTCATCGCCGGAGGAAGGTCATGCGCTCGAACAAAGCGGTGGTCGCGGTCGTGCTCGGCGCGAGCGTCGCCGCACTTTGCACCAGCGCGTGCAAGAAGGCGTCGGACGAGACGCATCGCCGGCCCGGATCGGAAGCGAACATCCATTCCGCTCGCGTCGTACCGCCGACCGAGAGCGCTGCCTCGAAGAACGACTTCTTCGCGACCGTCCGGCGAGAGCAGCTACAACTTCGTGCGCGCATCCAGGAGGACATCGCCGAGGTCGACGCGAGACTGGCCGAGCTCGGCGTCGGACGGCGAAACGGCCAGTACGTCATCGATCCGAACGCGAAAAACGCGGCGCGCGTCCGCGAGCTCCTCGCTCGCAGGCATCGCCTCGAGGAGCACGCCGCCACGGTGGAACGTGCGGACGAGCGGGGCTGGGACGAGCTCAAGGCCACTGTCGAGCAGGATCTGCGCAACTGACCTGCAGAGCTGACGAAACGTCGGCGGTTCGCTATGTTCCGTGGCCCCATGGCCAACTCGGACGAGCCTTTGACGTCGTTCCCCAAGGAGAACATCAAGGTCCTCCTGCTCGAGAACGTTCACGCTTCCGCCCACGAGATCTTCGGCGCGGAGGGCTTTCAGGTAGAGGCCGTTCCGCGCGCGTTGAAGGAAGAAGAGCTGGTGGAACGCCTCGCCGACGGCGTTCATCTGCTCGGAATCCGCAGCAAGACGCGCGTGACCGCGAAGGCGCTCGAGGCCGGCAAGCGGCTCCTCTCCGTCGGCGCCTTCTGCATCGGCACCAACCAGATCGATCTCCATGCGGCAAAGCGGTGCGGCATCCCGGTGTTCAATGCGCCGTTCAGCAACACGCGCAGCGTGGCGGAGCTCGTCATCGGTGAGGTGATCATGCTCTCGCGCCACCTGGGCGATCGCTCGCGCGAGGTGCACGAAGGCAAGTGGCGGAAGATCGCCAAAGGAGCGCACGAGGTCCGTGGCCGGACGCTCGGCATCATCGGCTATGGCCACATCGGCTCGCAGGTGGGCGTCCTCGCCGAGGCGATGGGCATGCGCGTCATCTTCTTCGACGTCCGCGCGACGCTCCCGATGGGCAACAACAAAGCCGTCGAGTCGCTCGAGACGTTGCTCGCGCAGAGCGACTTCGTCACGTTGCACGTCCCCGAGACGCCGCAGACGAAGGGCATGATCGGCGAGAAGGAGATCGCCCTCATGAAGGACGAAGCCTGCTTGCTCAACCTGAGCCGAGGCACGGTCGTCGACCTCGACGCGCTCGCGGTGGCCATCAAGACCGGCAAGCTCGCCGGCGCCGCGCTCGACGTCTACCCGGACGAGCCCGAGGGCAACGAGGACGTCTTCAAGAGCGTCGTCTGCGGGCTGCCGAACATCGTCCTGACGCCGCACATCGGCGGTTCCACCGCCGAGGCCCAGGAGTCGATCGGGCGCGAGGTCGCGCACACGCTCGCGCGGTACACGAACACCGGTTCGAGCGTCGGCGCCGTCAACTTCCCGATGATCGACCAGGCGAAGCTGCCCGGCGCGCATCGCGTGCTCAACGTGCACCGGAACGTCCCCGGCGTGCTCCGCGACATCAACAAGATCGTCTCGGATCGCAATGCGAACGTCCTCGGTCAGGTCCTCGCGACCGATCCCGAGGTCGGCTACCTCGTCATGGACCTCGACAAGGAGGTCGCGAACGAGGTGCGCGCCGCCATCAAGGCGCTCCCGACGTCCATCAAGACGCGCATCCTGTACTGACGCGGACGTCGGGCACGTCCGCCACGAGCTCGAGCATCTCCGGCCGGGGTGGCACCGCCCGTGCACCAATCCGGACCATGACGCCCGACGAGACAGAAAAGACAGAGCAGACCGACGAGACGGAAGAGAAGAAGGTCGACGAGGCGGTCGAGGCCACGTTCCCCGCGAGCGATGCGCCCACCCACGGGAAGGACGTCGGCCCCGACAAGCTCGCCAATTTCGACGCGGTCGCGGAGAAGAAGGACAAGAGCGCCACGCCGGAGAAGCGGTAGCTGAAGCGCCGGCAAGCCGATCAATAGGGCTCGCCGGCGAGGGACCGGCGATAGCCCGCGACGTAGAGCGTCTGCAGGTTGCATCCCGAACAGAAGAGCGTCCCGTCCTCCGGTCGGGCCAGCCGTCCGTCGATGACGTGATGGAGGAGGCCGGTCGTGCACCGTTCGGCGGAGCATGCTCCGCCGACGCACGCCTGTTCGAGCGCGCATGCGGGCGTGCACGCGCCAGGATCGTGGACCTGGCTCACGCACCACGGTCCGCGCATCACGGCGATGCCGTCGAGCATGCGGTCGGCCTCGTCGACGAAGCGCTGCTCACCCGTGATCTCGAACATCAAGAGGAGCCCCAGCGTGAGGTAGTTCTGGCTCGAGAGCGTCGACAGGTCCCTCGTGTCGATACCGAGCGACGCTCTCGCGTACGGCGACGCGTACCGCGCCGGCGCGTCGCTCAGCTTCAGCGGCTGCAGCGCGACGTACGTGGAGCGCGCTTCGAGGCGGAACTCCTCTCGCTTGGTGAGCCGGAAGAGGCGCGCCTTGAGAAGGAGCATCGCCACGTTCGGGTAGTCGTAGAGCCCCGGCTGGCCCGGCGCGAAGGCGTAGCCACGCGCCTGTCTCCCCGTCGAATCGACGAGATCCGTCAGCGCCCGCTCGCGGATCTTCGTATCGATCGCGACGACGCGGTCGATCCGCTCCTCTGCCCGATCGCCACCGACGAGCAACGCATACTGCGCCTCGACGAGCGCCACGAGCGCCGTCACCGCGGTCGGGCCGTACGTCCGCAGCGCCCAGCTCCGATCTGCCCCCACCTCGATGTAGTCGCCCAGCGTGCGCGTCAGCGAGTCGAGCCGATCGACGAAGTCGTCGATCGCCGGCACGACCGAGCGATCCCCCGAGGCACCGACGTATTCGATCAACCCGAGCGCGGCCATCACCCGGTCCTGGATGTCGCCTTCGAGCAGGTCTCCTGAGAGCAGCGTCTTCGCGCGGAGGACCGCGGCGTCACGCCGGGCGATCCCCTCGCCGTCGAGCGTTCCGGTCTCCGCGCGCCGCGCGAGCCACGCGAGCCCGAAAAACGGGGCGTCGCCGAGGTCCTCCTGCCAGTCGCCGTCTTCGAACGCGAACGCGCGCGCGTCGTCGGCGAGCGCGTCGACGAGCGCCGCATGCCTCGACGCTGGTGCCCGCCGCACGGGAACGTCGGAGCCCGCGTCGTCGGAGCAAGCCGCTGGAACCACCATCGATGCGACGAAGCCGAGCGCAGCGAGGCGGCGACCGAGCGTCATGCGTCCAGGATCTTCCCCGGGTTCAGGATCCCGTTCGGATCGAGCGCTCGCTTCACGGCGCGCATCACCTCGAGCTCCGCCGGGCTGCGCGTGAACGAGAGGAAGGGCTTCTTCAGGATCCCGATGCCGTGCTCGGCCGAGATGCTCCCGCCATGACGCTGCACGATCGCGAACAGGTCGCGATCGGCATCCTTGGTCTTCGTGAAGAACTCTGCGCGATCCATCGCGTCCGGTTTCATCACGTTGATGTGGAGATTGCCGTCGCCGACGTGACCGAAGAGGCAGATCTCCCAGCCCGGATAGCGCTGCGCGAAGAGCTGCTCGAGATCGGCGGCAAACGCATCGAGGCCGGCGATCGGCAGCGAGACGTCGTTCTTGTGCGGAAGGCCGGTCGCCGAGAGGCTCTCGCTGATGCCTTCACGCAAGGCCCAGAGGTCACGAGCCTCGCCAGAGTGCTGCGCGAGCGTGCCGTTCGTCGCGAAGTCTTCGCCGAACACACGCTCGATCCACGGCTCGAGCCGCTCGGCGAGACGGGCCGCGTCCGCCTCCGTCGTCCCCTCCCCTTCGACCTCGAGGAGGACGTAGTAGTCCGACGGCTCGGAGAACGGCGGGCGGAGCTTGCGGTGCGCAACCACGCGATCGAGGCAGCGCTGCGAGAAGAACTCGTACGCGGAGATCGTGAACGGCCCGGTGCGCGCCTCCCGGAACAGACGGAGCACGCCGGCGATGTCCCGGACGCCGAAGAGCATCACCGTCGTCACGCCGGGAAGCCGCGTGAGCTTCAGCGTGGCCTCGGTCACGACGCCGAGCGTGCCCTCGCTTCCGATGAAGAGCTGCCGGAGGTCGAGGCCGGTGTTGTTCTTCTCGAGCGCGCCGGGCCCCGAGAGCACCTGGCCATTCGCGAGCACGACCTCGAGCCCGAGCACCCACTGGCGCGTGAGGCCGTAGCGGATCACCTTCACGCCGCCGGCGTTGGTCGCGATGTTGCCGCCGACCGTGCTCGACCCCTTGGAGGCGAAGTCCACGGGCCACGTCAGCCCGTGCGGAGCGCAGTGCGCGTGGACCGCCTCCGTGATCGCGCCTGCCTGCACGCGCACCGTCGCGCCGAGCCGATCCACCTCGTCGATGCGACGCATCTTCGACAGCGACAGCACGAGCTCGCCGTTGCCTGCGACCGCGCCTCCCGCGAGCCCCGTCCGTCCACCGCTGGGGACGACGGCGACCCCCTCCTCGTTGCAGGCGGCGAGCAGGCGCGACACCTCGTCGGTCGCTCGCGGAAACGCGATCGCGGACGGAGCGGGAGCGACGACGCGCGTCCAATCACGGCCGTACTCGTTCAGGTCCGACGCATCTTCGGAGAGGAAGTCGGCCGGGAAGCCGTCACGAAGCCGCTGACCGAGCCGCGGAGGAAGAGCCATCCCGAACAGGCGTACTCCGCCCCGTGCTGCGGCGCAAACGTGCGAGCCGACGCAGCGGCAAATGCGATACGACAAGGGCCATGGAACACTCCCCGAGGTTCGACAAGCTCTGCGCCGACGCGCGCGCCAACGTCAAAGAGATCTCGACCGAGGAGGTCGCCGATCGAATCGCCAAGGGCGCGAGCTTCACTCTCGTCGACGTGCGCGAGGAGAGCGAGCACGCGAAGGGCCGCATCAAGAGCGCGCGGCACATGGGACGCGGCATCCTCGAGCGCGACATCGAGAAGGCGATCCCTGATCTCGACGCGGACATCGTCCTCTACTGCGGAGGCGGCTATCGCTCTGCGCTCTCCGCCGAGAGCCTCCAGAAGATGGGCTATCGTAACGTGAAGTCGATGGCCGGTGGATGGCGAGAATGGACCGCCAAGGGCCTTCCGACCGAATAGTTGACAGCCGACGACGTCGCAGCGGCGTCCTACGCGCAGACGTGTGGGACGCAGGCGCATCCCGACGACGCGTGCTGCAGGTTGGCTTGCACGAAGGCTCGGGCGGTGGCCACACTAGAGGATGCGGGCGGACCTCTACCGCGATGTGCACATCGGCATCCGCGCCCGTCTCGCCGACCTCGATGCTCGCATCCGCGAACGCGAGACCGAGCTCACCGACGCGTTCTGGTCGAACCTCGAGCCGTACGTTCGCGAGCGGCTCGCTGACCTGCGGAAAGCGCTCGAGCTGATCGGAGCGGAGTCGCTCGATGCGCTTGCGCGAGCAGAGGTGCTTCTCTCCGCCTATGCGGCGGAGCTCGATCGCTGGCTCGCGCGCGCGCCTTCCCTCGAAGAAGAGTGGCTCGAGATGCCGGATGACGTCGACGATCCGCCGCCGATCGCGGACACGGGCTCGCGCCTGTGCGCCGAGGACGGTCGCGCGTTCGTGCGTTCGTTCGACGCGGCGATCCACGAGGCCGCGAGCGACGTCGAGGTGAGCGTGGACGGCTGGTGGTCGTGCATCGCGAGGTTCCGCCGCCGCGACGCTCCGTTCGTCCTTCGCGCATCCGCGATCCCGACGCCCAACGGTCAGCTCGGCGACGTCGCGATGCAGCTCGTCACGAGCGTGCCACGCGCAACGCCGCGCCTCGTCGTGAAGCACGAGTCGCTGCTCTCGGCGGTGACGAAGGCCATGGGGTGGCGCCACGAGGTCGAGGTCGGCGACGCCTCCTTCGACGGCCTGTTCCTCATCCAAGGCGCGACCAGCGACGCCCGTCGTTTCCTCGTCCCGAAGGTGCGAACGTTCCTGATGATGCTCGCGCGCTTCGACGTGCCGACCCTCGAGGTCGACCCGCCGCGGCGCATGGCATCGCTCACATGGTTCTTCGAACCGGCGGCGAGCGCCATCGACACCGCCGTCCGCACGCTGTCCGTCATTCGCGAGACGCCCGCGACGATCTCGTTCCGCCGCTGAGGCCGTGCGGGCTCAGGTCTTCGCGTCCGCTTCGGCCTCGGCCTCGGCCTGTTCCTGCCGTTCGATGAAGAGGACGGTGGCGAGCGTCGGGAAGAACAGGCAGACGGCGAGCGCGACCCAGTCGAGCGGCTCGGTGCCGAGGAACGAACGCGAGAGATCGAGACCGTGGCTCGCCATCTGCTGGATGGTCAATGCGAGCGTCGGCCAGAATGCCCAACGCGGCTTGAAGACGAGCAGCGCTGCGAGCCCGGCATTGATCGGAACGAACACCGCGTGGCGCAGGACACTCCCGTGCCCGCCCGCGGCCTGCACGATATGAAAGACAGCCGCGACCGCCAGCACCACCGCCGACGCGATGCGGGTCCAGCGGAACAGACTCGAAGAGGACATTTTCTCCGACTGTAGTCGTACTCACGGCAGCGCGCTCCGATCGCGTGCTGCGACGCATTCGTTCTCACACGTTCTGCGCCGCGCTGTGCGTCGTCATGCGGCGCGGCGAGCCCGAAGCTCTACCTTCGGCAAGCACACATGCGCCGAGCGAAGAGCGCGCGAAACTCGACGGAGCCGAGGGGGGTGGTAGAAAGAAGCTTGGGCGGGACGCACTCGCAGCCTCGCCCGGAACGAACATGTGCAGGCTCGTCGGGGTCGTTGCTTCGGAGGTCACGGAGTTCGGGCTCGTCCTGAAGGAGGCGCCTCGGAGCCTGGCGCGGCTCTCACGCGAACACCCTGACGGCTGGGGGATCGCGGCGCACGGCGGTCCAGGATCGATCCCGCCACCGTCGACGCGCTCGCCGCATCAAGGCCCCTGGCGAGTCCACAAGGGAACGAACCCTGCTGGCGAGTGCAACCGGTTCCTCGAGATCGCGGCGCGGAGCTCCGGGACCGTCCTCATCGCCCACGTCCGGCAGAAGACGGTGGGGCCGACGAGCATCGAGAACACGCATCCGTTCGTGCGGAACGGCTGGGTGTTCGCTCACAACGGGACGCTCACCGACCACGCATCGCTCCGCGCCGCGATCTCGCCCGAACGCCTCGCCGACATCGAAGGCGACACCGACAGTGAGGTCCTCTTCGCGTTCCTGCTCACGCGGCTCGATGCAGCCGGGGTCACACCCGTCGCCGGATCGCCGGCAGCGCGCGACGAGGCGCTTCGTGTGATCGCGCTCGCTACCGAAGAGCTCCGTGAGCGTAAGGCCGGCGCATTCAACTTTCTCCTGTCGGACGGGAGCTCGTGTTTCGTGCACCGCTTCGGACGAACGCTGTTCCTGCTCGAGCGCACGCCGCACGATCCGCCGCGCGCGACCGCGGAAGGAGCCTGGACCCCGCGACGTCATACGGTGCTCGTCGCTTCGGAGCGCCTCACCGAGGAGCCGTGGCGTGAGGTGCCGGAGGGAACGCTCTTTCGCATCGATCGCGGACCGACGCCCTCGATCGTCTGGGCGAACGCCCCGGTCCGCGCCGCGTCTTGATCGGCGACGTTCGCTGACGAAGGGGCGGCGCGAGGGGCGTCGTCGCTTCAGCGCGGCGCGGCGAACTTGCGCTCGACCGCGCAGAGACCGGCAGCGTTGAGGTGCCCCTGCGTGCTCTGCTGGTACGAGACGTAGTCGGCGTAGTTGCGGAGCGCGATCTCGGGGGCGCCGTTCGGATCGACGGCGACGCTGCCCGGGTTGAACCGGCGCTGGCCCGTCTTCACCGGCCTGTCGGCGACGCAAGAGCGCCACGGGAGCGCGTTGCCTTCGCGATCCTTGAAGCCCGTGAAATCGACGCTCGCGAGGTCGTCGATCACGAGCGTCCCGTCCGGAGACGCCACGGCCGCCATCTGGTCGAAGAAGAGCTCGGCGGCGTCGTGGTCGACCGTGCTCCAGAACGGGTGATCGACGTGAAGCGTGATCTGCGCCGTCGTCGGATCGCTCACCTGGACGCCGCGCTGTGATTCTTCGCCGTCGAACGGCTTGCCGCGCAGATCGCTGTTCTGGCAGTTCTTGTACTTGGTCGGCGTCTTGAAGCCGAAGCGGAACTTCACCGTCGTGGGGAGCTTGCTGAAGTCGTACGATTGGTCCGACGCCTTGCAGTCGACGCCCTTGAAGGTCGCCGTGCCGACGTACAGGACGCTGAGGCCCTTCGCGGTCATCTCGGCGTAGTCGGCCTGGGCCGTTGCATCGAGGTTCGTGATCTGCGCGTTCGTCGACGCGGTCACGATGTCGAAGCCGAACGCGTAGCGGCGCACGGGATCGAAGCTCTTGTTGCCGTCCAGCGCATCGAAGCGCGCAAGCAGCTGCGCGTCGGGGTTCTTCTCGAGCCCGTGGTCGTGACCGTGGTCGTGATCGTCGCCGCCCGACAGCGGCTGCGACTGCGTCCGCGGCTTGATGTCCGTGACCGCGCCGGGCTTCGTCATGTCGACGGCCCAGGGGCCCTTCGCCGTGGCGACGACCATCCCCGTCTGGGACTGATCGGTGGGGCTCAGGTCCGGGTTGTCGCTGAGCACGATGTCGTCGACCGTGACGAGGATGCGCTCGAACTTCACGTCCCAGCCGTCGACGAACGCGAGGTCCCGCGAGGACGTCGGCGGGAACGCGAAGCCCGTGAGCGCGCCACCCTCACCGGAGATCGTGACGGTGAGGTTCGGGGCCACCTCGTCGTGCTCGTGCGATTCGCATGCGACGACGGAGGTGAGGGCTGCGAGCGTGAATGCGAGGGCGGTCTTCTTCATGCCGATGTCTCGGTGCTGGAGATAGTCGAGATGCCGCGCATCGCAAGGATGTGATCGCTTCTACAGTTGACGACTCACTGAAGCGTCATCGCTTGCACAGTTGACGAGTCACTGAAGCGTTTCGTGCCGGTCCAGATCACGGCCGCCATTCGAAGCGGTACGTGAGCGGCGATGCACTCGTCAGGCCCTCGAACAGGTTGTACGCGGGAGCTCCCTCGGAGTCGTCGGGAATGCGGCGCAGGTCGCTCTCGGCCGACATGGGCGCGAGCTCGCCGAGCTCGACGTTCGCGAACCACTGCCGGGGATCGACGCGCACGACGAGCGCGCCGCCATCCGTCGGCGTGATCGACGTCGGGATCGGCGTCACGATGCGCTGGGTGCACATCGGGTGCGCCCCCGGCCGCGCGGGGTCGTCGGCCGGAATTCGGCGATTCCGTCCAATCGTGATCGTGCCCTCGAAGCGCATCGACTCCGCGCCGCGCGTCGCGGTCCCGGCGACTTCGGCGATGTCGGGGCTGAAGGAGCGGTCGTCCTCCTCGTCGACGCGTCTGCCGTTGCCCGTGAGCCAGACCTCGGCCGTGATGGCGTGATCCGCGGTGCCGGTCCCCAGCTGCGGAAACCGCTGGAGCTCGGGGGAGAGCGTGTCGATCGTGCGCCCGGAGAGCACTTGCGCCACGTACACGCCCGGGAGGAAACATTCTCGCTCCTGCCCACCGGACACCGGGACGGAGCGGTTCAGGTAGAGGGCGCCGATGTGCAGCTGCGCGCGCGTCAGCGTGATCGACCACCCCGTTTTTTCGTTCACGAACGACAGCCCGCGCACGGACGTGTCCGGCGGCAGGTCCGCGAGCCCCGCCCCATAAGCCTCGAACGACACGATCCCGGACCCGGTCGTCCCGATACACGCCGTCAGCGTGAACACGACGAGCAACAAGGCGAGCACCATTCGCCCCAATCTCGCCCACTGAGCCCTGGAGCCTGCAGCCTGGAGCCTGGAGCCTCTCTCCATCACGTCCCTCCCACCGTCGCCGTCAGCGTCAGGAAGAGCCCGCGCGGCGCGCCCGCCGAGAAGTGCCGACCAGGAACGAGCGTCGGCTGCGCGCCGCTCCCGAAGTCGGACGCGTAGTTGAACTCGCTCAGGCGATAGCGGCGGTCGAACAGGTTCGTCGCGACGAGGGCGACCTCGAACATCCGCCAGGCGACCGACGCGGACGCGTCGACGGTGAAGATGACGTCGCTCCGCTGCCCGAACGGCAGCGCGCGGCGGCCGACGTAGGTGATGCCCGAGGCGAGCGCCCCTGTGAGCTTCTCGCCGCCGGGATGCCACGGCAGCTCGTGATGCACCGCCGTGTCCGACCGGACGACGACGTCGGGCACGTACGGGACGAGGAGCTTCGTGTCGTCGAACGTCGAGCGCACGAGCGTGACGTTCGCGGCTTGATCGAACCACGGCCCCGTCGCGCGCACCGCGCCGACCCAGCCCGTGCGCGTCGTTCCGTTGGCGAGCGTCGCGCGGCCGGCGGTCTCGCTGAAGATGAGATCGCGGTCGACGTGCGTCTGGAAGAAGATCGACCGCGCCATCAGCTCGACGTCGCGTCCGATGCCCCGCGCGTAGCTCATGCCGAGCTCGCCGGCCTCGACGCTCGCGAACGGCGTCGGGAGATCCTGGTTGATGTACACGGGGTCGATCGAGCGGATCCCCTTGCCGAGGGACACCGAGGCCGTGAAGCCGGTGAACGGGCCGATGAGGACCGAGCCGCGCGGGAGCACGGCGATGCTCGCGGTCCCGCGGCGGTCGTGAGGCTCGCGGTGCCGCGCGCGGACGTCGTCGACGTCGTACTCCGAGAGGCAGCTCGCATCGACGCTCGCGGTCGAGGGGTTCGACGCGCGCCGCTGCGCGCAGTTGTCGAGCACGTCGTACGTGAAGATGTCGCCGCGCACGCCGCCGCGGAAGGTGAGCCACCCGAGCGGGCGGAGCCCCGCGTCGCCGAAGACGCCGATGTTGCCGAGCCGCGAGTCGAGGTCGGTCTCGGTGAGGTACGGCACGCTGCTCGCGGACTCGATGCGGTGCTGCGTCGACGCCGTCTTGTCCGCACGAGCGAGGTAGCCGAGCTCGACCTCCTGCGTCTGACCGAGCGCCTTCGTGCGCCAGCGCGCCGAGCCGCGCGCGCCGAGCGTCTGGCTGTCGACGTGCAGATCGAGCAGGTCGCCGCGCTGCGGATGCGGGTTCTGCGTCACTTGCTGGACGTCGAGCAGGGAGCCGGTGAAGTTCTCCCGCAGGCGCATGTCGCGCATGATGAAGAACACCTGCTGCTTGAGGACGGTGTCGCCCGTCTTCGTCTCGATGTCGCCCCAGACGGAGTAGCGCGACGAGTCCCCGCCCTGACGGCGATCGGGCGTATCGAAGAAGCCGAAGCGTCCGCTTGCGACGTCGTCCGCGCGCAACACGCCCGCGCTCTTGTACTGGGACGTGTATGCCTGCCCGCCGAGGCGCCAGCTCCCGCTGCTGCCGAGGCGACCTTCGTATTGCCCCATCGCGCTGCCGCGCTTTGCGGCGCGGTTCTGGCCGAAGCCGTCGGTGTCGAAGAGCTCGGCGCCGGCAAACGTGTGCGTCGACTGCTGCGAGGGCCCCCACATGAGGAGCATCCGCTGCGTCGAGAACGAGCCCTGCGTGTACTTCGCGGTCAGGCCGCGGCGCGTGAGCCCGAGATCGTAGGCGGCGCTCCCGGCGACGGCGAAGTTCCCCTGCCGCGGGTCGAACGGGCCTTCGACGACGCGAAGGCCCTCGACGAGCTCCGGGATGATGAAGTGCAGATCGGCGTAGCCGTTGCCGTGGAGGTTGCCCGCCTCGTTGATCGGCACGCCCGCGGCGGTGAACTCGATGTCCTGCCCTTCGCGCGCGTCGAAGCCGCGGAGGAAGACCTGCTCGGCGTGCCCGTCACCGCCCTTGTTCGTGAGGAGGATGCCGGGCGCGAGCTTGAGGAGATCGGCCGCGTTCTGGCGCGGCACGCGCGAGAGCTCACCGACGCGAAGGTTGAAGTCACTCGCGCCGCGGCTCGGTGCGGGGGCCCGCCCGCGAACGGTGACCGTCGTGTCCTCGTCGGTCTTGGCGGCGCTCGCCTTCGGCTCGTCGCTCTCCTCGTTGAGCGCCGGCGGCGCAGGAGGCGGATCATCGGCACGCGCGGCGGCGGCGACGAAGACCGCGGCCACAGCCGGGAGAGCGAGGAAGAGGCGATGGAGAAAGGGCACGAGCCGGAACGCTTGATGGCTTGATGAACCGAACCTCTGATGAAGTATTGAACTTCATTCAAAAATTCGGTTCGCGCACCGTACTCGCGGGCGCGCCTTCGTCAAGCACGCTCTCTCGCGCACCGCAGTCCTCCTCCGGGCGGTCAGCGAGGCGTCGCACCGTCACCCGCTCCCTCAGGCGATCGGAACGGAGCTGCCCCGACGCGACGTCAGTGCTCGTGGACGCCGCTCGTCACGAGCTGCGCGACCATGTGCCGAGGCCCGTGGCGCACGAGCGAGATCGCAACGAGAACGGCGACGATTCCGAGCGAGACCATCTCGAGCATCGTCGCCGGCTCATGGGCGGCGGTGTGGAGCATCTCGGGAGGATCCTGCGGGAGCAGCACGTTCACGGCGCCGCCGAGGAGCGTCGGCACGACGACCATTCCGGCAGCGAAGAGGCCGGCAAGCCTTCGCCCGTGAAGGTTCCGGAGCACGCCGAACGTCGTCAGGTTGGTCGCGGGCCCGGTCAGCAGGAACGCGATCGCTGCCCCCGGCGACACTCCCTTGTGGAGCAGCACCGCCACGAGCGGAGTCGCGCCCGACGCGCACACGTACATCGGTACGCCGAGCACGGCGAAGAGCGGGACCTCGATCCACGGCGAGACGCGCGCGACCGCTTCGCCGTCGAGGAGCGGCTCTGCGAACGCCGCGACGGCGAGACCGATCATGATCCACGGGCTCGTGTGATCGACCGTGTCGCCGAGGCCGTAACGCACGCCCGACCAGAGTCGGTCGAGGAGCGGTTGTTTCGGCCCCATCGGAGCGACGGGCATCGGTGCTTCGGGGCGCACCGGCCGCCGACCGAGCCGGGTGACGCCGTATCCCACGGCGACGGCGGTGACGACGGCGGCGATCCCACGCACGATCGTGACCGTCCCGCCGAGGAGCGACCAGGACACGAGGAACGTCGCCAGGCCGATCTCCGGCGCCGCGACGAGCAACGTGAGCGCCGCCGCGCGCGGAGTCCCTCGCGCGATCATGGATCGGTAGAGCGGGAGCACCCCGCACGAGCACACCGGCAGGAGCGGACCGACGAGCAGGCCGCGAAGCGACTGCGTGAAGGAGCCACCTTTGCCGAGCCACCCGACGACGCTCCGCGGGAGAAAGGCGTGGACGAGCCCGGAGGCGGCGAACGCGATCACGAGCGCCGGTGCGCTCTCGAGCGCGAGCGTGACGAACGTCGGGCCCATCGCGATCTCGTGCGCGATGCGCTGCGCGGTGGGGTGGCTCGCCGAGACGAAGAGCAAGAGGCCTGCCCCGACGAGCGCGCCGAGCGCCGGCGCCAGCTGGATGCCGCGCTCGTGGTGAGGATCCGGCTCCGAGGTCATCGACACGAGCGCGGGACGTGAATCGTGGTCCGGGTCGTGCGCGCATTCGGGCCCGTGGACGTGAGGGCTCCCGTGCCGTCCGCCGGCATGGTGATGATGATGCCGCCAAGCCACCGAGGGCGGAGCATGGTGGATGACGACGTGCAGCAGCGAGCCCGCCACGACGGCCTGCACGAAGGAGAAGACCGCTGCTCCCGCGCCGTGGACGAGCTCTTCGCCGAACCGCGACCCGAACACGGTCGCAGCCGCCACGAGGGAGAGCGCGAAGATGGCCGTCTTCACACCGCCCGGACGCGGGCGCACGAGCCACCAGATCGCGAGCCCCTCGGGGATGCGATGGAGCACGACGGCGAGGCCGAGGAGCTCGGAGGACTCATGCGCGCCGTGGTCGTGACCGTGTGCGTCGCCCTCGGTGAACGCAGAGCCGTCGAGGAACGCGTGCATCGCGATGCCGAGGAGCGCGAGCGCGAGCGCTGGCCGATGGGCCGCGGTGTCGCCGCCGCGGACGTCATCGTGGTGAGCGTGCTGCCTCTTCTCGAGGAGCATCGGTCCGAGGAGACCGGCAGCCGCTCCGACGAACGCCCACGCACCACACGACAGCAGCGCGTGCGGCAAGATGTGGATGAGCGCGATCCCGCCGATGGTCACGATCACGAACCCGTCGACGAGGGCCAGCACCCACGAACGCGATCCCGCGAGTGCCACGATGCTGGGGCCGAGAGCCAGCGCGACGATGCTGAGGACGAGGAGCGACATACGCGCGAGGGGCCACCGAGCAGCAAGCACCAAACCACGCGGCGATGCGGCGGGCCCGGAAGAGCGGTGCACCCTAGCCGCCGGACGAGCCGGCTGGCAACGCGCTGGCGCATCGCTTACCCTTCGATCGTGCGCTGCGTCGTGCTCACCGTCCTCGCCGGCCTCGCGTTCCTCTCCGCGAGCGCGTGCAACGAACCCCAGTCCCCGGCGAAAGCTCCGCAGAAGGAAGACGGGGTGCCAGCCAACTCGCTGTCCGACGCCCGGCTGCACGGCGAGGAAGAGAAGACGTCCGGCAGCGCGGACGAGGGAAAGGCCGATCCGACGCAGCCGTACACGACGCGCGTCGGCGAGGCACCGCCACCCGAGCCGGGCACCGCGAGCGGCGCCGGTAAGTCGAGCTCGACCAAAGAGCCGAGCGGCAAAGGTGGCGCTGGCGGCAAAGGCAGCGTCTCGCGCTCGGACTGCGACCGCGTGATGGACAAGTACCTGGAGCTCGAGATCGCCAGCAACCCGCAGCTCAAAGGGGTACCGCCGGAGATCATCGAGCAGGCGAAGCAGATGGCGCGGGAGAAACACGGCGACGCGCCGTGCACGGCGACGCCGTCGCAATACAGCTGCGCGATGGCGGCAAGCTCGACCGCTGCGTGGCAGCGCTGCATGAAGTAGCCGCACGCGAGCTCAGGCATTGGGCACGTGAGCGTTCTCGATCGCGCGCCAACCACGGCCGGGAGCGACGTCCGTCAAAACAGATCGGCGTCCACCTTGACAGACCGTCCGCTAAAGCGGATGCTTCAGGAAGCCGGACAACATCCCGGAGGCCCACATGGTCAAGAGCAGCGCAGCCAACGTCGTCGACCTCGAAACCTTCCGTCAGCGCAAGTTGCGCGATGAGCGGAGCAGCGAAGTCATGATGCCGATGGCGAGCGGTGCGCAACCTCAGCCTCACGCGGTCGTCGTCCCCGTCTGGTTCTGCTGGGTCCCGGTGTGGGCCCCGATGTTCGGCTGAAGAGCCGTGAAGTCCGTCCGCGAGAGCAGCACCCGAAAGAGGAAAGACGCTCCTGCCAACGAGCGGGCGGACGACCGCGTCGAGGCGCCGTCCACGAACGAGGAGCCGAGCTCGAAGGACCCCAAGGATTGGGCGTATCCGCCCGGCGATCCCGAGTCGTCGGACCTCGCGCCCGTCGTGGGAGCCAACCTCCGCCGCTTGCGGATGCGCCGCGGGCTCTCGCTCGAGAAGCTGTCTCAGCGTTCGGGCGTGAGCCGCGCGATGCTCGGTCAGATCGAGCTCGGGCAGAGCGCGCCGACGATCAACGTGCTCTGGAAGATCGCGCGGGCGCTCGACGTGACCTTCGCGACGCTGATCCAGGCGCGCGAGGCGGGGGGCACCACGCTCCTTCGAAAGTCGAGCGCGAAGGTGCTGACGAGCCACGGAGGCACGTTCAGCTCACGGGCGCTCTTCCCCTTCGACGGCCCCCGGCGCGCCGAGTTCTACGAGCTCAATCTCGTAGCAGGCGCGACCGAGGTCGCGGACGCTCACGCCCCCGGCACGGTCGAGAACCTGGTCGTTGCGGACGGTCAGCTCGAGCTCCTCATCGACCGCCCGGGCGGACACACGGAGACACACCGCCTCGAGACCGGCGACGCGATCGTCTTCGAGGCGGACGTCCCGCACTCGTACATCAACGTTGGCGCGAGAGACTGCGTCATGTATCTCGTGATGACATACGCCGATCAGGCCGAGTAGCGCAGCTTCCCGTCGTTCACGGGAGCTGAGGGGGTTTCGAGCGAAGGGGGCTCATGGATGGGCACATGGGATCGCGAGAAAAGCGAGGTCGTCCTGTGAAACAGTCGTTCGCCGACAGGATCCGGAGCGAGCTCGAAGTCCGGGAGCTCAGCGCCGACCTACGCGCGCGGCTCGACGACTGGCTGAAGGCCGACAAGGACTTCAACGTCTGGTTCCTCGTCACGACGAAGCGCGCCCTCGCCGACGACGAGCTCATGGCGCTGCTCGACGGCTACCGCGAGTCGCAGGAGATCATCGAGGACGCCTGGGAGCGCTTCCAGACGAAGAAGGACGCGGAGGGGCTGAGCGAGGGCATCACGCAGTCGATCCACCGAATGCGACTGCTGCAGGAGGCGTGAGAGAGAGGCGAGGAGGCGTGCGGCCTCCGTGAGCGAGGCCCCTCGCTCTCCCCCCTGAGGCCTGAGGACTGAGGACTGAGGACTGTCCTCAGGCCGCAACGCCCAGGCGCGTGAGCAACGCGCTCACATCCGGGTCGCGGCCCAGGAACGAGCGATAGAGGACGGCCGGGTCCTCGGTGTCACCACGCGCGAGGATCGACTTGCGGAACGCCTCGCCTACTTCGCGGCTGAGGATGCCCTTCTCGCGGAAACGGCCGAACGCGTCGGCCTCGAGGACCTCCGACCACTGGTACGAGTAGTAGCCCGCTGCGTAGCCGTACGCGGAGCCGAACAGGTGCGAGAAGGACGCGAGCATCGCGTACTCCGGCGGAAGCGGCGTCGGAGAGAACTTGGCGAACACGTCGCGCGCGAACGCCATCACGTCGCCGTGCTTCGTCTCGTCGTATTCGGTGTGCAGGAGCAGATCGACGGTGGAGAAGCCGAGCTGGCGCATCAGCGCATTCGCGGCACGGTAGGTCCGGGCCCGAAGCATGCGCTCCTTCACGTCGGGCGGGATCGGCTGGGCCGTCTCGTAGTGACATGCGAACCGATCGAGGGCATCACGCTCCCACGTCCAGTTCTCCATGATCATCGACGGCAGCTCGACGAAGTCCGAGACGACGCGCGTGCCCGCCATCGACCGGATCGGCACCTCGGAGAGGAGGTGATGCATCATGTGCCCGAACTCGTGGAACAGCGTCTCGACCTCGCGATGGCTGAGGAGCGCAGGCTGTCCCGGCTTCCGCGGAGGGGTGACGTTGGCGACGATGACGGCGACGTTCTCGCGCTCTTCGCCGGTGCCGGGGAGGCGATCGATGACGCCGCCCATCCAGGCGCCATCGCGCTTGGTCTCTCGAGGGAACAGATCGAGGTAGAAGCACCCGAGCCGCTTGCCGGAGTCGTCGTGCACGCTCCACGCCGTCGCGTCGTCGTGCCAGACGGGCGCGCTCGCATCACGCTCGATCTTCACGCCATAGAGGCTCGTCGCGATCTCGAACAAGCCGCGTAGCAGCCGGTCGAGCGGGTGGTACGGCCGCAGCGTCTCCTCGTCGAAGTCGTAGAGCGCACGCCGCTGCTTCTCCGCCCAGTAGGCGACGTCCCACGGCTCGAGCGCGCCGTCATGCCCGTTCTCACGGGCGAACTGCGCGAGCTCCTCGTTTTCGCGCGTGAAGGCCGCCTCCAGCTTGCCCTTGAGCATCGTGACGAAGCCGAGCGCCTCCTTGCCGGTCTTCGCCATTCGATCGTCGATCGCGAGGTCGGCGAAGTGCGCGAAGCCGAGGAGCTTCGCCTTCTCCTTCCGCAGCGCGAGCACCTCGCGGATGATCGGCCGGTTGCCCCACTTTCCGCTCGACGCCCTCGTGCTGCTGGCGCGGTACATGGTCTCGCGGAGAGATCGGTCGTCCGCGAACGCCATCACCGGACCGTACGAAGGCGCTTGCAGCGTGAGCCGCCAGCCCTTCTTGCCCTTCTCCTCGGCGCTCTTGCGCGCAGCCTCGAGCGCACCTTCAGGCAGACCCGAGAGCCGCGTCGCGTCTTCGACGATCAGCTCGAACGCGGCGGTCGCGTCGACGACGTTCTGCGCGAACTTGAGCGTGAGCTCGGAGAGCGCGACGTCGATCGCGGCGAGACGCGTCTTGCCCGCCTCGTCGAGCTCGGCCCCGTTGCGGCGGAAGTCGGCGAGCGTCTTCTTCAGGAAGCGCGCGCGCGCCGGGTCGAGCTGCTTCGCGGCGGGTGTCTCGGACAGCTCGCGAAGCGCCCGATACAGCGGCGCGGAGAGCATGATCTTGCTTCCGAACTCGCTCACTTTGGGCAGGATGCGGTTGTACGCGGTGCGCAGCTCCGGCGTTCCCAGGACGGCCTCGAGATGGCTCGCGACGTTCATCGCGAAGTCGAGCTCGCCGGTCGCCAGGTCGAGCGCGCCGAGGGTCGCCTCGTACGTTCGCGATGCGGCACCGATGGCATCGAGCCTCGCCTGCGACTGCGCGATCAACGCGTCGATCGCGGGCTCGACGTGCTCAGCGCGGACGTCGTGGAACGGGACGGGAACGGAGATCGTGGAGAGCGGATTGGTCGCGGACATCGGGGGGCGCGGCTTCGAGGTTCGAGGTTCGAGGTTCGAAAGAAAGAGTACGGGAAAAAGCGGCTCGGAGAACGAGAGCGCAGTGCGTGAGCATACCGCAGTCACCCGCTCGCCGCGTCGGGCCCGCCGTCGCGCTTGTGACTTTGCACAGGACGGCTACGCTGCTTATCGAGTAATTGCAAAGGCAGTACCGAAAGGCAGGAGCCGAGTGCGACGACGTCAGGATGGAGGGAAGACTTGAATTTCCGACGCGGCCGAGCCGCCGCTGAACGGACCATCGAGCGGCGTCGCCGCGAAGACGAGGCCCCGCGTCTCGCCGCTGCCATCCCTGACCTCGAGTCCCTCAGGCTCGAGGTCAGTGAACGCCGCGGCGACATCGGTATCGCCGAGGCTTCGCACATCCGCCGGGTCGTCGTCGAGCACGCCCCCGCCCTCTTCCTCATTCCTTGCGGTGAGAGCTCCTGCCGTGACGGCGGCCATGACATCACCCGCGCCGTCCTTCGCGGGCTGGAGCAGAAGCTGACGAAGTACGAAGGGGACGACCCCTGCAGCGGTCAGACCGGGACCGCGCCGTGCGCCCGCACGCTCGTGTTCACGGCATACGCGACGTACAAGAGCTGAGTCTTCGACGCGGGGGGTTCTCAGACCGCGGAGCGATGGTTATGACGCGGCTCGGAGAAGCCGCAGATGGGTAAACATGCGTTCCAGGCCGAGGTCGGCCGGGTCCTGTCCCTCGTCATTAACTCGCTCTACTCGAACAAGGAGATCTTCCTTCGCGAGCTCGTCTCGAACGCGTCGGATGCGCTCGACAAGCTGCGCTTTCGGTCGCTGACCGAGCCAGCGCTGCTCGAGGGCGAGCCGCAGCTCGTCGTTCGCCTGCGCGCCGAGCCGAAGTCGAACGTCCTCGTCATCGAGGACACCGGCATCGGCATGACCGAGTCCGAGCTCGTCGAGAACCTCGGCACCGTCGCGAAGTCCGGCTCCGCCGCGTTCCTCGAGAAGCTCGAGGCCGGGGCAAAGAAGGACGTGTCGATCATCGGCCAGTTCGGCGTCGGCTTCTACAGCGCGTACCTCGTCGCGGACCGTGTCGAGGTCGTCTCTCGCGCAGCGGGGACGGACAAAGCCTGGAAGTGGTCTTCGACGGGCCGCGACTCGTTCGAGGTCGAGCCCGCCGAGCGCACGTCGCGCGGCACCGAGGTGCGCCTGCATCTGAAGGACGAGCACAAGGAGATGCTCGAGCCGTGGCGCCTTCGCGAGCTCGTACGCCGGTACTCCGACTACGTCGCGTATCCCATCGAGCTCGAGACGCGCGACGACGAGAAGCCCGAGGAACCGCCGAAGCGAGAGACGATCAACCAGGGACGCGCTCTCTGGCAGCGGCCGAAGAGCGAGATCACCGACGAGCAATACGACGAGCTCTACAAGCACCTGACGCACGAGTGGGAGCCGCCCGTCGCACGGACGCACTTCCGCGTCGAAGGCACGCAGGAGTTCGTCGGCCTGTTCTGGGTCCCGAAGACTCCGCCCTTCGACCTCGACGACCCACGCAAGCAGCGCGGCGTTCGTCTCTTCGTGAAGCGTGTGCTCGTGATGGAGGACTGCGAGGCGATCCTCCCGCAGTGGCTGCGATTCGTCCGCGGTCTGGTCGACTCGGACGACCTGCCGCTCAACGTCTCGCGCGAGCTGCTCCAGGAGTCGACGACGCTGAAGACGATCAAGAAGCAGGTCACGAAGCGCGTGCTCGACCTGCTCGACGAGATCGCGACGGACAAGCCGGACGACTACAAGGCCGTCTGGAGCTCGTTCGGGCGCATCCTCAAGGAAGGCCTCGCCGTCGACCCCGACTGGAAGGAGCGCATCGCGAAGCTGACGCGCTGGCCGACGACGGCAGGCGAGGAGCTCGTCTCGCTCGACGACTACGTCGCGCGGATGAAGGAAGGTCAGGACGCGATCTACTACGTCACGGGTGAGTCGCGCGAAGCGCTCTCCGGCTCTCCTCACCTCGAGGCGCTCCGCGCGCGCGGCTTCGAGGTCCTGCTCATGACCGACGCGGTCGACACGTGGGCGGCCGAGGGGCTCGGCGAGCACGCGGGCAAGAAGCTCGTGAACGCGATGCGCTCGGAGGTGAAGCTCCCCGAGGACGAAGAGGAGAAGCAGAAAGAGGCCGGCAAGGAGCTCGAGCCGCTCGTCGCGGCAGCGAAGAAGGTGCTCGACGGCCGCGTCCGCGACGTCGCCGTATCGAGCCGCCTCACCGAGTCGCCCGCCTGCCTCGTGCTCACGGGCGCGGCGATGCCCGCCCACCTCGAGAAGCTCCTCGCCCGCTCCGGTAAGGAGCTGCCGAAGGGGCAGCGGAACCTCGAGCTCAACCCCACGCACCCGGCCGTCAAGGCGCTCGCGGCGCTCGCGGCGAAGAATGCCGACGACCCGAAGCTCGCCGACTGGGTCAAGCTTCTCTACGAGCAGTCGCTGATCTCGGAAGGCAGTCCGCTCGAGGACCCGAACGGCTTCGCGCGCCGCGTGACCGCGCTGTTGACCCAGGCCGTCGCCTGAAGTCACTCGTCAGAACGGCGCCCCAGGAGGTCTCTCGGGCCTGAGCGCGCGCGGCTGCTACTCCGCGAGCTTCGCCTTGCCCTGGCTCGCCAGGGTGAACGCGACGAGCTTGTAGAGGAGCCGCGCGCCGACGTTGCCGTCCCACTCGTCGTCTTCGTTCGCCACGTCGGGCGCGACCTCGTTGAGGTCGAAGCCCACGATCGTCTTCCCGCTGCGAACGACCTCGCGGATCACGGCGATCGCCTCCTGGAGCTCGAGACCGCCCGGCACCGGCGTACCGGTGTGCGGGCAGTACCGCGGGTCGAGGCCATCGATGTCGAACGAGATCCAGATCTGGTTCGGCAGCGCGGCCACGATCTCGCGCGCGATCTGCGCGAACGGCTCGCCCTCCATCTTCCGTCGGGAGATCATCCGATCGTAGAAGACGCTCACGCGATCGCCCTTCGAGCGGCAGTACTCGACCTCGGCCTCGCAGACGTCGCGAATGCCGACCTGGACCAGCTTCTCGACCTCGGGGACGCCCTCGAGGACGTTGTGCATGATCGAAGCGTGCGAGTGAGTGAAGCCCTCGTACGCGTCGCGGGTATCGGAGTGCGCGTCGAAGTGGAGCACGCCGAACGGCCGCTTCAGCTGCTTCGCCATTGCGCGGAGCGCGCCGTAGGGCACCGAGTGGTCGCCGCCGACGACCCCGACGATCTTCTTCACCGCGAGGAGGCGGCTCACCTCCCGCTCGACGTGCTCGTTCACCTTCTCCGACAGCACGTTCACACGACCGAGGGCCTCTGCGAGCTCCGGATCGTCCCCGGCGCCGCCATGCTCGATCACCTTCTCGGCCGCCGCCTTGCCCTCCTCGTTCCACGCGACGACGTCGGACGGAAGCGGCAACATGTGAATGCCGTGCTGGTACGGCCGATCGACGTCGAGGTCGAACAGATCGACCTGCTTGCTCGCGTCGAGGATCGCGCGCGGCCCCTCGGCTGCGCCGCCGCCGTACGAGGTCGTGGCCTCCCACGGCACCGGAACGAGCACCACGAGCGCTTCTGCCTCGGAATGAGGAAGGCCGAAGATGCCGGAGCCGGGCTGAGCGGGCGCGTTCGGATCGAAGGGCATGGCCCCTCAGTAGCACGCCATCGAGCCCGGGAAGCCGCCCCTCGCCGCCGGGCGCCATCTTGGCTCCAGCCCGAGCGGCCGCGCTGAACCTCGACTGCGTGCGGGAGAGGCGTGCGCTCCGGGCCAACTTCTTTGTAGACTCCCGTCTCGGCCTGCCCACACGTGCGCAGCGGCGAGCCTCGAGCTGCTCGGCCTTCGGCGATCACGGACCGACGTGCAAATCCTGTCCTCGTTCACCATCTGGCCGAAGCTCGTCCGTGGCGCCATCGCGGGCGCCGGCGCGGCGTTGCTCGGGATCCTCTTCGACGCGGCGACGCGCACGCGCTGGGGAGCGGGCTTCGCCGAGCAGACGAGCGTCATCCTTCCCCTCCTCGTCTTCCTCGGATGTGCCTCCGGCGTGGCCCTCGCGTCCGTGACGACGGCATGGCGCACGCTCGCCCGGGTCTTCCGTGACCACCGGAAGCGGGAGCTCGTGACGATGGGAGGGATCGCGGGTGCGGTCGCCGTCTCCGCGGCCTTCGTCGCGCTCGACGTCAACCCGACCGGGCGCCTCCGAGGGTCGCTCCTCGTCAAGTTGGTTCCCTGGGTCGTAGCTCTCGTCGCCGGGGCCGTCTCCTTCGCGTGGATGCGCGTCGAGCGGTCGGGATCGCCACGAACGCGCACCGCGCTCGTGGCTGGTTCGGTGGTCGTCGGCGCCGGGGTCTTCTTTCTCGACGGAGCGCTCCTCGTCGGCACCCATCGTCCGATCCACGCGCTTGCAGAAGGTGCTGCCGCGCTGCTCTGGATCGGCGCGCTCACGAGCTCCATCCGGCACGCCTGCCGGCGAAGGCCGGAGCTCGCGGGCACGATGCGGCACGTCGGCGCAGCCCTCGTTGCGCTCTGTCCTTTCTGGGCCATCGTCCAGCTCGCCGGAGGAGCGCCGTTCGCGAACGCGCGGCATCTACTTCACGAGCCCACGGCGCTTGGCGCCATCGTCACGGGCATTGCGAAGCTCGGGACGCCCCCACCTCCTCCGGCGGCCGTCGAGGATCGCTGGACCGTCGGCGAGCAGGAGCCGCTCGCCGAAAAGGCGGCGGTCCAGAACCTCCGGTCCGTGTGCCCCGACTGCAACATCATCGTGTACCTCGTCGACACGCTCCGGGCCGACGTCGCGAGCGATCCGGCGCTGATGCCGCGTCTCACGGGCTTGGCCGCCGAGAGCCTCTCGTTCGTCGAGGCGTACAGCACCGCGTCCGACACGTTGCAGGCGTTGCCCACGCTGCTCGCCGGCCGATACGACCCGCATGATGCTCGTACCTTTCTCGAGCATGCGAAGACCGCCAATCTCGAGACGGCGCTCTTCATCCCCGGCTCCGCGCGAGACTATCTCGAGGCGCATCTGCCGGAGTTCAAGTTCGATCACACGTCCGTCGTCGCCGATCACTCCGAGGACAAAGCCGTCTGGGGCTACGGCGCGGACATCCCGACGGGCGATGCGATCGCGGAGCGTGCCGTCGAGTGGATCGGCGAGCACCGGTCTCGCCGGTTCCTCGCATGGGTCTACAACTTCGACCTCCACGGCTGGCGCGACCTCCGCGACGATCTGCTCTCGCCTCCTCCGACGAGCGACGCCAGCCCCGAGGCCCGCTACCGGCACGTCGCCCAGACCGTCGACCGTAGCCTCGGACGCGTGCTCGAAGCGCTGCGGACCTTCGAGCTCGAGGAACGCACCATCGTCCTGTTCGTCTCGGACCATGGTGAAGCGCTCGGCTATCGCGGATTCGCGGCACACTCGGCGTTCCTATGGCAGCCGCTCGTCCGCGTGCCGCTCGTCGTGCGCATCCCCGGGCTCGAGCCGCGCGCCGTCGCCCGGCAGGTGTCGCTCGTCGACGTCGCGCCGACGCTCGCGCGCTTCGTCGAGCCTTCGCGCGAGGCCGGTCCGTATCACGGGCTCGATCTGCTGCGCCTCTACACGAATCCGGAGACCGAACGCTCGCTGCCGATCCTCCTTCGCGCGAGCAGCGAAGGGCGCCCGAGCATGCTCGGCCTCGTCCATCCGACACGAAAGCTCGTCGTGCCGGTCGCTGGCGGCCCACCCCAACTCCACGACCTCACCGTCGACGATCCGGACGAGACGGATCTCACCGATCTCGAGTCCGAGCACGCATCGAAGCTCCTCGGAGACCTCGCGAGCTCGCCGCTTTCACCACGCTGACGCTCGCCGTCGACGACGGCCTCGCCCTTCGATAGCTCGACCATTCACGGCCGCTGGCGGGAGGCTCGTCGAGGGCAGCTGCCCGCAATCGATGACGCGAAGCATCGTCACCATCGAAACGTCGCAGGTGATTTCCAAAGTGGGCGCGGAGCCCGATACGATCCGGGAGGCTCGATGCTGCGCGTATTCGCTCGCAAGCGCACCCTCACGATCGACCGCGGTCGGCTGGCGATCCCCCTCGCCGTGTCGCTCACGGCGATCGTCGGCCTTTCTTCATGCACGCGCCAGGACACGTCGGGCGCCGACGCTCCGTCGTCGGGCCCCGCACTCCTGCCGACCGCCGCGGCCGCGGCTGCGGGACCGGCCCTCCTTCCGCAGGTCGCGCCCGAACAGACGACGCCGCGGTACGTCGGCCGATGGGTGCCGGACGGCAGCGGGATGCGCTGCGCGTGGTCGGGCAGCTACGTCGTCGGTCGATTCAAGGGCACGCGCATCTCCGCGCGCATCAAGGACGAGGGCTTCAACCTGTTCCAGGTCGTCATCGACGGCGAGCCGAAGAAGATCCTGACGACCGACAAGGCGAAAGGCGAGCACGTCTACCAGCTCGCCGACGGCCTGCCGGACGCGATCCACGAGGTCGCGCTGCACCGACGTACCGAGGCGAAGGTCGGAGAGGCCGTGTTCTACGGGTTCGAGCCCGAGAATGGAAAGCTCCTGCCGCCGCCGCCCGCGCCGGAGCGACGCATCGAGACGATCGGCGATTCGATCACGACCGGCTACGGCAACGAAGGCCCGACTGCTGCATGCGGGTACGTGAACAGCCAGCAGAACGAGTACGCGACGTACGGCGCGATCGCCGCACGCAACCTGGACGCGGATCACACGACGATCGCGTGGTCCGGCAAGACCCTCCACGAGATGAGAGGTTACTTCGACAAGGCGCTCCCGCAGCGCACCGACGGGCCGCGCTGGGACTTCGCCCAGTACCAGCCGGACGTGGTCGTCGTGAACGTCGGCACGAACAACTTCGCGCTCGTCGATCCCGGCGAGGCACGCTTCGTGCGGCTCTATCACGAGCTCATTCACACCGTCCGCGCGGCGTACCCGAAGGCTTTCATCGTCTGCGCGCTCGGGCCGATGCTGAGCAACGTCTACCCCGAGAAGCGAAACAACCTGACGCAGGCACGCAAGTACATGAAGGCCGCCGTGGCGAAGCTCAAAGAGGCCGGAGACACGAACCTCGAGCTCCTCGAGTTCCCGGAGCAAAATCACGCGGACGGTCTCGGCTGCGGATTCCATCCGAGCCTGAAGACACACAAGCTCATGAGCGATCGGCTGACGGCGTTCATCAAGCAACGCATGGGATGGTGAAGGCAATGCGAATCGAGTCGATGACGCTGCGGCCAGTTCTCGCGGGTGCGGCCCTGGCGCTGCTGGCCTCCTGCTCGCAGGCGCGGAGCGAACCACAGAGCGTTCGAGACGGATCTCCCGACAGCGCGTCGGCCACGGCCTCGACGACGACGGCCGCGGACACGCCGATCGTCGACGCAGGCGCGCCCGTCACCGAAAAGGCCGCGTCGACCGCGAAGAAGGAGGAGACGCTCGAGGACGTCGTCGCGTACATCCAGTCGAAGCTTCCGAAGGGCGGCAGCGTCGAGGCCGCGGGCGAAACACCGAAGATCAAGCACAAGGTCCAGCGCGGCGAAGCCCTCCACACCATCGCGGCGGCGTACCTGCCGCTGACGGAGTGGTACCGCGTAGAGGACCTCATCGGAGCGATCGCGAAGAGCAACGCCAACGTCTCGCCGGGAGCGACGATCGCCATTCCCCGTCCGCTCACGCGCGTGCTCCACGATCCGAAGGAGGACCGGCTCGGCTGGCCGGAGGACAAGATCCTCCGCGGCGTGTTCGTCACCGGCTCGTACGCCAGCATCAAGTGGGCGGACACGGTCGAGAAGGTCGCCGACCACGGCCTCAACGCCATCGTCCTCGACGGAAAGGACTACGAGGGGTACGTCAACTACCCGTCGAAGGCGAAGATCGCCGTCGAGAGCGGCGCGATCCGATCGAAGAACATTCCCGATCTCGAGCGCGCGATCCGCTACGCCCACTGGCACGGCGTCCGCGTGATCATCCGCATCCCGTGTTTCCACGACCCGTGGGCCGACAAGCACCTCCCGGACTCACGCCTGAGCCTCAAGTTCACGCCCACCGGCAAACCGATTCACGTCGACTGGATCGACCCGAACAACACCGAGGCGCAGGACTACGCCATCGAGCTCGCGAAGGAAGCGATCGAGGCCGGCGCGGACGAGATCCAGCTCGACTACGTCCGCTTCCCCGTTCACCTCTCGATGAAGACCGCGGTGCTGCCGCAGCCGAGCGAGCGTTCGAAGATCATCCGAGACTTCGTCAAGCGCGTGCGCGCGGTCACGAGCGAGGCTGGCGTCTACCTCTCGCTCGACTTCTTCGGAGTCGCGGCCACCGGCGAGCGAAGCGACATCATGGCGCTCGGGCAAGACATCGCCACCGTCGCTCCGGAGGCCGACGCGATCAGCCTGATGACGTATCCCTCGCACTACAGCAAGGGCTACATGGGGTTCACGAACCCCGCCGATCACCCCGAGATCATCGGCATCGGCAACAAGATGGCGATCGCGCAGCTCAAGCCGACGGGAGCGAAGACGATCTTCCGCACGTGGCTCCAGGCGTTTCCCCTCGGCGTGACGAGGTACAACTCGCAGTACCTGCTTGCGCAGGCGAAGTCCGCGGAGACGTCCGGCGGCCACGGCTGGCTCATGTGGAGCCCCGCATGCGAGTACAGCCAGGTGTGGAACGGCTGGCCGAGCAAGAAGAAGCAGGCGGCGCAGGCGCAAGTCAGCGCGAAGTGAGCCGGGCGCAGACGCGAGGCCTCGCTCAGGAGGCGATCGCGACCACGACCGCGTCCAGCGTCGCCGCCATCGCTTGCCTCGACGGAGGGCCGAAGCTCGCGCCCTCCGGCGGGCCTTCGGACGCGCGACACACGCGATTGCGGCCACCTACCTTGGCGGCGTACATCGCCCGATCCGCGCGGTCGACCAGCGCCTCGAGGCTCTCGCCCTCGGCGCGCTCGGCGACTCCGATCGAGACCGTCAGCGGGATCGGACGGCCTTTCGGGCTCGAAATCGCGAGCTGGGCGACGGCCTCGCGGAACCGCTCGGCAGCGACCGCTGCTCCTGCTTCGTCCGTGCCGCGCAGCGCGACGACGAACTCCTCGCCGCCCCAGCGCGCGACGACGTCGCATGCACGCGCCTCACGCCGGAGGACGCCGGCGACGATGGCGAGGACCGAGTCCCCCGCTCCGTGACCGTGGGTGTCGTTGATCGACTTGAAGTGATCGAGATCGAGCACGAGGAACGACGTCGAGCTTCCCGTGGCAGACGCACGGGGCATCTCCGCCACCATTCTCTCGAGGAACGCGCGTCGATTGAAGAGCCCGGTCAGACCGTCGGTCGTCGCGAGCCGCTGCGATTCCTCCAGGAGGAGAACGAGCCGGATGACCGCCGCGAGCTCGCGCGCCACGAGCGGAGCGATCGTCTCGACGTGGGACGGACCGGCCGGGATGCCGAACGCCAGCTGACCCACGCGCGACTCGGCGAGCACGATGTCGTAGACGAGCGTGCGCTCCGACACGCCAGTATCGACGGCGTCGTCGTCGAGAATGCGTACCTCGCGCGCGTTCGGAAGCGGCAGGGCGACGTTGCGTGCTTCGTTCTCGGCAGCAGCGGCTTGTTGCCGGTGCGCGTGGATGGCGAAGTACCCCGGCGCCGGCGTCGTCAACGTGAGCCAGCGATAGTCGACAAGCTGGACGAGCAGCTGCGAGAGCGAGTCGAACATCCGCTCGAACGACGTGAACGCGGAGAGCGCTCGCACCTCGGCCGCGACGACCGACTCGAAGAGCGCGCGATCGAGGTGCTCCGCGATGCGGTCGCGAACGTCGTGTGCGCCGCCGCCCATCCGGAAGAAGAAGCCGTCGGAGGCATTCGTCTCGGCGGTGACGTCGGCGAGCGCACGCACGAGCTCGCCCATCCTGCCCTTCATGACGAGGCGGCGAGCCCCGGCACGCCGTGCCCAGAAGCGGCTCCGAGCGTCGTCGGACTCCGCGCGTAGGACGACGGGGACGTCGGCGGTCGCAGGCTCGGCGCCGAGGAGTCGACAGAGCTGCACCCCCGAGACGCCTGGCATCCAGAGGTCGCTCACGACGGCTGCTGGCGGCTCGGCGAGCGCAATCTCGGCACCGGAGACACCGTCGGCGGCCTCGTCGACGTCGAAGCCCTGGGCACGAAGGCGTTGCGCGAACACCGCGCGGGTTTCGGCGTCGGGGTCTACGAGGACAAGTCGTCGTTTCGATCTCATGTGCGGAGTGCGCTCGCTCGATGAGACAACGTCGGCGGGCCCTTCATGATTCACGGCAGGCGCCGCGCAGAATTAACACACCGGTCTCGGATGGCCTTCGCCGCAAGCGCGAGCTAGACCGTTCGCCGTGACGAAAGGTGCCTGCGTCTTCTGTGACATCGTCGGCAAGAGGATTCCCGGACACGTCGTGCTCGAGGACGACGTCGTCGTCGCGTTCCTCGACGTGAAGCCGCTCTTCGTCGGTCACGTCCTCGTCGTTCCGCGCGACCACGTCGTGACGTTGCCGGAGCTCGCGGTCGAAACGGTTGGCCCCTTCTTCGAGCGGGTGCAGGCGATCGCTCGCGCTCTTCCGGAGGCGCTCGGTGCGCAGGGCTCCTTCGTCGCGATGAACAACGTCGTCAGCCAGTCCGTTGCACACCTTCATTGCCACGTGGTCCCGCGCACCAAAGGCGACGGCCTGAAGGGGTTCTTCTGGCCGCGCACGAAGTACAAGAGCGAGGACGAGATGCGCGAGACGGCCGCCACGATCCGCGCGCACCTGACGTCCTGAAGCGGCGTGTCCATCGCCGCCATCGCCGCCCAGCCCCTCTTTCAGAATGCTCGCGGGCGGCGGAGGGAACGAGACACGCGCTGCTCGGCCGCGCGGACGACGTTGAAATGACATCGGTCGTCGGGTTTCTGAAAGATCGTTTCCTTACAGGAAACGCTCCTTTCCTCATCCGTGCTGGCGCGGCAACCCAGGATGGGCCACAGCTCCCACCCATGATGTCCCGCGCCTTCCTCTCCCTCGTCGCTGCTGCTGTCCTCTCGCTCGGTGCGGGTTGCGCGGCGAGCGACGTTTCGAACGAAGAGACCGAGGAGTCCGCCGACGAGCTGAACGGCGGGCTCAGGCACATCACGATCCTCAAGGGCACGATGAACGAGACCGGGTCGATCACGGTCGCGTACGAGCCGCACGCGTACGCGCCGACCCGCCACATTCCGTTCCTCGCCGTCGAGCTGACGGACGCCGAGGACGCGCCTGCGGCGACGTCGGACGCGGTCCGCCCGCAAAACGGCCGGATCGGCGGACCGCTCGCCGTGAGCGTCGCTGGCGACTTCCCCGGTGCTCCGCGTGTCCTCGTCACGGACGAGAACTTCCGCGTCCTCGCCGCCGGGCGTGGCGTCGCCACCGAGACCGGCGCTCAGGCCTCCGTCGTCGTCCCGAGCCACACGGGCAAGAAGCTCGTGCTGGTCCGAGACATGTTGTGGGTGAAGCCGATGACGTTCGAAGTGAACGTCGGCCGGCTCCAGTGATGTCTTAACGTCGCGCCCGCGCCCGCGAAGGCTCAGGGCTCAGGGCGTTACGCAGCGCGGTTTGCCGATCGAGCCGATCGGGCATTCCTGGCTGTTCGCGCTCTCGGTCGTGCAGAGCTCGGCCGGATCTTTCGGGCCGTTGCCGGTGCGGCGGCACACACGGCCGCCGGCGCACTGGTGGCCCTCGGCGATCTGCTCGACACCGGGCTCACCGGAGCAGCGGTATCCGCCCGGCTTCTCGGCCTGATCCTCGAAGCAGTACCAGCCCGACTGGCGGTAGATGCACTTGTCGGGCTCGCACGTTCGGTTCTTGCAGTACAGGTCGACGTCGACCTTGCACTGGTAGTCCCACTCCTTGATGCAGCAGTAGGGATCCTTCGCGCAGACCTCCGCGACGCACGGCAGCTCGCAGTTCACGCCCAGCGCGTCGCCGGTCTCGCAGACGGTGTGGTTGCACGTGCCGGACGGCGGTACCGCCTCGTTCGTCTGTGCGCAGCGCGCGAGCATGTTCGGGCACGGCAAGCACACGCCGTAGTCGCCCGCCACGCGCTGACACATCATGTGGATCTTGTGGTCGTTCGGGCCGAAGGCCTTGTCGAGCAGGATGGCCGCGCCGACGGAGCCGAGCGGTCCGAAGATGTCGCCCGCGGCCTTCGTGACGTCGATGTCCGTGCAGTCCGTGTCTTCCTTGCACGGGACGCAAACACCGCAGCTCTTGTCGAGCACCTCGACGGAGGCGCACGCGCCCATGCCGTACGAGAGGCTGCCGTCCTTGAGGGCGTCGATTCCGGTCATGTCGCGCAGGATCTTGCCGACGTTCAGATCGGCGCTGACGCCCGCGCAGTCGTTGTCGTTCGAGCACGCGTTCGTGAAGCGGCTGAACGGCTCGGGAAGGACGATGATGCCCTTGCCGATGTCGGAGCAGCCGTTGACCGGCGCGGCGCAGACGCCTTCACCGCCATTGACGGGCACTTTGCACTTCGTCGTGCCCTCGCAGCCTCCGCAGTTGCCGTCCTCGGTGCAGTTCGAGACGCCAGGACGGCCGAGGCCGCAGGGCTTCACGCAGGTGCCGTGTTCGAAGTCGCAGATCTGGCCGTTGTCGCAAGGCTTGGTCGGCGAGCACTGAGCGCAGACGTGCTTGTTGCAAGCGTGTGCCTCTCGTCCCGCCGCGCCGCATTCACCGCAGTCGCCGTCCTCGTTGCACTCCTTCGGGCACTTCGGCACGCACGTGTCGTTCTTGCACGTGTCGGTCGACTGGCAGTTGGTCGCGTTGTCGATCTGGCAGCCGACACACTTCCCCGTCGCCTGGTTGCACACCCGGAAGTTCGGCCCGCATGCCCCGCAGTCCGCCGTGTTCTTGCACGTGATCGTCGGGACGCCTGCGTTGTCTTCGGCGCAGGTGACGCCGTTCGGCACGCAGTCGCCGTACTTCGTGCAGTAGCTGCCGGACTTGCAGGACTTGCCGCCGGCGTTCGGCCCGCACGCGACGCAGCGGTGCTCGGCCTGGTAACAGGTCGTTCGCCCGCCGTCGCAGTCGGCGCAGTCTCGATCCAGATCGCAGTTGTTGAGGAGGCAGATGGCGTCGTTGCCGTCTCCCCCGCCGTCCGATCGCTTCGGACCGCCGCTCGCTCCGAAGGCATTCGGATCGTCGTCGCCTCCGCATCCCTGGGCCATGAGGAGGAAGAGCGCGACGAGCGCGAACGGAAGCGTGATCAGACGAGCCTTCATCTGACACGAAGTATAGCGACCTCTTCCATGCGCACGGCCACGGCCCCTTGATCGAGACGCTGGCGAAATCCTTCGGATCTTCTTCGATCCACTTGGATCCCTCGCCGTCCACGCCGACGAGCGCCGAGCCCCACGCCCTCCTCATTAAGTGACGTCATTTCCGAGCGGGCTCGCGTGTAGGCATCCGGCACACATCCTGTAGGTGCGGGCCGACATGTTCACGCCCTCTGCTCTCCGGAGCGTCGTCGGAGCTCTCGCCCTCGGTCTCCTCGCGTCCACGACCGCCGCGTGCACGGCGACGGAGGAAGACGAGCTGACCGCGGAAGGCGAAGACGATCTCACGAGTGTCACCGCGCGTTCGCGGACCCTCGAGTTCGTCGGCACCGTCTTCGTCCAGCCGGGCACGAGCGACGACGCGATCCTCCAGACCGTGCGGACGCAGGCACAGACCGCGTTCGGCCCGCTCCGGACCGCGGAGATGGCGGTCAACTCACGTGAGCTCCGAGAAGTCGACACGAGCACGTTCGTGAAGCGCGACGTGAAGGTGATCGATCCGGCCGGCGGCCCGGCGCGCTCACGCGACATGGTGGAAGTGAAGTACACGTACAAGGACAACGCGGTCGTCGCGCTGTCGTACGCGAACCGCTCCTCCGTGCCGCTCGCGCTGATGAATCCGAGCTACCGCTCGCAGCTCGAACGCGTGATGCGCGAGTGCACGCCGAACGACAGCCATGCTCGCGAGTTCGCGTCGAGCGCGTGGTACATCTTCGAGCCGAACCTACCGCAGTGCCAGAACGCGATCCGCGCCGAGCAGG
Organism: Pseudomonadota bacterium; assembly: GCA_023423895.1. Lineage (GTDB taxonomy): Bacteria > Myxococcota_A > Polyangia > Polyangiales > Polyangiaceae > Labilithrix. The sequence continues at coordinate 54,769 of JAFAER010000144.1, forward strand.
AGCAGGTCGACGCCGACCGCGCGCGGCTCGACGACCCGCGGAACGAGGTTCCGAAGAGCCAGGTCGAGCGGCTCTATCTCCCCATCACCGCGAAGCTCGGCGCCGACAAGACGAATCGCGGCAACTCCTATCCGGACTACCACCGCCTCTTCAGCGGCGGCGTGAAGCAGGACAAGCTCGTCGTGGGCCTCGTGTTCGGAATGATCGACCACGACGAACGCGGCGGCCCGTCCGCCGACTTCAACTGGGGCGAGCTCATGTCCGCCCTCGACATCGTGATGGACGCGCACGGCGACTTCGCGCAGGTCGCAGGCCCGGACGAGGTCGACATCTCACGATTCACGCTCGCGTCGGGACGCGTCGTCGAACCGTCGTTCGCCGACCTCGTGCGGCTGAAGACGGGCGGCTCGAGCCTCGGCCTCGCCTACCAGGACGCGAACGATCTCCAGAAGCAGTTCGCCGAGCGCATCTACAAGAAGTGGGTGACGGTCGAGAGGCCGGTCCGCGTGCAGGTCGGCAGCGAGTCACCCCGCGACTTCGCGATCCAGATGATGTTCTACTTCGGCGCCGGCTCGAGCTCCGCGCCGCACAAGTTCGCGACCAAGAACTCCGACGTCTTCGTCTACAACGGCCACTCGAGCATCGGCTACGGGCCGCTCGATCCACGAAACTTCAGCGAGGCCGACTTCCCGGCGAGCTACCAGCTGATGTGGATGGATGGCTGTGTATCTTACAACTACTATCACAAGGACTACCTCCCCCTGAAGCAAGGCGGGACGAAGAACCTCGATCTGGTCACGAACGGCCTCGAGGCGCCCGCGTGGCGTGGCGGTACGGCGAACGGGAAGTTCCTCGCGTCGCTCCTGACCGGGTCGGCCAGCTACCGTGACCTGCTCCTCGCCGCGCAGGATACCGAGGCGCTACGTGTCGTCGACGGAGAGCTCGACAACGAGTACAAGCCGTCGCGAGCGGCGACGAAGGTGACGATCACGCGCCGCTGACCGAAGGCCGCCCGGTTCCTCGTGCTTCGGACTCTCGCCCGCCGAGCGGCGGCGTAGTACGACACGCCTCGTGTCCACGGACTGGCTTCGTCGTCGACTGCTCGACCGCATTCCGGATCGCAACATCTGGATCATCTACGCGGCGATCCTCTTGCTCGGGGTCGCGTACGGGGTATCGATCGCGATCCTCGCGATTCACCTGAAGGAGCACGGCATCCCCGAGCTCGCGATGGGCGGGCTCGCGGCCGCATTCGCGCTCGGCATCGTCTCGCTGTCGATCCCCGCGGGCTGGATCGTCCAGCGCTTCGGCGCCAAGACGACGCTGCTCGTGGCGCTCGCGGGGTACGCGACGTGTGTGTCGGCGTTTCCGTTCCTCACGACGACGACGTCGCTCTCGATTGCGCGCTTCTTCGACGGTGCCTTCTCGGTCGGGATCTGGGTCGCCGCCGAGACGGCACTCCTCGCTCGCTCGAACGCGACCAACAAGGCGTTCGTGATGAGCCTCTACGCGATGTCGCTCGGCCTCGGATACGTCTTCGGGCCCATCCTCGCGATGGGCGTCGTCGCCGCCGCGGGCACGACGGGCAGCTTCGTCGCCGCAGGACTGCTCGCGTGCGCTGCCGGCGCTGTCGTGCTCGTTCGCTACGACGGGAAGAGCGCCGCGGGGAGCGCACACGGCGAGCACGAAGCTGGTGACGACGGCGGCGCACCGATGCCGGCGCTCGCGGTGCTCTGGAAGATCAAGACCGCCTGCTTTGCGACGTTCTCGTACGGGTACTTCCAGGCGAGCGTCGTCTTGTATCTCCCGCTGTTCCTCATCCAGTCGAAGAACGTCCCGAAAGAGCGGACGATCCTCATTACCGCGTTCTTCGCGCTCGGGATGTTGCTCTCGACCACCGTCGTCAGCCGGCTCGGCGATCGCTTCGGGCATCTGCTCGTGATGAGGACGCTCGGCGCGATCGGCGGCACGATGGTCGCGAGCTTCGTCCTGCTCTCGTCCTTCACGATGATGTGCGGCGCCGTCTTCGTGGCGGGCGCAACGCTCGCCGCGATCTCGCCGGTGAGCCTCGCGCTCCAGGGAGTCATCGTCCCGAAGCGCGATCTCGGCCGTGCGAACGCGTTCTACAACGCGGCCTACGCCGCAGGCATGCTCCTCGGGCCACCGATTTCCAGCCTCTTCTTCACGCGCATGGGCGGCGCCGAGATGCTCATCCACCTGGCCGCCATCTGGGCCACGTTCGTGACGTTCACGATCGTGTTCGCGAAGGACGATCCGAAGCGCGCCGCCCGTATGGCGTCGAGCAACACGCCGGCCGAGAGCGCGATCGTGCCCGAGTGAGTGCTACCCTGCGGTGGTGCGGAGGCTCTTCCTCCTCGTCGTGACCTTCGGACTGCTCACGGCGTCATGCCGCGGCTGCGCCGAGACGCAGGCGGCCGAGCCGCCGCCGGCGGACACACACGACGCGAACATCGTGCGAGGAGCCGTCGATGTCGAGGGCCATCGAGCACGCGCGCGAGTACCGGCAATCGGCTGGGCACACGTCGATCTGAATGCCGAGACCTGCGGCGCCGTCGGCAGCGCCGACCTCGAAGGCCACGTGGCCGCGACCGCAGAAACGGCCTTCGAGACCGCGTCGATCGCGAAGACCGTCATCGCTGTCTGCGTGCTCCAGCTCGTCGAGGAGACGCGCCTGTCGCTGGACGTGGACGTCTCTTCGTACGTCGGGTTCCCGGTCCGACATCCGCGTCGCCCAGGCGCCGTCACGCTTCGCCATCTGCTCACGCATACGGCGGGGATCGCTGATCTCGAGGAGACGCGGGCACCTGGAACGATCGCCCTCGGCGCCTTCCTCGGCGCGTATTTCGCCGATGCCGGCGCGCGCGGCATCTTCCTCGACGCCGGTGTCGGAAGCACGAGGTCGTATTCGAACGTCGGCCCGTCGCTCGCTGCGCTTGCCGTCGAGCGCGTGACGGGCACGACCTTCGGGGTACACGCAAAGAAGCGTGTCTTCGATCCGCTGCGGATGCGGACGACCGGGTTCGGGCGGGGAACGTTTCCACCGGACACGAAGATCGCCACGCCCTACGCCTCGCGCGGAGAGTCGTTCGTTCGCCTCCCTCCCCCGTCACACGCCCTCTATCCGGTCGTCGATCTCTTCTCGACACCGCGCGACCTCGCACGCTTCGCTCGCGCGATCCTCCGTGGTGGAGAGCTCGACGGTGCCCGCATCCTCTCCGTCGCGAGCGTCGAGGAGATGTTGCGCGTGCAGCTCCCGGATGTAGCGCCTGACGACGCGCTCGGGTGGCAGATTCGCACGTTCGCTGGACGTCGCGTCGTCGGTCACGAGGGTGAAGACACGGGCGCGTCGACGGGCCTCTACGTCGACGACGAGGCCGGAACGGGCGCGGTGGTCCTTGCGAACGGCGACGCCTTCCAGAGCGACGACGAGACGCGAACGCTCGCGCTCGGCGAGCTCGTCGCGAAGCTGCTGGCTTCTGCGCAGCCCTGAAAGCGCCTACTCTGGCTCGATGCAGATCGAATTCGTCGGGGCCGCCCAGACGGTCACCGGCTCGAAGCACCTCATCCGTACGAGGCATGCGAACGTGCTGCTCGACTGCGGCATGTTCCAGGGGCGACGCAAGGAGTCGATCGCGAAGAACCAGGATCTCGGCGTCGACCCGCGCGCGATCGACGCGGTCATCCTCTCGCACGCGCACATCGACCACGCGGGGGCGCTGCCGTTGCTCGTCAAGCAGGGTTTCGACGGGCCGATCTTCACGACGCCCGCGACGCGCGATCTTTGTGCGGTCATGCTCGAAGACGCGGCGCTGATCCAGGCGAACGACGCGCGTTACATCAACAAGGTGATCGAGCGCGACAACGCCGACATGGATCCGGTCGAGCCGCTCTTCACCGAGCAGGACGTCATGCGCGTGCTCGAACAGATGGTCGCGGTGCCCTATCGGCGGACCGTCCCGGTCGCCGACGGGATGCACGTGACCTTCTACGACGCCGGGCATGTGCTCGGCAGCGCGATCTCGGCGATCGATGTCGAGGAACCCACCTCGGACGGGCGGAAGACGAAGCGCGTGGTGTTCACCGGCGACCTCGGACGCAAGAACATGCCGATCCTGAGAGATCCCGAGATCGTCGAGGACGCCCATGCCCTGCTCACGGAGAGCACCTATGGCGATCGTCTCCACAAGCCGATCGCGGCCATGGAAGACGACCTCGCGGACGTCCTCGAGCGCACGTACAAGCGCGGCGGCAAGATCATCATTCCTTCCTTCGCCCTCGAGCGCGCGCAGGAGATCCTCTACGCGGTCAACGAGCTGAAGCGGCGCGGGCGCATGCCGAAGATGAAGGTCTACGTCGACTCTCCACTGACGGTGAAGATCACGGACATCTTCCGGGTGCATCCCGAGTGTTACGACGCGGAGACGCGCGCGCTCATCCGGAGCAACGAGTCCCCGTTCGACTTCGAAGAGGTCGACTACGTCACGGACAAGCAGGACAGCATCGCCATCGACGCGTCGCCGGAGCCGTGCGTGATCATCTCGGCGAGCGGGATGTGCGAGGCCGGTCGCGTCGTCCATCACCTGAAAGCGGCGATCGAGAGCCCGAAGAACACGGTCTGCATCGTCGGATTCCAGGCGCCGCACACCCTCGGGCGCCGCATCGTGGAGCGGCGATCGCGAGTGCGCATCTTCGGCGTCGAGCGCGACCTCCGCGCCGAGGTCGTCGTCATGAACGGGTTCTCCGCGCATGCGGACCAGCGTGATCTCGTCGAATACGCGGGCTCCCTCGAGGAGCGCGGCCCGCTCGGGAGGATCGCGCTCGTCCACGGCGAGAATGGCGCGCAGAAGGCGCTCATCGCGAAGATGAAGGAGAACGGCCTCGACGATGCCGTCGCGCCCGGCCCCGGCGACATGATCGAGCTCTGACGCGTCGCGTGCCGTTGCTCCGTCTCGAGGACGACGGCACGGCACGCACCACGAGGGAGCAGTCGCCTATCGAGGCATCACGACGTCGTCGATCCGGAACCGCGCGCCTCTGGTGGTGGACAAGGTGCGGACTACGCCGATCTCGGTCGAGACTGCGGAGCCGAACTCCGAGACGTAGGGAACGATTGCGGCGGAGCGCGTCCCGTTGTCGCGCGCGAACAACACGCGCGTGCTCTCGACGGTGAGCGTGTACGTCGCCCACTCGCCGAGCGGGGCAAGCTCCCCCGGATTGGCTCCCTCTGACGATCCGCCGCTTTCGAGGACGGACCCCATCCCGACCTCGATCCCGTTCGTGCCGAGGCGCAACCAGACGGAGGATCCCGAGCTGAACGCGACGCGAAGCAGCCGGACTTCAGCAGCTGGCAGCTCGTCGACGCGCAGCGCGAGGTGGATCTCGAACGGCAAGGTCGGGACCGCCACGAAGGTATGCGTGAGCGCGTTGACGCGCGGGATCTGGTCCGGCGCCGTCGTCACGGCGAGGCTCCTCGTCCCCGACGCCGCCGTGGTGAGGTCGATCTCGAGCTTGCTCTCGCCCAGCGCGTTGGACGGCGGATAGTCCCATTCGCCGCGCACGTCGTCGCGCTCGAACCCGTCGCAGAAGGACGTCGCCGGGCACGTCGGCTCGGGCCCGGCGTCCGTCGTCGATGCATCGGGCTGAGCAGGCCCCGGCGAGGACGCGTCATCGTTGGCGGAGACCCCGCCGTCGTCAGCGGGACGCGCGGCTTCGCCCTCGCCGGCGAAGGAGCTGCACGCGAACGCGCTCGACGCCGCGAGGACGAGGCCGACAATGGCAGGGAGGCGCGTCAAGGCTTCAGCTTACATCGGGGACGCGCCGGCGAGCACGCCCTGTCGACGAAGGTGAACGCCGGCGCAAGCTTTCGCTCCCGCCGGAGGCTCCCGAGCGACTGGAGCACCTCCTGCGCGGAGCCTACCGTCAGCGCGCGCTCGCGAGGCGTGCGTCCAGCGTCGCCACGACCTCGGGAGTGCCCCGCACCGTGATCGTGAGCGTCTCGCCGTATTCCTCCTCCACGACCTGGAGCTCGCCGCGGAGCTCCGCCAGCACGGCGTGACGGTCGTAAGAGAGCGAGAACCGTCGTTCGACGAGGTGCTGGGCGAAGAACACGTCGATGCGTCTCCGCAGGTGCTCGCCGTCGCGAGCATCGAGTGCGCTCACGAGCAGCGCCTCCGGGTATTCGGCCACGAGCGCGTCGCGCTGTTCGTTGGAGAGGCGGTCCACCTTGTTGAGCACCGTCCACGTGGGCGTCCCCGCGGCGCCGATCTCCGCGAGAACCTGCTGGGTGACGCCCAGCTGTGAGCGGAACGCGGGGTCGGAGGCATCCACGACGTTCAGGAGGAGCGACGCCTCGTGTGCCTCCGCGAGGGTCGACTGGAACGACGCCATCAGCGTGTGCGGGAGCCGGTGCAGGAAGCCAACGGTGTCCGCGACGAGGACGGGCGGCGCTGCGGACGGCGCGAGCGGCCTGACCGTCGTGCCGAGCGTCGCGAATAGCTTGTCCTCGACGAGCACCTCGCTCCCGGTGAGCTGGCGCATGATCGACGACTTACCGGCGTTGGTGTAGCCCACGAGCGCGACGCGGAACGTATCTGCGCGCGCGAGACGCCGGCGATCGGCGATCGCCTTCGCCTGCGAGAGCTCCCTCCGCACTGCGGCCATCCGCTCGCGCGCTCGCTGCTTCGCGAGCTCGACGTTCGAATGGCCTCGTGAGGCCCGCCCGCCGCCGCCTTCACGATCGCCGAGCGAGTGATCGTCCCGGATACGTGGCAGCTCGTATTCGAGGCGAGCGAGCTCGACCTCGAGCTTCGCCTCGCGCGTCCGTGCCCTCGCGTCGAACACGCGGAGGATCACCGCGGTCCGATCGAGCACCTCGACGCCCAGCGCTGCTCGGAGATTGCGAAGCTGTCCCGGCGTGAGCTCGTCGTCGGCGACGACGACGACGTCATCCCGGAGCGGGCGTTTCGGATCCGCGCGAGGGGCGTCGGGTCCGCGCGTGCGCTCTCCGGTGCCGCCGGTGATCCGGGCAAGCTCGGCGAGCTTCCCGTCCCCGACATACGCCGGCAGCGTGCGCACCTCGCGCTTCTGGACGAACGTCGAGACGACACGGATGCCGAGCCCGCACAGCAGGTGCTCGAGCTCGCCAAGCGAACGGGCGACGTCGGCGTCCGAGGTCCCGGGGACCTGGACGGAAATGAGGATGGCTTCGCGGACGGGCGAGCGATGGCGCGCGCCGTCCGACGGCTTCGAAGACGACATGAACGTGACCTCCGGCGAAACGTCCGAGGAGGTCTCGAGCGCCGAGCGGAGCCCGCGCGCGACGATGACTGCGACATGCAGCCGACCCGCGGGCACACGCTCCCGCCTTCCGGCCTCCGGAAACGGGATCCAAGGACGGCGCGACAGCTCAGCCGGACGGACGCCGCGCGATGCGGGCCGACGAGCCTGCTGTCCTGGTCAGCGCAGCCGGAGGGACGCGGTGGGCATGACTCGAGTATGCAGCCGCCACCTCACGAGCACAACGCTCGCGCATGCAGTTCTGATACGCTCGAGGTGTCGATGAGCGAGGCCGATCCCGAGGCAAGGACCATTTCGGCGTCGCTCGCGATCGCAGAGGCGCGCGCCACCTCCCCCGAAGAATCGCCGCAGCTCCTTGCCGGACGCTACGAGCTGCTCGGGATGCTCGGCGCCGGCGCGATGGGCACGGTCTACCGCGCGCGTGATCGCGAGCTCGACGAGGTCGTTGCGCTGAAGGTCCTGAAGAAGGAGCTCGCGTCGGCCGACATGGTCGAGCGGTTCCGCCGCGAGGTGAAGCTCGCGCGCCGGGTCACGCACAAGAACGTCGCGCGCACGTACGACATCGGCGAGGACGGCGGCGACCGCTTCCTCACGATGGAGTTCATCGAGGGCGAGATGCTCGGCGCGCTGCTCGCCCGCAAAGGGCGGCTGCCGCTGACCGACGTCGTGAGGCTCGGCCTCGACGTGTGTGCCGGGCTCGCGGCCGCGCACGCCGCGAACGTCCTCCATCGGGATCTCAAGCCGGAGAACGTGATCGTCGCAAAGGAGGGCCACGCGGTCATCACGGACTTCGGCATCGCGCGCGCCGGCGGAGGCGAGATCTCGCGCACGGTCGGCGGGATCGTCGGCACGCCTGCGTACATGGCACCGGAACAGGTCGAGGGTACGGCCGATCTCGATGCGCGCGCCGATCTCTACGCGCTCGGCACGATGCTCTACGAGCTCGTCACCGGACAGATGGCCTGGCAGGGCGACACCATCGTCACCGTCGCGGCGGGGCGTTTGCTCCGGCCGCCGCCGGATCCGCGTTCGGTCATGCCGAACCTGCCGACGCCGGTCGCGGAGCTGATCCTGAAGCTGATGGCGCGCCGGCGCGAAGATCGCTTCGCGAGCGCGGACGAGACGGCCCGCGCGCTCGAGGCGCTCGGGGTCGGGGCGCAAACGACGAGCCCGAAGCTGCCGTTTGCGGGGACCGTGCCGCTCGTGCCTGCGCTGGCGCCTGCTCGACAGCCGCGCGCCAACGGCGCCCGCGTGATCGCCGTGCTCCCGGTGCTGAACCTCGGTCCGCCGGACGACGCGTACCTCGTCGAGAACGTGAACGAGGACGTCATCGACCTGCTCAGCGTCGTGCCCGGGCTCCTCGTGCGCCCGCGCGGCGACACGGCTCGATACGACGACAGCAAGCGAGACGCGCGCGAGGTCGGTAAGACGCTCGGCGCCGACGTCGTCGTCGACGCTTCGCTCCGCCGCATCGGCGAGACCGTGCGCGCGGCCTTCCGACTGATCTCGGTCGAAGACGGCTTCCAGCTCTGGGCGCGCCGGTTCGATCGGCCGCCGGCGCAGGTCCTGTCGATCGCGGACGACGCCGCGCACGCCATCGCTCGCGCGCTCACCGCCGAGCTCGGGGAGAGCAGGCCTCGCGCGGCCGATCCGGAGGCGGAAGAACTGTTCCTTCGCGGCCGCTTCCTCATGCGCCGCGGATGGCACGAGGTCGTCCGCGAAGCCGTCGAGCTGCTCGCTCG
>JAFAER010000203.1 GCA_023423895.1 Pseudomonadota bacterium
GTGACCTGAACGACACGCTCGACTCGTTGCCGGTGCGCCTCGTGCGCGGCATCGACACGACGAGCAAACACTACCTACGCGCCGGCGCAGAGCTGCTCCCGGAAGAGGGGCGCTATTCGTGCTTCCAACGTGATACTGGTCTGCTCATCGACCACATCTTGCATAGCGAGCGACTGAACCGGGCCGTTCAGTCCGCAGCGATTTTTAATGAAGCGCTTCGCGATCATGGCGAGTTCACGCGAGACGCCCCCCTCACGGAAGACAGTGACCACGCGCTGTGTCTTGTAGAATACTCATGCGATGACCCGCTTGCTGAGCAATAGTAAGGTGTTTGCGAATGGCGCCGAAAGTCTCAATGACGTGGATCGATCTGCACCGTCTGCCAACGAAATGAGGCCAAATTGGTTCATTGCGTTTCGCATAAGGCCACACACGTGGTTCGATGCTGTCAGAACAACGGCAGATATTCGCCGAGAGCTCGCAGCAGACCTTCATCTCACAGTGGCGTTCCTGGGCGCAGTCTCTGAGGATGAGGCAAGTATTGCTTTTGAACATGCGTTCGATTGTACCTGCGAAGCCATTCAGATTACGCTCGGCCACCTCATCCTGCTTGGGTCGCCGCACAAACGGGTAGTCTGTGCGTCCGTAGAGCGTGAACGCGCCCGAGTCTCTCAATTGATGTCAGACGTTCGGGATTCGCTTTCAAAACATCGAGTCAACGCGCCGATAGACATGCGCCGACCGCTGCCTCACATCACTGTTGCGCGTCTTCAGCCAAGCGCATCTCAAATCGCGGAGGAGCGCGCAGTGCGATGGGCAACTAGCATTGATCTTCAATATCCATCAATCTTTCTTCAAACACTTGCGCTCTACCGATCGGCTCCGAAGAATAGCGATACGCTGTTTGAGATAGTGCGCGAGCGCGCTCTACAAGACGGCAAGAGGGAATCGCACTAGTCGAGCTGAATCGCTCAGAATTGAACGATTCTCCGCTCAGGCATTAGCAGAACGCTAAGCCTACCATTGGGTAGGCCACTTCCGGTTTCAAGGCAGATGACGTGGGCAGCGCTGAACGGATTGGCGTCTAGCTGGAGATAGTGTCCACATACGATCAGCTTGCCAAAGTTCGGCGCCGCTCGCGGGAGATAGGAACGATGGCCAAGTACCAAAGACTCAACGCCTCGGGCGCAGGGGGATGCGGGGTCAGGGCCTGCGTGGGAGCAGAATATAGAATCGTCTTCATACCAAAGTTCGCTGCTCTCGAGTACATGAAGATGTGATGGTGGAATCGTCCGTAGGAATTGCGAATGGACGTCGCCAAACACCCGTGGGAGGTAGGACTTCAGTAGCGGGAGCCCGCCGGAGCTCGCGTACTTCGCAAAGTTTCCGTCTTTGACGTAGTCAAGAAGCGCTTGTTCATGATTCCCGCGTAGCACAATGTGGCGTGTTGCATCGTCTTGCAGCGAGGAGCAGAGCAGTTCCAACACCTCGCGGCTGAACTGGCCGCGGCTGACGAAGTCACCCAGGAAGATCAGGCGCCTATTCGCAGTGAATGAACTCGCGAGCGCGGCTCGAAGCCGCGGCGCGTCACCGTGAACATCTCCAAAGATTGCGAGTTGCTGGGGACGAGCCATCGGCGTTCCTCGTGGGTCCGGGTCTGTTGACATATGGCTTTCACCTTGATCTAGATGTCATGGTGAACTCCTGCAGCGAACTGTAGGTCCTCGTACGGACTCGAGGCTGCTGCGCCAAGAATGCGTAGTCCCAAAACTACAGTGAGCTCTGATCGGCCGTGAGCGTTGAGTATCAATGCCTCAAGTGTCGAACTGGTATTTTGGGCGATGCATCCGAGCCGTGCGCTCAGCCATGACTGTATGGTCTTGAGGTCTGAGTGCTGCCAGACGTTACAGTCTTTAGGCACTCGGAGCAGATCTTGAGCGTCACCGAGGGTAGCTGCGGCTTCGAAGTTGAATGTAAGTAGTTTGCGATCCGCTAGTTCGGCATACAGTAGGGTGCGCGAAATGTACTTTGCGGCTTCGGCAAGGCCGGCACGATGCTTGTTGAAGGTGGCCGCGTCTACATCCAGTAGGGCTGTCGAAGCGAGAATGTCGTTCCTCAACGTCGAGTAGCTTGCAGGTATCCGAAGGTTTCTGCGGAGTTCTTCCAGGATGCTGTCACCGTTTTCTACTGACAGTGCTTCATCGACGATGTGGCGAACAAAAAGACTTCCGTGTCTCGCAAGCTGGAGCAAGTGGCTGCGTGTGTATGCAGAGACGCTTACGGTTCCCGAGCGATACGACTTTGCCGGCTCGTCAACGAGCATTAGAACGTCAATGTCTGACGAAATAGTGGCATCGCCACGGGCGTGGCTTCCGAAGAGTAGAAGGCCGATGTGCGCTTGAGGAATCGATGTAAGGATTAGTTGGCGAAGATCTTCGCTAATCATCGGTAGAAGCGTCGCAGAAGCACAGGCATCGCTAGGCCTGCCCAGAAGATTCCGAGGATTGGCGTGATCATGATAAGGAGACGACCGACTTCCGTTTGAGCTGAGAATGAGCTGAAGGCAAATGAGAAGATTAGCCCTAAGGTGCGGAAGGGACTGGAGAAGATGTTGTGTTCGCTACCAATGAATGGCGCCTTTTCGAACTCAGCGCTTGTTGCGTGGAGTCCGAGCGTGCAAAGTGCGTCGATGGCGAGCAATGATATGGCAAGGTTCTTTGGGGAGGCGTTTAGTTCAACCAGAATGCGTCCAATGGCCCAGCGGACTTTTGCCTCGGATCTTCGCCGATTAGCCTGAGCAACGCGATTGAGGTACCACGCACGATCGCTCGCGCGGCTGTCTCCAGCCTCAGACGTCGATGAGAGCACTTGCGCGGCGATTCGCGCGCGCACGTCCCACCACGAGGTCAACATTTGCTGACGGATTTCTTCTGAGGCCTTCTCATAGTTGTAAACTGGCGGCTCGAATGCAGCTAGGAATGCGTCTGGGTCGAGCTCAGTCTTCGTTAAGAACAGTTGCTCGGCCGTGCAACGCGTGAACGTGCAGTCCTTGAATGTGCATTCGCTGAATTCCGCGTTAGCAAAGTCGCAAAGCTCGAAAGTGCAGTCTTCGAAGCGGACGCGCTGATATTGGGTTGTCCCCATCATGCACTTGAGGAATCGACAATTTCGAAAGGTAAGGTACTGAATCTGACCAATGGACGCTCCCGCTCGGTCGTGGAAATTGCATTCCTCGAACGATACGTCGGCCACCGTTGAGGTGCGCAGCGCGAAGCTGAGGCGCCAGCCGCGAATTGTTCCCCTGCTGTCGTCCTGTTTCCGCGGGACCGCATCAGCGTCCGCCTTTCGAGTGAAGGAATACGTCTCCAGCGGATAGATGACCTCAAACGTCGCTCGTCGACGTTCGTGGTCGTACACATTCTTGGGAGCTGTTGGTCCGGTGGAGGCGATCGGGAGGGTGGTCGGAAACCGGGTCGGAGGATGAGCGGTGGCAACAACTGGCGGTGGCTGTGGGCGGGGACTAGACGTCATCGCGAAGTGATCTCCAGGCAGGTGCGAGGATACACTGTCAGCGGATGATCGGATGCCGAACTCGGCTGTCGGGCGCGGATGTGGCCGCGGACCGTGAGAACTACCAGTCGAAGAGCTTCTCGACCGGGTTTGCCGCGTCGTGCGGACGAAGCCGCGCGGTCCGGTCGATGTCGATCGAGCCGACCTTGCTGTAGGCCGCCTCGCCGACGTTCGCGAAGAACGTCGCGCGGTTGATCTGCGGGAGATCGTCGAGGCCTCGCGCGTCGCCCTTCTTGTCCAGGTACAGGACCGAAAAGCCGAGCGCGTTTTTCCCGCCGGAGTAGGTCTGGTTCGCGAGATCGGCGTTCGACACGAGCCGCAAGACGACGAGCTCGCGCGGCCCGGTCGGATTCGACAGCGTGCGTTGCCAGCCCTTCACCGACTGATCGTACTGCTCCACGAACCTGGCGAAGCTCTGCTCGATGGGGTCGATGCGAAGGGCATGATGATCGTAGTCGGCGCGCCGGCCTCCGCTCTGGAGCGCGGAGAACCCACGCATCGGGTTCTGGACCTCGAGTGACGCGAACTTCTGAGCGGCCTCCTTGCTGATCGGGAACTTGCCGGGGACGAGCTCGTCGCCGTCCTGGAGCACCTCGAGGGAGTTGTAGTGGGTGTGCCCGAGGAGCAGCGTGCGGACCTGCGGGCTGCCGGCGAGGCGCTTCATGAGCTCGATGCCACTCGCGAACGGCTCGACCTGTTCGCACGTGAAGTCGGCCTTGCGCTGGTCCCAAGCGCAGTCGAACTCGGGATCGGGCCGCATCCACTCCTGCAGCCCGTCGTGCACGCAGTTCTCCGACTGGTCGCGCGAGAGCGCCCAGTCCGGAAGCTTGCAGACCGCAGGGTTCCAGACCTTGCCGACGAGATAGTTGATCGCGCTCTGGTAGACGCTGCGGTACTCGAGCTGCTCGAAGTAGTACCCGTGGTCCTTCCCGGTGTGGCCGCCGCGCGGATCGTGATGGGCGAGCACCACGACGTCGCTCCCGTCGGTCTTCGCGCGCAGGAGCTCGCGATCGAGCCACGCCATCTGCACGTCGCTCATGCCGCCGCCGTAGTTGACGGTGTACATGCCCCAACCCGAGCGCCGGTGCTGCCGGAGCTCGAAGCTGTTGAGCGACAGATAGAAGCTCTTTCCGAATTTGTGCGAGTAGTAGAGCGGTCCGTACGTCTTCTGCCACTGGTAGAAGCCGTCGTAGAGGATGTGGTTCCGCTCGCGACGCGGGATCTCCTTCCAGCCCTCGAAGCCTTCCTGTCCGCTCGCGCCGGTCCTGGCGAACCCACCCGTGTAGATGTCGCGGTGGATGCCACCGAGGAGATCTGCTGCTTCCGTCGACTGCAGATAGCTGTCGAACTCGGGCATCGAGAAGTCCGGCCACCCCTTCGGGCTCGCGTCCGTGATGACCTCCCGGAGGCTCTCGCCGAGGCCGGTGTCCAGGTTCTTCACCGCGCCCGGCACGTGACCCGTCGAGACGTACCCATCGTGGTTGCCGGTCGTGAGGAAGATCGGCAGCGGCAGGTACTTCAGCATCGCGACGATCGACCGCGCCTCTTCGTTGTACGTCCAGGCCACCTTGCGCTGGCGGAGGCTTCCCGGTGAGCCGCCGTTGTGGAGGTCGCCGTTGAACGTGATGAACGAGGCGTTCCGGACGGCCGGATCGTTCGTCGTGTTCACGAACTGCACGAACTCGTCGAGCTTCTCCTTGGTCTTTGCGTCGTACACGTCTCCGACGGAGACCTGGGTGTCCGTGACGTTCACGACCGAGTACTCGTCGGGCTCGGTGTCGAACACGCGGACCGCGTTGTACTGATACTCGTAGACCGGCGCGTTGCCGCCCGACGGAAGATAGAGCTCGTCGTCCTTCTTCACCTCGAAGCGGAGGTCGTAGAGGCACGCAGGGGCCTTGGCCATCGCGCCCTGGCGGAAGATGAAGCGGAGCGTCTTCCGCTTCTTCAATGCGGCCGGCATGTCGGCCGGCTCGGGGCTGACGAGGATCTCGTGCGGATAGATGCGGACGACGTCCGTGCCTTTGCCGCTCGAGATCGCCGTCTTCGACTCGGTGTTCGGCTCGCGCGCGCTGCGCGGGATGAGGAAGAAGCCGAAGCCGGTGGAAGCGTCGTTCGGGACGACGAGCCGCGAAAGCTGTGAGCCCGCGACCGGTTCGACCTTCGCGTCGAGGTGCGCGAAGGCGGCCTCCTCGATGCGGAGGACGACCATGAATTCGTCTTTGGGATCGCTCTTCGTATAGAGGTTCGGGTTTCCGATCGTCGGATAGACGAGGCGATCGATCATCACGTGCCCGCCGAGGGCGTACGGCATGATCTGCTCGTTCTCGACGGCGTCGGCGTAGAAGACGTTCGGCAGGTAGGTCTCGCCCTTGTTCGAGATGACCTCCCAGGGCTTCTCTTCCAACTTCTTGGCGACGACGGCCGGGTCTTCGCCTTCGGGGGTCTTCGCGGCTTCGACGGAGGGCGCACCGGGGCCGTCCTTGTCTCCCCGCCCTGCGTCCGAGCCACACGCTGCGAGCAAGGCGAAGCCCGCACAGGCGACGAGCCAGCGTCCGATCATGGTACGCGAGTGTAGGCACGGACTAGACCAGCGCTCGGTGGGGAAGCCATGCGCAATTCGTGCAGCGATTGGTCGAGAATTCCGTCTCCGACGCACCGCGGCTCGATCGTCCGATGGATAGCGTCCGATCCACATCGCCCGATCCAGTACGCTGACGGCATGTCGTCCGAGCCCGACGAGAACGTCGATTCCCCCGATGCGCTCCCGCTTCGTTCTGGATCTCGAGACGAGCGCTCGGCCGCCTCTCCGCCGCCTGCGCCGCCGTCGCTCGTGCCGCCGGCCGACAGCATGCGTCCTCCGCTTCGAACGATCCCGGAGTTTCCTCCCGCGTCGAGCGCGTCGAGCGCCTCGGAGCATCGGCGACCGAGCACCTCCTTGCGGAGCATCCCTCCGGCTCCGGTGTCTCGATCGCTTCCGCCGATGCCCGAGGTCGAGCCGATCCTCGAGCAGGCCGATGCCGCTCGCGAGAAGAAGGAGTGGGACGCAGCGCTCGAAGCGTACAAGAAGGCCCTCTTCGTCATCCCGAAGGAACAGCAGAAGACGCAGGCCTCCATCTACGCATCGATCGCGGAGGTGAAGCTCGCGCAGGGCAAGCCGCGCGAAGCGGAGACGAACTTCGAGAAGGCGCTCGTCGTCCATCCGAAGCACCTTCGCTCGCTCGAAGCCCTGATCGCGATGGCGAACGACGCCAAGGACTGGGCTCGCATGGCCGCAGCGCGTCGTCGGCGCGTCGACGTGCTCGACGATCCCGAGGAGAAGGCGTCCGAGCTCTGCATGATCGCCGACCTCGAGGAGTCGAGGCTCGGCAGCGTCGACAAGGCGCTCGCCACGCTCGAGATCGCGTCGTTGCACCAGCCCGACGACGTCGGCATCTTGATGAAGTTGCGCGATCTCTACGGCGCGACGCGCGCGTGGCCGCAGATGATCCGCGTGCTCGACGATCTCGTACGCGTCTCCTCCGACCCGCGTCATCGAGGCGCGTTTCGTTTTGCACAGGCCGACGTCGTGCTCGGACGCCTGCGCGAGGAGCCGCGCGGCCTCGCGTTTCTCGAGATGGCGCTCGACGAAGACCCCCAGTGTGATCGCGCGCTCTCGGCGCTCATCGCCGTGCGGACGCGGCGGGAAGAGTGGGCGGAGCTCGCCGCGGTGTACGAACGGCTCATCGATCGTTACGCCGGCATCGGGGATCGCGATCGCGCCTGGGAGGTCTGTCGAAAGCTCGGGACGCTCCGTCGTGATCGTCTCCTCGACGGCCCTGGGGCGCTCGAAGCCCTGCGCGGCGCCGTCGACCTGCGCCCGGACGACGCCGAGACGCGGGCCGCGCTCGCCGAGCTCTACGCCGCCAAGGGAGAACGGGCGGCGGCCGTACGCGAGCTCGAGACCGTCACCAGGTACGCGCCGCTCCGTGCCCAGACCTATCGCCGACTCTTCGAGCATCATCAGCGCGCGCAGCGTCCCGATCGCGCGTGGCTCGCGGCGACGTGCCTCGAGGAGCTCGGCGCGAGCGACGTCGCGCAGGACCTAGTGATCGAACAGTTCCGTCCGGACGGACCGATCCGTCCTACGACGGCGCTCGACGAGTCATGGTGGAGCGAATTGCTCGCCGCAGAGGGCGCCGACCCGATCGTCGAGGACATCCTCCGCACGGTGGGCGAATCCGCGATCGCGCTCCGCCTCGAGGAGCTCGAGGCGAAGAAGAAGCTCCCTCCGCTCGACCCGTCGAAGAAGCAGGACAAAACGAGCACCGCGTCGGCGGTACGCACGTTCGTATGGGCCGCGCGCGCGCTTTCGGTGCCGCCCCCCGATCTGTACGTGCTCGACCACGTCCCGAGCGGGATCGCCGCGGTCCCGGCGGCCGCGCCCGCGACGGCGCTCGGACCGAGCGCGCTCTCCGGGCGCACCGTGCAGCAGCTCGCGTTCCTCGCGGGCCGCCACCTCACGTATTACCGGCCCGCGCATTATCCGCTCGTGTTCTTCCCGACGCTCGCCGAGCTGTCGTCGCTCGTCCTCGCGTCGGTCCGCCTCGTGATCCCCGGCATCTCGGTCCCCCCGTCGGGCGATCGCGAGAGCCGCGTGGCAGAGCGGCTAGGGGCGCGGCTCGGTGCCGAGCAGAAGACGAAGCTCGAGGACATCGTTGCGCGCCTCGAGGAGCGCGGCGGTCGCCTCGATCTCCTCGCCTGGATCCGCGGCGTGGAGCTGACGGCCACACGCGTGGGGTTGCTGCTCGCGGGCGACCTCCGGACCGTCTCGCGCATCATGAAAGACGAGGACCGGACGATCGCGGACCTCGGCGCGGATGCCAAGCGCGGTGACCTGCTCTCGTTCTGTGCGTCGGAAGAGTACGGTAAACTTCGCGAGCGCATGGGGGTCGCGATTCATTCGACCGCAGGCGCGCCGTCGGAGGCGGGATGAGCGAGAAGCTGATCGAAACGTTCTATCAGGCGTTCGCGCGCCGTGACGCCGAGGCGATGGTGGCGGTCTACGCCGAAGACGTCCGGTTCGCCGATCCGGTGTTTCCGGATCTCCGAGGCGACCGCGCGAAGAACATGTGGCGCATGCTCTGCGAGCGCGGCAAAGACCTCGAGATCACGTTCGGCGACGTGAAGGTGGACGGCAACCGAGGCTCCGCGCGCTGGGAGGCGCGGTACACCTTCGGCAAGAAGCACCGGGTGCACAACGTCATCGATGCGAGGTTCGTCTTCGCCGACGGGAAGATCTCCGAGCACGTCGACACGTTCGACCTTCGACGTTGGGCGGGGATGGCGCTCGGTGTACCGGGCAAGCTGCTCGGATGGGCGCCGTTCCTCCAGAACGGGATCCGAAAGACAGCAGCCCGCGGCCTCGACGATTGGACGTCGAAGCGTGTGGGCTCGCGCTGACCAGGGCTCACGCTGTCTTCGGGCGCGCACTGCGCTCGGGGGCCTTTCACTGCTCGAAGCAGTAGATCGGGTGCTGGGCTCGAGCTGGCTGAGGTCGGGCGGGCCGCTCAGGCGCGGTGCTCGATCGGCAGGGTCATCAGCTCGTGCAGGATCGCTTCGGCCTTCTTCCCCTCGACCACTCCAGCGGCGAGCGCGCGGAAAATCGGCGCGCGCACCCCGGCCGCCTCGGCCCACCGCGTGATGTGCGGGATCAGCTCGAGGGCCTCGACCCGCAGCTCGGCGGCCTTTGCGGCTTCCGCCGGCGAGAGCCCCTTCGCGAGCGCCTGGCCGACGAGCACCTCCGGGCGCTCCGCCTGTGCGATCGACGCGAGCAGATCGCCGTACCCCGCGAGCCCGAGGAGCGTCTTCTCCTCGCCGCCGGCCGCGGCAGCGATCCGCGAGGCTTCGCCGACGGCACGCGAGATGAGCGCCGCGACGAGCCCCGGGCTCGTCTGCATCGCCTGCGCATAGCCGACCGCGATCGTGAGGCACCCGACGAGCGCGCTCGCCCATTCCAGCCCGCGCAGATCGTTCGTCGGGTAGACGCGAAGCGTCGGCGAGCTCAGGGCCGCCGACGTGATCTCCGACACCTCGGGATAGCGCGATCCGACGACCACCACCGACGGCCGACCCGCGAGGATGTCTTGCGCGAGGGCCGGGCCGCCCAGAGCGCCCGTCCGGCGGACCGGCGTCTCTTCGCGGATGACCTCGGAGATCGTCCGGAGGTCCTCGGCTCCACCGTCTCCGTGGACGAGGCCGCGCACGCCGTGGACGACGTAGTGACTCCCGTCGACGTGATCGCCCAGCTCGCGCGCGACGTCGCGCGCCACGCTGGACGGGACCGCGAGCACGACGAGGCGCGCGTGGGCCGCCGCCTGCTTCATGTCGCGGACGATGCGTACGCCCTTGGGGAGTGACCCGTTCAGCTCGCGGCGCGAGAGCAGGACGACGTCGCTCTCGGCGCGCGCCGCGGCGACGGCCAGCGCAAGGCCCCACGCCCCTCCGCCGATGACCGCGACCTTGTGCTGATGGCTCATGCTCGATACCCCGCGTTCGAACGTCGATGCCCGTTCATGGCTGAGCCTCAAAGTATCACGCATCCACTGCTAGAGGTGGCCGGGCCCAGCGTTTTGAGCCATGGTGTGCGGCTCCAACGAGCCCCGCGCAGTCCTGGTCGGGGACCTGCCTTTTGCCTCGGCTGCACGTCAGATGTCGAACCTGGTCCAGATCGGTACGAAGCCGCGCCCGCAACAAGCCCGTGGCGACGTCCGCCGGCGCTTCCTGCCTACGACGCGTGAAGAGATGCAGGCGCGCGGGTGGGACGAGCTCGACGTCCTCATCATCACCGGTGACGCCTACGTCGATCACCCGGCGTTCGGGCCCATCCTCATCGCGCGCTTCCTCGAGGGGCGCGGCTATCGCGTCGGCGTCATCGCCCAGCCGCGCTGGGACTCGCCCGCGGACATCGCTCGTATGGGCAGGCCTCGTCTGTACGTCGGCGTCAGCGCGGGCAACCTCGACTCGATGCTGAACAAGCTGACGGCGCAGAAGAAGGTGCGCTCGGAGGACCAGTATTCGCCGGGGGGCCGTCCGAACCTCCGACCGAACCGCGCCAGCATCGTCTATTCGAACCTGTGCCGTCAGGCCTTTCCGGGCTTGCCGATCGTGCTCGGAGGCATCGAGGCGTCGCTCAGGCGGATCGCGCACTACGATTACTGGTCCGATCAGGTCCGCCGCTCGATCTTGCTCGACTCCAAGGCCGACCTCCTCGTGTTCGGGATGGGCGAGCGCCCCGCATGGGAGATCGCCCGCCGCCTCGATGCCGGTGAGAAGGTGCAGGACCTCACCGACATTCGCGGCACCGCCCACGTGAAGAAGAACCGCCGCGCATGGGAGGCCATCGCCGCGGAGCCGAGCCGCTTCACGAAGGACGGCAAGGTCGTCGTCTTGCCGTCGTACGAGGAGGTCTCGAAGGACAAGGAAGCGTTCGCGCGCATGAGCCGCGCCTTCCAGTACGAGACGAATCCGCACAACGGTCGACCCATCCTGCAGCCGCATGGAGAGGAGGCGGTCTACTTCAACTCTCCGGCGCTGCCGCTCGCCGAGGAGGAGATGGATGGCCTCTACGACCTCCCGTTCGTGCGCGCGCCGCACCCGTCCTATGCGAACGAAGGCATCCCTGCGTTCGAGACGGTGAAGCACTCGATCGTGACGATGCGCGGCTGCTTCGGCGGCTGCACCTTCTGCAGCATCACCGAGCACGAAGGGCGCGTCATCCAGAGCCGCAGCGAGGGGAGCGTGCTCCGTGAGGTGCGCGAGCTGTCGCGGACTCCCGGCTTCTCGGGCGTCCTCACCGATCTCGGCGGCCCCACCGCGAACATGTACAAGATGACGTGCAAGGACGAGCGCACCGAGAGCGCGTGCCGTCGTCTCTCGTGCGTCCACCCGGGCATCTGCGAGAACCTCGTCACGGATCACGGGCCGCTCCTCTCGCTGATGCGCGCCGTGCGGAACGAGAAGGGCATCAAGCGCGTCTTCATCGCGTCCGGCGTGCGTTACGACCTCGCCGACCGCAGCCCCGAGTTCATCGCGGAGCTCGCGCGCCATCACACCGGTGGGCAGCTTTCGGTCGCGCCCGAGCACAACAACCCGCGCGTGCTCGACAAGATGAAGAAGCCGGGCATCGAGACGTACGAGCGCTTCGCGCAGGCGTTCTGTCAGGCGAGCGAGAAGGCCGGCAAGGAGCAGTACCTCGTCCCGTACTTCATCACCGGCCATCCCGGCTCGACGCTGAAGGACACCGTGGAGCTCGCGCTCTACTTGAAGCGGAACAACATGCGCCCGCGGCAGGTCCAGGACTTCATCCCGACGCCGATGGCCGTCGCGACGACGATGTTCTACACGGGCCTCGATCCGATGACGAACGAGCCGGTCTACACGGCGCGCGATCTTCGCGAGAAGAAGATGATGAAGGCGCTCGTCTTCTACTGGGATCCGCAGCACTGGCCGCTCGCGCGCCAGGCGCTCATCGAGGCGGGCCGGCGCGACCTGATCGGCAACGGCCCGAACGCGCTCATCCCGTACGAGGGATCGGCCGATCGCGTGCACGCCTCGGTCCGTGGCGGCCCGCGCACCGGCGGTGCGCCGCGGCAGGCCGGCCCGCGCGGCCGCGGACGCGGGCCGCGTAGCTAGAGCCGCCGACATCGCCACGCTATCGTCACGAGCAATGTTGCTCGAGCTTCCGGTCGTGATCGCGCTCATCTTCTGGGCACGATGGCTCGGCGGGAAGTACGGCGCGCCGCGGTGGGTGCGATGGGTCGGCTGGACCATCGCGGCGGCTTGGGCCGTCGCGTTTGCACTGTCTCTTCATCTGCTCGTCGCGAGCTTCGGGGCGGTTGCCGCCGAGTCCGCCGATCCAGCGCAGAAGGCGCGTGTGTTGGGAGAAAGCATCTCCGAGACGATGCACCTGGCGCTTCTGGGGAGCGGCGTCGTCGTGGTGGGCATCGTGGCGCTGCTCGTCCTGACGTGGCGCCATCACTGGTCGGCGAAGCCGCCGTCGGTCCCGCGCAATTTGCCGTACCGATGAGCGCTCGCTATCGGGCGGAGTCGACGAACGCGCGGACGAGCACGCCGGCATCGTGCCGTGGGCGTGGCCTCGTGAACGCTCGATAGGTGACGACCGGCAGCTCACGGAGCGGACGCGCGACGAGCGCGCGCGGGATCGCGCACGTGTCGTTGACGATTCCGATTCCCACACCCAGCTCGACGAGCTTCAGGACGACATCCCATCCGCGCGCGACGGCGCACGGATGAACGCGCACGCCATGGGCATCGAGCGCGGCGTCGAGCGCGGCGCGTTGCGGGCCGCCGTCCGGTGGCATGACGAGATCCTCGCCATCGAGGTCGGCGAGCCGAACGGTCCGCTTCGTTGCGAGGCGATGTGCACGGGGAACGATCACGACCTGCGCAGCGCGGGCGAGGACGTGGTCGTCGAGGTCGGCGGGGGGGACCGCCAGGACGCCGACGCCGACGTGCGCGAGGCCGCGCCTCACGAGATCGACCGCATGCCCCGCGTCGGCCGTGACGACCTCGACGCGCGCCTTCGGCTGTGAGCGCGCGAATGTCCGCAGACCGCCGGCGAGTAGGTGGACGAGCGCACCGGCTCCCGCCGCCAGGACGATCGATCGCTCACCCTCGTCTCCTCGCACTCGCGCCACCAGCGCGTTGGTCCGCTCCTCGAGGTCGCGTGCGAAGGCGGCGACCTCGACGCCTTCCTTCGTGAGGACGAGGCCTCGGCCGACACGCTGGTACAACGGGACGCCGAGCTCGTCGGCGAGCGCCTTGAGCTGCGCATGGACCGCGGGCTGGGAGACATGGAGCCGCTTCGCAGCACGTGAGAGATTGGTCTCCTCGGCGAACACCGCGAAGGTGCGGAGGCGATCGGACGAGAGCATCAGCTCACGCTCAAACTATCAGATGAGATGATAGATGCCCACGAATGACGAATTCCGGGTGAAGGCTCGAGGAGTCATCTTGTTCGCATCATGAATCGCACGGAATCACACCGCTCCAGAGCCTCCACACCCTCCGAGATGGTGCTCGGCGTCGACATCGGCCGCGTCCTCATCCAGGGCGACGGACCGGACACATCCTTCATCGGCGGCTCGGAGGACGATGCGATGAAGGCACCGCCGATGCCGGGGGCGTTCGAGAGCCTCTCGCGCCTTTGCCAGAGCTTCGACGGCCGCATCTGGCTCGTCTCGAAGTGTGGGCCGAAGGTCCAGGAGCGCACGCGGCGCTGGCTCGACCGGCATCGGTTCTTCCAGACCACCGGTATCCCCTACGGTCAGGTCCGCTTCTGCCGCGAGCGCCGCGAGAAGGCCCCGATATGCGAGCGGCTCGGCATCGGGCTCTTCGTCGATGACCGCCTCGACGTCCTGAACGCGATGAGGGACGTCGTCGAGCACCGGTTCCAGTTCGGGGCGTCCTCGGCTCCGGACGGTATCGTTCCGGTGCCGACGTGGGCCGCGGCCGAAGAAGCGATCCTCACTGCGCTCGCCGTTCTAGGCCACGGCTCCGTCGCAGCAGCGAGAGGCTCTCCGCAACGGCGTCACCACCGCCCTCGCGGTTGATGGAGTCGGCTCGAGCTCGTGGACGTCCGACTCCGAGAAGGCGGCGCGTCTTCGAGCTCGAGCGATCGTCGTCACCGGATCGTGAGCGGCATGCTGACCGATGCCGGGATACCCGCCGCCGTGCGGGTGACGGCCGAGAGCGGCCAGCCGCTGTTGTTGCCGCCCGAGCCGCAGCTCCCGGAGCTCCACATCGAGCCGGCGCCCGTGAACGAGACGGACACGCCCAAGCCGTCGTTCGCGGTCCCGTTGTCCTGAGCGACGAGGAAGCCGCCGGTCGACCCTTCCCAGTACGCCCACTTGGTCGTGACCAGGTCGCCGATGCTGCCGCCGGCGTTGAGCCAGCGGGTGCCGTTGTTGCAGCCGGCGCCGCTGTAATAGATCTGCCCGTCGAAGAACGTCCCGTTCCACGCGTAGTCGACGAAGTAGCCTTGAGGCGTGCGCACGGTGACGCCGTACGTGCCCGTCGACATCAGCTCGCCTAGCATCGTGTTCGTGCCGTCGTAGACGGCGAGGCCGCTGCCACTGCCGGCCGCGCCGTTGCAGACGTAGCTCGTGCTCTCGATCTCACCGGGCTGGAGCACGCCGTCGCGCGCGACGCCGCTCGGAAGGCCGTCGTCGAGCCCGGTGTCGATCCGCCTGCCGCCGTTCGCGCACCCCGCGGCGCCGTCGGAGACGGACACGAGCGTGTTGACGCCGTTGGTGCCATTGGTGCCGTTCGTTCCATTGGTGCCGTTGGTGCCGTTGGTGCCGTTCGTTCCGGCAATGCCGTCGCAGACGAAGGAGGTGCTCGTCACCTCGCCGGGCTCGAGAGCTCCGTTGTTCGCCGTTCCCGAAGGCAACCCGTCGTCCAGGCCCGAGTCGATCTGCTTGCCGCCGCCGGGACACGACGCAGGCGGGGCGGCGGTGATCGCGACGAGCGACGTGAAGCCGCTGGTGCCGTTCGTCCCGTTGCTGCCGTTCGTGCCATGGACGCCGTTGCAGACGTAGCTCGTCGTCTCGACTTCGGCGGGCTGCAGGATCCCGTCGTCGGCCGTGCCGGACGGAGTCCCGTCGTCGAGGCCCGTCTCGATCTTCTTGCCGCCGTTCGGGCAGCTCACGCCGGCATCGGACACCACGACGAGCGACGAGACGCCGTTGGCGCCGGCCGCGCCGTTGGCGCCGGCCGCGCCGTTGGCGCCCGCGACGCCGTTGCAGACGAAGCTCGTGGCTTCGACCTCGCCGTCGTCGAGGATGCCGTCGTTCGCGGTGCCGCTCGGCAGGCCATCGTCGATACCGCTCTCGATCTTCTTGCCTCCCGCAGCGCACGCGACGCCAGCGTCGGTCACGCGGACGAGCGAGCCGAAGCCTCGCGCGCCGGTGCCGCCGGTGTCACCTTGATCGCCCTTGTCGCCCTTGTCGCCGTTGCACAGCGTCGCGGTGCTCTCGACCTCGCCGCTCGAGAGCACGCCGTCGTTCGCGAAGGCGCCGCCGCGCCCGTCATCGCGACCGGAGCGGACGACGTAACCGCCCGTCGTACACGTCGTGGCGGCGACGACCTCGACGAGCGCCGGGTAGACCGGCGCCGGGTTGCAGACGTACGCGAGCGAGCGCACTTCGCTGCTGCCGAGCACGCCGTCGCCGGCCACGTCCGTCGAGCCGCCGTCGTCGATGCCGCTCGAGATCTTCGTTCCAGCATGGGGGCAATGGATTCCGGCCGGCTCGCTGAAGAGGGCGACGAGGGACGTCGTCCCGTCCTTGCCGTCGAGCCCGTCCTTGCCGTCGAGCCCGTCCTTGCCGTTCGCGCCGTCGCTGCCGTTGCACATGTACGCGGTCGAATCGACCTCGCCATCCTGGAGCTGGCCGTCGCCGGCGATTCCTCCGCCGCGCCCGTCGTCGACACCGAGCTCGATCTTCAGGCCGCCGCTGGCGCAATGGGCGCCCGCCGGCTCGGAGCTGGAACGCACGAGCTTGCCGGTCGCCTTTTCGTTGCAGAGCGTGGTCGCGCCAGTGGCTTCGCGCCCATCGAGCTTGCCATCATGATTGTCGTCCGTTCCGGAGACGACGCGGATCCCTCCGTCGGCACACTCGGCGCCAGGGCCGAGCTTCTCCGAGAAGACGAGCGCCGACGCAGGCAGCGTCCCGCTCCTCACCTGGCACGCGACCTGGCCCGCGATGACGGGAGAGAGCGCAACGATCGTCGGAATCAGTCGATGGAGTATCCGCATGGCCGTCCTTCTGCTGGGTTCGGGTTCCCCACGAACGGGAGAAAACGGCTGGCATGCGAGCGTCTTCAGTCTGGCGTTCCGCTGTGTCGAGCTGGCCCGAGCTGGCCCGGGCCGGCCCGCACCTGGCCCGGGCCAGGGGCTTCGGCGCAAAAGGCCGAGGATCTCGGAGGTGCCATTCTGGCCCGGTGCGTGCTGGAAGCGCGCGCATGACGACGACAGCCTGGGGCAACGCCGCGATCGTGGAAGAAGTGGCCGTGAAGCAATCGGCCAACGGGAAGGAGTTCTCGACGCTGGTGCAGCTACTCGAGGGAGAAGACGGCGAGAGCCTCGTCCGGTTCGCCTACTCGACCGGCGGCGCTGCGCGGCGGGGGCCGGTGACGCTTCGTCCGGCCGACATCCATCGGCTCAGAAAGGCGCTCGCGAAGACGCCGCGCCTTCGAGCAGCGCTCGACTGGACGTGAGCGGATCGCTCGGGTGCGCGATCATGGGAGCTCGAGGTACGGAGGCGGAACGCGCTCCGTCAGCCACACGCCATTCTCGCTGAGAAAGAACGCATGACCCGACTCGTTCAGCGCGCGGGCACGGACGCGGAGGATAAGGTGCGTGCCTGCGCCTGCGCGCCTTCGCGCGACGATCTTCGCCGTCGCCTCGTCGGCGGAGAGGTGGACGTGCGTCCGCGCCCCGCGGACGAGGCCCTCGCGCCGGATCGAATCGAGGAAGCGATCGACGGTTCCGTGGAACAGGATCTCGGGAGGGGCCATTCGCGGGAGGCCGAGATCGACGTCCACGGAGTGCCCCTGGTTGGCCCGGATGCGTTCGCCGTCGGCGGAGAGCGCGAAGCGCCGCTTGTCGCTTTCGGAAACGATCCGTTCGAGGTCGTCGTAGGTCACGTGCTCGTTCCGCGCAGCCAATCCAAGGAGGATGGCAGAGACGTCGGCCCAACCCGCGGCGTCCAGGGTGATGCCGAGCGCCGCCGGCTCGTGCCGGAGGCCGAGGCTGAGGAGCTTGGAGATGCGGATCGCACGCGACCGGTCCACATCGGAAGCGTACAAGCAACGACGCCTCGCGAGGGGATGCGAGACGACGACGATTCGGCGCGGAGCGCGCAATCGCTACCGCAGGGAACGCTCGCCGCCGTCGCTGGCGCCTTTTGCCTCGCTGCGGGCCCGGGGGAGGCGCGTATCCTGGAGGACCCGTGCGAAACGTCACCGTCGAAGAAGTCATCCTCGCGATCGACGAGGCGAGGGAGCGTGATCCCGGCGGCGCGATCGCGTTCGACGGCGACGGAACGCTCTGGGCAGGTGACGTCGGTGAAGACTTCTTCGCAGCACTGCTCGAGCGCGGTGTCCTGGACGTCGCTCGCGACGCGCTCGTGCGTGAGGCGCGGGCAGAGAACATCGACACGTCCGGGAGCCCGCGCGAGATCGCTCACCGGATCCACCTCGCCTATCTCGGCGGGACGTTCCCGGAGGAACGCGTCTGCGAGATCATGACGTGGGCTGCCGCGGGGCAATCGCGCGCGGAGCTGGACGGATTCTGCGCCGAGGTCGTCGAGGCCATCGGGCTACGTGGGCGCCTGCATCGAGAAGCCATCGAGGTCGTCGAGCACGCGAAGCGCGTCGGGGTCGAGGTCTTCCTCGTCAGCGCTTCGCCACGGGCGATCGTCCATCAGGCAGCGAAGATCGTCGGGATCGACGTCGCGAACGCCCTCGCGGCGTGTGAGGCCTGCGATGATACGGGCATCGTCCAGTGCGCGGTCGAGCGGCCGATCCCCTACGGCGACGGAAAAGTGACCCGCCTCCGCGCGCGCCTCGGGCGGGAGCGCGTCTTGTATGCCGCTTTCGGCGACAACGCGTTCGACGTGCCGATGTTACGCGCGGCGCGTGTTCCGGTCGCCATCCGGCCGAAAGCACGTCTCCTCGACCTGGCAGGAGACGTGCCGTCGCTAGCCGTCCTGGAAAAAAGACCGGAGAGCGTCCGGCCCCCGAAAGCGGCCGCCGCCCCCGACGCTCCGTGAGGGGCGGGGACGGGGCCGGCGCCGCCGGCGCGAATTCCCCGCGAATGACCGAGAACGTCTGCGCCGCGCGCGAGACAGACAGGCTATGATGGCCATTCGTGAGCCTGGACAGCGAACGTGAACGCGAGCTCGTGGCCCTGCGCACGCAGGTCGCCAACCAAGCGGCGTCGCTCGCCGAGACGGTCACCGACGGCTTCGACGGCTTCCACATGGGAGCGGGCGACTACATCGTCGATCTCAAAGGGCCGGACGGTCCGTCGACGGGCGGCGGTGCGCAGGCCCGCCAGAGCATCCGTCTCGTGCCGCGGCGGCCCGGGTATGCGGTCGTCGTCGCGGGCACCGTCGATCCGGTGACGTCGACGGCCGAGGTGCGGACGTTCGAGCACGTCGCGGTGCTGCACGAGGTGCGCTTCCGCCGTCCGCTCGAGATCACGTCCGACGAGTACGCCTCGTTCCTGACGAAGCTCGACGTGGTCTTGAACCTTGCGCGCGTGCGTTCGAAGCGCGTGCCACCGTCGCCGGAGCTGCTCGCGCAGCGACGCTCGTTGGGGAAGATATCGCTGCCCGCGATCGTCTTGTTCGTCGTCGTCGTCGCGCTCGCGGCGCTCGTCGTCTTCCGCGTGCTGCGCACCATCTCCTGAAACGGCCGCGCGCCGTGCGCGCCGAACGAGCCGTGGCGGGCTGCTGACTCGAGCGTGATAGGATCTCGAGCGCCATGGCGGGCACCCGGAAGATGGAGAAGTTCGAGCTCGACGCCTACACGAAGGCGCGCGCGAACGAGCTCGCCAAGAAGGACGGAGACGCAAGCCCGCGTGATCCGAACGAGGATCTTCCTGCGCGCACGTTCGAGCCCCGCGCAAGCGGTGCAGCGCATGCCGATCTACCGGCGGTGCCTTTCGAGAAGCGACCCGAGTCGGGTGGACCCGGGCCGGCCGATCTGCCGGCCCTTCCATTCGAGAAGCGTCCTTCGGCGGCAAGCGTGGCCGATGCTCGAGCGAGCGGCAGCGGCGACGCCGTCGAGCGACCGGAGACGCCGAGTGGCCCCTGGGTCCCCGGCGAATGGATCCCGCCCCAGCAGCCCGACGGGGAAGGGGAGGGGGATGCCGCCGCGGGCGCTGGCGAGCAGGATCCGGAGGCGCTTCGGACGCGGCTCGCGCGAAAGTTCGTCACGCTCGCGGACTCGTTCACGGACGCGTTCCGCGACTTCGCGATCGGAGCGGCCGCTTATGCCGTGGAGCTGACGGCGCCCGGCATGTCCACGGGGGGCGGGAAGCAGGCTCTCCAGCACATCCGCCTCCGGCCGCGACGCGAGGGCTACCCCGTGCTCGTCGCCGGGACGGTGAACCAGGTCGAACGTCGGGCGGAGCTTCGCGACTTCGATCACATCGCCGTCGTGAACGAGGTCCGCTTCCGGCAGCCGGTCGACGTCAACAGCCAGGAGTGGGAGCAGTTCCTCCGGAAGGCGGAGGTCGTCCTCAACGCGGCGGGGATCCAGTCGATGCGGACGCCACCGTCGCGCGACCTGCTCGCTCAGCGCCGGAACATGCATCGCGTCTCGAAGAACGCGATCATCGCGCTGCTCGTCGTGCTCGCACTCGCGGCCCTCGTGGTGTGGCGTGTCGTCGTCGCCCTGCGGTCGGACGGCTGACCAAACGGAGCGCGCGCCACGCGCCACGCGCGAACCCGAGGGCGACTGTCGACCGTCGACGTTGGGGCGGCGCGTTCCACCGACGGCGGACGCACACGCACGCACGCTCGCCTGCTCGCCTGCTCGCCTGCTCGTGTGGCCTCGAAAAAAACGCCGACGGCGTCCGAGCGCATCCGCGCCGCAAGTTCTTGAGACGCCGGAGAGCCCCGACTAGAAGAGGCGCGATGGATTTCGATCTGACCGAAGAGCAGCGACTGGTCCGGGACACCGCACGGGATTTCGCGCAGCGTGAGATCGCGCCGAAGGCCGCCGAGATCGACAAGAGCGGTCGGTGGCCGGCAGAGATCGTCGCGAAGATGGGCGAGCTCGGGTTCATGGGTGTCGCCATCCCGCAGGAGTACGGCGGCGCCGGTCTCGATTCGCTGACGTACTCGCTCGTGATGGAGGAGATCAGCGCGGCGTGCGCCTCGAGCGGCGTCATCATGAGCGTCAACAACTCGCTCTTCTGCGATCCCATCTACAAGTTCGGCACCGAGGAGCAGAAGAAGGAGATCCTCGCGCCGTGCGCCTCCGGTCAGAAGCTCGGCTGTTTCGGCCTGACCGAGCCGATGAGCGGCTCCGACGCCCAGACGATGGCCACGCAGGCCGAGAAGACCTCGGACGGCTGGGTTCTCAACGGCGCGAAGAACTGGATCACGAACGGCCCGCACGCCGACTTCATCATCGTCTTCGCCGTGACGGACCGGAGCGGCCCGAAGATCAAGCACACGGCGTTCGTCGTCCCGAAGGGCACGCCCGGCTACACGCAGGCTTCACCCGACCACAAGCTCGGGATCCACGGCGCGCACTCCTGCACCGTGTTCTTCGAGAACTGCAAGGTCCCGGACTCTGCCATCGTCGGCAACGTCGGTGAGGGCTTCAAGGTCGCGATGGCGACGCTCGACGGCGGCCGCATCGGCATCGCCTCGCAGGCGCTCGGTATCGCGCGCGCGGCGCTCGAGACGAGCGTCCAGTACGCGAAGGAGCGCAAGAGCTTCGGCGTGACGATCTCGAACCACCAGGCGATCCAGTTCATGCTCGCCGACATGGCGACCGAGCTCGACGCCGCGCGTCTTCTCACGTGGCGCGCCGCGACGATGAAAGACGCCGGCTCCCGTCACTCGATGCAGAGCGCCCAGGCGAAGCTCTACGCGAGCGAGGTCGCGACGCGCGTGGCTCACAAGGCGATCCAGATCCACGGCGGCTACGGCTATTCGACGGAGTTCCCGGTCGAGCGTCACTACCGCGACGCGCGCATCACCGAGATCTACGAAGGGACGAGCGAGATCCAGCGCATCGTCATCGCCGCGAGTCTGCTCCGCGGGTGAGCCGCGGCGGCGTTCGCGCGCCTCGACGACGCACGCCGCCCATCCTCATCCTCCACGAACACGAAGATCGATCGGGACAAAGATCATGAGCCTTACGACTCGTCGTTGTGTCGCCGCACTCTCGCTCTCCTTCCTCGCTGCGCTCGCCGCGTGCGGCGGGAGCAAGCCGCCGCCGAAGATGGAGGAGGCACCGAAGGAGGAGGTCAAGAGCGAGACCCCCAGCGGCGGGCCGATGGTCGAGCAGGAGCTCGGCTCGATCGATCAGCGCGCGGTCGAGAAGAAGTTCTTCGACCTGCAGTCGAAGCTCGAGACCTGCCACAAGCAGGGACGCGATCGCGTCGAATACCTCTCGGGCGACGTGAAGGTCTTCCTCCGGGTCGGCAAGGACGGGCGCGTGAAGTACTCGTGGTTCGAGGAGTCGACGCTCGGCGATCGCGATACCGAGAAGTGCATTCTCGACCTCTTCTCCGCGACCGAATGGCCGAAGCCGATCGGCGGCGAAGCCGAGATCCGCAACGGCTTCGGTTGGCCCGCCGGCAGCGAGCGTCAGCCGACGCCGTGGGGACCGGAGAAGGTCATCGGCGCGCTCGAAGAGGACAACGAGGCGAAGAAGAACGTCGACAAGTGCAAGGCTGGCGTCTCGGGTGACTTCCGAGTCACCGCGTACGTCGAGCCGGGCGAGCCCGAAGGCCATGCTTCGGAGCACGGATCGGGGAAGGGCCACGGCAAAGGCGGCGGGAAGAAGGCCGGCCACGGCTCCAAGGGGGCGAAGAAGAGCGAGGGCGGGAAGTTCAAAGCGCTCGGTGTCGCCGCACCCGGCAAAGAAGGCGCGGAGAAGATCGACTGCGTCGTCGACGCGCTCAAGAACCTGTCGCTCCCGAGCCCCGGGAGCTATGCGGCCAAGGTGACGTTTGCGTTGTGAGGAAGGCTCCAGGCTCCAGGCTCCAGGCTCCAGGAAGAGCGGAGAGGCTGAGGCCGACCTGTAGCGACCGACCGCGACGCAAGCTTGTGAATGAATGAGTGGGCGCCGGAGCGCCCACGCCTAGCCCCCTCCTGGAGCCTGAAGCCCGGAGCCTGGAGCCTGAAAATGGATCTTACGCCGAACGAGACGCAGAAGATGGTCCAGAGCGCGGCGCGTGACTACGCGACCCGCGTGATCATGCCGGAGGCGGCTGCGATCGACCGCGACGAACGCTTCCCGCGCGAGATCCTGAAGGGCCTCGCCGACCTCGGCCTCATGGCCGTCAACGTGCCGGAGGAGCTCGGCGGAGCCGGTGCGGGCGCGGTCGCTTATGCGCTCGCGATGCAGGAAGTCGCGCGGGCGTGCGCGTCCACCGCGGTGACCATGGCCGTCACGAACATGGTCGGTGAGGTCATCGCTACGTTCGGCACCGACGCGCAGAAGAAGGCCTACAACCCCAAGCTCGCGAGCGGGGAGTACGTCGCGGGCTCGTTCGCGCTCTCGGAGCCCGGAGCCGGCAGCGATCCGGGGTCGATGCTCACCACCGCCCGCAAGGACGGGGACGACTGGATCATCGACGGCCAGAAGCAGTGGATCACGAGCGGCGCGCACGCAGGCGTCATGGTCGTGTGGGCGCGAACCGCGGAGCGCGACAAGCTCCCGGGGACGCGCGGAATCTCGTGCTTCCTCGTCGAAGGCGGGACGCCCGGCCTCAAGATCGGCAAGGCCGAGGACAAGATGGGCATCCGGGGCTCGAACACCGTGAGCCTCACGTTCGATGGCTGTCGCGTCCCGGGCACCGCGCTCCTCGGTGAGCTCAACGGTGGATTCAAGATCGCGATGATGGCGCTCGACGGCGGGCGCATCGGCATCAGCTGCCAGGCGCTCGGGATCGCGCGCGCCGCGCTCGAAGAGGCCGTCGCCTACGCGAAGGACCGCAAGCAGTTCGACAAGCCCATCGGCGAGTTCCAGGCGATCCAGTGGCAGCTCGCCGACAGCCAGGTGGAGCTCGACGCCGCGCATCTGCTCGCCATGCGCGCGGCATGGCTCAAGGAGAACCGCCGGCCGTTCTCGCGCGAGGCCTCGATGGCGAAGGTCTTCGCGACCGAGACCGCGAACCGGATCGCGAACCGCGCCGTCCAGATCCACGGCGGCTACGGCTACACGCGCGACTTCGCCGCCGAGCGCCACCTGCGCGACGCGCGCGTCACGACGATCTACGAAGGGACGAGCGAAGTTCAGCGCATCGTCATCGCGCGGAACGTCCTCGCGTAGCATCAGGCGAGCGCGTGCTGCTCCAGCAGGGGCTGGCGCGCTCGTCACCCGAGCATCAGGTGAGCGCGTACCACTCCTGGAGGGAGCGGACGCGCATCATCAGGTGAGCGCGTACCACTCCTGGAGGGAGCGGACGCGCTCGATGCCGTCGTCGTCCTCGAACGCCGAGCAGCCGGCACGCGCCAGCGCGGTCGTCGTGAAGCACGGGATGCCTCTCGCGAGCGCGGCTCGACGGAGCGGTCGCGTGAGAGCGACCTCTTCGTCGCCTTCGGCGGTGACGATCGCGACGGCCATCGCGCCGTCGCGGATCGCGCTCTCGGCGGCCGCAGCGGTCAGCGATTCGGCCGGAAGTCGAGATGCTGCCAGCGCCGTTGCCGTCTCGGTATCGGCGGCGATCGAGAACCCGAGAGCGCGGAGGCGTCGCGCGATCTCGACGGCAGCCCCTCGGTCCGACCGCGACACGGCGAAGAACGCCTTTGCGCTCTCGCCCGGCCGCGGAGCGCGGAGCTGGACGCCGATCGCGCGGAGCGCCTTGGAGTAGGCACGTGCCGCGGTCTCGCCCACGCCCATGACCTCGCCCGTCGAGCGCATCTCCGGTCCGAGGATCGTGTCGGCGCCAGGGAGCTTCTTGAACGGAAAGACGCACTCCTTGGCGGCGACGTGCCGTGCGAGCGGCTGCTCGCCGACCCCGAGCTCGTCGAGCGTCTTGCCGAGCATCACCTTCGTGGCGATACGAGCGAGCGGAACACCGGTGGCTTTCGAGACGAAGGGCACCGTGCGGCTGGCGCGCGGGTTCACTTCCAGGACGTACACGCGGCCGTCTTTGACCGCGAGTTGTGCGTTCATCAGGCCGACGACGCCGAGCTCGAGCGCGATCGCGCGGACGATACGCTCGATCTCCTCGACGATGTCGGCGCCGAGCGTGAACGGAGGCAGGACCGTCGCGGAGTCGCCGGAGTGGATGCCCGCGCGCTCGAGATGCTCCATCACGGCGCCGATGACCACGCGATTGCCGTCGCAGAGGCAGTCGACGTCGATCTCGATCGCGTCCGCGAGGAACCGGTCCACGAGGATGACGGAGCTGTCGCCGTCGAACGGCATGCGCGCCAGGTGGGCGTCGAGCTCCTCGGCCGTACGCGCGATCTTCATTGCGCGCCCACCGAGCACGTAGCTCGGACGGACGAGCACTGGCCAGCCGAGCCGCTCCGCGGTCGCGTGCACCTCGTCGCGCGAGCGAGCGACGCCGCTCGCAGGACGCTCGAGCCCGAGCTTCTCGAGCACCTCGTCGAAGCGGCCGCGATCCTCAGCGCGATCGATCGCGTCCGCGCTCGTTCCGAAGAGAGGGATGCCGCGTGCGGCGAGCGCATTCGCGAGCTTGAGCGGCGTCTGGCCTCCGAGCTGCACGAGCACGCCGTCCGGCTTCTCGGCGTCGCAGATCGCGAGCACCGTCTCGAGCGTGATCGGCTCGAAGTAGAGGCGGTCGGCGATGTCGTAGTCGGTCGAGACCGTCTCCGGGTTCGAGTTGACCATGATCGCCTCGAAGCCGAGCTCTCGCGCGGCCGAGACGGCATGGACGCAGCAGTAGTCGAACTCGATGCCCTGGCCGATGCGGTTCGGACCTGCGCCGAGGACGACCACCTTCGGCTTGCGCACGGCGGCGGTCGCGCTGCCGGCGGTCGTGTCGTCGTCGCTCGCGGTCTCCCACGTCGCATAGAGATACGGCGTCGTGCCGGGCATCTCGGCGGCGCAGGTGTCGACGCGGAAGAACGTCGGCCGGATCCCGGCGGACTCGCGCGCGACGCGGACCTCGTCTTCGGTCGCCCCCACGAGATCGGCGAGGCGTTTGTCGGACAGGCCGAGGCGCTTGTCCTGGAGCAGCCGCTCCGCGTCGCGAAGGGCGCTCTTCCCGGCCTGGGAGACGCTGCGCTCGGCGTCGACGATGCGCTGGAGCTGGGCGATGAACCACGGATCGATCGCCGTCACGTCGGCGATCTCGGCGTGGCTCGCGCCGGCGCGGAGCGCGTCGACGACGTGGAGCAGCCGGCGATCGTTCGGGCGCGCCGCGAGCTCGAGGATGCGCTTCACGTCCGTCTCGCTCGAGCCCGGCGTGAGCCCGTCGAGCCCGGTCTCGAGGCCTCGCGCGGCCTTCTGGACCGCCTCGACGAACGTGCGGCCGATGGCCATCGTCTCGCCCACGCTCTTCATCTGCGTGCCGAGCGCGTCGTCGGCGTCGGGGAACTTGTCGAACGCGAAGCGTGGCCACTTCACGACGACGTAGTCGAGCACCGGCTCGAAGGCGGCGCTCGTCCCGGTGAGGTCGTTCCGGAGCTCGTCGAGCGTGTAGCCGATGGCGAGCTTCGTCGCGATCTTCGCGATGGGGTAGCCGGTGGCCTTCGACGCGAGCGCGCTCGAGCGCGATACGCGCGGATTCATCTCGATGACGCGCATCGCGCCGTCGCTCGGACGGATCGCGAACTGCACGTTGGCGCCGCCCGTCTCGACGCCGATCTCGCTCATGACGGCGCGCGCAGCGTCGCGGAGGCGCTGGTACTCCTTGTCCGTGAGCGTCATCGCGGGCGCGACGGTGATCGAGTCGCCCGTGTGCACGCCGAGCGGGTCGAGGTTCTCGATCGTGCAGACGACGATGAAGTTGTCGGCGCGATCGCGGATGACCTCGAGCTCGAACTCCTTCCATCCGAGGAGGCTCTCTTCGACGAGCACCTCGTGGGTCGGCGACTCCGTGAGGGCCAGGGCCACCTTGGCCTCGAGCTCGCTCTCGGTGCGGACGATCCCGCCGCCCGTGCCGCCCAGCGTGAACGACGGTCGCAAGATGAGCGGCAGTCCGAAGTCGCGGAGCGCGCCGCGTGCCTCCTCGATCGACTTGGCGACGATGGCCTTCGGGCACTCGAGGCCAATCCGCTCCATCGCGGCCTTGAACAAGGCGCGATCCTCGGCCTTCCGGATCGAGTCGGGGCGAGCGCCGAGCAGCTCGATGCCGAGTCGCGCGAGGGTTCCTTCGTCCTCGAGCGCGAGCGCCAGATTGAGCGCGGTCTGACCGCCCAGCGTCGGCAGGATGGCGCTCGGCCGCTCCTTCTCGACGATGGCTCGAGCGGCGCGCAGGTCGAGCGGCTCGACGTACGTGCGGTCTGCGAGCTCCGGGTCCGTCATGATCGTCGCCGGGTTCGAGTTCACGAGGACGACCTCGTAACCTTCGGCGCGAAGGGCTCGGATGCCCTGGGTCCCGGAGTAGTCGAACTCGCAGCCCTGACCGATGACGATCGGTCCGGCTCCGAGGACGAGAATGCGACGGAGATCAGCTCGGCGCGGCATCGACGATCCCGGTCAGCTCGGGCAGCCCGAGAGCGAGGTTGAGGTTGCGGAGCGCCTGCGTTGCAGCGCCTCCGAGGAGGTTGTCGATCGTGGCCACCACGACGGCATGGCGCCCGTCCTTCGCGACACTGAGCCCGCCGATGGCGACGTGATGTTTGCCCGCGATGTCCCGGACGAGCGGCGCCTCCGTCGAGAGCTGCACCAGCGGCTCGCTCCCGTACGCGTCGCGGAAGCGCTGCTCCAGCTCCTCGTGCGTGTGCTCTGCGCGGAAGCTGACGGAGACGGTCACCATGATCCCGCGGAAGAACGGTGCCACGTGCGGCGAGAAGAAGATGCGCCGACCGAGCTGCCGTGAGACCTCGCGCTCGTGAACGTGCTCGACGAGCGAGTAGGGAAGGAGGTTGTCGCGCAGAACTTCGGGATCGTTCTTCGGCGACGGAGTCGTCCCGGCGCCGCTGTAGCCACTCACCCCGAACACCGCGGGCGCGCTGTCGTCGAGCAGAGGAGTCAGCGGCGCGAGCGCGAGCTGCATTGCGGTCGCGTAACAACCAGGATTCGAGATACGGCTGGCGCCGCGGATGCGCTCGCGGAGGCGCTCCGGCTGGCCGTACACCCAGGTGTCGTCGAAGCGATAGTCGGCCGAGATGTCGACGAGCACCGCATCCGGGCGGGCCCGGGTGATGGCGTCCACGTATCCGCGGGTCACGCCGTTCGGCAATGCGAGGAAGTATGCGTCGAGCTGTTCTGCGGCGATGTCTTCCGCTGTCGCTCCATCACGTTGCGAGACGGACAACGCCAGCTCGAGCCCGGGGTGACGGCTCACGAGCTCGACGAGCTCGCGTCCGACGTAACCGCGAGCGCCGATGATCCCGATCTTCTTCACGGTACTGTTGCTTCCTTAGCCGATTGACGAGGCAGCCACCACTCACGAAGCGGGCGTGGGCGTGGGCGTGATGGGAATGGGCGTGGCGGGGGCGACCGAGGCCGGGGCAGCGTCTGCCGCAGCGGCCGCAGCGACCGCCATCGGGGACGAAGGCGCATCGTAGAAGGTCGCCGGCATCGACAGGGCGCGCTCCACGGAGCGCTGGATCTCGCCGAAGTCGCTCATGCCGGTCCAGAAGACCCACCACTTGGCCGTCTTGTAGAGGCCGTCCGCCTTCTGGGCGTACCAGGCGTTCACCGCGTTGTTCGCGCGCGAGCGCCAGAACAGCTTGGGGGTCTCGCGGCGCATGCGCTGCCAGATCGACCCGCCGATGCCTTCGCCCTGCGCCTCGTTCGTGACCGCGAACTTGTCGAGGTACGGGACGCCGTGCTCCATCGTGAGGATGGCCGTCGCGCGGTAGGACTCGGCGAGATAGACGCGATAGGGCGCCTTCTCCTCGAAGTACTGCTCGTCGAGCCGGCGGGCGAAGCACTGCTCGAGCAGCGCACGCAGGCGGTCCTTGTCGATCGAGCTCCACGCTTCGTGGCGAAGCACGCGCTCGCCACGTCGAACGAGCGTGCCCTGTCCGCCGTGGGTGAAGAGCTCTTTTGCCAGGTGCTCGGGCGAGGTGATCGACACCGACGACGTCGGCGGGAGCTGACCGAGGAGCGCGTTGATCTCGGCGAGCTTGCGTCGAGACTCCGCGTCGAGCGCGGCGTCCTGGCTGAGCTCGGCGTAGTCCTCGGCGAGGTTCACCGCGGAGCGAACGACACCCGTGCCGTCCACGAGACCGCCGACCTCGTTGAGGAAGACGACCTTGTGCGGCTTCACCGCCAGGGCGATCGCACGAGCGACGGCGTCTGCATGCGAGACGAGGATCTGACCCTTCGGGGTCTCGCCCAGCGGCGCGACGATCGGGAGCACGCCCGCTCGCGCCGTCTGCGCGATCGCGGCGTCGCGAACGCCGGTGATCTCTCCGATGAGCCCGAGGTCCGGGGACTCGAACTTCTTCGCCTCGACGACGCCCGACGTGAACGGGCGCGCGCGCGTCCCGAGCCCTTCGAGCGCCTCGACGAGCCGCAGGTTCGTGTCGTGGAGCACGCGGCGCGCGATCTCGAGCGCGGCCGGCGTCATCTTCCGGAGGCCCTTCACGACGGGCGCGTCGACGCCGGCCTGCGCAAGCGCGCGGTCGAGCTGCACGTTGCCGCCGTGCACGACGATCGGGACGAGCCCGACGCGCTGGAGGAAGGACATCGAGGAGGCGAGCGCGTCGAGCGAGCGATCGATGATCGCTCCGCTGACCTTCACCACCGCGAACTTCGGCGCGTCCACGCTGGCGTAGTGCTTGAGGTACTGCTCGACCTCCTTGCGGCTGCCGATGTTGGTGAGGAGACGGACGATGACGTCCTGCGTCTCCTTCTCCTTGTTCGTCATCGTTCGGTCTCCAGGTGAGAGACGTCGTCGGATCGGTGCACGAGCGTGAGCTGTTGATCAGAGAGACGAAGAACCAGCCAGGCGCTTCATGATCGCCTTCTGGACGTGGAGACGGTTCTCCGCCTCTTCGATGACGAGCGAGCTCGGACCGCTCACCACTTCGTCCGTCGCCTTCACATTTCGGCGCAGGGGGAGGCAGTGGCTGAAGTACGCGTTGTCGGTGAGCGCCATCTTCTTGGCGTCGACGATGAAGTGCTTGTGTCGTTCACGGATGGGCTTCTCTTCTTCCCACCGCCCGAAGTACGGGAGCGCGCCCCAGCTCTTCGCGTAGACGACGTGCGCGCCGGAGTAGGCGGCCTCCACGTCGTGGGTCACGGTCACCTTGCGCCCACCTGCGGCGGCGCTGGCCTCGGCCGCTTCCATGTAGCGCGGGTCGAGCACGTACTCCGGGGTCGGGCAGAGCAGCGTGACGTCGAAGCCGAACTTCGCCGCGATGATGAGCGCGGAGTTCGCCACCGCCGTGTTCAGCGGCTTCGGGTGGTACGTCCACGTCAGGAGGAACTTCTTGCCGTCCGTCGTCCCGAGCCGCTCCTTCAGCGCGAGCATGAGCGCGAGCTCCTGGCACGGGTGCGTGATCGTCTCCATGTTGACGACGGGGACCGTCGCATACCGGGCGAACTGACGGATGACGAGGTCCTCGCGATCGTCCTCCCACTTCTGGAACTTGGGGAAGGCCCGGACGCAGATCAGGTCGCAGTAACGAGACAGGACACGCGCGACCTCCTCGACGTGCTCCTCCGCGTCCGCGTCCATGACCATTCCGTCGCGGTATTCGATCGGCCA
Source organism: Pseudomonadota bacterium (assembly GCA_023423895.1). Classification (GTDB taxonomy): domain Bacteria; phylum Myxococcota_A; class Polyangia; order Polyangiales; family Polyangiaceae; genus Labilithrix. Next base: position 30,185 of record JAFAER010000203.1, read on the forward strand.
CGCGCCCTTGCCAGGCTCGAGGACGACGGCGTGGCCGCCCATCTCGAACACGCCGATCTCGAACGACGAGCGCGTGCGCAGTGACGGATTGAAGAAGACGAGCGCGACGCTCTTCCCCGCCAGATGCCCGCTCAGGCGGCTGGTCTTGCGTTCGGCTTTCAGTGCAGCAGCGTCGACGAGGATCTCGTCGAGCTCCGAGCGCGACCAGTCCAGCGTGGAGAGGAAGTGGCGATTGGCCATCGTGGGGCCCTCATAATCGGTGCGCGCTGCGACGCAAGACACGTTTTGCGACGTGCCCCAACTCGCGCGCTCGTCGCACACGCGGAGTGCTCGCGCTCTGTGTAGCTGTTCGCTTCGTGCTCGTCGCCGCGCGGTGCTTGCGACCCCGGTTGCTGGACGGGGTCGCGCCAAACGGACGGCAGCGCGACCGCAAGCTCATGCGGACCGTCCGAACGATCGCGGCTGCGTGGTAGCGGCCGAGAACGCGCGGAGCGTCAGCCGAGCAGCGATGCCGTGACGCGCGGTCGGCGGGGAACGGCGACGCCGATGCGTTCGAGGTGGGCCGCGGCGGCGAGGACGGTGGCTTCGTCCCACGCATCGCCGACGAGCTGGAGTCCGACGGGGAGGCCGAGGGCGTCGCAGCCGACGGGGGCCGAGAGCGCGGGAAGGCCCGTGAGGTTGCCGAGGAACATGAAGCGGCACAGTCCGTCGATCACCTTCGTGTCGAGGAAGCCCGTACGCATGTCCGTGTCGCTGACCTTCGCGGCTGGAGCGGCCGTGGACGGGAGGGCGAGCAGATCGACGGTGCCGAACGCGCGCGCGAGCTCTCGCCGCAGGCCGGTGCGCAGGCGGCAGACGTCGAGGTATTCGAGCGCGGTGAAAGCTTCGAGCGCCGAGAATGTGACCTGCAGGTCGTCGCCCATCTCGTCGGCATGGTCGCGCCACTCGGTGCGGAGCTGGGCGCGCGCCTCTCCGGCGATGGTGACGTAGCCGATCGCCGCCGCGTACTTTGCGAGCTCCAGGCGGATCGGTACGAGGACCGCGCCCTCCTTCTCGAGCGCTTGAAGTGCGGCGCGGCCGGCACGCTGCACGGGCTCCGATGCGTCGTCCCACTCGGAGTCGACGACGCCGACGACCAACCCGCGGACTCCGCGCCCGAGCGCACGCACGAACGAGCCCGCTTCGCGACGAGGAGCTGCGAAGGTCTGCGGGTCGTTGGGATCGACCCCACTCATGAGCTCGAGCGCGTGGGCGAGATCGGCCGTCGAGCACGCCAGGGGGCCCAGGTGCGCGACGGAGCCTCCCGAGCTGTCGCCGGAGCGACTGACCCGGCCCCACGTCGGCTTGATGCCGAAGACACCGTTGATCGAAGCCGGGATCCGGATCGACCCGCCGCCGTCTGCGCCGAGCGCGAAGGGCGTGAGGCCGGTGGCGACGGCGACGCCGGAGCCGGTCGACGATCCACCGGCCAGGTGACCGCCCGCGTGCGGGTTGCGAGGCATCGCGCGCTTCGAGTTTGCCCCGTTCGGCGTCATGCCGAACTCGGTCATCGGCGTGGTGCCGAGCGTGATGGCACCTCCTGCGCGGACGCGCGCGACCGCGGTCGCGTCCTCCAGCTGCGAAGAAGGGTCGACGAAGGCAGTGCCCGAACGGCGGGGCAGGCCGCGCACGGCCGTCTGCTCCTTCACGGCCCACGGCACGCCATCGAAGAACCCGAGCGGCCGACCTTCGCGCCAGCGTCGCTCGGACGCTTCCGCCTCGGCGAGCGCAGTCTCTTCGGCGAGCTCGTTCAAGGGGCCGACCGACGGCTCGAGCGTCGCGAGGCGCCGGGCCTCCTCGAATGCCCGACGGACGACCTCACGGGGAGAGAGCGTTCCGGCCCGGTACGCCGCGGTCAACGCCGCGCTCGTCGGTGCCCAGCTCTCGCTGCCGGGGAGCGGCAGCTCTTCCGACTGCACCACGCGGGGCGGGCGACCCGGATGAGCGTTCGTGTCGAGCGGAACGTCGCCACGGAGCTCGTCGGGCAAGCTCGCCAGACGGTCGATCCGGAGATCCGTCCTCAGAACGCGCTGTAGGGCGATGCCGCCCACACGCGTTCGCGCGAAACGGGCGAGGTTTCGCAAGGACACACCGCTGAGGCGAGGAGAACGAGGAACATCGGCCATGGCGAACTCACGCATATTGCCAGCGGGCCGCGCAAATGGCACTGGGTACCGGGTGTCCACGGCTACCACCGAAGGCATCAAGATCAGCGTTCACGCCGTGTACGTGCCCGAGCAGTCTTCGCCGCGCACGCACCGGTACGTCTTCGCGTACACGGTGAAGATCGCGAATGAAGGCGAATCGCCGGCTCAGCTCCGGAGCAGGCACTGGGTCATCACCGACGGCGAGGGTCGCATCGAAGAGGTGAAGGGCCCTGGCGTCGTCGGCCAGCAGCCGTACCTCAACCCCGGCGATCAGTTCGAATACACCAGCGGCTGCGTCCTCACGACGCCGCGCGGCGAGATGCGCGGGACGTACCAGATGCATCGGCCCGACGGCCGCGAGTTCGACGCCACGATCGCGCCGTTCTCCCTCACGCTCCCGTACTCGCTGAACTAGTCTCTCGCTCGATGGACGAGTCCCGATACCAGCAGCTCGCCGACGAGGCGCTTCGTGAGATCGAGTCGATGCTCGAAGACGTCGACGCCGACGATGTCGACGTCGAGCGTTCTGGGGACGTCATCACGCTGACGTTCCGGGACAAGCGCAAGTGCGTCGTCAACACCCAGCGTCCCACGCGCCAGATCTGGCTCGCGGCCAACGCGCGCGCCTGGCACTTCGGCTACGACGAGCCGTCGAAGCGCTGGCTCGACGACAAGGGGCAGGGCGTCGAGCTCTTCGCTCGTATCGCCGAGATCGTGAAAGAACAGGCCGGCGTCAACCTCGTCACGCCGCAGTAGCGCGGGAGCTGCGGCCCGCGTTTCGGTGATCGTCAGGCCTGGACCGCCACGCCGATGGCGCCGCGCAGGTCCGAGTACAGATCACTCGTCGCAAACTTGAAGAGCTCGCCGACGCGGTCTCTCGCAGATAGCTCGCCGGAGGTCCCCTCCGCGAGGATGGCCACGCGTGCAGGCTCGACGTCGCCCGAGACGAGCAGGCCCGCACGCATGCTCGAGAGGTCTGCCGCCTGGGACCAGAGCTTCACATCCAGAGGCGTGTTGTCCGCCGTGGCCTGCAGGACGACACTTCGGAGCGACGCCGCTTCTTGTGGCGTGAGCACGGCAGCGAGGCTCTGGTCCATCGCCGCGCCCGCCGGGTCTTTGGCCATCTCGTTTCGGCTGACGCGGATCGCGGCGTTGAGGAGCGACGTCAGATCGGGCACCGACGGGAAAAACGCGCGCGCCGCGAGCTCGGGGCGCTGCTCCGCCAGGCGCTTGCCGGCGATGTACGCGAGCGCGGTCGACTGCGCTTCGACGGCGGGGCCGCACACGAGGAGCGCCCCGAAAGGCGCGAGCGCCGGGACGAAGGGCGCCATGGCCCCGAGATCTCCGAGGAGGAGCTCGGGAGTGGGGACCGCCAGGATCTCCGCCGCGTCCTTGAACGTGGCGCGGATGGTGTCGTGCATCCGCGAATGGTTCGGCGTGAACGGACGCCCGACACGCTGCTCGGGGCGAAGCTGGTTCCAGCGCATCCGTGCGACGGCCGGCGTGAGGATGGCGAAGATGTTGGTCAGCCCCTCGTCGAGATCGGCATGAAAGATGTGAGATCGCCAGGCCTGCTCGACGATCTGGCCGGGGACCCGATCGAGCGGCATCGGCGCGTAGTCCTCGTGGAAGCGGCGCTGCTCGTCGCTGGGCTCCGCGACGAGCCGTGAGAGCACGTTGACCGCGCACCACGCCTTGTCGAAGTAGTGCTGGCGGAGGAACAGCTCGTAGAGCTCGGCGTAGAGCTGCGGCTCGTGGGGATCGCGATCGATCTCGTCCCGAACCCGCGCGACCGCGTTGTCGAGATTGTCGGTCACCACGAGCAGCTCGATGACGATCTTGCGGACCTCGGCGTCGTCGGGATTCAGACGCGACGCCGCGTCGAGCGCATCGTAGGCGCGAGCGGCGTCGCCGAGACGGTCGCGGTAGATGAGCCCGAGCTGATGGAGCAGCAGGAACTGGAGCTGGGGCGCGTCATCGTCCTTCACGCGCGCGATCATCTTCCGGTACGAGCGCTCGAGCCGCTCCCAGTTCTTCTCCTCCGTCAGCACGCGGACGAGCTCCTCGAAGACCTCCAGGCGATGTCGTTCGATGTCGAGGACCTGCTCGTAGAGATCCGCCGCGCGGAGTCGGTCCTCCAGCTTGTCGCGTACCACCTCGGCCATCGCCAGGAGGCTCTTCACCTTCTCCTGCGGCTGCGCCTCGGGCGCTTGCGTCATGTCTTCCAGCACGCCGGTGAGCAGGCCCCACTCGCCGAGCTCGCCGTACAGCCACATCATCGTCTGCAGCAGCCACGGGTCGAGGGGTCGGAGCGCACGTGCCTCTTCGAACACGCTGGCCGCCTTCTCGAGCTCCTCCGCGCGACGTGCCCAGATCTCGCCGGCTTCGCAGAACAGCTCGAAGCGGACGTCCGCGTTCGTCGCGTTGCGAGCCATGTCGACCTTCAGCTTGCACGCTCTCGGGAAGTCTCCCTGCGCGAGATAGAGCTCGGCGAGCTCACGCGTGATCTCCTGGTCCTCGGGCTCGAGGTGTCGCGCGCGCTCGAAAAGCGCGGCGGCAGAGTCGAGATCTCCGGCATCACGCTGGAGCAGCGCGAGGCGTACCAGATGATCAGCTGGCAGCTCGTCGGCTTCCTCTGCGATGCGCGTCAGGTGCGCGTGCGCCTTCGCGAGCAGCGCCGGTGCGGTCTCCCGGCACTGGCTGGCGACGGCGACGAGGTCCGATTGCGCTCCGAGGTCCTTCGGACGCGCATCGAGCGCCGCGAGCGCCGATGTCAACGCGCGCTCCGCGTCACCGAGCGCCGCCGCGATCCGCGTCCCGAGGCGCAGGCGGACGAACAGCGCTTCTCCATCGCGGTCACGGACCGCCGCGTTCACCAGCAGCTCGCAAAGCGGCGCGGCATCCGCCCACTTCTCGTCGGCCGCGTACGCGTCGAGCATCGCCACCGCAGCCACCTCGTTCGACGAGTCGGCCTGGATCGCCGCTTCGAACGATGCGCGAGCGGCGTCGTCGTTGCGCTGCTGCTGATGGACGCGCGCGAGCTCGACGAGGATGGCGGCGCGCTGGCGCGGGACGTCGGTGTGCTTCCGTCGTTGCTCGAGGCACTCGATGACGCGCCGCTCGTCCCCGCTCGCGGCTGCGAGCTTCTGGAGCGCTTCCCAGGCGGACGCGTTCGTCGGATCGACGGTGACCGCGCGCTCGTACTGGAGCTTGGCGGCGAGCGGATCGCGCTCTGGGTTGTCGAGGAAGTCGCCGAGCTTCACGAGCTCCTGGGAAGACGCGCGTTTCGTGGGCGCGAGCTCTGCGAGGCGAGCCTTGTACGTCGCGACGTTCGCCCAGTCGCCGAGCTTCTCGTACAACCGTCCCAGATCGCCGAGCGCTCGACGGTGCTTCGGCTCGACGAGCAGCAGGTTCCTGTAGACCTCCACGGCCCCGGCGGGATCGCTCAGCTTCGATTCGTGCACCTCGGCCGCGAGCTCGAGGAGCTCGATCTTCGCTTTCTTGTCGAACGTGTGCTCGGACCGCACGGCGAGGATCCGCGCCAGCTTCGGCCAGTCGCGCAGCGCGTGATAGCAGCGCTCGAGTCCCTTCAGCGCTGCAGGATGGGACGGCTCGATCGCGAGGACACGCTCGAGCAGCTCCGCGGCGGCCTCGCGCTTCAGGAACTTGGTCTCTTGGAGCTCTGCGAGCTCCAGCAGCGCGTCGATCCGTTCGGCCTGGGTCGGTGCGACTTCGGCTTGCCGCTCGAGCGCCCACTGCACCTGATCGTGGCGCTCTTTCTCCTTGCCGAGCCGCTTGATGCCCTGCACGGCCACGAGGCATTCCGGGTCGATCTCGAGCGCCGCCTCGTACTGCTTCTGCGCGTCCGGGGTGCCTGCGTACGCGCCCGCGAGCGCGAGGTAGAGCGCGACCTGCTCTTCCTTGCGAATGGTGCGTTCGAGCGCACGCGTCAGGTGCTCGCGCTGCGTCTTCGCGTCTCCGTTCATCGCCGCGAGCTGCGCGGCTCGCCTCAAGACGACCGGATGGACTTTGTCATGCCGCTCGATCTCGGAGACGAGCGCCGAGACTTCGCTGCCACGGCCGAGGACGCGCTCGTACCAGTAGACGACGTGGCCGAGGTAAAGCACACGCTTGTCGTCCGGTGCACCAGGGGCGAGCTTGCGTTTGACCTTCTCGGCGAGCTCGCCGATTCGCCCGGTCGCCTTTCCCACGCGATCGACCGCAGCGACGACGTCCGCGTTGTCCGGGGCGAGCTCGAACGCCTCGACGAGCGCATGGAACGCCTCGTTCTGGTCGTGGAGGGCGGTCTCGTACACGCTCGCGATCTTGAGAAGGAGTGCCGCCTTCTTGTTCGGACCGTCGGTCTCGGCAACACGCTGGCGGTAGAGCGCGACGAGAGGGCCGAACCGCCCCTCGTCGAAGAGCGCCTTCTCCTCTGCGTCGAGGGGATCCGGTGTGATGGGCGGCGGGCCCGCATCTCGGGGAGCTCGGGGAGATCGGGGGATCGGCGGCTCGAACGCCTGCGCCGGCGGCATCATGGAGATGCCCACGGGAGCGCCGATGCTCGTGCTCGTCCGATCGTCCTCGACGACCTCGCCATCCAGAACGAGCTCGTCTTCTTCCAGGAGCTCGTCTCCTCCGAGCTCCACGATCTCCTCCTCGTCGATCTCCTCGATCTCGTCGGACGGGGTTCGTTGGCGCGCAGGTTCCGCCGCTGTCGCGGGGCTGGCCTCCGTGAGGTCGGGCGGCGGCTCCGATCCCAGCCCGAGGTCGGCACGGTGGAGACGCGCCGTGAGCTGGGCGACCTCTTCACCGTCGGTGAAGGCGCGTGTCTCGAGCGGTGTGAGCGCTGCCTGACCGACGGTCGTGGCGTCGTCCTCGCGTGCTTCCTCTTCGAAGACGCGCGCCGTGAAGGTCGCGGCCGACATCGGAGGCGCGCGCGAAGCGAGCAGCGTCGAAGGCGCTTCGTCACCGTCGGCGAAGGCGTCGGGCGGGCTCGCGCGCATCACCGTGACGTCCTCGTTCCCCGCAGCGCCGAGCAGCGCCGACGCCGTCGTGACCGGCGGCGCCTCGCTTGCCTCCGACATTTCCGGGATCGACGCGAGCGTGAAGCGCGGGAGCTCGGTCTCGGGCAACGCGTCCAGATCCGACGAGCGCGCGCGGTCGTGCTCTGGCGCCGTGAGGTCCGCGGTGTTGGGCACCGCATCGAACGTCGGGCGACTCTCGGCGGCGGCCGCCTCGTCCACGAGGTCGGTCGTGGCGATCTCGTCGACCTCGTCCGTCGAGTGAGCGTCCGTCTCGCCGCGCGCCATCGCGGGGAGCGCTCCTCGGAAGACCGCGGTCGTCTCGGCGGACTCGCCGATCGACCTCGCGAGCGTCGGTGCCGCCGCGCGTGTGACCGCCGTCGACTCGGCGGGCAGCGGCGTCGCCGGCCGGGCCCACGCGTGTGCTCTGGGCCAGGATCCCTGGCTCTCCTCCAGTGGTTCGTTGAGTGGTTCGTTGAACAGGAGCGGCTCGTCGAACGGCTGCGGCTCGATGCCCGGATCGTCGTCGAGCGAAAAGGACGGGAGCGCGTCGCCGCCCACCTCCGCGCTCACGTCGTCGGCCATCATCGCGCGCAGCGCTTGGGCGACGTCGTGGCCCGGTACCGTCCCGACGATCGACGCGGGCGACTCGAGCTCGAACGAGTGCGATCCGTCCGGGCCGTCGGCATCGAGCATCGAGACGTCCTCGATGTCCTCGACGTCGGCGACGTCCTCGACGTCCTCGAGCTCGACGACGTCTTCACCGACCGCTTGCTCGAAGTCCATCGGGGCCATGTCCAGGTCCGACGCCGCGTCGAGTCTCGTACCGAGCGGCTCGAGCCCCTGTTCGTACGCTTCGCTCCGCAGGGCACGCAGGGGCGCCATCGGATCCATGGGCGTGTGCATCACGCCGAGACCCGAACGTGCTCGCGGTGAGGTCTCGCGGTCGCTGATCGACGGGTCTCGAGCGTCGGACGAGCGTGTCCCACGCGCCGCGGCGAGCGAGCCGCGCAGCGCCTCGATGTCGATCTCGTGCGTCGACTCGTCGTCGCTCCCCATCTACCCGACTCTACCCGACCGGGAGTCTATCGCGACCGTAGCAGGGGGAAGCAGGCTTTGCGGATGAGATACAGCTATTTACGCCTTGATGAGTCTGAACACTGACGTTAACGTTAGAGTTGGTCTTGACGAGAGGGGCATCGGCCCCCTAAGAGTCTTTCCACTTCCAACCCTTACGCATACGTGAGAGTAGGGGCCGGCCTCGGGACGCGAGGACGTGCCCGCGAACGCAGCGCCGATCGCGACAGCTCATGAGCAACCACCGCCTTCCCATCCTCAACGAAATCGCGAACACCGCGGCCACGTCCGTGGTCGCGGACGGCGACCTCATGCAGGTCGGCGACCTCGCGCGCGAGGCTGGGAAGACCGTCCGGGCCATCCACCTGTACGAACAGATGGAGCTGCTCAAGCCTGCCGCTCGGTCGAAGGGCCGCTATCGCCTGTACGGACCGGAGGCCCTCGTCCGCATCCGCTGGATCGGCAAGCTCCAGGACCTCGGCTTCAGCCTCACCGACATCAAGGCGATCGTGAAGGACGTCGAGGCGGAAGGTCGCGGCAGCTCGGCGCCGTCCGCGATGGTCAAGGTTCGGGAGGTCTACAAGCAGAAGCTCGACGACACGCGCGCCCAGATCGAGCGCCTGAGGACGCTCGAGCGCGAGATCCTCGCGAGCCTCGACTATCTCGACACGTGTGAGTCCGCCTGCGAGCCCGACCGGCTCCTGGCGAACTGCCCGTCGTGCAGCCACCACGATCGCGAACAAGAAGTTCCGGACCTCGTCGCGGGGTTCCGCTCCTGAGTCCACGCCCCGAAGACGCGAAAGCCGCAGCAGAGCCCTCAGCAGGGCACGCGAGAGAGAAACGAAATGGCCATCAAGCTCCCTATCTTCATGGACTACCACTCGACGACGCCGGTCGACCCGCGCGTTCTCGAGGAGATGCTGCCGTACTTCAACGAGAAGTTCGGCAATGCCGCGAGCCGTAGCCATGCGTTCGGCTGGACCGCAGAAGAGGCCGTCGACTACTCCCGCGAGCGCATCGGGAAGCTGATCAACGCCCAGTCGGAGAAGGAGATCGTCTTCACCTCCGGCGCTACCGAGTCGAACAACGTCGCCATCAAGGGCGTCGCCGAGTTCTACAAGGAGAAGGGCAATCACATCATCACGACGGTCATCGAGCACAAGGCCGTGCTCGACACCTGCAAGCGGCTCGAGAAGGAGGGCTATCAGGTCACCTATCTCGGCGTAGGCAAGGACGGCCGTGTCGATCCGGACGACGTCAAGAAGGCGATCACCGACAAGACGATCCTCGTCAGTGTCATGCTCGCGAACAACGAGATCGGCACCGTCCAGCCCATCGCGGAGATCGGCAAGATCACGCGCGAGCGCGGCGTGCTCCTCCATTCGGACGCCGTGCAGGGGGTTGGCAAGGTCCCGTTCGACGTCCAGGCGATGAACGTCGATCTGGCGAGCATCACCGCCCACAAGATGTACGGCCCGAAGGGGGTCGGTGGCCTCTATGTGCGGCGCAGCAAGCCGCGCGTCCGCCTCGTCGCGCAGATGGACGGTGGTGGTCACGAGCGCGGCATGCGTTCGGGCACGCTCAACGTCCCCGGCATCGTGGGCTTCGGCAAGGCCGCCGAGATCATGATGCAGGAGGGCAAGGCGGAAGGTGAGCGGCTGTTCGCGCTCCGCGAGCACCTGCGAAAGAAGCTGACGACCTCGCTCGAAGAGGTCTATGTCAACGGCTCGCTCGAGCATCGGCTGCCCGGCAACCTCAACGTCTCCTTCGCGTTCGTCGAAGGTGAGGCGATGATGATGGCGATCAAGGACGTCGCCGTGAGCTCCGGCTCGGCCTGCACGTCCGCGAGCCTCGAGCCGAGCTACGTCCTCCGCGCCCTCGGTGTCGGCGACGAGCTTGCGCACTCGAGCATCCGTTTCGGCCTCGGCCGCTACACCACGCAAGAAGAGATCGACTACGTAGCGGACCTCGTCATCGACAAGGTCCGCCACCTCAGGAACATGTCGCCCTTGTACGAGATGTACAAGGAAGGCATCGACCTCAAGAGCGTCCAGTGGGTCGCTCACTGACGACGCGACGCTAGAACTCGGAGACAGAGAACATGGCCTACAGCGATAAAGTCATCGAACACGCGGAGAACCCGCGAAACGTCGGAACGCTCGACAAGGACGACCCGACCGTCGGCACCGGCCTCGTCGGCGCGCCCGCGTGCGGCGACGTCATGCGCCTGCAGATCAAGGTCAGCGACGAGGGCGTCATCGAGGACGCGAAGTTCAAGACCTTCGGCTGCGGATCGGCGATTGCGTCCTCGTCCCTCGCTACTGAGTGGATCAAGGGCAAGAAGGTCGAGGAGGCGGAGGCGATCAAGAACGTCGACATCGTCAACGAGCTCAACCTGCCGCCGGTGAAGATTCATTGCTCCGTCCTCGCCGAGGACGCGATCAAGAGCGCCATCGCCGACTACCGCGCGAAGCAGGCGGCAAAGCGCAACGGGACCTGAGAGCCCGACGATCGCCGTTGGCTTCCATCCGTCGTCGATGGGGCCGCGGCGATGCCGAGCCGTGGAAGACAAGAGAGAAGTCGAGATGAACGAGAGCCAGCAAAACCCCGCACCGGCGTCGACGACGCCCGCATCGTCGAACGGCATTCCGTCCGGACAGGTGCCTGCGTCGAAGAAGCTCGGCATCACGATCACGCAGAGCGCGGTCGATGCCGTCAGCGCGCAGATCAAGAAGCGGAACGTCCCCGGGACGGCGCTGCGCGTCGGCATCCGTGGTGGCGGCTGCTCGGGTTTCTCGTACGTCGTCGAGTTCCACGACGGCGAGCCCCGCGCGCGTGACGTGGTCTACGACCTGAAGGCGACCGACGGCACGGACGTCCGGATCGTCGTCGACAAGAAGAGCCTCATCTACTTGAACGGCTCCACGTTCGACTGGGAGAAGACGCTCATGCGGCAGGGGTTCAAGTTCCTCAATCCGAACGAGAAGTCTTCGTGCGGGTGCGGGACGTCGTTCACGGTTTAGCTCGCTCCGCTCGCGGCTCCAGGCTCCAGGCTCCAGGCTCCAGGAAGAACAAAACGAACCTCCGCAGTAGCACTCTAGAAGCACCACCACGCATCTGACTGACGCAGTCCATCAACATCCCGTCCGGACCACTCTTCGGCCCGCCCCAAGCCCATGCGCTCCGTTCTCGCTCCTTCTGGAGCCTGGAGCCTGGAGCCTGGAGCCTTCTCCCTTTCCCCATGGATCCCTTCGAAACGCTAGGCGCTCCGCGCCGCTTCGACCTCGACCTCTCGGCGCTCGAGAAGACGCACCGCGAGCTCTCGCGTGCCTTGCATCCTGACAAGTTCGCCCAGGCGGGAGCGAGCGAGCGCCGGAGCGCGCTCGAGAAGGCCGCCAACGTCAACGAGGCGTGGCGCATCTTGCGTGACCCCATCCGTCGCGCCGAGGCCCTCTTCCGTGTGGAGGGGATCGCGGTCGGTGAAGCGAACGAGCCGAAGGCGAGCCCGATGTTCCTCATGGAGGTCATGGAGGAGCGAGAGACGCTCGCCGAAGCGCGTGCGGCGAAGAACCTGCCGAAGGTCCGGGCGCTCGCGAGCGGGATCGCGCTGCGCGCCCGCGACGTGGAGGAGAAGCTCATCGCGGGCTTCGCGAACGGCTCACCTTCGCGCGACGCGCTCGAGAAGCTCTTGCCGCTCCTCGGCGAGATGCGCTTCTACCGGCGCTTCCTCGACGAGGTGGAGGCGATCGAAGAGGAGGCCGAGGAGCAGGCGGCCGCTGCTGCGAGCGGCGGCCTCAAGAGTGGGGTGTCGCCATGAGCGCCGGTCCGAGCTCGGGGCTGCTCGAGATCTTCGACCCGAAGGCGCCGCCGAAGGCGATCGGCATCGACCTCGGGACGACGAACTCGATCGTCGCTTACGTGAAGAACGAGCGCCCGACGACGGTGAAGGACTGCGACCAGGCCGCGCTGCTGCCGAGCGTCGTTCACTACGGTGAGAGCGGCGAGATCGTCGTCGGTCGGAACGCGCAGCTCCGCGCTGCCGAACGTCCGCGCGAGACCATCGTCAGCGTGAAACGCTTCATGGGCCGCGGCGGCGACGACCCGGAGACGCGTCGGCTCGGGCCGTACGCGTTCGTTCCGCCCAAGGAAGGCGAGCCGAACGTCGTCCGCTTCGAGGTCGGGAAGAAGGTCGTGACGCCGGTCGAGGTGAGCGCCGAGATCTTGCGCGCCCTCCGTCGTCTGGCAGAGGACGAGCTGCGCACCGTCGGGGGCGCCGTCATCACGGTGCCGGCGTACTTCGACGACGCCCAGCGGCAGGCCACGAAGGACGCCGGCCGCCTCGCGGGCCTCGAGGTCCTCCGCCTGCTCAACGAGCCGACGGCCGCCGCCCTCGCGTATGGCCTCGAGAAGAAGCAGAACGGAAAGTTCGCCGTCTACGATCTCGGCGGCGGAACGTTCGACGTCACGATTCTCGTCCTCGACGACGGCGTCTTCCAGGTCCGATCGACGGGCGGCGACAGCCAGCTCGGCGGAGACGACATGGATCGCGCGCTCGCCGAGGAGATCTTCCGCCTCGCGGGACGCGAGACCAGCGGTGCCACGCCGAGCGAGGTGCGGGTCGTCCTCGACCTCGCGCGGCGCGTGAAACACGGTCTCACGGACGCCGACGTCGTCGACTTCGACAGTCCGTTCGGGAAGTCGAACGGCGCGGGTGCGTCGCAGCTTTCGATCACACGCGCGCGCTTCGACGAGCTCGTGCAGCCGCTGCTCGCGCGCACCGGCGTCGCGTGCAGGCGCGCGCTCAAGGACGCCGGGATGAAGCCCGAGGAGCTCGACGGCGTCATCCTCGTCGGCGGCTCGACGCGCGTTCCTGCCGTTCGCAGCTACGTCGCGAAGCTGTTCGGCAAGGAGCCGCTCGGCGACATCGACCCCGAGGAGGTCGTGGCGCTCGGCGCTGCGATCCAGGCCAACCTCCTGTCGGGGGAGGGCACGAGCGACGAGATCCTCCTCCTCGACGTGATCCCGCTCTCGCTCGGCATCGAGGTGGGCGGAGGCGTCGTGGATCGCATCCTCCCGCGCAACACGACGACGCCAGCCGCGGCCAGGGCCGCGTACACGACGCAGGAAGACAATCAGACCGGCTTCGAGATCCATGTCGTGCAGGGCGAGCGCGAGCTTGCGGCCGACTGCCGGAGCCTCGCTCGCTTCACGCTCAAAGGCATCCCGCCGATGGCCGCCGGCATGGCGCGCCTGGAGGTCACGTTCCGCGTCGATGCGGACGGCCTGCTCTCCGTCCACGCACGTGAGGAGCGCACCGGCATCGAGCAGACCGTCAGCGTCAAGCCGTCGTACGGCCTCGACGACGACACCGTCGAACAGATGCTGCTCGATGCGATCGATCACGGCGAGGAGGATCTCGCCGCGCGCAAGCTCGCCGAGGTTCGTGTCGAGGCATCGCGCGTCGTCGCGTCGACGAAGAAGTCGCTCGTCGCCGATCCGGACCTGCTGGAGGCCGGCGAAAAGGAGCGCATCGAAGCGGCGATCGCCGATCTCGAGAAGGCGGTCCAGGGGACGGACGCGCGTCGAATCGAGCTCAAGATCGAGGACCTCGACGCTTCGACGAAGGGGTTCGCCGGTCGTCGAATGAACCGTGCGATCGCGCAGGCGATCGAAGGCCAGTCGCTCGAGAACGTCGAGAGGTCCGTCGAGCATGCGAAGGGCATCGAAGCCGCGCACGCGGAGTCGGGCCCGCTTCCACCGGCGCCGCCGTCGGGTTAGAGCGCGCTCCTCGCGGCCGAGCGGAACGCGACGGCCTCGTGGATGAGTTTCGGAAGTACGAGAAGAGAGAAAAGAGAAGGGTAGCGAGATGGCGATCGTGCGGTTCAAGGGATACGGCGAGACGGAGGTCCCCGTCGGCTCGAGCATCCTCGAGGCCGCCCAGAAGATCGACGCGCCAGAGGGCTACGCCTGCGGTGGCGTTTGCGCCTGCTCGACGTGCCACGTCTATGTCACAAAGGGCGCCGATCTCTTGAGCGAACAGGAAGAGGACGAGGAGGACATCCTCGACAAGGCGTTCGACGTTCGCCACAACTCGCGTCTCGGCTGCCAGTCGACGATCGAACGCGACGGCGAGATCGAGGTCGAGATCACCCGCGAAAGCCTCGAGGCGTTCGAGAACGAGCACCCCGAGCACCGTGGCAAGTACACGAAGCGGCCCGGCGTCAGTCCCGAGCCGCGCTGACGGGCGTTTCGGCCTCGTTCGCGGCCGCCTCACGCCCCGACGCGGCTGCTGCTCGAGCAGCGTGGTCTGCGATGCAGGTCGCCTGAACGGCGCGACGACTTGCCACGCCCCCGGCCAGCGTCTTTCGTGTCAGAAGAAGCACATGTCGAGCGTTCGTCGTCGGGGGCCCCTTCGGAGCCGCTCGAGAACGAATGGCCTCGTGGCGGCGGCCGCGATCGGGCTCTTCGTGCTCGCGAGCCCGGTCGGCGCTCACGCGTTTCAGCCGGAAGGTGTGGCCGCTCCCGGCGAGGCCATCCTCGAAGGGCGCCTGCTCGCGCCTTGCTGCTGGACGCAGACCCTCGACATGCACGAGTCGGAGCTCGCGACGTCGCTTCGCCACGAGATCCGGCATCGGCTCTCGAGCGGCGAAGCGGCGACGGCGATCGAAGACGACTTTGCCGGCCGGTACGGAGAACGCATCCGGGCGGTCCCGAAAGGCGGCGACGTGCGGGTCGCGGTGCCGATCACGGCGGGCCTTCTCGCCGTCATTTGCGGCGCTGGCCTCGTGTTTCTCGTCTTGCGATGGACGCGCCGCGGATCGGCGAGCCTGGAGCGCGCGCCGGAACGATCCGCTCGCCGCGACGCCTACGACGATCGGATCGACGACGCGCTCCGAGACCTCGATGGGTGACCGAGCGCGCCTCGCGCCGGGCTGTCAGCCTCCAAGCAAGACCCCGCCCTTCGGCTCGATCGTCCGCATGATGCGCACGACGTCGTCCGTCGGGCCCGGGATGTAGAGCGGACGCTCGGGCCGTGCGAGCGGCGTGTCGAGGAGCGCGTCGGGCCGCGGTCCGAATACCGCCTCCGGGAAGTCGCGATGTGGCGCGAAGCCGAGAGACTTCGCGTAGTCGATCGCGCTGAACACGACGGACTGCGCCTCGAGCACGGAGACCTCCTCCATCTCACTCTCGTGGGCGTCTCCGATGTCCGCGACCAGGGCCTCGAGCGCGATCGGCAACTCGAGGTACTTCGCGAATCCGTTCTTCACGCCGAGACAGGTGCGATCGACGAGGACCATGCCCGCAACGAGCGAGCCGTCCGCGAGCGTTCGGGTCATGACCACCGTCACGAGCTCCGGCTCTTCCGAGCGCCAAGAGGCGCTCATGAAGGCCCGCCCGAAGGGCGCCGCTGCCGCCTGGCGCAAGGCGACGTTCAGCGACGGAGGGCCAGCCGTCGCTGCACGTCTCTGGGCCTGCGCGGCGAGGCGCTGCTTCTTTTTCTTCTCGAGCTTTTTCTGCTGCGCGCGCTGCGACGACATCCGATGTGGGTCGTACGGTCACGGTCGAGCGTCAAGAGGCCACGCTCGAGCCCGCTTCTTGGTCAGCTCGCCCCCTGCCATGCGCCGCCGACGGCCGCCACCTTGGCGTAGTCGGTGAAGTCGCGCGGCTTTCGCCCGAGCGCTCGCTCCACGCCGTCACCGAGCTTCGCGTTGTGCCCGTCGAGCAGGCGCGCGAACAGGTCCGTGAGGAAGCGTGCGAGCTCCGCAGGGACCTCGTTCGAGAGCGCTTCCTGGAACACGCTGCTCGGGATCGGCACGTAGCGGACGTCTCTGCCCACCGCCCTGCCGATCTCGGTGGCCGCCTCCGCAAACGTCAGCAGGCGCGGCCCCGTGAGGTCGTAGATCTTCCCGACGTGCGCGTCGCCGGTGAGCGCCGCCACGGCGACGTCGGCGATGTCGTCCGCGTCAACGAACGGCTCGGGGACGTCCCCGGCGGGAAAGGCGATCTCGCCGCCGAGCACCGAACCCTGGAGCATACCTTCACTGAAGTTCTGGCAGAAGAACGCGGCGCGGAGGATCGTCCATTCGGGGACCGTCTCGCGCACGGCTGCTTCGCTCGTGAGCGCATCGTCCTCGCCGCGCCCGGAGAGGAGAATGATGCGGCGAACGCCGGCGCGGACGGCGCTCTGACAGAACGCGCGGATGACCGCGGCCGCGCCGGGCATTGCGAGGTCCGGCTGGTACGAGAGGTACACGGCGCCGACGCCACGGAGCGCTTCGGCCCAGGTCGAATCGTCGGCCCAGTCGAACCGTACGCTGCTGGAGCGCGATGCGCTTCGGACCGGCAGCCCGCGCGCTGCAAGCCGCTCCGCCACGCGGCGGCCCGTCTTGCCGGTACCGCTCACGACCAGGATGGGAAGGTTCTTCGTCTCGTTCATGGTGTCTCTCCTTCGGTGGACGACACGTGCGCACGCGTCATGCACATGCGCGTGCAATGGCGGGCGCGAGCCCGCGGTCACCATGACCTGCGCTCTGCTCGGCGTTGGCGACGTCGTCGTCGTGGAGAGGATGCGCCGTGCATCTGCGCAGCGCCAGGCGCAAGAACTCATGGTATCGTTGCGCAAATGCAACATACCTCCGTCCGCCATGAAGCCCTTCGTTGGGACGACGTGAGGCTCTTCCTCGCGCTTTGCCGTGCCCGCACCGTGGGTGGCGCGGCGACGCTGCTCGCGGTCGACGCGTCCACGGTCTCGAGGCGACTGGTTGCGCTCGAAGAGGTCGTCGCTGCGACGCTCTTCGACCGCACGCGCGAAGGGATTCACGCCACGAAGGCCGCCGAGGATCTCATGCCCATCGCGGAGGAGATCGAGGAGCGCATGATGCGCTTCGCTCGCGCCGCGGAGGGCTTCGAGCGCGAGGTGTCGGGCCTCGTTCGCATCGCCTGCCCGCCGGACGTCGCCGATGTCCTCTTGCTGCCGCTCCTGGCGGAGCTCCGCGAGCGGAAGCCTGCATTGCGATTCCACATCGACGCGGGCGAGCCCGTCGTGGACCTCACGCGTCGTGAAGCGGATCTGGCGCTCCGGATCGTTCGTCCTCAGCGGGGCGATCTCGTCGTGACACGCCTGCGCAGCGCGCGCTGGGTGCTCGTCGCTTCACCCAAGCTCGCGCGGTCGCTCGGCACGCTCCGCGCGTGGTCGGATGCGCCGTGGATCGGGTGGGGCGAGCGGCTCTCGAGCCTCGCACCTGCACGCTGGTTCGCGAAACACGTGCGGGCAGTCGAGCCGGTCGTGCGCACCGACAACATGCTCGTCCAGCTCGCCGCCGCGCGCGCGGGCAGCGGCGTCGTGCTCGCGCCCGAGCCGAGCGCCGAGCACCACGGGCTCGTTTCGTTGAAGCTCTCGAGCGCGCTCCGTCCCGCTGCCGACGACTGGCCCGTCGACGATCTCTTCCTCGTCACCCACAAGGCGCTGCGCGATGTGCCGCGCGTGCGCGTCGTCTGGGACATGCTCGTCGAGCGCATCGGTGAACGCGCTCGGCGAGCGCGCTCGGCGATGTGAGGGGTCCGTCACCGCTACTGCGTCATCTGCTGGTTCTGCATGTTAGGCTTCCCCGCGGTGAGCGCCGGGTACACGAACATGAGCCCGAGCCAGTAGAGGACGCAGAACACGCCCGTTGCGATGGCGCTGCGGCGGACGGCGCTCTTCACCGAACCTCCGCGCGCGGCGACGAGCGGGATGAGGACCGTCGCGAACAGGATGCTGATGAGCAGCGCCTTCTGCATGGAGTCCTCGTCAGTCTAGCAAGCGACGCACCATGCGGTCACACGCTCGTGAGCGCATGGCGGCGCTGTCTCTGCCGGAAGACCCGGCGGTCCGCGACCGGGGCCGAGCACAAGAGTGCCCCAGGGCGCATCGACGACGCACTCACCATGGGCGCGCCAGACGAGACTTCACCATTCGCCCCCAGGCCGTCGGATCGAGGGGCGCGCCTGCGATGCATGCGTTCTTTCGTTCGACGACGAGGTTCGGCGGGCAGTTGTTGTGGAACGACCAGGCGAGCCACGGGACATCGAGCTTCTCCGCGAGGTCCAGGAGATTCTGGCAGTCCTCGGGGAACATCGTGATGTCCTTGTCCTGCTGCGGCCCGAGCTCGCCGATGATGACCGGGAGCGTCTTCGCGGGCCGAACGACCAGCTCGTCGAAGCGCGCCGGCCGGTTGTAGACGTGCGTCTCGTACGCGACGTTCGCGCCGCCGCCCGCCGTGATCGGATGCTCCACGTAGTAGTCGAGCGAACGACCCCACTCGCGGGTGCCCTGCACGGTGACGATGTGGAAGCGACCCGGACGCTCGACGCTTCGGATCGCGGCCACGGTGTCGTTCATCGCTTGCCAGACCTCGGCGTCGCGCTTCCCGTCCTCGTTGTATTGCGGCTCGTTGACGAGACCGAACATCACGAAGGGCATGTCCCGCAGCGCCGATGCGAGCTTCTTCCACACGAGCGCAGTCCGCGCCGTCGGCCACCCGAGAGGAGAGAACGTGGGGTCCTGCCAGAGCGAGACGAGGACGTAGACGCCCTTCTTCTTCCCGATGTGGCCGATGATCCGCATCACATCGGTGAAATACGCGTCGTCGTCGAGCACGTTGCGCCAGTGGACCCGGCCGTTGCCGCCGTTCTTCGCGCGGCCGTCGTCGGGGTAGCTCTCCAGCAAGAGTCGGAGAAAGGTCGCGTGCCATTCGTCCGTCAGCGTGTCGATCCGGCGAAGCACCTCGTCGACGTGAGGGGGCTCCCACGCGCAGCTGTCGCAGGCGCGCGTGTCGTGCACGTTCGCTCCGCGCCCATGGAACGGGCTCCCGTCCGGCAGTCGGATGCGATTGTCTTTGACCTCGAGCCACGGGGTGATGAGGCCTTCGCCGGACGGCGGCGTGGTCGCCGCGGCGAGGTCCATGGCGCTCGGACCGACGGTCGCCGTTCGGCCGTCGTTCGCATCGGTCATCGCTACCGGAGCGGTCGGGGGGCGTTCGCGCTCGCGCCCGCAGGCAGACGCGAGGACGAAGAGCGAGAGCGCGCACGAAGCAAGCCGAACCCCGCGCACGGCTTTCGCGTCCGCGGGGCTCGTGACGCGCACGGCTTTCGTGTCCGCGAGGCTCGTAACGCGCACGGCTTTCGTGTCCGCGGGGCTCGTTGCGCCCACGCGGCGCCCCCTACCTGGCGAGCGAGGCGTTCAGGACGACCGAGCCGAGGAACTTCGGGCGACCGACCTCGTCGACCGTGCGGCTTGCGGCGATGACGCTGGTCTCCCCGATGAACACGCCGAGGAGAGCAGCGTCGACGTTCTGGGCCATCGGCACCGTCGTCGCGTTCACCGTGACGAGGTTCAGCACGACGATGCAACGTTTGCCACGGCTCGTGATGCTCTGGATCTGAGCCAGCATGCGGCCCATGTCCTTGAGCCCGAGGTTCCGGGCGTCGAAGACCGTGAGCTCCTGACCGAGCTCGCTGGCGAGGCGCGCCATGCCGTGAGCGATCTCGAGGACGCCGTCCGGATCGCGCTTGCTCGACCCGATGAAGGCGAGTGACTGCCAGTCATGCTGCTGGCAACGCAGCCAGAGGCGCTGCCAGACGGGATCCATCGTGTTGGACCCGCTCATCATCGACGTGAGTCCCCCGCCGTCAAATCCTGCGAGCGGATTCGTTCCTTGTGACATGGGGGCAGGTTGCTCGGTCGACCGTTTGTTCAGAGTCTTCTCGCGAGGCTCCGCGTCGTCGTGCGACTTGGTTCCTCGGCGAGTGTCGGTGCGATCCAGTATATCCAAAACCTACCTCCGAAAAGCTCGATTCATTCGTGGGTGTACTTCCCGACGATGCTCCCGGCCGCGGTCTTGTTCGCCTGGATGGCGGCGTCGACCTCGTTCGGGCTCATCGATGGGTCTACCGACGGCAGAGTTGCCATCGGCAAGGCGTAGACGGACAGCTCGTATTCGTGCGTGCCGGACGGCGGGCACATGTGCCCGCAGCCGACCTGGGAGCCGACCTGGGAGCCGACCTGGGAGCCGAAGCTCCATGCGGTTTGCTTCGCTCCAGCAGGGACGGGCGGCTGAGCCTGTTTGGCGATTCCCTGGGGAAGGGACGTCGTCGTCCCCGGGATGTCCCAGATCACCCAGTGGTAGTTGTTCGCGCCTGGCAACGAGAGGTCGCGCATGACGACCGCGTAGCTCTGGGTGCCGTTCGGCGCGCCGCTCCACTGGAGAGGGATCGACTCGCCAGTGCCGTTGCAAGAATGCACCTTGGGGATCGATGCCCCACCCGCAAATGCCGGGCTCGTCACGGTGATGGTTCCCGTTGCCGCATCTCCGTTCGGCTTCGCGTCGCCGGAGTCCGTCGTCGACGGGCCGTCGTTCCCGGTCGATCCGTCCTTCGAAGACGACGATCCATCGGGGCCGAAGCCGCCGTCTCGCGCTGGTCCGCCGCTGGTCCCGCCGTTTCCGGGGGCTACGTCGTCGCCGTCCGACGAGCAGGCTGCGGCGCCGAAGACGCCGACGGCGATCGAAGCGAGCACGAGCCTGCGCATGGCGGTTGCCTCAAACAAGCCCCGTGCCGTACGGCTGGGTCTCTCGAAGTGGAAGGAACCGGTGGTCGTGACGCATGCTAGAACATGATCTCCGCGAGCAGGTCTGCGCCACGCAGGCCGCGCAAACGCCCGCTCGTCCGCTCCGCGCTCCGCATACGATGCCTTCGCTCTTTCGCTTCCGCACTCTCGCCTGCGTGGCGCTGCTCACGCTGCCCGCATGCGTGGTCCGCCTCGCCGACCGCAACTCACCCGCGCCGAACGGCGGCGTCACGGGCGAACCGGCGAACTGCAGCGCGAATACGATGCAGGTGCTTCCGACGGGCGCGCCCGGCGGTGACGCAGCGCCGAAGCTGATCGGCCGGTACGCTTTTCCGCCCGAGACGCCGGGTGAGGCGCTGTTCGACTGGTCAGGCAACTACATCACGGTGCGCTTCCAGGGCACGAGCAAGATCACTGCGAAGCTGCTCCTCCCCGGACCGGTCCCGCAGGACCAGATGTTCACGTTCGCGGTCGACAACCTTCCGCCGGCGACGCGCCAGATCACGGTGAAGAAGGACGCGAACGGCAACCCGACCCTCGAGCCGGAAGAGAACTACGTGATCGACAACCTCGATCCGGGCCGGCCGCACGAGGTCACCATCTACAAGAACACCGAGGCGCAAAAGGGCTCGGTCATCTTCCGCGGCTTCGATCTCCACGGCGGAACGCTGCTGCCCCCGACGCGTCGGCCGCGCCGCATCGAGTTCATCGGCGACTCGATCATCTGCGGCTACGGGAACGAGGGGAAGAACGCCACCTGTCCCTTCGAGGTGAAGATCCGCGAGGTGCGGGACGCCCAGGGCAACCCGGTCGTGGACGAAAAGAGCGGGCAGCCGGTCGCCGTGACGGTGCCGCTCACCGAGAACCAGTTCCTGTCGTTCACGTCGATCGCGGCCCGTGAGCTCGACGCCGATGCCGTCACGGTCTGCTGGTCGGGCAAGGGCGTTTTCAAGAACTACAAGGAGCGGTACCTCGTCGAGAACGGGCAGTTCGTCCGCGACGGCTCGGGCAACCGCCAGGTCGACCCGGAGACGCTCGTCACGGTGCCCCAGCTCTGGAATGAGCGCACCGTCGCCAATGACGAGAAGGGCTATAAGTGGGACTGGGCTGCCGAACCCGCGACGGACAAGCCCCAGGTCGTCTTCATCAGCCTCGGGACGAACGACTTCTCGCGTGACACGAAGGAGCCGGCTGCCGACCCGACGAAGCTCGAAGGCGACAACGTGCCGGACGGCGACATGAACGACCCCGCGCAGCGCGAGGAGTTCTTCAGGGCGTATCTCGCGCTCGTGGAGAAGGTCCGCGAGCATCGCGGACCGGACGCGCACATCTTCCTCGCGACGCCGCCGATGGTCACGAACCAGTTCCCGCTCGACAACGCGCGGAACAACCTGCGCGACGTATTGCTTCGGATCGTCCGCGAGCGCGAAGGCAAGGGCGACACGAAGGTCTATCAGATGGATCTCGTCGAGCAGGGCTTCCGCTACGGGCTCGGGTGCGACTACCACCCGAACCTCGAAGTGCACCGGATCATGGCGCGCCAGCTCGTCGGCGCCATCCGGTCCAAAACGTGCTGGTGAAGTAGAGCTGGCGGCGATCGCGGGACGTTTTGCCCCGCCCGCGCCGCGGCTCTCTCACCGAGCGCGTTCATGATCGACTCCGATACCGACGACGAGCAGCTGGCCGAGCACGCCAAGCCGGATATTCGACGTGACGCGCGTGACGCGCGTGAGCCAACTGGTGCAGTCGCGCTACCGGGCGGCGCTTTGCCCCGGCACCTCGGCTCGCCCGCGAGCCTCGAGGCGCTGCAGGAGCGGGTGAACCAGAAGTACGGCGCGTTCGGCGTCCGCGCCAAGAGCGACGACACCGATCAAGAGCGCCGCGTCCTCCTGGACAACGACTGGAAGTCGGCGGCGTGGCTGATCGGCGGCGTGTTCGCGGCCTCGCTCTTCCTCGCGTTCGCGTCGCATCCCACGTTCGCCGGACCCGGAGAGTGGGCGAACTCGTTCCGCCTCGACACGGTCTTCATCGTCGTCTGGGCGCCGCTCCTCTTCTGGGCGATGGCCCGGCAGAAGCTGTGGAGGAGTGTCCGGACCTATCTCGTGCTCGCCCTCTTCATCGAGGCGTTCAGCGAGGTGATGTTCCGCGAGAAAGGGGAGGGCGGGTACTGGGACTCGGTCATGTGGCCGGCCGCCGTCGCGTTCTACGGTACGATCAAGGAGTTCTCCGGTCTTCCGGGCGCGTCGCTGCCGGTGTTCTTCTTCGTCACGGCGGGCCTGCTCGCGCGTTCGGTGTGGGGGAAGAAGTCTGCCGAGTGGGTGGCCCCTCCGCGCTTCGCGACGAACGCGCTCTTGATGTTCCTCGGCACGGTCGTCCTCCTCGCCGCGATCGGTATCGCGCAGGGTGGCCAGATCGAGTGGACGTTCCGCCAGACGATCCACATGCTGCAGCTCCCGCTCGTCGGGCTTCTCTTCCTCTACGCGCTGCGCGTGCCACACGACCTCGCGGCCGTCGGGACGGCCTACGTGCTGACCGCCCTCGTTCGGAGCCTGCTCGTCATCTACGTTTACGTCGGGGTTTGCATCCCCAAGGGGATTACCCAGCTTCCGGGCAAGCCGGAGTGGTGCACGACCCACTCGGACACGGTGCTCTTCGTGAGCGCGCTCGTGATCCTCTTTGCGCACGCGCTCGAGCAGCGAAGCAAGAAGGTGATCCTCCGCGGGCTCGCCGCCGGCGCCGTGATCTTCCTCGGGATCGTCCTCAACAACCGCCGCCTCGCCTTCGTCAGCCTCGGGCTCGCGCCGCTCCTCATCTACCTCGCGCTCGATCCGAGCAAGCGCAAGCGCCGCGTCACGATGGCGCTCGCCGTCGTCGTCCCGCTGCTCGTCGGTTACGTCCTCGTCGGGGCCGAGTCGACGTCGGACTCCGCGCTGCTCAAGCCCGCGAAGAGCATCGTCTCGGTCCTCGATCAGAAGGACACGTCGTCGCTCTCTCGCGACATCGAGAACGAGAACCTGATCTACACGCTACAGCAGAGCCCCCTCGTGATGCGCGGCTTCGGGCACGAGTACCTGGCCTCGCCGAACAACCCGCCCGTCGACCTGAGCGAGGTCTTCAAGAACTACCGCCTCATCGCGCACAACGGCGTGCTGTGGCTCTGGTCGCTCGCAGGCGTCATCGGCTTTGCGTTGCTGTGGCTCGTGTATCCGATGGCTGGGACACTCGCGCTCAAGGGGTACCGCGCGGCCGAGACGTCGCTCGAACGCAGTGCCGCGCTCGCGTCGCTCGGATGCATCGCCGTGTGCGTCGTGCAGATCTGGGGCGACCAGGGCTTGAGCAGCTACATGACGCTCGTCACGTTCGGCGTCAGCTTTGCCGTGGCGTCCCGTCTCGCCGTGCGCGCGGCGTGAGCCGCGGAGGCGTTGCCGAGCGCCGCGGAGGCGTTGGACGAGCGCCGCGGAGGCGTTGGACGAGCGCCGCGGAGGTGTTGGACGAGCGCCGCGGAGGCGTGGACGAGCGCCGCTGGGGCGTTGGACGTGCCGCTGAGGCGTAGCACCGCGGATCGAGGGGCCCCACGGCAGCCCAGCACCACCAAGATCCGCCTACATGGGGCGTACCGAGCCGTCGCCGAGACGCGGCCGGCAGGTGTCTGCGGCTGGGCCGCCCCGGCCTGGCAGCGCTGTTGTCCCGTCCGGGCTCGTCCGTAGCGATTTGTCGGACGGCTCCGCCGTTCCTGGAAACGGCGGGCCTCTTGCGTGTGCTCGGGAATGCTTCGAAGGTTTGCCGCCGCTGACGCACGGGCCCTCGCCGTCCGGTCATCGGCATCAGTCGTGCTAACGTGGACGCTAGGCTATGAGTGACCCGGCCGAACGGCGTATTGGAAGTGTGATCGCCGGAAAGTGGCGCGTCGACTCGCTCCTCGGCTCCGGTTCGATGGCTGCGGTCTACGCCGTGACGCACCGCAACGGTGCACGCGCAGCGCTCAAGATTCTGCACCCGACGCTCTGCACCGACGAGGGCGTGTGCGAGCGTTTCCTCGGCGAGGGCTACCTCACCAACTCGGTCAAGCACCCGGGCATCGTCCGAGTGCTCGACGACGGCGTGACGGACGACGGTTGCGTCTTTCTGGTCATGGACCTGCTCGAGGGGCGGACGCTCGAGACGTTGCGCCAGGAGCGCGGCGGTCAGATCGGGCTCGTCGAGATCCTCGACATCGGGGACAAGCTCATGGATGTCCTCCATGCCGTCCACGAGGGAGGGATCATCCATCGCGACCTCAAGCCCCAGAACGTCTTCATCTGCGACGACGGGACGGTGAAGCTGCTCGACTTCGGCGTTGCCCGCGTGTTCGACGGCGGCGCGCAGAGCAAGCTCTCGATGTTCGGGCTCGTGCTCGGCACGCCCTCCTTCATGTCGCCGGAGCAGGCGCTCGGCTCGCGAGACAAGGTCGACCACCGCTCCGACATCTGGTCGCTCGGCGCGACGCTGTTCACGGCCGTCACCGGTCAGACCGTCCACCTCGGACCGCACGTGCAAGCGAAGCTGCTCGCGGCGGCGACGGTGAAGGCGCGATCGATCTCGATGGTGAAGCAGGATCTCCCTGCTCCGATCGCCGCCGCCATCGACACCGCGCTCCGCTTCAAGCAGGAGGACCGCTGGCAGAGCGTCGACGCCTTCCGGCGGGTCCTCCGCGACGCGCGTCGCGAGCTCGGTCTCGGCAAGCCGCAGAGCGTTCCGCCACCGGGCTGGCTCGACGCTCAGGATTTCGACACCACGCAGATCGACACGGGCGAACGCGGGGGACACGTCGTCGTCCGCACGAGCACGAAGCCGCCCCCCGTGCCGTCGAAGACCCGGAGCAGGGCCCCGTCGGAAGGTCCGGGCG
>JAFAER010000206.1 GCA_023423895.1 Pseudomonadota bacterium
ACGCGCAACTGGACGCCGGCCCCTGCCGTCTTCCTCAACCCGAAACGAGATCAGGAGACGATCGCCGCCGACTCGACAAGCTCATAGTCCGTCACGAAAAGGCGACATCTACTTTGACACTCACCGCGGCGCAAGGCGACAAGCCGTACTCCTACGGAACCGAATTCATTGCAGGCAAGTGCAACGGCGGCATCGACGCGGATGCTGGAACGAACGCCAACTGTGGCCCGGTCGCGCAGCAGAAGAGCAACGCTGGCTGCAACGAGAACAAGGACAACGGGGTTCATGCTGTCAACAACAGCGACAGCAATGGCAACTACACCATCATCTACGGAGCCGGCTGCGGCGGCGGCGTAACAGGACTGTTCCACATGCTCGGGAACGTCGGCGAGTGGGAAGACTCGTGTGACGGCAACGACTCGACGTCGAACTGCCGCGTGCGCGGTGGTTCGTACGCCGCGGGCAACGACAACGCAGTTGATCTGAGCTGCGCTGCCGAGCGCACCATTCAGCGCGTGCCGCCCCCGCCGAGCGGCGGGCAGACGGACCCCCTCGCCGACATCGGGTTCCGCTGCTGCCTCTATTGACCGAGACCTCGGCGGCAAGTCACGCCCACTGAGCACGAGAGCGTAGCCCGCTCGGCGCTCGCAGCTTCGAGGCGGGGCAGCAGCTCGGGCTCGGTTGGGCCGCTCACTCGGTCGGCAGAACGGCGAGATCCGCGATGACGAGCTCGGCGAGCTCGATCTGGATCGTCGTAGGCGTGACGTCGGCGAACGCGACCTCGAACGCCGGGATCTTCGCCACCTCGACGACGGCGTTCAGTGTGCTCTCGCCGATGGCGAGGCCGTGCACGCTCGCTGCGAGCGCATCGACCTCGCCGCGGACGAGCCCGGGCGGCGTCGCCTCTCCCGGATCGTAGTAGACATTCCCGCCGAGGGCGAACGAGCCGACGCGCTTCGGTCGAATGTGCCCCGCAAGCGTGGTCGTGGGGGCGAGCGCGAGACGCGCTGCGAGGTTGACGAGCCCGAGGTGCCGAAGCGCGACGGCGCTCTTCTTCGGCTCGGCGTTCGGATCGCTGGGTTCATCGCTGCCGACGACTTGCGCGAGAGGCAAGAGCGATAGCCGAACGCGATCCCGCTTCGCGAGCTCGAGGTCCGGCGGCGCGAGCGGCCAGGCGATGATCGGCTTGCCATGCCCGCGCGCAGGAAAGAGCGGATTGACGCGCTCGAGGGCGAGCACGCTGTCGTCGCGCACGGCGAAATCGAGGATCGCGTCCTCCAGGGCCGAGAGGTTCCTCTCGAGCGCACGGTAGTCGATGGTCCCCTGATCGATGGCGACGCGGAGGCGATGGGTGGCTCGACGGCGTCCGATGATGGGAACGGTGAGGTCGAGCTCGACGTCCACGTCGAGCTGTCCGTGCAGCGCGTCGAGGAGGCTCAAGTCGAACAGGGATTCTCGCGAAGTGCTTGTAGCAACCGGCACCGGCGTCGCTTGCGGCACGGCGGTCGCCGGCCGCCCAGCCGCGTTGCTCGACTCCGAGCTTGCCAGCTTGGCCTCGACGCGGGCGCGACGAGCCGAGGCTCGCCTCGCGGTGACCTTTCCACCGTCGAGCCGGAACGTGCTCAGCTCGACGTCGTTGGCGCCGACGCGAGCCGTGGGTGTCTGCATCTGGATGGAGGGCGCCGCGAGTGAATCGGCACTGAGCCCGAAGGTGGTCCCCCACGCGATCGCGACGGCTGCCCCCCGAATCACATCGGCATGAAGCGCGACGTCACCGAGACGGAGAGAGAAGGCCTCGATGGCGACGCTCTCCGCCGCGAGCGTGCCGGCTTCGCCGTTCACCGTCAGCTTCACGTCTTCGAAATGGACGCGCCCGCGAATCGCAACGTCGTCGATGTCGATGTCGAGCTCACTCGCTGCGAGCGAGCTCGCTTTCGTGTCGAGTCCGAGGCTCTCCGTCGAACGCTCGAGCGTCACCCCGAGCCCCGTCAGGGTCGCGCCCGACGCACCCGAGAGGACCAGCCTTCCAAGCAGAAGCCGGAGCGACGAGAGCACGATCGCGTCGGCCTGAACTCCTGAAAGCGTCGTCGTCTCTTCCTCGATCGCGATCGTTCCCTGCAGGTTTTCCGTCGACGCAATCGTGAGCGTCTGACGGTCCGCCCCAGGAATCTCGAGGACGAGGCCGCGCGTGTCGAGGCGTTCCAGCGAGAGCTTCATACTCTTCGCATACCTCGGCGTCGCCGAGCGCGCGGCATGAGGCGTGACCGCGACATCGAGACGCGCCACACGATGACGCGGCGACCTCGCGTCCCTTGGCCTTCGCGCTCGCGCTCGCGCGGTCGAGGAGGAGGATGGAGAACGGAGATCGCGCGCGTGCAGACAAACAGGCGCGAGCGAGCTCTACCGCTCGAAGGGCCGGCGCGTCTTCGGCTGGAGGTTCGTCCACGCCAGCCGGTGTCGACGTGGGAGTCCTCGGGCCGGCTGCGTGGCGCCGAGCGCCGCCGCGCTCGCCACGCGAGTCGGACGAACGACGAAAGGCGTCGCTACCCTCACAGCGCGCTTCGGATCGGCGGAACATGACTGGACCGCGGAAGCGTTGGACGCGGGCCAGGGCTCGCGCAGCGGCGCTTCGAACGCGCGACGCGTCGACGACGAGCTCGCTTCCGACTGCGACGCTGCCGCTGGCGCTGCCGCTGACGGTCACGCGCCAGGCAAAGCACCTCGCTCGAGCCGAGCGAGGTGACGACCGACTCGCCGCTGCCACTTGAGTCCTTCCCATGCGGAGATCAGGCCATGCTCGCGCCAATCTTCGGCGAGAAGCTTCGACCAGGGGCTCACGGCACGTCCACGTGGCCCGCCGCTCGGGGCGCCTGTCACGCGCGGCTGCAGACGATCATCGAGCTTGTAGAGCACGAGCCAACCTTCGAATGACCGCGCGGAGGAGAAGGGGTCGAGCTCCCCCTCTGCAACGACGCGGTGCTTGTGACCGTTCAGCAGCACGTAGCGCAGAACGGTCCGAACCTGCGACGCGCTGAAGAGATCACGGCGGTGATACCGATCGCGAATCACCCTTCCGCGACGCCGCCCGAACAGGCCATTCAGCCGCAATCCGCAGCGAATCGAGAGGCTGCGCATCCCAGAGCTGAATGCCTTGCGATGAATCGCCTCCACCACGAGATGGACATGGTTCGTCTGGATGGAGAACTCGCACACCTGAAAGCCGGCGACGTTCGGGTGCCGAAAGATCTCGCGGAGCGTCTCGAAGATCCGCTGCTGCCGCAGGCTCCCGAGGCCATGCACGAACGTGATCGTCACGTGTGACGGGAAGCGCAACGCGTGAGGCGGTCGCCGCCGATGCATGACCAACCGGGAGGTCCGCTTCCGACCAGCACCTGGACGTCGTCCACCACGCATGTTCGTCCCTCCCCCGCGCGCCGTTTGAATGAGGCATATGTAAGAACGCGGCGGCGGGGGCGCAAGGGCAGGCGCACACGACTGCGCCGGCTCGAGTCGCAACGCACCGGCCGACGACTGCGCACGCGTGAACCACGGCGCCTGCCAGACCCCGCACCCCACCGGCCGACGACCGCGCAGGCGTGAACCCACCGCGCCTGCCCGACGTCGCGGACCGCGCCGAACGCGCGCGGCTACGCCTCGGCGCGGGCGGTCACGACAGCGTTGGGCGGGCGTCGTGCGTGCCGAACTTTCCTTTGGCGTCGCGGGCGATGCGGGCGGCGGCGACGTTCGGGTCGTGCGTGAAGAACGCCCAGCCCTTCTCCGCGACGATGCGCTCGAGGAGGGCCTTCTTCTCGTCGATGAGGAGCTCGGGATAGCGGTCGTAGCCCATCGTGATCGGAAGGTGCACCCACGGTACTCCGGGGACGAGATCGCCGAGGAACGTGACCGGCCCTTCGCTCCATCCTTCGACGCGCGTGAGCATCAGGCCCGGCGTATGGCCTTCCGAGATCGTGAAGGAGTAGGCCTCGCCGAGCGTCTTGCTGCGGTCGCCGCTCACGACCTCGAGGCGTCCCGTTGCTTCGAGAAGGCCTTGGAGCTCCGGGATGAAGGACGCGCGATCGCGCGCATGGGGCGCCTTCGCTCGCTCCCAGGCGCCCTGGCTCACGACATAGGACGCCTTCGGGAACGCCAGGCGAAGGGGCTCGCCTTCCTTCCACACGTCGAGCAGGCCACCCGCATGGTCGAAGTGCAGGTGCGAGAGCACGATGACGTCGACGTCCGACGGCGCCAGCCCCGCACGCGCGAGCGACTCGACGAGGACGTGACGATCTTCCTGCACTCCGAAGCGTTCGCGC
Source organism: Pseudomonadota bacterium (assembly GCA_023423895.1). Lineage (GTDB taxonomy): Bacteria > Myxococcota_A > Polyangia > Polyangiales > Polyangiaceae > Labilithrix. Next base: position 4,314 of record JAFAER010000206.1, read on the forward strand.
ATCTTGGGCTCGAAGAACGCGCCGATACCGGCTTCGAGCAAGACATTGCGGTTCGGCTCCTTCACGAGGAGCGCGCGGCACGCGAGCGTGATGCGATGGCGATCGTCCGGCGGCGCCCACTTCTCCCATACGGGACGGGGGCAATTGCCGAACATCGCACCACCGTCCAGGCGTTGCGTGTTGCCTTCGATCGAGACGAGCTGCATGCCTCCCCCTCTTAGCACCGCCATCCACCGCGATGCAGGAGTGGAGCCCTTTCTCAGTGGACTCCGCACCGCCCGAGCCCTCCGCTGAGCCCCGGACCCATGGAGACCGGAGCGCTTTCGCGCTGGAGCCCTGAAGAACGGGGCGCCCTCGCGGAGCCCTGAAGCCGCAAAGCGCTGAGCGCTTCCGCTGGAGCCCTCGAGCCCGGAGCGCTCTCGCTGAAGCACCTGGAGCTCACGCGGCAGCCTGGATGCCCGAAGCCCTCACGCTGAGCCTAAAGCCTGGATTGCCCCGAAGCCCGCCTGGAGCCCGAAGCGCTCTCGCTGGAGCCTGGAGCCTGGAGCCTGGAGCCTGGAGCCTGATCAATAACAGCCGACCTGGCCGCCCTTGATCTGGCACTTCTCCTTCGACTTGCACTTCTCCTCGACCTCGAACTTCTTGTTCCGGCACTTGAGGATTGCGCGGTCGTCCGAGGAGCAGGAGAAGTGCTCCTCCTTCTCGCAGGCGTCGCCCGGAGAGGCCACCGAGTCGTCACACTCGACCTTGAAGCCTTGGTCCTTCGAGCCGGTGACGCGGCAGCCCTTCGGGCCCTTGCACAGGCTCGCCTGGACGAACTGGTTCTTCCGACAGGCGAGCGCAGCCTTCTTGTCGGGCGAGCAGGCGTAGTCCTCTTCCTCCCGGCACGCGTCGCCGATGTTGGCCACGCTGTTGTCGCACGTGACCTTCTTCTTCTCCATGGCGCAGGCGCGCTCGCCGAGGCAGCTCTGCACGAGGGTCCACTTGTTCTTCGTGCACTGGAGCATCCCCGTCTTGTCGCCCGTGCATACGTAGTCGTCGACGAGGTTGCAGACGTCGCCCGCCTCCGCGACGGACTGATCGCACAGGTGCTCGCCCCCGTTCTTCGAGCAACCGTCCGGCCCGCGACAAGACATCTCCTCCCACTTGCCGTCGTGACAGGCGAGCGCCTTGTTGTCCTCGGCGCAGACCTCCTTCGTCTCGATCTTGCAGCTGCCGCCCGCCTTCGGCTTGCAGGCGCCGAGCGATCCGGCGAGCAGAGCGACGGCGGCCACCAGGAGGAGCTCCCGCTTCATCGCCAGCGATCCTAATCGGGTCGGGCCCCTCGTGCCCAGCTTCTAGAACCCCTCACCTGGCTGACCTGCCGTGAGCGCCGCGAGCGCGGACAGAGCCGCGAGCGCGGACAGAGCCGCTGAGGAGCGGCGGACACGAGCGCGGACGGGACGCCCCGGGGCGTCTCGTCGCGGCGCGGTCGCGGTCGTGGCCGCGCCGCGACGGCTTCAACGGCGGCGGTTGGGGGCACGCTCGAGATCGCCCTCCGGCGCTGCGCGAGGGGTCGTGTCCTCCAGCAGGGTGGCGAAGGTGATCGGCTTGTTACCGAAGCGCTCCTTCGCACGCAGGAGGAGGTTCTCGACGTCGCGGCGACGGTCCTGCTTCTCGTCACGGAAGAGCGTGGGTTGCACGGGCTCTGCCGAGCAGAGGTCCTGGGCGGCGACCCCCGTGAGGCGGACCTTGGCTCGCTCGAGCGAGAAGCGGTCGAGCAGCTGGAGGCAGGCGTCGTGGAGCGTGCGCGTGTCGCTCGCGGGTGCCGGCAACGTCATCCGACGCGTCAGCAGCGTGAAGTCGTGGAGCTTGAGCTTCACGACCACGGCGCGGGCCGCCAGGTTCGATGCCGTCAGGCGCTCCGCGACGCGGGACGCATGAGCGAGCAGCGTGCGCGCGATGGCGTCGCGCGTGGTGAGGTCGACGTCGTAGGTGCACTCCGCGCCGATCGACTTCGCGTCGCGATCGGGAATGACGTCGCGCGCGTCGTTGCCGCGGGCGAGCTCACGGATCGCGGAACCCCAGCTCCCGAGCGCGCGTTCGAGCGACGCAGGGTCGGCCTTCGCGAGATCGCCGAGCGTCGAATATCCGAGGGCGCGAAGCTGCGGTGCCGTCTTCGGGCCGATCCCCCACATGCGCTCGATGGGTAGCGGCGCGAGAAAGCCCGCGACGTCGTCGGGGACGACGGTGAGGCCGTTCGGCTTGTCCATGTCGCTCGCGATCTTCGCGACGAATTTGCTCGGGGCAACACCCGCCGAGCAGGTGAGGCCCGTCGCTTCGAAGACGTCCTGTTTGATGAGCCGCGCGATCGTCGCGCCGTCTCCGAAGAGGCTGCGGCTCGCAGTGACGTCGAGGAACGCCTCGTCGATCGACAGCCCTTCGACGAGCGGCGTGTACTTGTGGAACACGTCGAAGACCTGCCCGCTCACCTCGGCATAACGTTCTCCCCGCGGAGGGACGACGACGAGGTTCCGGCATCGACGGAGCGCCTCCGCCATCGGCATCGCCGAGCGGACCCCGTACTGCCTCGCCTCGTAGGACGCCGCTGCGACGACGCCTCGCCGCGCCGCCCCGCCGACGACGAGCGGCTTCCCGCGCAGCTCGGGAGCGTCGCGTTGCTCGACGGACGCGAAGAACGCGTCCATGTCGACGTGAAGGATGGAGCGCGACAGTACCGACACAGGCCGTGACAATGATTTACAACCATTCACCGGACCGAGACGTCTTTTTCCCCCGGACGAGCGTCGATCGCAGCGGAGGATCGCTACGATGGAGACGATGGCCGAAGGTCGTGACGCCACGCTGGGCGGCACCACGAAGGAGGCGCGCCACGCCGGACGCGGCGGGCGCACGACGAGGTTGCGCCTGCGGCTCGTCGTCTTCGTGCTCGCCGTCGTCGGCATCGTGCTCGCACGTCCTGCGGCGCATCATGCGCGCGCCGCGTCGCTGCTCGTTGCGTTTGCCGATGCCTCGGGCACGCCGGGGGCGATCGACGAGGAGCGCCTGTCGTTCATGCGTGACGGCGAGAGCATCCCGGCGCGGCTGTACGCGCCACACGGGATCGCGAACGCGCCGGGCGTGGTGCTCGTCCACGGCGTCCACCATCATGGCATCGAAGAGGTACGCCTCGAACGCTTCGCACGCGCGGTCGCCGGCGCAGGGGTGGTCGTGTTGACCCCCGCGGTGAAGGAGCTCAGCGACTACAAGGTCGCGCCGCGTTCGATCGACACCGTCGGCGCGGCCGTCGAAACGCTGCGTGCCCGTCTCGGAGTGGCGAAGGTCGGCGTGATGGGCATGAGCTTCGGCGGCGGCATTTCCCTCCTGACCGCCGCCGACCCGCGGTTCGCCGATCACGTATCCTTCGTCGTCGCCGTCGGCGCACACGACGACCTAGCCCGTGTCTCGCGCTTCTTCGTGAACGACGAGATCGCCGAGCCCGACGGAGCGACCAAAAAGCTGCGCGCCCACGACTACGGCGTGATGGTGCTCGTCTACTCGCACGTCGAGGACTTCTTCCCTTCGGAGGATGTCCCGGCCGCGCGCGATGCACTTCGTCTCTGGCTCTGGGAGCAGCGCGACGAAGCCCGGAAGGCGGCAAGCGCGCTCTCTCCTTCCTCGAAGACGAAGCTCGAGACGCTGTGGAGCGGCGGAGCCTCCACGATGAAGAGCGAGCTCCTCGGCGAGATCGAGCGGCATACCACCGAGATGGCGAACGTGTCTCCGCGTGGCCGCCTCGACTCGATCCGCGCGAACGTCTACCTGCTGCACGGCGAGGGCGACACCGTGATCCCTGCGACGGAGACGCTCTGGCTCGCGAAGGACGTCCCGCCCTCACGCCTCAAGACCGCCCTCGTCAGCCCGGCGATCGAGCACGTCGAGCTGAAGTCGCCGACGGTCGCGGACAAGTGGGCGCTCGTCCACTTCATGGGCCAGGTCATCGGCGAGGCCGAAGGCTCACGCTGAGCCTGACGTAGCACTCGACGCTCTCGGTCAGACGTCGATACGAAGCGGCTGGTCCACGCGCGGATCTTCGAGCTCCTCACGCACGATGCGCGCGGCCCAGTCGGCGGCGACGAGCGAGAGGTGCGTGGTCTCGCTCGCACGATAGAACTTGCCGTCCTTCTCACGCAGCGCCCGGACCGTGACCTTGCGAATCGGGAGCTCGAGGACGCGATCGAGGCGCGCCGAGAGCTCCGCGGGGAGGAAATCGAGCACGGCGCGCGTGCTCCCTCGGAGCATGGCGATCCGCTCGGAGAGCGCCATCTCCGACTTGTCGTGCGGGCAGTGTGCCAGCGACTCGAGCGTCATCCGGAAGAGAAAGGTCGCGAACGTCGGAGCGGCGATCCGTCCCTCCGCGGCGTCCTGCGTGAGGAACATGATCGGCGGCTCCACCGCGCCCGGCTCGCCGAGCGACGGTGCCCAGCCCCACTCGTCCCCCGCACGGTTCTCCGCGAACGGGACGTACACGAAGTCTGCCGGCCACCGTGACGAGCGGAAGAACGAACGGCGTCCGCCCGACAGCACGGACGGATCGTCACTGGACGCGTTCGAATAGGAGCGCTGGATGCGCGCGGCGATCTCCTCGGTGCTCAGCCACTGGAGATCGCATGCTGCGAGCGCCCGCTCGCGCGTGTAGAGCTTCTTGGTCTTCGACGCGTCCGCGGACGGCGACTTCACCCCGGAGCGCGCGAGCGCGAGGAGGCCCGCCTCCGCCATGCGAACGTACGCTTGCGGGATCTTGAATCCGAAACGCTCCGACACAATGCTTGCAAGCTGCATACTCTCGTCTCCCGGGCGGATGACTGCTAATCGATCTTGACGGGCGCGCCGTACGACTTGAGCTCGGCACGCGCCTCGCTGCCACCGGCGCTGACCACGAGGAGCACCATGCCGACGCCGGGGCAGTAGGTCGTCTCGTAGCGTGAGCCCGGCGGGCGCCCGCCCTCTTCGACGGTCTGGACGCACGACGAGTAGCTGCCGGCAGGCACGGAGATGGAGGCATCGGTGGCGGCGATCTTGGTCGTGCCGCCGTGTTCTCCGGGCCAGGAGGTGCCGACCTCGACGGGCCCCTTCAGGATGAAGGCACCGCCGTCATACGCGACTCCGTCCGGCGTGAACGCGAAGCGCTTGGTGGCGTTCGAGAGGCGGAGCTCCCCGTGTGCAGGGTCGACCCGGCGCACCTTCGCCACGAGCATCCCCGTGTCGGGCCCCTCCTTCGTGACGTAGTGGTAGATCTTGCCGTCCTCGAGCGGGAAGTAGCGCTCGAGGCTCGAGCCGCTCGCCGCAGGAGCATCGGCCGTCGGCGCTTTCGCCGGCGTCGCTCCTCCACAGGCTGTCCACAGGGCAATCGAGGTCAGCGGGAACAGGAACGAGCGGCGCACGGCGGCGGATCCTACCGCACTCCCGCCGTCGACGGTCCGCGACGTCGAGGCATTTCCAGCATTTGACCCGCTCGCGAGAAAAGTCGTCCCGATGTTGTCGATCTCCGGGCCCCTCGATCGACGAGAGAACGGAGGCCGGTCGTCGTGAGGTGCGCGTCGTGGAGATGGACCAGAAGAAGAGGAGCGGAACGCAAAGACCTACCGGGCGGTAGATCGCGCCGGCCCGAAAACGTGATCGCGCGCGGCGCGAGCGGCCATTGGCTGACCGTGGTTTGTCAGCAAACGACAAGTGAAACCGCGTCCAGAGGTTGCGGAACCGCCCTTGCCGCTCCACTCTCACGCCCGCCCGCGCTCCTGAACGCTCCGTTCCGTGTTTGACCGAACGGACCACGGGGAACCAGGAGGCGGGTGTGGGGACTTCACCAGGATAGCGGGCGACGACCGCGCGCTCGTGCGCTTCTCTCAATCGATTGGATCTGCCGTGCCCGACCAGCTCAGCTCGGACCTCGCCTCTCTGCGCATCGACCGCGATGTGCCGCAGCCGCCGTCGGCGCTGCGGAAGATCATCGTCCCCGTCCTCTCGGTCGCCATCATCGGCGCGATCGCGCTCTACGGCTATCAGCGGGCCGAGGGCGCGCTCTTCAAACAAGAAGTGAAGACGACGGAGGTCGCCATGATCTCGCCGTCGCAGGCCGACGTCACGGTGACGGCGACGGGCTACGTCATCCCGCAGATCACGTCCAAGGTCGGCTCGAAGCTGCCGGGCCGGATCGCGAAGATGAACATCAAGGAGGGCGACACCGTCAACGAAGGTGACGTCATCGCGCAGCTCGAAGACGCCGATCAGCGGAGCCAGGTCGTCGCCGCGTCGACGCGCGTAGGCGCCGCCCAGGCTCGCATCGCGACCGCGCGCGCGAACCTCGCCGAGGTATCGCAGCAGGTCGAGCGCGAGAAGGCGCTCGTCACGAGCGGCGCCGTCGGCAAGGCGAACCTGGACAACCTCCTCGCCCGAGAGGCGGCGCTGAAGGAGGTGGTCCGCGCGGCCGAGGCCGAGACGAACGTGGCCCAGGCCGACGTCGGCACCGTCGGCGTCGGCCTGAAGGACCGCATCATCATCTCGCCGATCAGCGGGCGCGTGGTGAGCAAACCCGCGACCGTCGGAGAGTTTGTCGGCGGCATCGGGAACGTGGGGCTCGTCGCCGAGATCGTCGACTTCAACAGCCTCATGGTCGAGGCGGACGTGCCCGAGCCGCGTCTCCACCTCGTGAAGATGGGCGCCCCCTGCGAGGTGATCCTCGACGCATACCCGAACAAGCGGTTCCGCTGCGAGGCCGCGCAGCTCGGGCAGAAGGTGAACCGCTCGAAGGCGACGGTCATGGTGAAGGTGAAGTTCCTGCCTTCGAGCCCGGAGGAGATGGAGGGCGTCCTCCCGGAGATGAGCGCGCGCGTCAGCTTCCTCTCGAAGGCGATCACCGACGCCGCGAAGGACGAGAAGCCGAAGAAGGTCGTCGCCGCTGACGCCGTCGTCGAGCGGAACGGCGCGAAGGTGGTGTTCGCGATCAACGAAGGGAAGCTGCACACGGTCCCCGTGAAGGTCGGGGGCGCGGTGGGCAGCGCCGTCGAGCTCCTCGACGGTCCACCGCAGGGCACGAAGGTCGTGTCGAACCCGAACGCCGAGATGACGGACGGTCAGCGCATCAAGGAGACAGACAAGTGAGCACGGAAACCATCAAGGACCGGCACGACTCGAACGCGAAGCTGGACGTCCCCTCCGAGGCCGATGCGCCCGAGCAGTACCGGAAGAACGCGGCTCCGGAGAAGGGGAAGCCCATCATCGAGATGTCCGGCGTGACGAAGACGTTCTTCCGCGGGAAGGAGCCGCTGACCGTCCTCGACGGCCTGTCGCTCACGATCCCGGAAGGCGCCTTCGAAGCGCTCATGGGTCCGTCCGGCTCCGGAAAGTCGACCCTCCTCAACCTCATCGCAGGCCTCGATCGGCCGACCAGCGGCAAGGCGATCGTGGCGGGCAACGACATCGGCGCGATGAGCGACGGCGAGCTCGCGAAGTTCCGCGCGCGGCACATCGGCTTCATCTTCCAGTCCTACAACCTCATGCCGGTCCTCACGGCGCGTGAGAACGTCGAGCTTCCGCTGCTACTCACGAAGCTCGGGAGCGCGGAGCGGCGCAAGCGAGCAGAGACGGCGCTCCGCGTCGTCGGCCTCGACAACCGCATGGACCACTACCCGCGGCAGCTCTCGGGCGGACAGGAGCAGCGCGTCGCCATCGCCCGCGCCATCGTCCACGACCCGACGATCCTCGTCTGCGACGAGCCGACGGGCGATCTCGATCGCAAGAGCGCCGACGACATCTTGCAGCTCCTGACGAAGCTCAACGTCGACTTCAAGAAGACCATTCTCATGGTCACGCACGATCCGGCCGCCGCGGACCGAGCATCGATCACGCGGCACCTGAACAAGGGAAGGCTCAATGAATAGTGCATCGACCGAAGGGCGATATCCGCTGGGGGTCGTTGGGGGGCTCCCCAAGTGATCCGCCTCTTCTTGATCGCGGCCCGGAACCTGAAGCGAAGCTGGTTCCGGACGATCTTCACGGTGGCCGGAGCGGCCGTTGCGCTCATCGCGTTCGTGATGTTGCGCACCGTGCTCTGGGCCTGGAACGTCGGCGCGGAGAACGCCGCGCAGGATCGCGTGGGTACGCGTCACAAGGTGACGTTCATCATGCCGTTGCCGAAGCGCTACGCGGAGGACGTCCGCATCGTGCCCGGCGTGAAGCAGGCTTCGTTCATGAACTGGTTCGGGGCAAAGGTCCCGACCCACCCGGACGAGTTCTTCGCGAGCCTGGCGGTCGAGAGCAACACGTTCTTCGACGTCTACGACGAGATGGTCGTCTCCCCGGAGGACAAGGCGCGGTGGCTCGCCGACAGGAAGGGCGCGATCGTCGGGCACGTCCTCGCGAAGAAGATGGGCTGGAAGGTCGGCGACAAGGTCGTGCTCGAGGGCACGATCTATCCCGGTGACTGGGAGTTCAACATCGCCGGGGTCTACAAGGCCTCTCGCAAGTCGATCGACGACTCCGAGTTCATCTTCCACTGGGACTATCTGAACGACACGCTCACCGGCGAGCAGAAGGACCAGATCGGCTGGGTGACCTCCCGCGTGGTCGACGGCACCCGCAGCGCCGAGGTCTCGAAGGCGATCGACCGCATCTTCGACGAGCGCGACACGCAGACGGTGACGATGAGCGAGCGCAGCATGAACGTCTCGTTCATGGCCGGCTTCTCGGCGCTGCTGACAGCGCTCGACGTGGTCTCCGTCATCATCCTCGGCATCATGCTCCTCGTGCTCGGCAACACCATCGCGATGGGCGTCCGTGAGCGGACGAAGGAGTACGCCGTCCTCCGCGCCATCGGGTTCGAGCCGTGGCACGTCCGCTTCTTCGTCATCGCGGAGGCAGCGACGCTCGGCATCGTCTCCGGCGCGGTGGGTGTCGGCCTCGCTTACCCGTTCGTCAACAACATGGTCGGGCGGGCGATCGAGGAGAACATGGGCGCGATGTTCCCGTACTTCCGGGTGGAGCCCAAGACGGCAGTCGTCGCGTTCGTCATCGCGATCGTGCTCGCCGGGGTCGCTTCGCTCGTCCCCAGCATCCAGGCAGGCCGTGTTTCGGTCACCGATGCGCTGCGGCGCGTCGGCTGAGAGCGAGAGAACCCGATGGTCCCCATCAAGTACAACGTCCGCAACCTCGTCGTCCGCAAGAGCACCACCGCAGCGGCCGCCTTCGGCCTCGCGCTCGTCGTCTTCGTCTTCGCCGGCGCGCTCATGCTCGCGAACGGTATCGAGCGGACGCTCGGCCGTGCAGCGAGCCCGGACGTCGTCATCGTCATGCGCAAGGGCTCGGACACGGAGATGACGAGCACCGTCGAGGACAAACACGTCAGTCTCGTCCTCGCCCAGGCAGAGCAGATCGGCGCGTCGAAGAAGCCGGTGGGCGTCGGCGAGGTTCTCGCCGTCGTGCTCTTGCCGAAGACGGGTGTCGAGGGCGAATCGAACGTGACCGTTCGCGGCGTCACCGAAGATGTCCTCCAGTTCCGTCCCTCCGTGAAGATCGTCGAGGGTCGCGCCGCGAACGCGGGAGCGGACGAGGTCGTCATCGGCCAGAGCCTGCAAGGCCGCTTCAAGGGCATGAACATCGGCGACAGCTTCGAGCTGAAGAAGAACCGGCCGATGAAGGTGGTCGGCATCTTCGCCGACAGCGGCTCGGCGTACGAGTCCGAGGTCTGGGCCGACGTCCACGCCGTCCGCCAGGCGTTCGGCCGCACCGGCTCCGTGTCGAGCGTCCGGGTGCGCCTCGACAGCCCGAGCAAGTTCGACGCGTTCAAGGCGCTCGTCGAAGGGGACCGGCAGACGGGGCTCGTCGCGATGCGCGAGGCCGACTACGTGGAGAAGCAGTCGCAGGGCACCGGGATCATGCTGAAGGTCCTCGGGGGCATGGTGGCGTTCTTCTTCGGCGTCGGCGCAATGATCGGCGCGACGATCACCATGAACGCCCAGGTCGCCGGGCGCAGCCGTGAGATCGGTACGCTCCGTGCGCTCGGCTTCTCGAAGGCGAGCATCCTCTTCTCGTTCCTGATCGAGTCGCTCGTCCTGTCGCTGGCGGGCGGGCTCGTCGGCGCCCTCGCGGCGATCGCCATGAAGAGCGTGAAGATCACGATGCTCAACTTCGGGACATTCACGGAGATCGTCTTCGGCTTCGAGCCGACGCCCGAGATCCTCGTCTCCGCCGTCATCCTGTCGGCCTTCATGGGGCTCGTCGGCGGGTTTTTGCCCGCCGTCCGTGCCGCCCGCGTGAGCCCGATCGAAGCGATGCGCGGCTGATCTGCGGCATATCTGACGAAGCGCTGACGAGCCCAGACGCGCGTAAACGCGCGCCTACGCAACAGCGAAGCCGGTCCCGTCATCGGACCGGTTGGTCCCTTGCCGCGTGTGGCAGCGACGTGCCACATCGGAGCGTTTTCCGACGGGGCTTTTCAATCGCCCCGCGGCTGTCTAACGTGCCCCTCCCAACATTTTGAAGGAGAGAGAGCCCCATGGCTTTTGAGCTGCCGCCCCTGCCCTACGCGAAAGACGCGCTCGCCCCCCACATCTCGGCCGAGACGCTCGAGTATCACCACGGCAAGCACCATGCGGCCTACGTGACGAACCTCAACAAGCTCGTCGACGGCAAGCCCGAGGCGAACAAGAGCCTCGAGGAAGTCATCATGGCCTCCGAGGTCGGCTCCGGCGTCTTCAACAACGCCGCGCAGGTCTGGAACCACACGTTCTACTGGAGCTGCATGAAGCCGAACGGCGGCGGGCAGCCGACCGGTGACCTGCTCGCGGCCATCAACCGCGACTTCGGGTCGTTCGAGAAGTTCAAGGAAGAGTTCGCGAACGCGGGCGCCACCCAGTTCGGCTCGGGCTGGGCCTGGCTCGTCCTCCAGAACGGCAAGCTCGCCGTCACGAAGACGCCGAACGCCGACCTGCCGATGAAGCACGGTCAGAAGGCGCTCCTCACGATGGACGTGTGGGAGCATGCATATTACATCGACTACCGGAACGCGCGTCCGAAGTACATCGAGACGTTCCTGAGCAGCCTCGTGAACTGGGACTTCGTTCTCGAGAACCTGAAGAAGGCCTGATCAGGCCTCCGGTCTCACACGGCGCGCGGGCGGGTCGACGGCAACGTCGCCCGCCCGTGTGCTTTTGTCTGCACGCTGGACCGGGTCGCCTAGCGCGGGCGGTTCCAGCGATAGAGCTGCTCTGCCGGCTTGCGCGTCGGCTTCGTGCCGGCGGTCACGACGAGGTCGTGGTCGAGCAGTCGCTTCCGGAACGCACGCTGCGGGAGGGAGCGCCCGAGCACGACCTCGTAGAAGTGGTGCAGGTTCGCGAGCGTGAAGCGCGACGGCAACATGTCGAAGGCCCGCGAGCGGAGCGGGTCGTCGAGGTACTGGCACAGACGCCGATACGCGACCGAAATGATCTTCGCGTGATCGAACGCGAGCTCGATCGAACGCGCGCCGCGCGCTCGCTTCTTGGGAGGCGCGACGGTTCGGGTGGTGCGCTTCCCTGCCTTCTTCACGAGCGGGCCAACCTGAGTCGGATCCGTGAGCGCGAGGCGACGGAACGAGTGCCACTCGGCGGCGGCGGCGTCGTCGCCGGCGGTGATCTTCGCCTCGGCGACGAGGAACGTGAGGTAAGCGATCGTGATGGTGTGGCCGCGCGGGTCGCGCCCGGGATCGCCGAACGCGCCGAGCTGCTCGAGCTTGGCGCCGCTGATCCCCGTCTCCTCAGCGAGCTCGCGCGCGGCGGCGCGCTCGAGCGACTCGTTCTCGTTGACGTAGCCACCCGGCAGCGCCCAGCGCCCCTTGAACGGCTCGTCCTTGCGCTGGACGAGCAGGACGGCGAGGTCATCCGCGCGCATGGCGAAGACGACGGCGTCACAGGTCACGGCTGGACGCGGATACGGGTAAGAGAAGGGCACGGCGCGAAGAGACCTCTCCTGACGCGCGCCGTCAACCTCGATGGTGCGCCGCGTTCTCGGGCCCGCGATTTGCGCGATGCGAGGCGCTTTCGCGATCGAAGTTGGGCGGTTGTCAGGCTAATGTCATCATTGTTCGGCGTCCCTCCCCGTCCGCGAGGCCTCCCCTCATGAAGCGCACCGAACGTCTCTTCGCCCTCGCAGAACACCTTCGCGCGCGCCGGACCGGCGTCACGGCCGAGGCCCTGGCGGAGCGCTTCGGGGTGACCGTCCGCACCATCTACCGCGATCTCGACACGCTGCGCGCGGCCTCGCTGCCGCTCGCCGCCGAGCGGGGACGCGGCGGAGGCTACGCACTCGACAAGAGCTACAGCTTGCCGCCCGTGAACTTCACGGCGCGTGAGGCTGCGCTCCTCGTGGCGCTCGGTCGGTATGCGACGGAGATGCGCCTTCTGCCGTTCACCGAGACGCTCGAGCGCGCGCTCGAGAAGGTGCAAGGCGCGCTCTCCGCGTCGGCCCAGCGCGAGCTAACCGGCCGGCTGAAGGAGCTTCAGTTCGTCGGCATCCCGCAGCTTCCGGTGCCTCGCGCCGTGCGCGCCGCCGTGGAGCGAGCATGGTTCGAGCAGCAGCCGCTGCGCATCACCTACCGGAGCGGGAACTACGAGCGGACGACGCGCGACATAAGGATCACGAGCGTGTTCATGGAGCGCACCGAGACGCGCCTGAACGCGATCGACCTCGCGAAGAACGAGGAGCGCCAGTTCCGGCTCGATCGCGTCGAAAAGGCAGAGCTGATCGGGAGCGCGTGACCGCCACGCGGCATCACGTGAGGCGCATCGCCAGCCGCGTCGCGACTGCGTATGCGATGCCGAACGTGATCGGCGTCATGTACCCATTGAGCCCCTGATCGCCCCAGACCTGGACGATGCAGATGGCGACCGCGCCGAGCGACGCCAGCGCCGCGCTGCGCTCGAGCGGCGTGTACGCAGCCCGGTAGGCACGCAGCGCAAGCGTCGCCGTCACCGGAAAGATCATCCAGAGGATCGTGAAGCCGATGACGCCGCCCCAGGACCACATCCAGAGCACGCCGTTGTGTGCGATGAGCCGGAAGTTGACGAACACGTCGCTCAGGTCGACGGGCGGGTTGTTGGGCGAGTTCTGGTAGTTGAACCCGAAGCCCGTCGAGAGGAGCGGACTCTGCCTCATCGTGTAGATGAGGTTCTCGTTCTCGATGTCGCGGGAGATGCTCGACGAGTCCCGCTGATCGAGCACCGACATGACGAGCTTCGCCGGCTTGACCAGCGGCGACGCCGAGTTGATCTCGGAGCCGATGAGGACGTAGCCGATGACGAGCGGGATGCCGATCATCAGCGCCGTCGTCACGCGCCGCTTCCGCTTGCTCGGCTTGAGGGCGAGATAGATGACGGCGGGCGCGATCGAGAGGCTGACGAAGGCGAGACGGCGGTTGTTGAGGACGATCGCGAAGAGGATCATCGCCGAGACGCCGATCGCGCGCATGATCGTGCGTTTCGTCCGCTGCTCGAAGGCGTGCGTGACGACGATGAGGACGGCGGTGACGAAGAGCACCGAGTCCGAGTGGTTCGTGCACCACTCCGGCAGGCCCGGGCGATCGGTGATGCCCTGGGGCATGCACACGCCGAAATACACGTAGACGACGAGCAGGCTGCGGAAGAGCGCAGTGATGACGAAGATGGTGCCGACCGCCGAGAGGTCTTCCGGAATGCGCAGCGCATAGAGGAAGAGCAGCGCGATGAGCGGCAGCTGCATCAGGTGGACGATCTGCCGGAAGACGTTCTCGACGCTTCCACCGTGGAGCATTCCCCAGGCGCTCAGCGCGAAGATCGTGACCAGGAACGCCAGCGGCAGCGTCCGCGAGAACTTCGGCGGCGCCCAGTAGTCGGCGCTCTTCCTGCCCCAGACCGCGCGTCCGAGAAGACCGACGGTCACGAAGAAGAAGACCGGCAGCGAGGCGCCGGGCAATCCGCTCCACTCCTTGATCGTGCCGTACCAGGCAACCGCGGCGGGCCAGAGGACCGTGTCCCAGTAGCCGTCGCCCTGCTGCCGGAGCATCGCCTCGCTGAACGGCTCGATGAAGAGCGAGAGGACGAGATAGATGCGAACGGCGCGCGCGAGCTTGAGCCGCGACATCGTCCAGACGAGCAGCGGGCCCCAGACGACGACGAACGCGGTATCGAAACGGAACGAGTTCGACCAGACGCCCGGCGCATCGAACGCGGGGCTCGCGGCGAAGAACGCGAACAGCGAGGCGCAGAACACGCCGATGATGATGCGAATGGTCGGCTTCGCGAAGTCGTCGGCGAGGATGGCGCGCTCGTCGATGTCACCTTCGTCCTGCTGCTCGGGCGGCGGCGCCGAGATCGACCCGAAGGAGCCGAACTGCTGCTTCACGCGCTCGTGAAGCGCGAGTCGATCGGTCGCCGTCGCGAGATGCGGAGGACGAACCGATCCGCCGGGCCGTTGCGGATTCATGCGCGAGCCAAAGGTAACATGCGCCCGTTCGCGGGCGTCCCTCTCTCCCCCGTCTCGATCACCCAGCCCAGCCTTGGAGCGCCCCGGCCAGGCAGGGCCGGGTCTCAGCCGACGCGCTTGGCGAGCTCTCGGATCGCCTTCGGCTGCGCAGCGTCTTCGAAGAGCTGCGGAAGGAACGAGGGCGGCACGGGCAGCTCTTTCGCGAGCCGCGCGAGCGCCGCTGCCTGGACGTTCTCGCGCATCGCGCGTCCGCGGCCGACCATCACGGCCGCATCCGACGCCGACGCGATCGGCGCGGGCGCCAAGCCCTCGAGCGACGCGCGCTCCTCTTTCGAGAACAGCGGAGGGAGAACGCAGTTGACGACGATCTTGCCGATCGGCAGCTTGAGCTCGCCGCGGAGCGCGTGCGCGAGCTCGATCGTCTCGGTCGTCGGCATCTCTTCGGGCAAGGTCACGAGGACGACGGCGCAGTTCTTCGGATCTTGAAAGAGCTCCCACGCGCGTTCGGCGTCACGGCGAAGGAGACCGGGCGGCACGACATCGAGAATCACCTTCGGCACGCGCAACATGTCGAGTCCATGGCCGGTCGCCGGCGCGTCGAGGATGACGACGTCGTAGAGCGGCGAGCCGTCCTCCCGGAGCTCGGTCGTGTGCCACCACGCCTTGCCGAGCATCGTCCATTCCTGCATGCCGGGCACTGCGCGGAAGAACGTGCGGACGTACTTGTTGTCGAACAGCAGCTTGTAGAGCGCCCGCGACTTGAGCATCATCGCGCCGTATTCTTCGAGCGCGCGCGTCGGGTCCATGTTCACGGCCCACACGTTCGGAGCGACGGGCGTGACCTCGGGGCCGATGAGCTCCGAGCCGAGCATCGTCGAGAGCCGCTCCTTCGCGTTGCACATGGCGACGAGGACACGTTTGCCCTTGTTCGCGAGCGCGAGTGCCTCGGCGGCACAGACGGTCGTCTTCCCGACGCCGCCCTTGCCGGTGACGATGAGGAAGCGCTTGCTCTCGAGGCCTGTCCCGGACGAGGAGCGCGGCGGGGGCGCGGAGGGAGCGGTCATGACGGACAGCGCCGCACCATAGCACGCACGGACCGGCCCTCGTTTCTTGCTCGCGAGCCCTTAACCGCGCGCGAATCCGGCCGTGGATCCGCGAGGACACACCGCGTCCGCTCGTCTTCAGCACGAGCGGTCGCACACGAATGGAGGTGTACGAACAAGAGCGCCACGCCCCCTGATGTGGCGCCGATATAGGCGTAATCAGAGCAGAATTTTTCCGCGACGCGAAAGAGACTCGTTGACGCATGAGTCTTTTCTCCGCTCTTCTGCGCATCATGGGTGAATTCACGTCGCGCGCTGTTCGCGGACTACTCGCCTCGACGATTGCCGCCGGTCTCATCATCGCGTGCGGCTCCGAGAGCTCGACTTTCGACAAGGGGGACGACACGGAAGACGGTGGGCCACCACCAGGGTCTTTCGTCACGGATCCACCATCAACGGGCGGAGATGGAGGGCCCGGTCAGAACACGCAGTGCAAGCCGCTGACGTGTGCTGATCAGGGGATCGAATGCGGTCCCGCCGGCGACGGATGCGGCGGCATCATCCCCGACTGCGGAAAGTGCGGAGCCGGTCTCCGATGCGGAGGACCGAACGCGCATTCGAAGTGCGTCTCGCCTTCGATCGGGACGGCGTGCGTTCCGAAGACGTGCGTAGACCTCGGCGTCGAATGCGGTCTCGCCGGCGACGGATGCGGCGGCACGCTCGAGTGCGGGACGTGCGCGCTCGGCCAGCAGTGCGGAGCCGTCGGCAACCCGTCGAAGTGCGTGGCAGCCGTTCCGACGGGGCCCGACGGCGGCGCGTGCGTGAAGAAGACGTGCGCCGACTACCTCGCGCAGAACATGGACTGCGGCGAGCAGAGCGACGGCTGCGGCGGCACGATCATCTGTGGCCAGTGCGCCGACCCTGCGTTCTGCGGCGGCGGCGGCCCGAGCAAGTGCGGCGTGGCGGGCGGCGGCACGTGCACCCCGAAGACGTGCGACGACTTCCCGGGCAAGTGCGGTCCGCAGCCGAACGGGTGCGGCGGCGTGACCACGAACTGCGGGACATGCACCGCTCCGCAGGTCTGCGGTGGCGGCGGCGTCCCGAGCGTCTGCGGCGGCGGCACCACGCAGGCCCCTGACGGCGGCAAGTGCACTCCGATCACGACGTGCGCTCCTGGCCAGTGCGGTTGGATCGCGGACGGCTGCGGCGACGTTCTCAATTGCGGGACCGCGGCCTGCACGAACGGAACGATCTGCGGCGGCGGCGGGACTCCGAACGTCTGCGGCGCGCCCTCGTGCATGCCGAAGACTGCGTGCGATCCCGGAATGAACTGCGGAGTGATGGCGGATGGCTGCGGCGGTGTCATCCCTTGCGGGAACGGCTCGTGCGCGGCTCCGCAGATTTGCGGCGGTGGCGGCCAGCCGAACGTCTGCGGTGGCGGCGGCATCGCGGGTGACGGCGGCGTGGCTTGCCAACCGATGACGTGCGCACAGACCGGAAAGCAGTGCGGTCCGGTCGCGGACGGCTGCGGCGGCATCGTCGACTGTCCCGACTGCACCTCGCCCGAGGTCTGCGGCGGAGGCGGCGTCGCGAGCATGTGCGGCGGCGCCAACCAGTGCACGCCAAAGACGATCGCCGACTGCCCCGCGAACGGCTGCGGCTTCATCGCCGACGGCTGCGGTGGCCTCGTCCAGTGCGGCGAGACCTGCCCGGGCGGCGGCGTCTGCGGCGCGATCACTCCGAACGTCTGCAGCGGGCCCGGCGGCGGCGCCTGCACCGGCTTCTGCCTCAACCAAAACAACTCCTGCGCGACGGGCTCGAAGACGCGCATCACCGGCAAGGTGTACGCGCCGAATGGCACGCTTCCGCTGCCTGGCGCACTCGTCTACGTCCCGAACGGCGCGTCGACGTCGCCCTACGGCGTCACGCCGATCGTCTCCGGCGTGACCAACGGCGGCACGTGCGAGCAGTGCAACCAGCAGGCGAGCGGAAATCCGCTCGTGAGCGCCACGAGCTCGTACGACGGCTCCTTCACGCTCGAGAACGTCCCGGCAGGCGTCGCGTTCCCGCTCGTCATCCAGCTCGGAAAGTGGCGTCGCATGGTCATGATCCCGTCGACGACGGCGTGCACCTCGCGCACGCTGACGGCCGAGCAGTCGCGACTCCCTCGGCGCCAGAACGAGGGCGGAAACAACGTGGACAACATCCCGTTGGTCGCCATCTCGACGGGCAAGGTCGACGCGCTCGAGTGCGTGTTCCGGAAGCTCGGGCTCACCTCGAAGACGTGCACGAGCGGCCCGAAAGCGGGCACCGCTTGCTCGGCCGACAGCGAGTGCCGCAGCAATGGCCAGAACTACGCGTGCGGTGACACCCAGAACCAGTTCGGCAATCCCCCAGGGACCTCGACGGCAGACCGGGGACGCATCCGGCTCTACCGCGACAACCAGAGCGGTCAGGCGAACGGCGGCGCGCGGATCGACAGCAACACGCCGCGGACCGACTCCGCCCTGACCGATACCCAGGGGCATCTCGATCAGTACGACGCGGTCATCTTCGGCTGTGCAGGCTCCGCGAACCGGCGCAACACCGACCGGCTCAACCGCGTGCGCGCGTACGCGGACAAGGGCGGCCGAGTCTTCGCGACCCACTACGAATACGTCTACCTCGACACCAACAACGTCTGGGCGGACACGGTGGATTGGGACGTCGGGAACGAGCGGTTCACGGACCCGATCTACAACGGAACGTGGACCGGAGAGGTCAACACCGGGTCCGCGAAGCGTCTCCAGTTCGCGCAATGGCTCGGCGCCCCCGGCGTCACTGCGCTCACGAGCTCCAATCCACCGCGCGTGACGATCACCGAGGCACGGAACAACGCCGATCGCCAGGTCGCGTCGGGGGCTGAGGAATGGCTCAGCCACTACAACGATCCCGGCAATCCGGATGCCGTCCTCCACTACACCTTCAACACGCCGTGGGGCGCGGCGCCCGCCAACCAGTGCGGACGCGTCCTCTTCAGCGACTTCCACGTGTCGATCGGAAACACCGAGAACACGACCTTCCCGGCCGAATGCGGCACCAGCACCACCCTGACGGCACAGGAGAAGATCCTCGCGTACTTCCTCTTCGACCTGACGTCCTGCATCCAGGTCCCCCCGCCCGCAACCTGCACTGCCAAGACGTGTGCGGACTACCCGGCTGGGACCTGCGGCACGCAGAGCGACGGCTGCGGTGGTACCACCGCCAACTGCGGGACGTGCGCGAACGGCCAGACCTGCGGTGGCGGCGGCGTCCGGAACCAGTGTGGCGGCCCGACCTGCACACCGAAGACGTGCGCGAACTACGGCGCCGAATGCGGCGTCGTCCCCGACGGCTGCGGCGGAACCGTGAACTGCCCTGACTGCCCGCAGGGTGAAACCTGCGGCGGCGGCGGCGTCGCGAACAAGTGCGGTGTCTCCACCTGCACTCCGCGCACGTGCCAGCAGCAGGGCATCGAGTGCGGCAAGACCGGCGACGGCTGCGGCAACGTCATCTCGTGCCCGGCCTGCCCCGCCGGCACGACCTGCGGCGGCGGGGGCACCCCGAACAAGTGCGGGAAGCCGGCTTGCACGCCGATCACCCAATGCCCGGCCGGCAAGAACTGCGGCATGCATCCGGACGGCTGCGGCGGCTTCATCAACTGCGGAACGTGCACCGGCGGTCTGATCTGCGGCGGCGGCGGCGCTCCGAACGTCTGCGGAGCGGCGAGCTGCTCGCCGAAGAGCTGCGCGGCGCAGAACGCGCAGTGCGGAATGGTCAGCGACCAGTGCGGTGGCATCGCGCAGTGCCCGGTGTGCCCCGAGGGCGACTACTGCAACGGTCAGAACCAGTGCGTGAGCCCCGAGTGCACGCCGAAGACGTGCCAGCAGCTCGGCGTCGAGTGCGGTCCGACCGCGGACACGTGCGGCGGGCTCGCGGAATGCGGTGAGTGCCCGGCCGGCATGGGCTGCGGCGCAGGCGGCGTCCCCGGCAAGTGCGGGAAGCTCCCGTGCACGCCGCGGACGTGCAACGACCTCGGCGCGACCTGCGGTCAGGTCGCGGACGGTTGCGGCGGGCTCACGCCCGACTGCGGCACGTGCGAGGGCTCGCTCTCGTGCAGTAACGGCGTCTGCGTCCAGGCATGCACCCCGCGGACGTGCGCGCAGGTCGGCGCGAACTGCGGTGCGATCTCGGACGGCTGCGGTGGCCTCGTCGACTGCGGCCAGTGCCGGCCGGGCGAGACCTGCGGATACAAAGGAAACGCGAACGTGTGCGGCACCGACGGTCCCAAGTGACCTGAGCGCCGCCTCGTGACCACGAGTGAGCCCTTCGATGGCGACATCGAGGGGCTCCTCGCTTTTGTGGGTCAGCTTGCTCGGTGCACGATGCACATGCGCCGATAGGGCGCGCAAGGCGCGGCGGCCGGGCCACTGTGCTAGATCCGCGGCGTGATCCGCGTCCTCCCCCTCGGCGGCCTTGGTGAGGTCGGCATGAACTGCATGGCGATCGTGCAGCGCGGCGAAGCTCTGCTCGTCGACTGCGGCGTGACGTTCGACGACCGCGGGCTGGGTGTCGACGTCGTCCATGCCGACTTCACGCCGCTCGATCGCATGGACGTCCGCGTCGCGGGCGTCGCGATCACACATGGCCACGAGGATCACATCGGAGCGCTTCCGTACCTGCTCAAGCGCCATGACGTGCCCGTCTACGGTCCGCCTTACGCGCTCGGGCTCGTGCGCGAGCGGCTCGAGGAGCACGAGGTGCTCCAGCACGCGCGCCTCTACGAGACGTCTCCCGGGCGCCGCTTCGAGCTCGGCTCCTTCCAGGTCGAGCCCATCCGCGTCACGCACTCGATCGCAGATGCAACGGCGCTCGCGATCACGACGGACGTCGGGACCGTGATCCACACGGGCGACTTCAAGTTCGACGAGTCGCCGCCCGACGGAGAACAGTTCGACGTCGATCGTTTCCGTGCGCTCGGCGATGCGGGCGTGACGCTCCTCCTCTCCGATTCGACGAACATCGACTCGGAAGGCGCGACCGGGAGCGAGGCCGACGTCGGGACCGTCCTCGAGCGTCTCGTGCTCGAGGCGAAAGGCGCCGTCGTCGTCGCGATGTTCGCCTCGAACGTCCATCGGCTTCGACTGCTCGGCGAGATCGCTCGCAAGGCCGGCCGCAAGATCGTCCTGCTCGGTCGCGGTGTCGGCACCCACGCACGCGTGGCCCGTTCGACCGGATACCTGCCGTGGCCCGACGAGATCGTGCTGCCCGACGACCTCGCACGCGAGCGGCCGCGCAGCGAGATCCTCGCGATCGCCACCGGCTCTCAAGGTGAGGCCAACGCCGCGCTCGCTCGGCTGGCGCGCGGCGAACATCCGACCTTCGAGGTGGCCCCGGGCGATCGCGTCATCCTCTCGGCACGGACCATCCCCGGGAACGAGCCGGAGGTGCACGCCATCATGGGCAGCCTGCTCCGACGCGGCGTCGAGGTGGTGACGCGCGCGACCGAACGTGGCGTGCACGTGAGCGGCCACGGCCACCGCCCCGATCAGCGGCGGATGATCGAGCTCGTACGTCCGCGCTGCTTCGTCCCCGTCCACGGGACGATCCACCACCTCACGCGGCACGCGGAGCTCGCTCGCCAGGTGGGTGTGCCCAGCGTCGCCGTCACCGAGAACGGGCGCGCCGTCGAGGTCACCGCGGACCGCGTGATGCTCGGCGAGACGTTCGGAGCCGGACGCGTCCACGTGTGGGCAGGGCGCGAGGTGCCGACCGCTGTGCTCCGCGAGCGCGCGGCTCTCGCGCAGGAAGGCGCTGCGTTCTGCTCGGTGACGATCGATCCTGCAGGAAAGATCGACGTCTTCGTCGCGACCCGCGGCGTGATGGACGACGACCGAGCGCGAGCCGACGTCGCCGCCGCCGAAGACGCGGTCCGCCGTGCGATCGCCGACGCGCCGGAGCACGCGACGGACGAGACTCTGACCGAATACGCGCGGCTCGCCGTGCGGAGGACGTTCAAGCACCTTCGCGGCGTCAAGCCGGTCACCGTCGCTCGCGTCCGCCGGACCGGCTCCTCACCCGGCGCGCCGGAGAGGAGCGCGTGAGCCACCCGGCGGCAGGAGACGGCGCGCCCGCGCCGCCGAAGGCCGGCGCGTACGTCGTCGCGAAGCTCCGCGACCTCGACGCAACACTGACCGCCACGGCTCCGCGCCTCCTCGCCGACGCCGAAGACGACGACGCCGTCCACGATCTGCGTGTCGCGATCCGGCGCATGCGAACGCTCCTCAAGATGGCCCGTGGCCTGTTCGGCCGGTGGCACACCGACGTCGTCCGCGCGGCGTTCGCCGAGGTGATGCGGGCGACCGGCGAGCTCCGCGACGAAGAAGTCCTCGAGGAGACCCTCGAGGGAACGGCGGAAGGGCCGGAGATGGACGCGTGGCTCCAGGGCCGGAAGGCGCGGGAGGCGAAGCTCCGACACGCGGTCATCACACGGATCGAGCGCGGCGATCTCGATCGCGCACGGCTGATGTTGAAGGCGCTGCTCGTCTTCCCGGTCGAGCCGGATCGGAACGTCGATCTAGCGCGCTTCGCTCGGCGGACGGTCGAGCGCGCACGGCGGAAGGTGGAGAAGAAGCGCGACGTCGAGGTGACGGACGTCACCGGAATGCATGAGCTCCGCATCGCCTACAAGGAGCTGCGCTACTCCATCGAGCTCCTCGCCGACGCGCTCCCGATCGACGCCCGCGCGCAGCTCGAGCCGGCGACGGTCTTCCAGAAGAGGCTCGGTGAGCTCCACGACGTCGACGTCGCGACCGAGGTCATCCACAACGCGAAGGGCCTGTCGCCGACCACGCGCGAGCAGGCGCTCGCCTCGCTCGCGGCGCTGCGGACGAAGCGGGTGCACAAGTATCTTCGGGAGCTCGATCCTCTCGGCACGCCGGCGCGCGCTCGGGCCGGGCACGACGACGGTGTCGGGATCCCCGGACAGGAGGCCGGCGCCCTCGCTTCGATGAGCGGCCATCTTCTGGAGAAGCAGGTGGACGAGCAGGTACCCGTCGACGACGCCCCGACGGTCCACTTGCAGCGCGCCGCCACGCCCAAGCAGACGAAGTAGAGGGCACGCTTCACGGATGAGCCGTACCTCCGAACGGCTCCGTGCGCTCCCCGCGAGTGCTCAACGCGAGTGCTCCCCACGAGTGCTCGACGGGCACCGCCGCTCCCCCGGCGGACGCTCGACCACGGCCGAGCCGGCCTGCGCCGGAAAGGCTGCGTTCCATGCGGGCTACATTCCTACGATTTACGGCGCTTGACCCACGTTGACCGGGTGCAAGATACTCCCCCGGTGAACGCCAGTGTGGCCTCCGGCCTACAAGAGAGGGCTTCTTGATCACCTGTCCCAAGTGCTCGAAGGACAATCAAGACCACTACAAGTTCTGCCTGGGCTGTGGCGCGGAGTTGCCCCGTGATGCGGCCCCGAAGCCCTTCACGCCGAACACGCCGCCGCATGGTGTGAAGGCAGTGGGGGCGCCGGCAGGGCTCGGCGCGAATCCGGCACCGGCCGCTGCGCAGGCACAGGGCGTTGGGGGCGGACAGCTGCTTCATCA
This sequence comes from Pseudomonadota bacterium, assembly GCA_023423895.1. Taxonomy (GTDB): domain Bacteria; phylum Myxococcota_A; class Polyangia; order Polyangiales; family Polyangiaceae; genus Labilithrix. Next base: position 27,451 of record JAFAER010000206.1, read on the forward strand.
GCCGCCGGCACAGCCGACGAATCCGCCGATGCAGCCCGCGTCGCTGCTCTCGTCCGCGCCTGGCCCGAACCTCTCGCCTTCACAGGCCCCGGCGGCCGCCGCGGGTGGCGCGACGGTGACGTGCCCGCAGTGCGCGCACATCAACGCGCCCTCGAACCTGTTCTGTGGCTCGTGCGGATTCCGACTCGGCGGAGCAGCGGCCCCTCCGAAGGCCGCACCGTCGCCCGCGCCTGCTGCAGGCGGCGGCACCGTGGTCCTCACGGCGCTCCGTGCGGACGGCAGCGAAGCCGGCACGTACGCTCTCCCTCCCGGAACGGTCACCGTCGGTCGCGAGACAGGCAGCATCTTCGCGGGTGACAGCTATCTCTCGCCGCGCCACGCGACCTTCAAGCAGACGCCCGGACGGGTCACGGTCAAAGACGAAGCCTCGCTGAACGGCGTCTACAAGAAGCTCGTTCGCGACGTGCCCGTCGAGCTCCACCCGAACGACATGTTCCGTATCGGCCAGGAGATCATCAAGTACGAGCCGCTCGCGTCGCAGCCCGTCGGTCCCGACGGCGTCGAGTGTCTCGGGTCGCCTGCAAAGGGTTACGTCGGTCGCATCGCGCTCGTCATCGGGCGCGACGTCACCGGCAACGCGTTCCCGATCCCCGAGACCGGCGTTCACCTCGGTCGCGAGCGGGGCGACGTGCTCTTCCCCGAGGACGGCTACGTCTCCGGTCTGCACTGCCGCCTCTCGTGGGAACCCTCGGCGAACGGCCAGGGCGGCCGCCTCATGCTGACGGACCTCGGCAGCTCGAACGGCTCGTTCCTTCGCTTGCGCGAGGAGACGGACATCAAGAGCGGCGACGTGCTGCTGATGGGTCAGCAGCTCTTCCGCGTGGCCTGCTGATGACCGCGCAAAGGACGATCCGCGTCGTAGCGGCCGTCCTCGAGCGTGATGGGAAGTATCTCATCACGCAGCGCAGGACCACCGCGGTCCTCCCGCTCATGTGGGAATTTCCCGGTGGTCGCGTGGAGGCGGGGGAGACGGACCAGCAGGCACTCAAGCGAGAGATGCTTCATCGGCTCGGCGTCGAGATCGACGTCGGCAAGCTGATCTCGTTCGTCAGCCACCCGTACGAGCACTACGTGGTGGATCTCTTCCTGTACGAGTGCCGGCTCGTCACCGAGGCGCTCGAGCCGCGCGCCGTGAACGCGTTCAAGTGGGTCGCGAGCGGCGACTTCGACCAGTACCCGTTCACGCCGGCGGACGAAGCATCGATGAACAAGCTGCTCGGCGTGAGCTGAGCGCGGCGCGGCGCGGCGCGGCGCGGCGCGGCCAGGCCAGACCCGACCAGGCCTGCCCAGGCCAGGCGCGACAGCCGCCAGCCGCCAGCCAACCAGCCTGACGTGACGCGTCGCGGGACGGAGCCCGACTCCTACGCTTCGCACCTCGTCGGAGAGCATCGCCGCGACTTCAGTGCGGCGCCGCGGATCCTGGTAACGCGCGCGTCCAGCCTGTGTATTGTGGCACCAGGAAAACTATGCCCTCGAACTGGAATTCGGACGGAAGGACGTCGGCACCATCATCGAGGATCGTCACGCGGAGGACGGCCACCCTCGTCGCCTCGTTCGCTGCGGTCGGTGCACTCCTGCTCGCTGCGGCATGCGGGACCGGCGCGGTGCCTGCCGCAGACGACGACGACACGCTCTTCAGGGGGCCATCGACCGGCAGCTGCGGGACACCCGAGGAGGGTTGCCCGTGCGAGACCGAGGGCGCCGAGGTCGACTGCGGGAAGGTGAAGCAGCAGACCGGCACGTTCGTCGAGTGCGCGTTCGGCAAGCGCGCTTGCATCGGCGGGCAGTGGGGAACCTGCATCGCTGACGGGCTCACCGAGACGAAGTCGCTGACGTCGAGCGTCTCTCCGCTCGCATTGGCCGCCGACGCGGGGCCTTGCGCCAACAACCCGTGCAATCCCTATTGCTCGAGCTACTCGGACACTCCGCAAGGCATCGAGCTGCCCGCAGACGGCGGACTTCTCGCGACGGACGCCGGCCTCACGCTCGCTCCACAAGTCCCCGCCGGCGCGAACTGCACCTCGCTGACGATCGCCGCAAACACGACGGCGATGACCGTCAACCAACTCTCTCCGCTGACGAGCACTCCGTCCGCGATCACGTTCACGGCGACGTTCGCTCCGGCGGGCTGCGCCACTCCGGGCACCCAGCCAACGTGGGTCCTCGACAAGCCGACCATCGCGACCATCTCGTCCGGAGGCAGCTTCGGGATGGCCGACGGCGTCGCCGGGCCGATCGCCGTTCGCGCCTTCTTCGCGACGAGCTCCACGGTGCTGCAGTCGAACACCGTCACGATCAACGTGAACGTGCGCACGACGGTCGTGACCTCCGTCCCGCCCAATCGCGCAGCGTCGACCAATCAGGTCTCCCGCTTCTTCACGAACTCGAGCTACACGACGCCGGCGACGCCGACCGCCGCCTCGAACGCGACGTGGCTCTACCCGTACGCCGACACGTGGTTCCCGCTCGGGCTGCTCGCGCCGGTCATCCAGTACAAGGTCGGCGCGAACCCGGGCAATGCCGTCAAGGTATCGCTCCGCTATCCGGTGGGCGCGACATCGGCGAACGCGACGTTCGACTACACGTTCTTCGCAGGCGAGCAGACGAACTTCTACCCCAACCCGGCCAACTTCGCGGGGAGCCCGGCCGCGGATACGCGGGACGGCCAGGTCGTCATCCCGCAAAGCGCCTGGCGCGTCTTCGAACAGACGGCGAAAGGCAATGACGCCGAGCTCATCATCCAGCGATGGGATTCGAGCAATCTGCAGCAGGAGAACCGGCGCCGCATCCGCCTCGTCGACGGGCAGATGAAGGGGACCGTCTATTACGCGTCGTACAGCTCGCCGCTGGCAGGCAACACGGGCGCCGTCCTCGCGATTCGTCCGGGAGCGACCGCGCCCGTCGTCGCGGCACAGAACAACGGCCGCTGCACCGTCTGTCACTCGCTCAACTCGAAGGGGCAATACCTCATCGCGAACGGCTCGGCGGTCAACACGTACGACGCATCGCGCCGCTACGACGTCGTCGCCAACGGCGCGGCGATCCAGGACTACACGGGAGCGAATGGCAACAAGTTCACGTTCGGCGGCGCGTTCCCCGACGGCAGCTTCTACATGTCTCACTACGGAGACGGGAACTGGCACGCGAACGATGTGACATCGAGGCTCTACAGGACGTCGAACGCCGGCGAGATCTCGCTCACGAACTGGCCCAGCAACATGAACGCGGTGACGCCGACGTTCTCGTCCGACGGCCGGAAGCTCGCGTTCGGGTTCTGGTCGGGGAACCGGATCCAGAACCAGGGTCCGACGGCAGCGCGAGGCCGGCTCGTCGTCGCGGACTTCAACTGCGGCGCCGTCGACGGCGTGTGCACGCAGGGCTCGGGATGGTCGGTGACGAACCCGCGCGATCTCACGCCCGGCAACTCGGCGACGGTGGGCTGGCCTTCGTTCCTACCGGACGCCAACGCGGTCCTCTTCCAGCGCGTCATCAATGCATCGAACGCGACGGGCTCCTGGTCGCCGAGCGAGCTCAACACGATCGGCGGAGGCATGGACGAGATCTGGATCTCGACCGTTCCACCGACCAGCGCCACGGCGGCGGTCTCGCGCCGGCTCAACGCGTTGAACGGTTACACGAGCGGCGGTGCCTCGTACCTGCCAACGTCGCCGCGCGACGTCACCCCGACGCGTCCGAACTATCACGGCGCCAACACGAGCGTGCAGTGGAGGCCCGACAGCTGCAGCGGTCTCTACACGACGAACAACGTGAACGACACGCAGCTCAACTACATGCCACGCGTGGCTCCGAAAGAGGCAGGCGGCGTCAACTGGGTCGTCTTCTCGTCGCGCCGCATGTACGGCAACGTTGCGTGGGACAACCCTTGGGCGAGCCAGGGCGGCTCGTGCAGGAGCGCCGAGGTGCCGACGCAGAAGCTCTGGGTCGCGGCGATCGACGACAACTGGAACGGCACGGGCGACCCGAGCCATCCCGCGTTCTACCTTCCGGGGCAGGAGCTCCTCGCAGGCAACAACAAGGGCTACTGGGTCGACTCTCCCTGCGCGACCGCCGGCGCCACGTGTGATGCGACGGCCGACTGTTGCCAGGCGCCCGCCGCGCAGGTGTGTCGCGTCGTCCCGAACAGCTCGCCCGTCGCTCGACGGTGCGAGGCAGCGTCGTCCTGCGTCGGCTCCGGCTCCGCATGCATGACGGACAGCGAGTGTTGCGGAAACGGCGCTCGCTGCCTCGGCGCGACAGCGACGACACCGGGTGTCTGCGCGCTCAACCAGTCGTTCTCTTCCGGCACGTACACGCGCGACTACACCGCGGCCTGCCGCGTGGGGACGCGTCCGGTCTGGCAATTCTTCCGGTGGCAGTCGGTCGTCCCGGCCGGAACGTCGATCCAGTTCCATGCCCAGACGGCTGCAGCCCTTCCGGACGGCGGGACCGCGCCGTGGGGCGCGATGGTCGCGGTGGGAACGGCGAACACGACGACGACCGGCTGGACGAACGGACCAAGCACCGTCGATCAGCTGCTCCGCGCGGTCGGCGAGGCGTCCCGCGAGCGGCTCCGCATCACGATGACCTTCCAGGCAAACGGCGCCTCGCAACCGCCGGTGCTCACGCAGTGGGAGCAGCTCTTCGACTGCGTCCCGTCGGAGTGATCACGATGATGACCGGAGGAGAAACGAAGACCCGCTGGCGGGCCCTTCCGTCGACGGTAGCCGTCGTCCTGGTGGGGCTGCGCCTGCTCGCGTGCAGCTCGGAGCGGCCTCCCGCAGCCGACTACACGCCACCGCAACTCGAGCGCGACGGCTCGACGAGCCCCGACATGCCGTCGGACGACGGTGGCGTCGATGCGCCATCTCGTGATGCCGCCGACGACGACGCCGCGGCATGTCCGCCGGTCGAAGAGCCGACGCCGGCGCCGCCGCAGGGTCTCTGCCTGCCGACGTCGGTGTGGACGGGCCCAACGAAGCTCCCGTTCTCGCTGGGCGGCGAGCTCCTCGCGGCCATCACGCCCGACGAGCGAACGCTGGCGGTCTACCGCGTGTCGGGCCCGAGCGGCGAGCTCAGCGTCTTCGATCGCGACGACGACGGCGTCTCGTTCGCGGAGCCGAAGCTGGTCCAGCCAGGCACGCCCGTCCGTCCGTCGCGCGCAGCGCTCTCACCCGACGGGCTGTCGCTCGTGCTGCTCGGCGCGGACTGGCGTTCGTTCGTGATCATGGAACGCGCCTCGAGAACGGAGTCGTTCGTGCCGAGCGACGACGCGGCGCCCGCGGCGGCCGCGTTCGCGAAGCTCAACGCCGAAGGCGCAGCGCTCGGTCCGGACGACGCGTTCGATGATCCGACGTTCGGCGCTGACGGCAAGAGCTTCCTCTACTCGGTCCTCCCAGGTGGAGGACGAACCCTGCGCATCTCGTCGAAAGATGCGCAGGGCGTGTGGCAGGTCGGAAGCCCGCTCGACGACTGCGAGCTGCAATCGTACGGAGACGGCAAGTCGCGACGCCCGAGCGGACTCTCCGCGGACGGCCGCACGCTCTTCTACTTCGACGAGGTACGGAACATCTCGCGCGCGGCGTTCCGAGGAGCGCCGACCGGCCTCTTCACGTCCTTCGTCGATCTCGGCCAGCGCATCGCACCGCAACCGAACGCGAGCTGCGAGCGGCTCTATTCGTCACGCCTGGAAAGCGGTGCGACGGACGTAGTCCGCGAATCGCGGTAGCTCGTCGGTACAGGCCGGCTGCGCGTCTCGCTTCGCGGCGCCGTCCAAGCCGGGGAACTGAACGAGACCGTCTCCGTCGTGTGCCTCGGCCCGGCGGAGTCGCCAGGTTTCGCGTCGTGCTCGACCCGCGCCGGATCCGCGCGTAGAACAGCAGCCATGCTGTTTGGCCTCTTCGGAAAGATGATCGCGATTCCGGGCAAGGGCGAAGCGCTCGCGGCGAACCTCCTCCGCGTCGCGGAGCTGATGAAGTCCGTCCCCGGCTGCCTCCTCTACACCGTGAACACGTCGAGCGCCGAGCCGGATGCCGTCTTCGTCGCCGAGATCTGGAAGGACGAGAACGCCCACGGCGCATCGCTCTCCATCCCCGGCGTTCGCGCGCTGATCGCCGAGACGATGCCCCTCCTCGCGTCCGCGCCGGAGGGGACACGCTTCACACCCATCGGCGGCAAGGGCCTCGAAGCCCTCGGCGCGACGCCCTGATCGCGCGCTGCGAGTCGTTCACGTCTCCGTGACCGGGCCGAGCGCGAGGATGCGCTCGCCGCTCGCTGCGAGCTCGACGACGATCCGCTCTCGTGCGGGAAGCAACGCCGACAGGAGCGCGCCGGCCGCCTTGCGCGCGGCCTCCTCCCTCTTCTGCGGAAGGTCCGGGACATCCTGGTGATGCCGGGGCGTCCGCGCTACCCGCACCTCGACGCGATCGCGCACGCGCGCGTCGAGCCGCTTCTTCACCTCTTCCAGCGCGGTGTCGAAGCCGCCGAGCACGTCGACGAGCCTCACGTCCTGGGCATCTTGCCCGGTGTACACACGCCCTCGCGCGAGCTTCTCGACGTCCTCCTCGGGTAGCTTTCGCCCGGCCGCGACGATGCCGACGAACGCCCGGTACGTGGCGTCGAGCTCACGCTGGACCGTGGCGCGCGCCTCGGCATCGAGCGGACCGGAAGGAGACAGGAGCGAAGCGTGTCTTCCTCGCTCGACGACGTCGGTGCGGACGCCGAGGCGCGACAGCAGCGGCTCGACGTCCAGGCGCGCCGCGACGACGCCGATCGACCCCGTCACCGTCGTCGGACGCGCGACGATGCACGCGGCCGGCGCAGCGACGTAGTAGCCGCCGCTCGCCGCGACGTTGGCCATACATGCGATCAGTGGCTTCTCGCGCGCGAGCTGCTCGAGCTCATGGTGCATGAGGTCCGACGCGAGCGCGCTGCCGCCAGGCGAGTCGATGTGGAGGATGACGCCCTTCACTCGCTTGTCGCGACGAACCGCGCGGAGCATCCGCGTCACGCGCTCGTCGGTCGAGAGGCCGCCGAGCGGACCGGCGGCATGCGTGATCGCTCCGTGCATCGGCACGACGGCGACGAGCGGCGCCCGGACGAGGGGGCGGAGAAGCGGCCGCTTCACGCGCGCGAGATAGGCACCAGCATCGATCATGTGACGCTGCTTCTTCTCGATGCCGAGCTTCGCTGGCACCTCGTCCTCGTAGGCGAGATCGTCGGCGAGTCCCTTGTCGACGGCCTCACGTCCGAAATACGGCGCCTCGTCGACGAGCTGCGCAGCGTGCTCGCGCGAGAGGCTTCTTCCCTGCGCGATCCCGTCCACGAGCGTCTCGTGGAACGTGTCGAGCATCCGCTCGAGCTGGGCCCGCTGGGCTGGGCTCATCGAGTCGCGGACGAGCGTCTCGCCCGCGGACTTGAATTCGCCGCACGCGAACACCTGCGGCTCGATGCCTGCGCGATCGAGCGCGCTCTTCATGTAACGCGCAGCGCTCCGGAACCCGAGCGGCGAGAGCATCGACGACGGACCGAGGAGCACCTTGCTCGCTGCGCTCGCGACGTAGACCTCTTTCGTGTCGCCGCCCATCGGAAGGTGGACGACCACCTCCTTGCCACCGGCGCGCGCGCGCTCGAGCGCGGCGCGGAGCGACGTCGCGGACGCCATGCCGGCCTTCATCGAACGCAGCGTGACGAGCAGTCCCTTGACGGATGGATCGCGCAGCATCGCCGTCACCACCTCGTCGAGCACGTGGAGCGACAGCGCCTTCTGCGCTCGAACTTGCCAGAACCGTGGCTTACCGAGGACATCGACCACCGGACCGTCGATGGTTACGGTCAGCCATGTCCCTCGTCGCCGTGCCCGGGTCCGTTGAAGGAGGCGCAGCGGCAAGAAGAGCAGATCGAGAAGGAGGCCGATCAGCCGCAGGACGATCATCGCGTCACCATACCCCGTGACGTGCGTCTCCTTCGAGGAGCCGCTGCGATCGCCCCCATGAGAGCGACGCCGGCCAGGGTCCAAAGCCTCGCGCCTCACGCCCCCACGCAGCCCCGCGATGACATCCGTCCGCATCCCTCCGTTCGTGCTCGCGCTGGCGTTCATGGTCGGCTGCGCTCATGCCGCGCGGCCGGTGACGACGACGGCGGCGCCGCTCTTCGTACCGCCCCTCGATCGACCGAGCCTCCAGGGCGACTCTTCCGCCGTTCGGTTCGGCGACGGCGCGGCTCCTCCATCCGGTTGTTTCGGCATCTCGCGACGGACGGGCGCAGTTGCATGCGTCCTCGGCCAGTTCGGCGTCCGGAAAGACTCTGGCGAACGGCACCTCGCCTTGCTCCAGAGCTCGGATGACGTCGCGCCCGACATCCCCATCCGGGTGCGCGCGAGTGAAGGCGGACTAAGGCTGGAGACCGAGTCGCGTCGGACGCTCGACACGATCATGCGCGAAGGCGACTTCGTCGAGCTCGGCGCAGCCACCCCGGTCCCGCTCGACTCTCCACGTTCGTTCGGCGGGATCACCGTCGAGCTGCGCCGGGCGTCCACGTCGCTCTCCGAGGAGCTTCCTCCGGACGCGCGTGTCTTCGATCTCAAGGTCATCGTTCAGGCGGACGCTCGAGATGGCGAGAGCAAGGACGAAGTCCTGCTCGAGAACACCCTCACATCCGTTGCTTGCTCTTTCCCGACCCTGACGGTCCGCGTCCTCGAGCCTCGGGTAGTGCTCGTCGAACGAGAGTGTCGGCTCGACGATGGCGACGAGCCGGAGCTCCTTCTCGGCGCGTGGCTCTGCGACAGCGAGCGCGCTCGATGTGATTGATCAAGGACGAGGCACTTCGCCCCTCACGACGCGAGTTGGCGATCTACGTTCCGTCTGTGATGGACGCTGCTTTCAGCATCGATGAGCCCAACCGCCTCTCCTGCTGTGGTCCGTGCGGAGGGACATGCGGGACCATCGTGAAGTCGTACGACTGGTCGAAGACAGCGCTCGGGCCGATGTCTTCGTGGTCGCCGATCCTCCGCGCGACGGCGAACCTCGTACTCTGCTCACGGCAGCCGATGTGCCTGATCTGGGGCTCCGAGCTCGTTCAGATCTACAACGACGGATTCGCGACGAGCATTCGCGACAAACATCCGACAGCGATCGGACAGCGCTGCGCGGAGACCTGGCCAGAGATCTGGGCCGTCATCGCCCCGCAGATCGAAAGTGCGATGCGAACGGCAACGCCGAGCTGGAACGAGAATCAACTGGTGCCGATCCGACGCGGCACCGGCCTCGAGGAGATGTACTGGACGTACTCGTTCTCGCCCGTCTTCGAGCAAGACGGCACCGTCGGCGGCGTGCTCATGGCGGGCACGGAGACGACGTGCCGTGTGCTCTCCGAACGTCGGATGTTGTGCCTCCGCGCGCTCTCGGAGGGCCTCGTCGACGTGTCGACGTCACCGCAGGCGCTCGACGTCGTTCGCGACGTTCTCGGAGGAGACCCCCTCGATTTCCCTTTCGTACTGGTCTACGGCATCGGAGAGGGCGGTTCGCTCGACCTGCTGCGTACGACAGCGCCGGCTTCGGCCCTTCGCGCCGTCGACGAAGCCGTGCGCCGGCAGTTCGGAGATCGCAATCACACGCCCGCGCACGAAGAGGGAACCGCGCTCGTGACGCTACCTCCGACGGAGGTGCCCGGCGCGCCGTGGCCGGAGCCGGTCACGCACGCCCTGGTGTCGCTCGTGCCGAGGCCTTCGACCGGAAGACCGAGCAGGCTCCTCGTCCTCGGCCTGAGCCCTCGACTTCCGTTCGACGGCTCGTACCGGTGCTTCACGCAGCACATCGTCGAACGGTTCGCGATGACGCGCGCTCGAATCGAAGCCGGCGAGGCTCGCTCCAAGATGGAGAAGGAGCGTCGGGATCTCCTCAAGCAGGCTCCCGTGCCGATGGTCCTCTGGGTCGGAGAGGAGCTGCGCGTCGAGCTCGTGAACGACGCCTTTGTCGAGCTCGTGGATCGTGACGTCGTCGGGGAGACCTTCGTGGAAGGCTTCCCCGAGCTCGTCGGCTCACAAGTCGAGGAAAACCTCCGCAGTACCTTCCGCACTGGCAAGCCGTTCAGCTTGGAGGAGGGACACTTGGTGTTGCGGCGACATGGTGTGCTCCAGGACCGCTGGTACAAGCACGCCATCCAGCCGCTACGCACGGACAGCGGTGAGGTCTACGGATTGATGTGCGTCATCGTCGACATCAGCGACACCGTCGAGGCGCGCCGGACGCTCGAAAAGTGCTCCACGGAACGCGAGAAGCTGCTCAACGCAGTCGAGGGAGCGAGCCGCGCGAAAGACGAGTTCCTCGCGATGCTGGGGCACGAGCTGCGTAACCCGCTCGCGCCGATCACGACCGCGGTCCACCTGATGAAGCTGAAGCAACCCGACGTGCTCGTACGCGAACGCGAGATCATCGCGCGACAGGCGGGACACCTCGTGCAGCTCGTCGATGACCTGCTCGACGTCTCGCGCGTTGCCCGCGGCAAGGTCAGTCTCAATCGGACGCGCGTCTCGCTCGCCGAGGTGATCTCGCGTGCCGTCGAGTGTGCGAGCCCGCTGTTCGAGCAGAAGCGTCACGTCCTCTCCGTCGCGCTGCCCGAGCAGGGAGTCGACGTCGTCGGCGATCTGCTCCGCCTCGAGCAGGTCGTCGCGAACCTGCTGACGAACGCTGCCAAGTACACCGAGGCAGGAGGTCGGATCGAGATCAGCGTCAGGCGTGAGGACGACCGCGCTGTGATCCGCGTCGAGGACAACGGCGTGGGGATCCCTCCCGAGCAGATGGCACACGTGTTCGACGCATTCTTCCAGGGGCCCCGGTCCCGCGACCGCGCGCAGGGCGGCCTCGGGCTAGGCCTCGCGCTGGTGAAGAGCTTCGTCTCCTTGCACGGAGGCACCGTCGCCGCGAAACCGCGCGAAGGTGGCGGAACGATCTTCGAGGTGCGCCTGCCTGCGCTGCCCCACTCCGTGCACGAGCCGCCGGCACCTCAGGACGATCCGCCGCACGTCGAGGCTCCGCATGAGCGAAAGCGCGTGCTCGTCGTCGACGACAGCGACGACATCCTCGAGCTCGTCTGCAGCTTCCTCCGCCACCAAGGCTACGAGGTGATGACGGCACGCGACGCGCCGAGCGCGCTCCGCCTCGCTCCGGAGTTTCATCCGAACGTCGCCGTCCTCGACATCGGCCTGCCGGCGATGGACGGGTACGAGCTCGCGCAGCACCTCCGCGAGGAGCTGGGCGAGAACTGCCCCAAGATGATCGCGATGACGGGCTACGGACAGGAAGCGGACCGCGAACGCGCGCTACAGGCGGGCTTCGCCGTGCACCTCGTGAAGCCCGTCGATCCGAAGGCGCTCCTCGCGAGCGTCCGCGGCTGAGGATGGGACGCGGCTGCGCGGGCGCCGCTATCGATCATCGGGGTCCGGAGCGAACTTCAAGCACGGTTGCGGGCTCGCATCGACATCGTCAGCGGGCGGCGCGAGGCACGGCGTGGGCCCCGCGTCCGGCTCGAGCGGAGTGAGACACGGCTGCGGAGTGGCGTCCTTGTCGCCAGCCTCCGAGGCCTGAGCGTCGCGGTCGGCCGCTGTCCCGCCGCCCTCCCCATCAGGGTCGACCTCACCACCACACGCGTTGACGGATGTGCCGGCAACCGCAGCAGCCGCGACGCTTGCAAGCGCGGCGGCGACGAAGCGAGAACGTCGCGCGAGGATCAGGCGGCGAGCGGAGTCGTCTCCCATGCGGGAGATTCTACCCGCGCTCGCCAGGGGACGCTCAGTCCTTCTCTTCGCGGTCGCCAGGCGACGCTCAGTCCTTCACTTCGGCTTCGGGGACGAGGATCATCGCGCGCTGCTTCGGCACCGCCAGCCGGAGCTCGCCGCTCGCCGGCACGGTGTAGGTGTTGCGCTCCGGGTCGAGGACGTCGACGAGCGTGCTGCCGACGCCCGCGCCGGTGAGCTTCATCACCTTCTCGCCGTCGGCGGTGGCGCTGTCTTTGCGGTTGTTCGTGTTGAGCACGACGAGGACGTAGGCCGCGGCCGCGTCTCCGCCGGTGCGCTCGAAGGCGAAGATGCCCGCGTCCTCCTCGGAGCCGACGTGCCCGCTCGACCAGACCACGTTGGTATCACCGCGACGGAGCGCCTCGTACGTCGCGCGCGTCCGCGCGAGCTTCGCGAAGTGACGGAAGGTGTCGCCGCTCGTGGCGAAGCCGGTGTTCCAGAGGACCTCGCGGTTCGCCGGATCGTTGCCGCCCGCGAAGTCCTGCTCCGTGCCGTAGTAGAGGCAGGGAATGCCTTCCTCGGTCATGAGGAGCGTGAGCGCGTTACGGAGGACGTCCTTGTCGTTCTGCGCCTCGTAGAGGAAGCGTGCGACGTCGTGGTTGTCCATGAAGTTCACGAGCGCGCGGCTCGGAGCGACCTGGATGCCGTCGGGCTGGGGCTCGTTCCGATAGTTCGTCTGACGCTGCGCCCAGAGGCTCGCGATCTGCTCGGTGCCCTTCTGCTGGTTCTCGTCGACCGCCCGCATGAAGACGTCGCGGAACACCTGGTAGTGCTGCGAGAAGTAGAACACGCTATCGAGCATGTTCTCGGCGGTGTACGAGCCGAGCAGCTGATCGTTGCCGTCGAACGCCTCGCCGAACATGAGAAAGCGGTTCTTGTTCTGACGGCGTAGCCGCTCGCGGACGCCCTTGCCGAATTCGACCCAGAAGTCGTGCTCGACGTGTTTGACCGTGTCGATGCGGAACCCGTCGAGGTCCACGAGCTCCACCCACCGCGTGTAGAGGTCGATGAGCTCCCTTCGGACCTCGGGGTCTTCCGTCGCGACGTCCTTGAGGCCGCCTGGGAAGTCGCCGAGCGTGCGCTGCTTCTCGTCGTCGTAGTTCAGGATGCGGCCGAAGCCGTGGTACGCGCGCGCGGTCCCGAGGATCCCCGGCGGCGGCACGCGATTGATCTGCGGATCCTGGATGAAGATGATCGGCGCGCGCCCGGCGGGTCCGAGCGACGTGAAGGCCTGCACCCCTTTCGGGTCCCAGTCCGGGTCGTATTCGGTGATGCGCGAGAGATCCGATCGACTCGAGACGACCGGCAGCGCGCCGCTTCCACCGATGTAGATGTCCGCATTCCCGTTGAGATTGGTGTCGTAGAAGAACACCTGGCCCATGTGGTTCGTGACGATGTCGAGCACGACCTTGAGCCCCATGTCGTGCGCGCGCGCGGTCAGCCGCCGGAGATCGGCGAGGTCGCCGAAGTGCGGATTGACCTGCGAGAGATCTTGCGCCCAGTAGCCGTGGTACGAGTCGACGTCCGCGTCCGTCTCGACGTTCTTCACGACCGGCGAGATCCAGAGCGTCGTGACACCGAGCTCTTTGACGTAGTCGAGGTGATCGGCGAGCCCGCGCCAGTCGCCGCCCTGGAACCGCGCGAGGTGGCCCGGCCGGACGTTGTAGTCGTTGTTGACGTCGCCGTTGGCGAAGCGATCGACGAGGACCTGGTAGATGACCTCGTCGCGCCAGTCGCCGACGTGCGTTGCGAGCTTCGGCTGCTCTCCCTCGTCCGGCACGCTGACGCAGCCGATCTCCGGCGTGAGACACGCCGCGAGCACGAGGGCCGACAAGAGAGGTTTTGCGATCTTCGACGTCATGATCGTCTCTCTCAGGGGTAGGACGAAGAGTTGAACCACCACTCCGCGCCGATGCCGGCGTAGTGCTCGACGCTGCGCTGCGCGAAGACGTCCTCGACAGGATAGAGCCCGCGCGTGCCGGAGTCGCGGAAGCTCGCGACGTAGAGCAGGCGGATCTGGGGCCGCTTGAAGCTCCCTCGCCCCGAGGGGGAGAAGTACGGGATGATGCCGGCCTTGAAGACCGAGGCGCTGAGCGGACCGTCGCCGTCCGGGCGCGCGATCGCGATCCGGCGCATCTGGTAGCTGCCCTCGACCGACACGCCGAAGTGTTCGCCGAGGAAGATGCTCGGACGCGCGACGACCGTTCCCTCGTCGTACTTCTGCGTCGACGTCTCCGCCGGCGAGCCGTCGCGGAAGAAGCGCACGTAACCCGCGGCCATCACCGCGAACGCGTCCGTCTCGAAGTTGCCCGACGCGGCGATCTGGGTCTCGCTCGCGCCGCTGACGGTGCGATCGAGCGCGAACGTGATCGGGACCGCGAGCGGATCGTACGCGGCGATGCCGCGCGCGTGGCGCATGACGAGCGACGCGAACGTATCGCGCTCGCCCTTGAACCACGTGAGCTGAGAGCCGGCGAGCCATCCGGAGTCGTTCGGCAGTCCCCGATCCACGTTCGTCAGCGGATCGCGGAACACACCGGCAGCGAGCTGATGGAGCTCGCCGTAGAGGATCTCCTTGAAGCCACCCGGTCCGCCGCCGGGGCGGATGAAGTGGGTGAGCTTGAAGGTCTCGATCGTGCGCGGGCGATCGAGCTTCGTCACGTCGACCGTGCCGAAGCCGACCGGCGCAACGACCGGGATCTGCTGGAACTGGTACGGGTTGTCGAGGCGCTGCTGGCCGACGTGGCCCTGGAGGATCGTCTCCTGCGAGCCGTCGTCGGTGCGGTAGATCGGCGCGCCGACGCCGCCGCCGATCGTGTTCTGGTTGTCGAGCGGCCACCAATTGAGCAGGTAGATGTCGTCCCCGCGGTACATGCGGGAGCCCGCCCAAATCGTGACCTTCTCGTACGTGCCCTGCGCGTAGAGGTTGCGGACGCCGATCGACTGCTGGGGCTTGCCGTTGAAGTGGAAGAAAGGCGGGAAGAGCGCCATCGTCGCGACGATGCGGCTCT